>NZ_JBFTME010000002.1:0-610415 GCF_056396805.1 Rhizobium sp. 05N49
GAGGACCTGACCTTCACTGGCACCGGCAATTTTTCCGGGAGGACCTGACCTTCACTGGCACCGGCAATTTTTCCGGGACGGGCAATATACTGGCCAACACGATCACCGGGGGCGCCGGCAACGACGTTCTGGACGGTGGTGCGGGTAACGACAGGTTGATCGGCGGGGCCGGCAATGACACGCTGATTGGCGGCGCCGGCGACGACACGCTGGATGGCGGCACGGGCGCTGATGCGCTTTCCGGCGGTACCGGCAACGACATCTATTGGGTTGACAATGGCGGGGATACGGTCACCGAGGCTGCCGACGAGGGCAGCGATACGGTGTACGTGCAGTCGGTCTACTTCGCGAGCTATACGCTCGGCAGCAATGTCGAGAACCTGACCGTCTCCGGCACGACGACTTTCACCGGCATCGGCAATGCGCTGAACAATATCCTGACGGGCGGGGCAGGGATCGACACGCTGAAGGGTGCGGCAGGCGATGACACCTATATCATCGGCACCGGCGATATCGTCGTCGAGAATGTCGGCGAGGGTATCGATACCGTAAAGACGGGCCTGGCGGCCTACACGCTGGGTGCCAATGTGGAGAACCTGACCTATACCGGGTCTGCCGCCTTCACCGGTACCGGCAATGAGCTGGACAATATCATCAAGGGCGGAGCGGCCGCCGATAAGCTGACCGGCGGGGCCGGCAACGACGTGCTGGACGGTGGGGCGGGAGCCGACACGCTGGTCGGCGGAGCCGGTAATGACACCTATATCGTGGATGTCGCAAGCGACGTGGTCACGGARGCAGCAGGTGCGGGCACGGACGAGATCCGGACGTCGCTTGCTGCCTATTCGATTGCGGCCCTCGCCAATATCGAGAACCTGACCTACACCGGGTCGGCAGCCTTCACCGGCACCGGCAATGCTGCGGCCAACGTGATCACTGGCGGTGTCGGCGCCGATACGCTGAACGGCGGAGCCGGTGCGGATACGCTGATCGGCGGAGCCGGTAACGACACCTACATCGTTGACAATGCCGGTGACGTCGTCACCGAAAGTGTCGATGCGGGCATCGATACGGTCAAGGCTGGGTCGTCGGCCTATACGCTTGCCGACAATGTCGAGAACCTGACCTATGTGGGCACGGTGGCCTTTGCCGGTACGGGCAACGATCTTGCCAACACGATCAGGGGTGCGGCAGGCGCCGATACGCTGGACGGCAAGGCGGGCGCCGATACGCTGATTGGTGGTGCGGGCAACGACACCTACATCGTGGATGTCGCCGGTGACGTCGTGACCGAAGCCGCCAACGAAGGCACGGATCTGGTCAAGACGGCGCTTGCTGCCTATGCGCTGACCAACATTGCCAATGTCGAGAACCTGACCTTCACCGGCAGCGGCAATTTTGCCGGGACCGGCAATGCCTTGGCCAACACGATCACCGGCGGTGCCGGCAACGACGTGCTGGACGGTGGGGCGGGAGCCGACACGCTGGTCGGCGGTATCGGCGATGACACCTATATAGTGGATGTCGTGGGCGACGTTGTCACGGAGGCAGCAGGTGCGGGCACCGATACGGTCAAGACCGCGCTTGCGGCCTATACGCTTGCCGACAATATCGAGAACCTGACCTACACCGGGTCGGCTGCCTTCACCGGCACCGGCAATGCTGCGGCGAACGTGATCACCGGCGGTGCAGGCGCCGACACACTGAACGGCGGAGCAGGTGCCGACACGCTGATCGGCGGCGCCGGTAACGACACCTACATCGTTGACAATGCCGGTGACGTCGTCACCGAAAGTGTCGATGCGGGCATCGATACGGTCAAGGCTGGGTCGTCGGCCTATACGCTTGCCGACAATATCGAGAACCTGACCTACACCGGGTCGGCAGCCTTCACCGGAACAGGCAACAGCCTTGCCAACACGATCACCGGGGGAGCTGCGGCCGACCGGCTGTCGGGTGGCGACGGTGACGACACGCTCAACGGGGGAGCCGGTGAGGATACGCTGATCGGCGGCGCCGGCAACGACACCTACATCGTGGATGTCGCCGGTGACGTGGTGACTGAAGATGCAAGTGCAGGCACCGACACGGTGAAGACCGGGCTCGACCGCCTGGCACTTGTTGCCAATGTCGAAAACCTCACCTACACCGGCACCGGCGACTTTACTGGTATCGGCAATGCGCTCTCCAATACGATCACCGGGGGTGCCGGCAACGACACGCTGAATGGCGGAGGCGGTAGCGATACGCTGATCGGCGGCAAGGGCAACGACTATTACATCGTCGACAGCGCCGGAGACGCCGTCATCGAAAATGCCGGTGAAGGGATCGACCAGGTGCAAACGTCCCTCGCCAACTATACGTTGGGAGAAAACATCGAAAACTTGAGCTCGGGTGCCGACGGCTGGGAAGCCTTTGTCGGAACAGGCAATGCACTCGATAATCGGATTGTGGGCAATGCCTTCGGGTCGAATACGCTGACAGGTGGCGCCGGAGACGACGTCCTTATCGGTGGAATGGCCGCGGACTTTTTCGTCTACGAGCCGAATTGGGGGCACGACACGATCATGTATTTCGAGGTGGCTGGCGGGGCACATGATACGATCAGGATCGATCACACGATCTTTGCCGACTGGGCATCGCTGCTCGCCGTATCGACCCTGTCAGGCAACGACACGATCATCACAGCCGATGCTGACAACACCATCACGCTGAAGAACGTGGCCGTGTCGAGCCTGCAGTCGGCGGATTTCCAATTTGTGTGAGCTTCGCTCGATCTCCCCGGCAGGCCCTCCAGAAGAGAGGGGCTGAAGTTCTGCCGCAGCTGAAGGGATTGGATGACGACAAGGAAGTTTACGAAACCTGGAACAAAGGTTGTCACGATCGGTTCGCGTGACGGTCGGCAAAAACGTCTCGATTGGAGTTCCCTGGGCAGCCCTGCTCCGCGCGCAAAACACGAACGTCTGTGGAGCGAGACGCACCCGTTTCCGTTGCGCGCGTCCGGCCCAGCCGTGGCCGTACGCCGCTCAAGCCTGTGATAGACGCATTCCGACAAAGCTGCGAGCGGTAGTCGTCGGACCGATGGTCTTCGTCGTCATCGCCACTGGGCCACTTGGGATGCTGAGCTACGCCAGCCTCGGAGCCTGGCATCCTGGTTCTCAATACCGGCATATTCATCCAACAAGCCCCTGTTGACGGTCCGGAAAACAGCCTGAAGTTCGTCGCGAGCCTGATGCTCGGCGTCTTCGGCCTCTTCCGAGTCGGAAAAGGTAACGGCGCGGAATGGCCGTGCATTCCCGCGGCGCTCTCTTCCCTCACCGTCAGGACGAAGCGAGGCGCTCGGCCAGCCACAAACAAGGGCCTTCTGCTCGCGGAAAAATATCCAGACCAATCGGAATAAAACAACAGTGCTGTTGTCTACGTTCATGAAACCGCTCTGCATGAAAAAGGAGCCCGCATGAACGTCTTTCCCCGAAAAGGATTCCTTCCGCTGGCAGCGCCGATCTTCGTGATCCTGTCCGCTTCTGCCTTTGCCGACGGCCCTGCATCGCATCAACATGCCACCTCCGCGGTTACGGAAGAGGCCCCGTTTCTGTCGGAAAATGAYGCCGCCATGGCGAAGATGATGAACGACATGGCGGTGAGACCGACGGGCGACGTCAACAGGGATTTTGTGGAGATGATGATCCCTCATCATCAAGGGGCGATCGATATGGCGCAGACCTATCTGCGCTACGGCAGCAATGAGCAGCTCAAGCGCATTGCCCAGGAAATCATCGTCGATCAGCAGCAGGAAATTGCTGCGATGCGACTGGCTCTCGGTGATCCTCTTCCGCCTTCGGATCCGGCGCCAACTCAAATTCCCCCGCAAACTCCCGTTCCCTCCGGCGCCGGCATGTCGATGATGCCGGCTATGGATCCGAATATGAAAATGGGCAACTGAAAGGACCCTGTCATGAAGTCTAGCCTTCTCGCCCTCAGCCTTCTCGCCGGCACGATGCTGGCGCCCTCAGTGAGCTTCGCCGGCCAGGCGCCGGGCGCGGTCTCCGATCCGGATATCCCGGTCAGCAGCAGGGATCGCGTCTATGCTGCCGAACAGTTCTCCAATACGGTTTCAGTTACTGATCCATCCACAAACAAACTGCTCGGCGTCATCCGTCTCGGCGATCCGCAGCCCGGCAATCTGAGCCCGCTCTATCGGGGGCAGGTCCTGGTCCATGGCATGGGTTTTTCGCCGGACCACAAAACGCTGGCCGTCGTTTCGATCGGCTCGAATTCGGTGACTTTCATCGACACGGCCACGAATACGGTAAAGCACACCACCTATGTGGGCCGCTCGCCGCATGAGGCATTCTTTACACCCGATGGCAACGAAGTTTGGGTCACCGTTCGCGGAGAGGATTACATCTCCGTCATCGATGCGCATACTTATGAGGAGAAGATGCAGATCAAGGTGCCGGCTGGTCCGGGCATGCAGATCTTCTCGCCGGACGGCAAGTACGGTTACATCTGCTCCTCGTTCAACCCTGAGACCGTAGTCGTTTCCGTCGCCGATCACCAGATTGTCGGCCACATCAAGCAGGAAAGCCCTTTCTGCCCCAATATTGCGGCAACGCCTGATGGCAAGCAGGTCTGGTTCACCCTGAAGGATACCGGCAAGACGCAGGTCTTTAACGCCGAAGCACCCTTTGATCTTATCAAGACCATCGATACCGGGCCGATCACCAATCACGTCAACATCGTTCACAATGCCAATGGCGACTTTGCCTATGTCTCCGTCGGTGGACTCAATCAGGTGAAGGTCTATCGCACGGATAACTTCCAACAGGTCGCGACAATTCCTGTCGGCAATCTTCCGCACGGCGTCTGGCCATCAGGCGATGGTACGCGCGTCTATGTGGGTCTCGAAAATGCCGATGCGCTTGCAGCAATCGACACACTGACAAACAAGGTCATCGCGACGATACCGATCGGCCAGGCGCCGCAGGCTGTCAACTATGTCCCCGATGCAGTCCCCGAGGGCGATGGCATGCAGAATCTGCAGCCGCTTGGCATCGCCGGCCAGGTGGCGCATCTTGCCCTGCACGCACCGAAGGCAAGCCAGGGCGACGTTGCACCAACGAGTGTCTCTCTTTTCGACCAAGGTCTGTCACAGGTGCTGCAGGCATCCGTGACCGGCCTGGAGCCCAGGAAACCTTATATCCTCGCACTCTCCACGCGGGCTGACGGTTCTGGCGATCTTCAACCCTTGGCGTCATTCATGACAAACCCGGCCGGTTCGGCGATCGTCAATGCCGTTGGCCCCATCCGGCAGATCGTCCAGAGCAGCGAGAAGGCTGAGCGCCGCTATCTCGTCATCACCGCCTCGGGGGATAAGGGGCCAGCCGAAGTCGTCCAGGTCGAAGCGAAGTAAATCCCTCTCGCCCGCCGCCTGTGATAGGGTGGCGGGCGAAAGCTCCTGAAGGTAAGCCTCTCATGAGTGATATTCTGCAGCTTGTCGAACCGATCATACCGGCGCTCCGCCGCTACGCCCACGGATTGCTGAAAGATGCAACGGCAGCCGACGATCTCGTTCAGGATTGCCTGGAGCGGGTCATTGCTCATTGGCATCATCGCCGAAACGACGATCCGCGCACCTGGGTATTCGCCATCCTTCATAATCTGGCCGTCAACCGGTTGAAGCAGAACGCACGCCGTGGCGAACATCTGCCCATTGAGAAGGTGGATGAAAGTGCGTTTGCCCGACAGCCGACACAGGAAGACAGCCTGATGAGCCGCGATATCCTTCAGGCGCTGGAGCTGCTTCCCGAAGAGCAGCGCAGCGTGTTGCTGCTGGTATCGGTCGAGGATCTGTCCTATTCGCAGACAGCCGAGGTCCTGGCCATCCCGATCGGCACCGTCATGTCGCGCCTGTCGCGCGCCCGTGAGCGGCTAAGGCAGATGTTGGAGAACCCCGGGCAGGCAACACAGGGGGCTGCCGCCCATCTTCGGAGAATAAAATGAGCGTAAAACCGATCACCGAGGATGATCTCCACGGATTTGTGGACGGTGCGCTGGATGAGGCACGTGAAGCCGAGGTTTGCGCCTATCTTGAAACCCATCCTGATATCGCCGCGCGAATCGATAGTTACGGCAGGCAGCGGCTCGATTTGCGGACTGCGCTCAGCGCCATCGCCGAAGAACCGATCCCGAGCCGGCTAAACCTCAGCCATCTGCTGGAATCGCGCAAGCCGGGCCGGCTGCCCTTATGGCGTATGGCGGCTGCCGCTGTCGTTCTTCTCGTCGCTGGCGGTTCAGGGGGCTGGATGCTGCATGGAATGTATCGGCATCCAGGCGAAGGCATAGTGGCGCTCGCTGATGAAGCAGCCGACAGCTTCGCCACTTACGCGCCCGACAGGATAAGGCCGGTCGAGCTTCGTGCCGACAATATGGCCGAACTCGTCGACTGGGCGACGGAGCGCATGGGCCGCAAGCCGGTAGTGCCGGATCTCTCCGGATCGGGCTATCGCCTGATGGGTGGCAGGATGATCTCGACGTCGCATGGTGCCGGATTGATGCTGATGTATGACGATGATCGGGGAACGCGTCTCGTCGTGCTGACGCGGCCCATGCTCGCCGATCAGAACAAGCCCATGGCTCCGCATGCTGACGGAAATGTTGAAGGCTGGAGCTGGGCATCCGGCGGCATGGGCTACAGCCTTGTCGGCACCCTGCCGGCCGATATCTTGCATCCGCTCGCTGATGATATCAGGCACCAGACCGAGATGGGTGCCTGAACTCTGCAGGCCCGAAGTATTGCGCAGCAGCGCAGCGGCTTTGAGCGACATGCTTGAAGGATTTTAGTGCATGCGGGGGCGGCGTTTTTCGCCGCCGCGTTTTCGCGGCAGTCCCATCATACCTTGTGGGACCTGCTCGTCGGCTGCCAGTGCCGCATTATGCTGGCGTAGGCGCTCGAGCGCAACGTAAGCAAGCTGGGTATAGGGAATGGCGGCCGGATCGTCGGTATGGATATCCTGGATCGCCGCGAGGACTGTCTCGGCTTGCGTCAGATGGCGAGCTGCGATGAGCGCGATACCCTCCTTATAGCGGGCCTGTACCATATGGGGCGCCTGCTCGCCGACGCGACGGAAGGTCACGACCGCGTCCTCATAGAGCTTCAGCGCCAGTTGCGTATCTCCAAGGCGAAGCGAGATCGGCAGCGGCTCGGCGGTGCGCTCCAGCAGCGACTGGTAGGCGGCAAGGGCTTCGGTCAGCTTCCCCCGGTCGAAGAGCAGGTTGGCAATGCCGAATTCGGCGCCCACATGGCCCGGCGAGGATTGCAGAACCTGGGAGAAGATAATCTCGGCCCTTCCCTTTTCGCCCTTTTGATACATTTCGAGCGCCTGCTGGTAGGCATAGTTGACGCTGCGCGGATGCAGGACGCCGCCGAGATTGTGTCCGTTGCGGGTCCTGAAGAGCGTATAACTGATCCGTCGCTCGTCAGCGCCGAAGGCGTATTTGTAAGCTTCGTTTCCGCGCAGGAAATCATAGAAACGGAAGCCGTCCTCGATGGCCCGGCGGATGCAATAGCCATGCAGCACCAGACCGGGAGATGGCGTCCTCCAGTTCTCGTCGCGACCGGTGATATAGAAGAGGATGGTCTTTTTCGGGCGGTCGATGATGTTGGCGAGGACGCCGAGCGGCTGTTCACCGAACCAGAAGACCGGGACGTCGAGCGTGCCGCTTCTGAAGCAGTCCATCAGCATTTTGCGGGTGGAATTGATGAGCCGCTCCGTTCGCTCCGCTCCTTTGCGCTCCGTCCACCGCGTGCGCCAGAAATCGAAAAGAATGCCAAGGTCCCGATCGATGGTGTCGGGCGTCGCCATGGTGATCCGGTAGCCCTCGTCGCCATCGAGCTTGCGCAGGAAGCGACGCAGCTTCTGGCGCGTCTGACTGCTCATCTTCTGCTCCAGATAATCGTTCCAGCTCTCAGGCAAAAAGACGACCGGGCAGATCGTATTGTCGATATTGTCTTTGCTGGTCGGGGCATTATCACGAAACATGACTAGCGGCCCCTGCAGCGCCGTGATCATCTTCTCCCGGCGTTCCGCCGGCCCGCTGAAATGTTCTAGCCGAAGATGCGTCCAGTTCTGCTGTTTGAGGTAGGCCGCAAAGCCGTCGATGGCTTTTTGCTCGTAGCCGGGCATGACAAGGAGGCCGGTATAGTCGGCCGAATAATTTCCGCCCATGACGATTTCGTCATAGAAAAGCCCGCTCTGCTCATCGAGTTTGGTCAGTAACCTGAGCGGCAAAAAGGCGACGTAGCGAGCATCCCGCTGCCGCTCGCGCAGCGCCAGGACAAACCAACGGCCCCGGTGCGCAAGAAAGTCTTTGAGCCATGTCCAGGAGAGGAAATGTTGGGCGTCCGGATCGTCCCGATAAACCTGATCCCAGTTATCGCGTACGGCATCGAAGCCGGCTACCGTATCAATGATATCGATGCGCATGCCCCCTCCCAATACCCTATACGTAATTCGGGAGAATCCAGTCTAGTGAGAAACATCGATCTTCAAATAAACCGTCCGGGTGATTCCTTGAGACGAAATCGGATTAGCCCGAAGCGATTGTTTTCAGACAGCAATATCAGAGCGCCACAATCCGCGGGCTTGCATGGATGAAGGCCCAAAGCGCCTTGCTGATATTGACGATCTCAGCAATCGATTTCTCAAGAAGCTCTATTTCCCGGTCATTCATCTGCTCGATCTTTCCGTAGCGGATTTCCTTGTCGTCCTCCACCAGGCGCATGAGTTGCGTGCTGGAAATTTCGCCCTTCTCATCGAAGGAATAGATGCAGTGATTGTATTTGTTGCGCATCTTCGATTCCTTCTTCAGGCGCGACATGGCCGAAAGAACGGCCTTGCGGTCCGCAGCCGGAGTCGAAGGAAGCTTTGCGAGACGCTCGACGAGATCGATGCGCGCGCGCGTCGTGTTGAGTGTCAGAAAAACAACCACTGCAGCTTCCTTCTCCACGTTGAGAAGATGGGCGATAATATAGATCAGCAGGCTTTCTGTATTCGTCCAAACATAGTTTAGCCGGCCAACCCTTAATAATACATCGGACATGGCCGTCATGCTGAACTCCCTCGGCTCAACGTTGATGATACATGGATTATATCAGATCATTTCGTTGAGTGCTTCGGCCATTTCTGTGTTTAACGCTCCTTGAATGCGCGCGACATGCTGTCGGCAACTGGCTTGCTCAGATATTCGAAGAAGGTACGCTCCGAGGTCTGGATCAGCACTTCTGCCGGCATGCCAGGAACCGGGTGGAAATTGTGAATGCGGGCAATTTCAGAGTCGGGAATTTGCACACGCACGATGTACACGTCCTTGACGGACAAGCCGGAATTTTCCTCGACCGAATCTGCCGAAACATAGAAGACCTTTCCTTCCAGGACCGGCGTCGTGCGTCTGTTGAGGGCAGTGAGGCGGATCGCCGCCGTCTGGCCCTCGTGAAGCTGATCGATGGAGGTACGCAATACCTGCGCCTCCAGGATCAGCGGCACATGGGCCGGCAGAATTTCCATGATCGGTTTGCCGGTGGTGATAACACCGCCGGCAGTGTGGTAATAGGAGCGTACGACCGTACCTGTCACAGGCGAGCGGATGACCGTACGCTCCAGGACGCCGGTTGCTTCCCGGGCCTGTTCGCGAACGCTGTCGAGATCGGATTCGGCCGTCTCCAGCGCATCGAGTGCCGCCTGCTTGTTGGAATTGACCGCAATGACTGCCTCCTGGCGGAATTTGGCGATTTCTGCCTCGCTCTCGTTCAGCTCACCATTCAGGCGCGAAATATCGCCCATCGCATCGGCGATGGCGCGCTCGATGGCCAGTAGATCGGTCTTGCGCATATAGCCGACCTTGACGAGTCGCGCCTTGGAGTCCCGCTCGTCCGACAGCAATGACAGCTGCCGCTCGAAGGATTCGCGCTGTCCCTTGTAGCCATCGAAGCGATATTCCAGCGACTTGATGTTCTTCTCGATGAGGTTCAGCTGTTCTTCGAGTTTGACCCGCTTGCTGTGAAAGACCACGTTCTGGCTCTGGATAATCGCATTGACGTCTGGATCGCTTGCCTCTGCCATGACGATCTCGGGAGCCTTGAATTCATTTGTTCCCTGTGCTTCAGCCCTCAGCYGCGCCACAACCGCCTCCAGGCGCAGACGCCTCAAGTTCAACATGCGTTCGTTGGTCAGGGCGGCTGTCTGGTCGAGCGTCAGCAGTACGTCGCCTTCCTTGACGCTTGCGCCTTCGCCAACCATCATTTCCTTGATGATGCCGCCTTCAAGGTGCTGGACAACCTTGTTGTTGCCGGTCGCAACGAAACTGCCCTGGGCAATGATTGCAGAGGCAAGCGGCGCGGTTGCGGCCCAATATCCAAAACCGCCAAACGAAGCGAAAAGCACCGTTAGGCCAACGAAGCTGTGCAGACGGATCGACCGCGGCACGTCGCCGTACCACTCGAGCTGCGCTGGGCCGGCCGTTTCCTGTTTCTTCTTTCCCATGGCCGTCACCCTTCGATACGCGGGGGCTGCTGGCCGTTGCGGCCATTGCCCTTTGAGATTGCCTGCAGCACTTCGGTACGTTCGCCGAACATGGCGACCGTACCGTCCTTGAGGACCATGATCTTGTCCACGCATTGCAGAAGCGCCGGGCGCTGCGTGATCGTGACCGTCGTGATCCCCTGTTTCTTGGCGTGGATCAGCGCCTTTGCCAGGGCGGCTTCGCCCTGCGTGTCAAGGTTGGAATTGGGTTCGTCGAGCACGACGAATTTGGGGTCGCCGAAGAAGGCGCGGGCCAGTGCGATGCGCTGCTTCTGGCCGCCCGAAAGCGGCGCGCCGTCGGCGGCGACGACGGTTTCGTAACCCTGCGGGAAACCGGCGATCAGCTCGTGCACGTCGGCCAGTACAGCTGCCTCGTAGATCTGCCGGTCTTCGACGTCGTCACGCATCCGGCAGATATTTGCCTTGATGGTTCCTGGAAACAGCTGCACATCCTGCGGCAGATAGCCGATGCTTTCGCCGAACTGCCGCTGGTCCCAGTTGCGCAGATCCATGAGGTCGAGTCGGACATTGCCCGAGGTCGGCAGGATTGAGCCCACCAGCATCTTTCCGAGTGTCGTCTTGCCGGAACCGGAATTGCCGATGATTGCCAGCGATTCGCCCTTCTTCAGCGAGAAGGAGATGCCGTTCAGAATCACCTTCTTCTGAGGTGGAGGGACGAAGAGGACTCGCTCAACGTCCAGCCGCCCTTCCGGATTGGGAAGTCGCAGGCGCGGGAAGTTGAGCGGCGAGGTGAGCAGCAGGTTCTTGATGCGGCCATAGGCGGCGGCGGAGCGGTTGAACTGATGCCAGCCTTCGATTGCCCCTTCGATCGGCGCCAGCGCGCGGCCGGAAATGATCGATGCTGCGATGACCATGCCGCCGGTCAGTTCGCCCGATAGCGACAGATGGGCGCCCCAGCCAAGAAGCCCAACCTGCGTGATCATGCGGCAAGCCTTGGAAACGCCGGTGAAGACGATGTTGCGGTCCTGGGCCTGCACATGGGACTTTAGCGAGCCGGCCGTTTCCCGGCCCCACATCTTCACTGCCTCCGGAATCATGGCGAGCGCATTGATGATCTGCGAATTGCGCGACATGGAATCGAGATGAAAGTTCGCGCGGCTGAGATAGCTGTTGGATTCGGCGAACTGCTTGGCCGTAAGCTTCTGGTTCAGGAAGGCGATCATGAACAGGACCGCGCAGCAGACCATGATGATGATGCCGAGATGCGGATGCACCAGGTAGACAACGATCACGAAGAGCGGCATCAACGGAGCATCCAGGAAGGCGATCAGCGTGCCGGACGTCAGGAAGCTTCGCAGAAGCTGAAGATCCTGCAGGATCTGGTAATCCTTGCCGCTTCCATGCAGCGAGGCGCGAGCCGCCGCGCTGAGGATCGGGGCGCCCAGCTGGACCTCCAGTTCCACAGCGGTCCGCATCAGGATGAAGCGGCGGACAGAATCCAGGAAAGCCTGTATGAGGACCGCGCCCACCACCACGATCGAAAGCATCACCAATGTGTCGATCGAACGGCTGGTCAGGACGCGGTCCGAAATCTGGAAGAGGTAGAGTGGGATCGCCAGCAGGAGCACGTTGATCGCGACCGTGAAGACCATCACGATGGCGAGGTTGCGCCTGATGACCGCGATACCTCGCGCAAGGCTCAAGGCGAAATTCACCGGCTCGCTGCGCTTGTGGAAGCCACTGTTTCCGCCGCCGCCACCGCCGCCACCGCCACCGAGATCCGGTTCCTTGCCGCCACCGCCACCGTCTCCAGTCCGCGGGCGGCGCTCATTTTCCTTCAGCGGACCGGTGTTGCCGTCGATCGTCTTGGCAAAGGGAATATCCGGCTTGGCCTTCATCTCGTCGGCGTCACCAGGCGCCCGCCGTGCCTCGATATCGGGCATCGTTCGCAATTCTTCGCCGGACTGCGGCTTTATTTCTGGTTCTACGGTATCAACGGCGGGAACATCATGACCGGAAAGCTGCCTTTCAGATCGTACGATAGGCATCGCTTGCACTTCGTTCACTTTCTCTTCGGCGACGGTGCCGGCTTCATCTGGATGGGAGGGCGCCGTGTGTGTCAGCTGGCGAAGATGATCCACCGCATCATCGATTGCCGAAACGCAGGCCTGCGTCATGAAATCCTGAGGATCCGCCGCTGTGGGGGACGGCTTGTCGCCACGCAGATCGAGCGCGCTGCCATTGGCAAAAATCTGTTTTGAGATCTGGTTCATCGTGGTCTCTCCCAATACCAGGTCACGCGACCACGACTTGCATTACATCTGAGGGATGGGCGGACGACCATGAAAGGTCATGGCCGCCGTTGATGATGCCATCGCCACTGTCCGTGCCATGGGGACCATCGTCATCGAGAAAGGCGATGACTTCATTGGCAAGCTTTGCCCCTGCCGCCTCGGGCGCAGTGGCATCGTGTTCTATGATCCCGCCTTGGATGAGAATGGCATCGGAATAGAGCTGGCCGGCAACGTAAGTAGTATTGCCGAAGCTGTCATAGTCGACGATTTGAGCGATATTGGCGACGGTATTGCTGCCCGTATCGATCGTGATCACGGCGTCCTGGYTATTCTTAAGGAGCTCGGCTGCTGCCTGGGTCACGTCGTCGGAATCTCCGAGCACGGCGACCTGTTTGATGATGGTCATGTCGAAGAGATTGCCGGTAATGTAGAGAACATTCAGGCCGACATAGCCCTGGAAATTGAGATCGGTGGACAAGCCCTCAGGCATTGACGGATCGCGCTCCAGAATTCCCTTCTCTGCCTGATGCATATAGTCGGGCATGGTCTCGAACCGGTCGTTGGCCCCGACATTGTGGATCGCTGCAAAGTTCCAGATGAGATTGTTGCCGGACTGAACGGTGGCATTGCCGTCCGTGCCGTCCTCGGCGCGAACCCAATCGTTGTCGTAGAGAAGTGAAATCTGCGTGATGCTATTGATGTCGTAGACACTGCCGCCGACGATCACCAGATCGTATTGCAGGCCCATCTGGAAGGACGACGAGAAATTCAGTGTCGTATTGCCGCCGGTCAGAACGGTCGTTTGCGAGCCGCTCGTCGTGACGGTCATCGTGTCGTTATCGCTGACGAAATGATACTGCTCGATCCAGTTTACGAAGGATACGTCGCCGTTGACGATGCTGACCCGCCAGGCCATCGGAAAGATGGGGTCGCCATGTGCATCGACGGTCGTCTCCGGCTGGGGCGATTGATACGTGCTGCGTTCAAAGCTGGCTATATTGTAGGCCGTGACACCGGCGTCATCGGCAGCATCTGCCGAGGAGTGGAACATCGAGGCGATATCGTCATCGTTGCTGTAGGCGTAAACCTGCGTGATGGCATCGATCTGGTGGTAGTCGCCCATGATGGCCGTCACGGAAGAGATTACCGCGGTATTGATGACGGAGGCTATATTTGCGACGAGGTTTGCGCCGGCAGTGACCTCCAGGCTGCTTGAAGCCGGGTCATGCTGCTCGACCGAGGTCTGGGTTTCGTCGGGATCTTCCGGCAGTTTGGCAAGACCACGGTCCGGCAGCAGATCGTCCAGCGCCGGTATTTCTGAAACAAGCTTGCCGTTCATGTGGGTTCCGGTGATCTCGGATCCCGCCAGGACGAAATCATGCGCCTGGTCGTTTGGATTGTCTGCCGGCGGTTCGTTCGTTCCGAGCGATGTCTGGCCAGAATCCTTCACCACCTGAATGTAGGATTCCATATCGTTGGCGATATGTTTGACACCTTCGAAAGTGTCGGTTCGTTGCAAGCTGGCAAAGGGAGTGAATATTTCGGTTTGGTCATTGAACTCTGCCAGCCGTTCGGTGACGAAGCTCGTGTCCCGGGGGGCATGGTAGCCATCCGTCATATCGAGATAGTCGTCGTCAAAGAGAACGTTGACCTGCGTAGCGTATCCGATCACCGATCCGGGGCCATTGAAAACCTGCAGCTGTTCGTCGTCCTCGACGTTGATGTCCTGCGGACTGCCGAACCGAGGCAACGACGACACATCGCGGTGCGCAATCTCGGAGAGCTTTTCGATGCTTTCCTCGAAGGGGCGGCCGAAGCGGCGGGCCCCGCCATAGACGATCTCATAACTGACGCTTCTGTAGTCGACGTCGGGATCGTAGTCTTTGAGCATAAGATCGGAAGCGAAGGCGGGGGTGTTGGCGACGAGGTCGTCGAGCGTGGGCTCATTTTCAACAGGACCCGTGCCCGCGGTCAGCTCTGCACGCAGTCTCATTTCTTCGGTCGTCGTTTCGAATATGCCGATGAAATGGGCGATAATTTCTGAGAATTTCTCGATTTGCATTGCCTTGGCCCTCCCTTTCGAAGAAACGACCGGCCATGCGATCCCCTTCTGCTGGAGCCGCGCTGTTCGTCAATTCGCACGCAAGCATTCAAACTGCACCGGCGGAAGCCGGTGCAGTCTTTTCTTGGTCTTGGAGGTCAGTGTCCGCTGGAATCTTCGCCGACATCGGAAACATGCGAGTTACCGCCGATGACGCTGGAGTCCACAGCGTTGCTGAGCATGTTCGCGCCCTGAACGAGCTCCATATGGAAGCCCGAATTGGCAAGAATTGCCGAAGCGTCTGCCGTGGAAGTACCTGCGACGTCGTCACCCGCCTTGAGGTCCCAGCCCTTGCTGTCCATATCCATGCCGTCAGCACCGTTCGCCGTGCCGGCATTCGCACTCAGGTGATTCTGAGCGCCGCCATTCTCCATCGTGATGTTCCAGGCCTTATCCTGGTCCGCGAGATGGTTGGCTTGGACAGTGCTGAAGACGGAATCGGCGCCTTCGCCGGAAAGCGAGCCGTTGAGGATATTGTCGATATTGAGGGTGAAGGAGAAGTCATCCCCGATGTCGAAGGTGAGGTCGTGGCCGGCTACGCCGAGGTTCCCGAAGTCCTTGACATCGTCAATCACGGCGAAGTCCGTGTCCGTTTTGTTGAAGCTGTCGCTGGTATTGTGGCTGTCGGTGGTCGTCTTGGTATCGGTAATCGTCTTGATGTCGGTGTCGATATCCGTGTCCGTCTTGGTGGTCGTGTCGTTGTCGGTGATCGTCTTGATGTCGACGTCGTCGTCACTGTACGACTTGGCGTCATAGCTCCAGTCGTAGTCCGATTTTGTGGTCGTCGTCGTGTCGTTATCGTTGATGTTGGTCGTCTTGATGTTCGTGTCGTCGTCCGACTTGTAGCTCCAGTCGTAGTCGTTGTCGCGGTTGTCGCCGTTGTCGGTCTTCACATCGAGATCGACGTTTGCCTTGACGTCAACGTCCGTGCTGTTGTCGGTGTTGTTGCGATTGTCACCATTGGCGATGCCGCCGACGTAACCCGTTGAATTATCATCTATTTCTGTTGAATTTATAGCGCTGGAAAGGCCATCGGCCAAGGCGCCCACCTTGACGGTGTCGTCATCAGAGCCCGGCCCGGGCTTGGGGTCATAAGGCATTTCGGTTTCCTCCAGAAAAAAACTGGAGCAGCTTTCGAAGTCCCTCTCATCTCAAATGGGATCTTTGCTCGCGCTTGCTCCAATACGTTAATGTCGGCAGATGGACACGGTACCTTTTCATCTGCAGCCTCATCGTGATTTGTTGACCAAATTCTGTATTGGGATCGTGCTTACTCAGTACAAAGACGCACTAATCCAGTCCCGGACTCGATATGAGCGCGAGCAAGGCATTCGAACTTCTTTTTGAGTTCCCTCGAAAGAAGACCAAGTATCAAAAACACATGCTGATACTCGATTTTCACGTCGCCACTCTCAGCGACAGTCACAGATTGATGGAAAAAGCAGGCCCCCGATAGATACCAATTCGGGCTAAGACATCGGAGGCCCAGCTCGATAATCCGCTTAAGTCAGGGCCGGATCGCAGGCATCGAAGAAAGCTCTGTAAGATTTGGGGACCGCGTCCTCTACCTCGGAATCCGGGGGAGTCGACGGATTATGATATCGTGAAGTTAAGCTCGGAAGGTTCTCCGTCTTATTTTGAAATATCGTCTGCCCATTACCGCTTTGCTTTTGTATGTCTCGAACTAATACATGCTGCTTTATACCGTGATCTAGTCGAAATACCGCCCGCTAGTATGTTTCTTGTCTGAAATGCAACCATAAAGTGGCAAAAAATAAATATAACTTCGTGACAACTAACCCATTTGGGCCATTTCTTTCCTTTGAAATCCATATTACCATAATTAAGAAATGCCTAAAAGATAAGGCGGCCGCATGCCTAGGGGCAATGTTCGTCGGCATGTAATACCCGCCACCGCGCCAATGGGAGTAGATGCTCCGAGTTTTAGTATAGTGTAGCGCTAGGGGAGGCGTATATGTTCATGGTTGGGTCGGAAGTAGGAGATTCGGATCAGGCAAGAAGACTGAGCCCGAATGGAGAAACAGTCCTGGTAATCGCCAAGGCAGACTTGTTCTCCGAGTGCATGGTTGAAGCACTGGCAAAGAAATTCCCGAATTTCGATGTCGTAAGCGTATCGAGCGCGCAGTCCATATCCGAAAAGGATATTCACGATATGCGGCTTGTTCTGTTCTATCATGTCGCCGGCGCCGAGTTGCACGATGCGCTGCAGATCGTTCGTGAAAACCGTCCGGACGCATCCATCGGTCTTGTCGTCGAAGCCATCGATATGATGGAGCCCTATATCAGTCGGCTGGTCGAGGCCCGCGTCGTCGACGGCGTCCTGCCGCTCAATCTGCGCCTGGACGTCTTCATGGCGGCAATCGATCTGCTGATGAAGGGCGGCGAACATTTTCCATCCGCGCTTCTGGGCCGACTTTCAAACCGTGCTACGGCGCAGCTCGAGCCCTCGCTGTATCAGACGAAGTCTGTCGACGCAGCACGCGCCAATGCGCTGAAGCTTCGTCGCAGCAGCATGGCGGCTCTGACCACTCGCGAGGTCCAGATTCTCGACCTCATCTGCAAGGGGACGCAGAACAAGATCATCGCCGACAAGCTTCACCTGTCCGAAAATACGGTGAAGGTCCACGTCCGCAATATCTATAAGAAGATGAATGTGAGAAATCGCACGGAAGCGGCCTCACGGTTCTTCAACGATACCTCGGACAACGGCGATCTCTCCGGCAGATGGCCACACTAGGCCATCAATCCGTCCGGGACGAGCGGGCAAAACAGCGTGATTTCTGGCCGAAACCGCTCGGCGAACAGATGTAAGGTGCGGAACCCGGATAGACCGTAGCGTTTATCTCAGCCGAAGCGGTCTTCGCTTCGGCAGCATAGCCGAAGTCCTTCGCGGCATGCGGCACCTTTGCCGCCACAACATTCGCCTTGGTGCTTCCCACGATTGCCGTATCGACGACCGCGCACGAGATCGGTCCAATGGCCGAGAGAACAACTGTCGCGGCCAAAGCCAGAGAGCTGAAACTGCATGGCGCTCGGCCATGCATGCGATCATGAACCGTCATTGAATAACCCCTCGATCATCAGGGCAGTCGCGACGCGCCCTCGCACACCAATAGCTGGCCACCTCGGTACATCGGCTTCATTGGGTGAAGCTGGTGTGGCCGGATGGAGAGCATGGCACCATACTCATTGAGGGGGATTAATCAAGCGAATTCCGGAATTTAATACTGTAGCTATTTAGAATTGCTCCCATGTTTTGAAGTTGACCTTCCCTGATATCCTCCTATCATTTGAGTCATGAATACAATTATCCGAAGAATGGCAGAGGAGGTTGTTTCAAGTATACTACTTCCCGTTGAATTTAGTGTGACGGGGAAGAGGGATACCAAAGTATAGAAGGGTCTAAGAAGACCACGTGACATGGGAAGGGTTTTGTAATGCGTAGTATTCCCACCGAAGGACATTCAGGATTCGCATCGCCACCACCGGGGTCAAAAACCGTCCTGGTCAACGGAGGCGCCGGTTTCCTGGGCTCGCATCTTTGCGAGCGCCTTCTCGAGCGGGGCCATCAGGTCATCTGTCTCGACAATTTCTACACCGGCCGCCGCGTCAATATCGAACATCTTCTGCAGAACGACCGTTTTCGGCTTCTGGAACATGATGTGCGCCAGCCCTTTGGTGTCGAGGCATCCCTCATCTTCAACTTTGCCTCGCCGGCTTCACCTCCGGACTATCAGCGCGATCCCGTCGGCACCCTGCTCACCAACGTGCTTGGAGCCGTCAATACGCTCGATGCAGCGCGTCGTAGCGGCGCCACGGTCGTGCAGTCCTCGACTTCGGAAGTCTACGGAGATCCGCATCAGAATCCGCAGCACGAAACCTATTTCGGCAATGTCAATCCGATTGGTCCACGCGGCTGCTACGACGAGGGCAAGCGCTCAGCCGAAACCCTGTTCTTCGATTATCACCGCAAGTATGGCGTCGATATCAAGGTTGGCCGGATCTTCAATACCTACGGTCCGCGCATGCGCCTTGATGATGGACGCGTCGTATCCAACTTCATCGTCCAGGCACTCTCCAACACCGACATAACGATCTACGGTGACGGTAGGCAGACCCGTTCCTTCTGCTATGTCGACGATCTCGTCGGCGGCTTCCTGCGGTTCGCCGAAACTGGCGCACATTGCACCGGTCCGATCAATCTCGGTAATCCGACGGAGATCACGGTGCGGGATCTGGCAGAAATCGTCCTTGATCTGACCAATTCGCGCTCGCGCATCATTTACCTGCCGGCCGTCGCAGACGATCCGCAACAGCGCCGTCCGGATATTTCCAGGGCCAGGGAGGAGCTGAACTGGTGGCCGACGACCGAGCTGAAGACCGGTCTGAAGCGTACGATATCCTATTTCGACGCGCTGCTTGCCCGCAAGGAAGTGGTGGAGGCCGTATGAAATGCCCCGCTACATCCTGGTTACGGGTGGCGCCGGCTTCATCGGCAGCCACATCTGCAAGGCGCTTGCGCGTGCCGGCATGGTTCCGGTCACCTATGACAATCTTTCCACCGGACATATCGACAGCGTCCGGTGGGGGCCGCTGATCCAGGCGGATATCGCCGATGGCGCAAGGTTGCGGCACGTCATGGCCGAGTACTCGCCGGATTGTGTCATCCATTGCGGCGCCAATGCCTATGTCGGTGAATCCGTCGAAAGGCCGAGCATCTATTATCGCAACAACGTCATCGGCAGCCTGTCGTTGCTGGATGCCTGTCTCGATTGCGGGATCGACAAGATCGTCTTTTCCAGCAGCTGCGCGACCTACGGCATTCCGGAGATGCTGCCGATCTGCGAGAAAACGCCGCAACAGCCTGTCAATCCCTATGGCAGGACCAAGCTGATCTTCGAAATGGCACTGGAGGATTATGCGGCCGCCTATGGCACCCGCTTCGCCGCGCTCCGCTACTTCAATGCAGCCGGCGCCGACCCGGAAGGCCAGCTTGCCGAGCGGCACTATCCCGAAACCCATCTGATCCCGCGCGCCCTTCTCGCCGCAAGCGGCCGGATCGAGAGCCTCGATATTTTCGGTATCGACTATTCGACGAATGACGGCACCTGCGTCAGGGATTACATCCATGTCAGCGATCTTGCCCAGGCGCATCTTGCGGCCGTTCGTCACCTTCTGGTTGGCGGCAATTCCCTGAGCCTCAATCTGGGCTCCGGCCGCGGCACGTCCGTCGGCGAGATCCTGAATGCCGTCAAACGAAAGACCGGCCACAGGGTGCCGATCCGTTGTCAGCCGCGCCGCGCTGGCGATCCGCCGGTGCTTTTCGCCGATACGAAGAGGGCTCGCCTGGAGCTCGACTTCATGCCGACACTTTCGGATATCGATACGATCATCCGCACGGCTGGCCCGACTTTCGGACTGGAGGTGATTGCATGAACTCCAAGGCCGAAATCGACCGCGCACATCTGTCTTCGGCGAGCAGATCCGGAATGTTCGAGCCCGTCTTTACCGGATGGAATCGAGCCGCCTATGGTCTTGGCATCGTCTGCTGGCTTGCAGCCCTTGGCTACTTCTGGCTCTGGTGGACCACGCCAATTCACGTCGTCTCATGGCCGGCATACCTGCTCGTCACGCTCATTCTCGCCTGGGTCACCCTGATCCCGGCCTATTTCATCCTCATCTTCCTGGATGCAAGGCAGGTCAGATCGGTTGCGCCCCTGCCGGAGGGTCGCGTTGCCATGGTGGTCACCAAGGCGCCATCAGAACCTTTTGCCGTCGTGCGCAGGACGCTTCTTGCAATGCTCGATCAGAAGGGTGTCGAGTTCGATATCTGGCTCGCCGACGAAGATCCGTCCGAAGAGGCGAGGAGATGGTGCGGGCAGCACGGCATCATGATCTCCACGCGCAAGGACGTCAGCGAATATCACCGTCCCGTCTGGCCGCGCCGCACGCGCTGCAAGGAAGGAAATCTCGCCTATTTCTATGATCACTTCGGCTATGAGCGCTATGATTTCGTCGCCCAGTTCGATGCCGATCACGTGCCGACGCCGACCTATCTTCGCGAGGTCCTGCGACCCTTCTCCGATCCCGAAGTCGGCTACGTCTCGGCACCCAGCATCTGCGATGCCAATGCGGCCGAAAGCTGGGCCGCCCGCGGCAGGCTCTATGCGGAAGCCAGCCTGCATGGTTCGCTGCAGGCGGGCTATAATAATGGCTGGGCGCCGCTCTGCATCGGTTCGCACTATGCCGTCCGCACGGCGGCCCTGAGGGAGATCGGCGGCCTCGGTCCCGAGCTCGCGGAAGACCATTCGACCACGCTGATGATGAATGCCGGCGGCTGGCGCGGGGTCCATGCGGTCAATGCCATAGCACACGGCGACGGGCCGGCGACCTTTTCCGATCTGGTTGTTCAGGAATTCCAGTGGTCGCGCAGCCTGGTTACCATCCTGCTTCGGCATTCTCGCCGACATGTCGCCCGCCTGCCGCTCAAGCTGAAGTTCCAGTTCCTGTTTTCGCAGATCTGGTATCCGCTGTTTTCGGCGTTCATGGCGTCGATATTCCTGCTGCCCGTCGCAGCCCTGCTCACGGGCCATGTCTTCGCCAATGTCAGCTATCCGGCATTCCTGTTGCATTCTCTGCCGCTTTCGCTGGTGTTGACGGTATTCGCCATCTTCTGGCGTGCATCAGGCACATTCCGGCCATACGATGCGAGGCTTTTCGGGTGGGAAGGGGTGGTCTTCATCCTGTTGCGCTGGCCCTGGTCGCTTGCCGGCAGCCTCGCGGCCGTGCGCGATCATATGACCGGCTCCTTTGTGGATTTCCGCATCACCCCGAAGGGTGATCAGGGGCTGCGCAAACTGCCGGCGCGGATTATCGCACCTTACATCGCGCTGGCAGGCATTTGTGCTGCTGCCATGGCATTTGCCGACGATGGCGACGGTGCGCGTGGCTTCCAGATCTTCGCGGCGATCAACCTGTTGATCTATGTATCGCTCGTAATCCTGGTTGTCGTCCGTCACGCCCTCGAGAACGGTCAATCCCTTTTGCCGCAAGCGTATGGTCTGCGGTTTGCCGCCGCCGGCTGTCTCGTCGCCTGCCTGGTTGGCGGGGCGCAACTCGGCAATCACGGGCTGACCGCCATGGAAGCGCTTTCGCACGGCCAGCCCTTCGTCACCTTTACCCGGTCGCAATTTACCGTGGCGGGTGCGGGGCTCGGCGGCGGCAAGACCAGGATCGTGAAATTCAGTCTCAAATGGCACGGTTTTGCCGAAGCCGGCCGTGCACGAAAGGACGTTGGGGAGAGCAGAAATGCGTGAGGAGGATAAAATGAGCATGGCAAAACGATTGACGGGAGGAGCGCTGGCGCTGTGCCTCGGCCTTATCCTCCCGATCGGCGCATTCGCGGCAGAAAAGAATAAGGCACCGGCACCGACGCCACTCACCGCCGCCGAACTCTACATGATCTACGCCGACAAGACCTGGACCTGGAATACGGGCGGCGGTCGTTTCATCGGCGAGGACAGGCGTTTCGTCGCCTGGGTCGACAATGGCGGCAAGCAGTCTTTCGCCGAGGGTCGCTGGGTCGTCGATGATCTCGGTCAGATGTGCATGCGCGCGACCTGGACCAATAATGAGGGGGCGGCACGTGCCAGTACCTGCTTCGGCCACCGCAAGATCGGCAACACGATCTACCAGCGGCGTCAACCGAGCGGGGACTGGTACGTGTTCCGGCACGCTGCCACGAAAGCCGATGATGAGTTCCGGAAGCTGGTTCCGGCAGACACGGTGAGCCTGAAAGCGCAGGAGCTGAAGCAGGTTCTGGGGACCGACAAATAGCCGAAGGGGAGGACAAGACCATGAAAACCCTGGCGAAGAAAATCTCGACGGTAACGATCGCCATGCTTCTGCTCGGCGTTGCCGACGTGTCGCACCAAAGCGTGGCGCAGGGCGCCGCCACCGTCATGAATGCGGGTGCCCAGACGACAGACAAGACGATCACAGACAAGCGGCCCGCCATTCATGCCGATGGCATCAAGTTCGGTGCCTATGATCCGCATGGCGATTTCGGCGCGCAACAGAGCGTGACAACGGAACACCTCTTCCTTCCATGGGAAGACGTCGATCTTGAAACTCTGCGTGTGGCGGATGCCTA
The DNA here is from genome assembly GCF_056396805.1 of Rhizobium sp. 05N49. Classification (NCBI taxonomy): domain Bacteria; kingdom Pseudomonadati; phylum Pseudomonadota; class Alphaproteobacteria; order Hyphomicrobiales; family Rhizobiaceae; genus Rhizobium; species Rhizobium sp. 05N49. The sequence continues at coordinate 23,110 of NZ_JBFTME010000002.1, forward strand.
TGCGCTGGCGAGGGGTCGCAACCTGTTGATCACGATCGAGCCCTGGTCATGGGACGTGGACTGGCGGCTGACGTCAGACGAACTTCGCTGGAAGCTGTTTCACGGCGACTACGATGTGAACATGCGGGCGATTGCCAGGATGATCGCTCAGCTGAAAAGCCCGGTCATCGTCCGCTGGGGGCAGGAAATGGAGGACAATTCCGGCCGCTTTTCGTGGTCCGGCTGGAATCCTTCCGATTATATAGCCGCCTACAGGCGCATGATGGATATCGTGCGGCGGGAGGCGCCCGGTACGAAGCTCATGTGGTCGCCGAAGGGTCTGACTGGCCTCAATGCCTATTATCCCGGGGACACTTATGTCGACTTCGTCGGCCTGTCAGTCTTTGGTCTCGAACCGTACGACCGTATCGCTCACAACGGCCCCCGGACCTTCACCGAGGCACTGAGACCGGGTTACGATCTCGTCGTCCGGTATCACAAGCCGATCTGGGTGGCCGAATTGGGCTATGAGGGCAGTGACGGATACATGAAGCCGTGGATGGAGACGGCGACGCTCAAGCAGAGCGACTTTCCCGAGCTGCAGGAAGTCGTCTACTTCAATGACCGCGATGTCCATGCCTGGCCGTTCGATCTCGGCCGGCCCGACTGGCGGGTCATTGAAGACGCAAGCAACTAAGCTGGGGTTGCTGAAAAAGAAAGGCCCGCCGATGGCGGGCCTGAATTCGTTCCTGCGGGATGTGGTTACCCCTTGATTGTCGCCTTGCCGGTTTCGACAAGCTGCTGGGCGGCATCTGCCACCGAGACGCGCTCGAAGGCGAGCTCATCGCAGGTCGGGCGAAGAACGCGCTGATCAAATTCGGTGGAACCCATCGGCGCCGGCCGCGGATACTCGCCAACCTGGTCCTTGAGCAAGTTGATGTATTTGACCGTCTCCTGTTCCGTCGGGTTGAGCTGCGGCAGGATGGCTTCCCGCACTGCCGGCGACATCGGCACACCGCGCTCCACGCCGAGGATTTTGCCGGCTTCGACATCATTGACGAAGAAGCTGATGAATTTTGCGGCCGCCTCGCCCTGCTTGGTGGTAGCGCCCACGCTCCAGATCAGTCCCGGGCGGTAATAATGGCCTGACGGGCCGCCTTTCTTCTCGCGCGGCAGCATGGCAATGCCGAGCTTGTTCTTGATGACCAGCTGGTATCCGACCATCTGGTTGGAATAGGCCATGCTGATGGCCGATTTGCCAAGGGTGAGGCAGTTCGTGTCGATATTGTTCTGGTCGAGCGTCTGCACATCCGCAGCAACGGTGCCGCCGGCCTTGCGCAGCTTCTCCCAGTAATCGAACCATTCCTTGGCATCATCGACTGTGAAGCCGAGGGTCGGGCTTTCCTTGGCATAGAGGCTCTTGCCGCGCTGCCGCAGCCAGGCGTCGAAGACATAGGTATAACGTGCCCCGTAGGGGCCGCTTTTGCCCGAGGATTTCCCGAGCTCTACGGCGAGCTTGGCATACTCATCCCAGGTGAGATCAGGTGTCGGCAGCGGAATGCCGGCCTTTTCGAATTCCACGCTGTCATAGAACATCGCGAAGGAGTTGAGGCCGAGGCCGACGCCGTAAAGCTTGCCGTCAACCGTCGTCAGTTTCAGCATGTCGGCGCCAAAATCATCGACCTTCAGCGTCGAAGGCACGAATTCGTCGAGCGGCAGGCAGGCGCCGCGTTTGGAATAATCCGAGATCGTTCCCGGCTCGAGCTGGAAGACGTCAGCGATTGCGCGACCGGCCATCTGCGTTGCGAGCTTCGTCCAATAGCCGTCGCCGGCAAGTGATTCACCGACGATGGTAACGCCCGGCGTCTTCGACTGGTAGAGCTTGGCGACATCGAGTGTGCGCTTCGCACGGTCGTTGGAGCCCCACCACATTGCACGAAGCGAGGCGTCCTCAGCGAGTGCGGGAATCGAGCTGCCGGCGCCGAAGGCGAGACCGGCCGCGGCACCTGCGGTTCCCATCAAGAATGAACGGCGATTGACCTGCATGATTTCCTCCTTTGTCTGATGCCCGATGCCATCCTCCAATGGTCTTTTCGAGCGTTCGGCAGGTAGAGTACGCAAAAAATTTCTCTTTGCAAGAAATTATAGTTCTCTTGCAAATTTGCATAATTTGCATAATCTTTGCTGTATGAATGAGGTCAAAATGAACGAGACCAGGATCAGAAAGCCGCGCCAGGCCGATATTGCCAGTCTGGCCGGCGTTTCCGTTTCCACGGTCTCGCGGGTGCTCGCCAACGAGCCTGGTATCAGCGAAACCGTACGACGGCACATTATGAAGGTTGCCGCCGAGCACGGCTATCCGGTGAAGACTGTTTCGGAAAGCGTTCCGGGCGGGCTTGCCCTGATTGCCAGCGACGGAGCCACCGGCGGCCTCAGCGTCTTCTACGAATCGATCGTCGAGGGCCTTCGTGCCGGTGCCGCGGATGCTGGCATGCCGTTTGAAGTACGGCTGGTGCGCGAGGATCGAACGACGCCCGATGTGGTCGGCGAATATCTGCAGACGGCGCAAGCCGAAGGACTTTTCCTCGTCGGTATCGATCCAGGCGATACGCTGCGGGTCTGGCTGGAAGAGACGGGAACACCGACCGTTCTCGTCAATGGCACTGATCCGCGCCTGCGCCTTGACGGCGTCTCTCCCTCAAATTTCTTCGGCGCCTATGAGGCGACGAGCCGGCTCACGAAAGCCGGTCATCGCCGTATCCTGCATCTCACCGGTTCGCACCGTCATACCATCCGTGAACGTGTGCGCGGCTTCGAGGCGGCGATTGCTGCCGTTCCTGATGCCGAGGGTCGGCTCGTTCCGCTCACTTTCGAGGGTAGTGCCAGCCGCGAGGCGCATGAGCGCACGGTCGAAATGCTCGCGGAAGATCCCGGCTATACGGCCGCCTTCTGCATGAATGATTTCATTGCCGTCGGCGTGCTCGAAGCCGTTACCGAAGCGGGCCTTCGCGTTCCCGAGGATTTCGCGATCGTCGGATTCGACGATTTGCCCTGTGCCGTCATGACCAATCCCAGGCTTTCCACCATGCGCGTCGACCGCGCGGCCCTTGGCCGCGAGGCCGTTTCTCTGATGATCTCCCGCTACCGCGACAGGACCGCCCCGGCCCGCCACATCTGCCAGGCTGTCGTTCCCGTTGCCGGAGGCACTGTTCCCGATACCGACAAGCTGTGAGTGATGCCGATGACCTATGATCCCGCCAGCGCCAATCCGCTTGCAGGCAATCCGCTGAAGACCCGCGACGACATGATCCGCGCGGTCAACGACCTCTTCAATCCGCTGCTTCCTTTCTTCTCCGACGGCAATGCCCGTGTTCGCCTCGATGGCGCCGGTGCCCATTTCGACCGGGCCGCCGCCGATCTTGAGGGTTTCGCTCGTCCACTCTGGGGCCTTGCACCGCTCGGCGCCGGCAAGAACGCTTTCGATCACTGGTACCGATTTGCCGAAGGTCTTGCGAATGGCTGTGATCCGGCGCATCCCGAATATTGGGGTACGGTCAACGCCCGCGACCAGCGCATGGTGGAATTGGCAGCCCTCGGCTTTGCCTTGGCGCTGGTACCGGAAAAGATCTGGGAGCCGCTCGACAAACGCGCCCGCGATAACATCATCGCCTATTTCAAGCATGTCCGGCAGTTCGACTATGCTGACAATAACTGGAAGTTCTTTCGCATCTTCGTCGATATCGCCCTCGACCGCCTCGGCGCCGATTTCGACCGCAGCCTGACCAGGCAATATCTCGAAGAGCTCGAAGGTTTCTACATTGGCGATGGCTGGTACCGGGACGGCAATATCCGTCGCATCGACCACTACATTCCCTTCGCCATGCATTTTTATGGCCTGATCTATTCGAAGCTGGTCGATGACGACTATGCCAAGCGTTATCGCGAGCGCGCCGTGCTCTTCGCCAGGGATTTCCGTCACTGGTTTGCCCCCGATGGCGCGACAATCCCCTTCGGCCGCAGCCTCACCTATCGATTCGCCTGTGCCGGTTTCTGGTCCGCGCTCGCCTTCGCCGATCTCGAGGCATTGCCCTGGGGCGAGGTCAAGCATCTCTGCCTCGAGCATCTGCGCTGGTGGCGGGATAAGCCGATCGCCAGTCACGACGGCGTTCTTTCCATCGGCTTCGGCTACCCGAACCTCTTGATGTCGGAAAGCTATAATTCAGCCGGCTCACCCTATTGGGCCTTCAAGGCCTTCCTGCCGCTCGCCATTGCCGAGGATCATCCTTTCTGGACCGCAGAGGAAAGGGCACCCGAGCAAGCCCCGGAAGTCGTTCCGCAGCGTCATCCGGGCATGGTTATCATGCGTGCCGGAAATGATGTCGTGGCGCTCTCGTCTGGTCAGGAAAATCTGCAGATGCGCTTCGGCACGGAGAAATACGCAAAATTCGCCTATTCCGCCCGCTACGGCTTCAGCGTCGAGGCCGACGAGCGCGCTTTTGCGCTTGGCGCCTTCGATTCCGCGCTCGCCTTCAGCGATGACGGCCTGCATTACCGCGTTCGGGAGACGAATGAAGAGGCAAAGATCGCCGGCAACATCCTTTACTCCAGATGGTCGGCCTTCAGCGACGTCAAGGTCGAAACCTGGCTCGTGCCATCGGCTCCGTGGCATATTCGCGTTCACCGCATCACGACACCACGCCCGTTACAGACCGCAGAAGGCGGTTTCGCGATTGCCAAACGCGATCTCGATGCCGATACGCTGTTCGCAGAGCAGGGATCGGCTCATGCGATAGGCGAGGCAGATTTCACCGGTATCGTCGACCTCGGTTCGTCGATCAGGCGAAACGGCCTTGCCCAGAAGGCGCTGCCGAATACCAACATGATCGTGTCCAAGACGCTCGTTCCCCAACTCCGGGGCGAGATTCCGGCTGGCGAAACGGTCCTGGTTACGGCTGTACTGGCGTTGAACGATCCGGCTGCCGTATCGGGGGCATGGACCACGCCTCCGAAAGCACCCGATATCGACGCGCTGCAGAAGCTGGTCAGCGAGAAAGGCGTGACCGTCAGCGCCATAGAAGCGCCAGGGCATATGCCATGAACCGTGCTACCATCGTCCTCGCCATGCAGCCATCGCGCACGGAGCATGTGCTGCCCGAGGCGGTCCTTCGCCGGCTGGATGGCATTGGGCGCCTGCTCGATGCCGAACCGCTTCAGCACTTCGATGACGAGCGTGCGAGACGTCTGCTATCCGAGGCGGAAATCCTGATCACCGGCTGGGGCGCGCCCTATGTCGGTCGGGAGGTTCTGGCGCTTGCGCCGAAGTTGAAGCTCGTCGTCCACGCAGCGGGGACGGTAAAGGGCATCGTCGATGCCTGCATTTTTGACGCCGGCATTGCCGTCAGCCATGCGGCCGAGGCCAACGCCGTGCCGGTCGCCGAGTTTACGCTCGCCGCCATCATCTTTGCCGGCAAGCATGTCTTTCGCTTTCGCGACCTTTACGTTGCCGACCGTCATCGGGACCGAACCCACCCGATGCAGCATGAAGCCATCGGCAATTATCGCCGCGCGGTTGGCATCATCGGCGCTTCGCGCATCGGTCGACGCGTCATCGAACTCCTGAAGCCTTTCGATTATCAGGTGCTGCTATTCGATCCGACCGTCGATGCGGAGCAGGCGCGCGCTCTGGGTACAGAAAAAGTCGAGCTGGACGACCTGATGCACCGGTCGGATATCGTCTCCGTTCACGCTCCGTCTCTGCCCTCCACCCGGCACATGATCGATGCGTCGAAGCTGGCGTTGATGAAGGACGGTGCAACCCTGATCAACACGGCCCGTGGTGCACTGATCGATGAGGATGCTCTGCTGGCCGTTCTGAAGACTGGCCGCATCGAGGCCGTCATCGATGTGACCGATCCCGAAATACCGGGACCGGAATCGGCGTTTTACGATCTGTCTAATGTCTTCCTGACACCGCATATAGCCGGCGCAGTCGGCCTTGAGCGCAGCCGCCTCGGCGAAATGGCGGCAGACGAGGCCGAACGCTTCATCAAAGGCGAGCCCATGCTTTACGGGCTCACCCTCGAAGGTCTGGAAAATACAGCCTGAGGCCTTAGGACGCCTTCATCGTATTCGGCGAACCGTCGTTGGCAAGCTCCGGCATCAGATCGGAAATATTGACGACCCGGCCCGTGCGCGAACTCGTCAGTGCCGCGATGCCGCAAAGCACGGACATGGCTCCGGCACGGGTGCCGGCCCGCTGCGCCAGCCTGTCCTGCATGTCTGGCTTGAAGATCATGTTGCGCATCCGGTCGTCACCACCGTAATGACCGCCGGAGGAATGCGGTACCTTGATGCGCTCGACCGCTTCCTTTCCATGCGGGAAGTTGCGGATCAGCAGGATCGTGTCTTCCCGCGGCTCTTCCCAGGGCTGCGCCTCATACTGGCGGATCTCGATGCGTCCCTTTGTGCCGTTAAAGGCCAGATGATGACCTTCGATCGGTTGGAACGTGTTCAACGAATAGGAGACATGAACGTTGTTCCGGTAGCGGATGGAAACGACCATCGTATCGGGAATGTCGATATCCTCGCGAAAGACACAGCCGTCGCGGAAATAGCCGTCGATCTTCGCGGGATCCTCGTAAAGCGTGTCGAGGAAGGGATCCTTTTCGAGATCGAGATAGTAATCGCATTCATGGCTGTGCGGACAGAGCTTGCAGCGCGGGCCGCGGAAAGGTCCCTTGCGGCCATAATTCTGCAGGTCGGCAAAGGAGGTTACGGCATCGGGGTCGCTGTCCAGGTACCAGTTCAGAAGGTCGAAATGGTGCGTCGCCTTGTGAACGAAGAGGCTGCCGGAATTTTCCGTATAGGCATGCCAGCGGCGGAAATAGTCGGCGCCGTGCTTGGTGTTGAGATACCAGTGAAAATCGACCGAGGTAACACGGCCGATCTCGCCGGAATTCAGGAGCTCCTTGATCTTTGCAGCCGTCGGGGCATAGCGATAGTTGAAGGAAACGTCGACCCGGCGGCCGGTGCGCTTTTCGGCATCCAGAATCCGGCGAATCTTTTCGACCGACGTCGTCATCGGCTTTTCGGTGATGACGTCGATACCGGATTCCAGCGCCCGCACGATGATATCGTCATGTGTATGATCCGGCGTGCAAACGATCGCCAGATCCGGCCTCTGCTCTGCCAGCATCGCATCGATGTTTTCATAAAGCGGCGCGTTGCTGCCGATCATGGTGCGGGCGCGCTCGCCGCGCAGCGAATTCTTCTCGACAATCGCAGTCAGGTCGACATGCTCGCGCCAGCCGGAAAGCAGATCCTTGCCCCACATCGTGGTGCCGCGGTTACCGGTGCCGATCAGGGCAAAACGGCGTTTCTCCATCGAATGATTCCTCCTTCATACGTGATGAAACGGATTGGATTTTAAAACTAGATCTGGCAGCAGCTCCTGAAGCGCTCGACGCAGGTGGCGATCACCTCGTCGGCAGGGCGCTTCCACCAGTTTTCAGCGGAGAAGATTTCGACCTCCTGCGCGCCGAAGAAGCCGGCGGCCTCCACCATCCGTCTTATGCCTTTGAGATCGATAACGCCATCGCCCATCATGCCGCGGTCGAGCAGCATGTCCTTGGTCGGCACCAGCCAATCGCAGATATGGTGCGCAAAGATGCGCTTCATCCGTCCGGCGCGGGCAATCTGAGTGGCAAGATCGGGATCCCACCAGACGTGATAGACATCGACGGCGACGCCGACATCCTGGCCGAGTTGCTCGCACATATCGAGTGCCTGGCCAAGCGTGTTCACGCAGGCGCGGTCGGCAGCGTACATCGGATGCAGCGGTTCGATCGCGAGCTTCACGCCCGCAGCCTGCGCATGCGGCAACACGGCGGCAATGCCGTCGAACACCATCTGGCGCGCCGCGACGATATCCTTCGAACTGCCCGGCAATCCGCCGACGACCAGCACGAGGCAATCGGCCGAAAAGGCAGCCGCCTCGTCGATGGCACGTCGGTTGTCGTCGAGGTTTTTCTGCCAGTCGGCCTCGTTTGCCGCCGGAAAGAAGCCGCCGCGGCAGAGCCCCGTCAATTTGATCCCGTTCGATTTGACAATCCGCACAGCCTCGTCGAGCCCGGCTTTGGCAACCTGATCGCGCCAGGGCGCGATCGAGGTGATGCCGTGTTTCAGGCAGATATCGACGGCTTCCGCAAAACCGCATTGCTCGCGGATCGTCGCAAGGTTGATCGAAAGTCCTTCGACCTGCATGTCATTCCCCTCCCATTGCCATGCTGACGCTCAGTGAACGCCGTGGACGGCAAGCACCTGTTTCATCCGATCGGTCGCGAGTTCCGGATCGGCGAGAACCCGGGCCTTGTCGGCAAGGCGGAAAAGCTCCGCCAGATGCGTCAGCGAACGTGTGCTCTGCTGGCCGCCGATCATCGTGAAATGGTCCTGCAGACCGTTGAGGTAGGCGAGGAAGACGACGCCGGTCTTGTAGAAGCGGGTCGGCGCCTTGAAGATGTGGCGCGACAGCGGAACGGTCGGCTCAAGCAGGTCGAAGAATTCGTGGTTGCTCTTGCGGCCAAGCGCGTCGAGTGCGGCCGAGGCCGCAGGTGCGATGGCGTCGAAAATACCGAGCAGCGCGTCCGAATGGCCCTGCTCGTCACCGGCGATCAGTTCGGCGTAATTGAAGTCGTCGCCGGTATACATGCGCACGCTCTTTGGCAGCTGCCGGCGCATCGTCACTTCCTTTTCTTTTGAAAGAAGCGAGATCTTGATACCGTCGACCTTCGCGGCATTGGCTTCGATCACCTGTAGGCAGGTTTCCATCGCCTTCAGGTGGTCGCCATTGCCCCAATAGCCGGCCAGCGCCGGGTCGAACATTTCGCCGAGCCAGTGGATGACGACGGGTTCCTTCACCTGGCGAAGAATGCGGTCATAGACCTTAATATAATCGTCCGGCCCCTTGGCTGCCGCGGCTAGGGCACGGCTTGCCATGAGGATGATGCGACCACCGGCGGCTTCCACCGTCTCGATCTGTTCCTCGTAAGCCCGGATGATCGTGTCGATCGTCACGTCGGGGCCGGGCGTCAGATGGTCGGTACCGGCGCCGCAGGCAATCAGCGCGTCGTTGCGGGAGGCGGCTTCACCAAGTGCGCGGCGGATAAGCTCGCGGGCCTCCGGCCAGCCAAGCCCCATGCCGCGCTGCGCCGTATCCATAGCTTCGGCAACGCCGAGACCGAGATCCCAGAGGCGATGGCGGAAAGCGAGCGTGCGCTCCCAGTCGATCGCCGGCGTCAACCAGGGATCGTTGTCGGCCAGCGGATCGGCGACGACATGGGCGGCGGCAAAGGCGATGCGCGGGAAGCTCTTGGCGTCCCGCTTCTTGAGTTCGATCGGCGTGCCGGTCAGCGCATAAGGAGCGATCTTGCCGTCGAGAGGAAGATTGATCGTCGTCACGGCTCAAAACTCCAGGGCGGGGACATCGAGCCAGCGGCGCTCGGCCCAGGATTTCAGGCCGAGTTCTGCAAGCTGCACGCCCTTGGCGCCGGCTTCCAACCCATAGGGCCAGGGAGCGTCTTCGACCACGTGACGGATGAACATTTCCCACTGCGCCTTGAAGCCATTGTCGAAGACCTGCGTATCCGGCACTTCGTCCCAGGTCTTGTAGAAGTCGATCGTCTGCGGCTGGTCGGGGTTCCAGACCGGCTTTGGCGTATTGACGCGATGCTGGCTCCAGCATTTCGTCAGCCCGGCAACGGCCGAGCCATGCGTGCCGTCCACCTGGAAGGTCACGAGGTCGTCGCGACGAACACGCACGGCCCAGGATGAATTGACCTGCGCGATCGCGCCGCCTTCCAGCTCGAAGGTCGCATAGGCTGCATCATCGGTATCGCAGTTGTAGGGCTTGCCCTGTTCATCGATACGGGTGGGAATATGGGTTGCACCCAGGCAGGAAACGGCTTTCACCTCACCGAAGAGATTATCGAGCACATACCGCCAGTGGCACAGCATATCGAGGATGATGCCGCCGCCATCGGCCTTGCGGTAGTTCCAGGACGGGCGCTGGGCCGGCACGCCCCAGTCGCCTTCGAAGACCCAGTAGCCGAATTCGCCGCGCACAGAGAGGATCTTGCCGAAGAAGCCGGAATCACGAAGCAGCGCCAGCTTGCGCAGGCCGGGGAGGAAGAGCTTGTCCTGCACCACGCCGTGCTTGAGGCCGGATGCGCGCGCCTTGCGGGCCAGGTCGATCGCAACCTGCAGGTCGTCGGAGATGGGCTTTTCGCAATAGACGTGCTTGCCGGCATCGAGCGCCTTGGACAGCAGCTCTGCGCGCATCAGCGTGGTTCCGGCATCGAAGAAGATGGCGTCATCGGGATTGGCGAGCGCAGCATCGAGATCGGTCGACCAGCGCTTGATGTTATGCTTGCGGGCAAGCTCCTCCATCTTCGCGCCGTTGCGGCCGACGATGATCGGATCGATTTCCAGTTTCTCGCCTGATTTTAGCGTGATGCCGCCCTGATCGCGAAAGGCCAGGATCGAGCGAACGAGGTGCTGGTTGTAACCCATACGGCCGGTAACGCCGTGCAAAATGATCCCCAAACGTGCCACTTTTTCCTCCCTGGAAGCTTTTATGCGTCGGGAGCGGGCAGTCAGGCCCGGCCCTCCCGAGCTGGTAACTAAACAGTTACTTGATGGCAGAAGAGGAATATTGCTGTCAATAGCCAATTCGGTTTTTTGAAAATCAGCGCTTTATCGAAGCGAGTGTGACGTGAACGATGTGGCGTTCCCAGGTCTCGAGACTCGCTGGCGTGATGAGATCGCGGCCGAAGATCGTCGAAAGTGTGTACTGGTTTGAAAGGTAGAAATAGCCAAGTGAGGCGATTGTCAGATAGACGTGCAGCGGATCGGCGGTCTCGATGAAGACGCCAGCCTTTTTGCCCTCTTCCAGGACCTGCGAAAGCTCGCCGATCAGGTGCGAGTGCAGTTCCTTCAGCCGCACGGACTGGCGCAGCCAGCGGGCGCGGTGCAGGTTTTCCGTGCCGAGCAGGCTGAGGAACTCCGGATGCTGCAGGAAGTAGCGCCAAGTGAAGAGGGCGAGTTCCCCAATGCCTTCCTCAGGGCTGCGCGTGCCGATGTTCAGGGCGCGCTCGGCGGTGCGGATGCTGACATAGGCTTCTTCGAGGACACGAAGATAGAGCTGCTCCTTGTCGCCGAAATAATGGTAGAGCATACGCTTGTTGGTGCCGGCGCGCTCGGCAATGGAATCGACTCGCGCTCCGCCCATGCCGTTTTCGGCAAATTCCCGTGTGGCGGCTTCAAGAATGGCCGCACGCGTGCGCTCCGGATCGCGTTGGGCGGTTCGTTCGGTGGACGGACGCTTGATCTTCTTTTTTGCGCTCTCCCCTGTGTCGTTCATACGATTTCCCCTATCTTCCCCATGTTGCGCTCATAAGGCTTAAGCGGGAGAATGTAAAAACCCGAATTGGTCGGCGCAATCGGGTCACCAACACCGCTTGACAGCCCGAAGACTTTGAACATAACTTGTAACCAATTAGTTATTTGTTGCAAGATAGCTAATTCGGAAGCGTGTGGAGGCGCTTCCTGTTGGGAGGAGGAAACCAATATGTCTTTTCGTGTAAGCAGACGTAATTTCATGGCGGGCGGAGCAACGCTCCTTTCGCTTTCGGCGCTCGGAAACAGCGCTTTTGCCCAGGAAAACCGCTTGCGTCTCATCTGGTGGGGCTCTCAGCCGCGCGCTGACCGCACCAACAAGGTCTCAGACCTTTTCAAGGCGAAAAACAGCGGTGTTGCCATCACCGGCGAATTCCTAGGATGGGCCGATTACTGGCCGCGCCTCGCCACGCAGGTGGCCGGCCGCAACGCCCCTGACGTCATCCAGATGGATTATCGCTACATCGTCGAATATGCCCGACGCGGCGCTCTTGCTCCGCTGGAATCCTATATGCCCTCGAAGCTGCAGCTCGATGATTTCGATCCGGCGCAGATCGAAGGCGGCAAGGTCGACGGCCATTTCTATGGTGTCAGCCTCGGCGCGAACTCGGCAGCGACCGTCATCAACACGGTTGCCTTCAAGGAGGCCGGCATCGACGTGCCGACCAACAAGACGACTTGGGAAGAATTCGGCAAGATCGGTGCTGAAATCACCAAGGCCGGCAAGCGCAAGGGCTATTTCGGTTTTGCCGATGGCAGTGGCGGCGAGCCGCTCTTCGAAAACTACCTGCGCCAGCGCGGCAAGGCGCTCTACACGGCGGATTCGAAGATTGCCTTCGGTGCCGAGGATGCGTCCGAATGGTTCGACATGTGGGCCAAGTTCCGTGAGGCCGGCGCCTGCGTAACGCCCGACATTCAGGCGCTCTACAAGGATACGATCGACACCAGTCCGCTGACCGTCGGCAAGGCTGCCTGCGACTACGCCCACTCCAACCAGTTCGTTGGCTATCAGGCGATGGTCAAGGACAAGCTTATGCTCAGCAACTATATGAGGATCAAGCCGGATTCGAAGGGCGGACACTACCGCAAGCCTTCGATGTTCTTCTCGGTTTCCGCCCAGTCCAAGGCGATCGATCAGGCTGTCGACTACGTCAACTTCTTCGTCAAGAACCCCGATGCTGCCAAGATCCTCGATGTCGAGCGCGGTATTCCGGAATCGAAGGCGATGCGTGATGTCGTTGCCGGCACGCTCGATGAAACCGGCAAGGTCCCGCTCGAATATGTCAGCGGTCTCGGCGATCTCGCAGGCCCGCTTCCGCCCCCGCCGCCGACCGGCGCCGGCGAAGGTCAGGTCGTGCTCCGCACTATCTCGGAGCAGGTCGCTTTCGGCCAACTTACCCCGGCTGATGCCGGTAAGCAGCTCGTGGATGAAATCACGCGAATTCTCGCGCGGGGTTGATCTTATATGACCAATGCGATGCGCACGTCCGCAGGGACGGTAACCGTGGAAAGATATCAGGGAGTACGGGCTGACGGACGCCTCCGGCGGCTGTGGAATGCCAATGCTCCCGGCTATCTCTTTCTGCTTCCGTGGCTGATAGGCTTTTTTGGCCTGACACTCGGCCCGGCCCTGATTTCGCTCTACCTGTCCTTCACCGACTTCGACATGTTGAGGGCGCCGGGTTGGGTGGGAGCCGCAAATTACGTGCGCATCGCGACGGCCGATCCGAAATTCGCATCGGCCATGTCCGTCACATTGACCTATGTCGTCTTGTCGGTGCCCTTCAAGCTGACCTTTGCGCTTCTTGTTGCGCTTGCCCTGAACCGGGGCTTGCGCGGCCTGCCGATCTACCGCGCGATCTTCTACCTTCCGTCCCTTCTTGGCGGCAGCGTGGCGATCGCCGTATTGTGGCGCCAGCTTTTCGCCAGCGACGGTCTCGTCAACGCCGCACTTTCGCATTTCGGTATCGTCGGCCCGAGCTGGATTTCGCATCCGAGCTATTCGATCTACACGCTGGTCGCACTCTCCGTCTGGCAGTTCGGCTCGCCTATGATCATTTTCCTGGCCGGCCTGCGCCAGATCCCGCAGGATATGTATGAGGCTGCAAGCCTCGACGGTGCATCGAAATTCCGCCAGTTCTACAAGATCACCCTGCCGCTGCTGACGCCCGTGATCTTTTTCAATGCCGTCGTCCAGACGATCGACGCCTTCAAGGCCTTCACGCCGGCCTTCATCATATCCGGCGGCACGGGTGGCCCGATCAATTCGACGCTGTTCTATACGCTCTATCTCTATCAGGAAGCTTTCGGCAATTTCCGCATGGGCTATGCCTCGGCGCTCGCCTGGATCCTCGTGGTGATCATCGCGATCTTTACGGCCTTCTCCTTCCTGACCTCGCGCTATTGGGTACACTACGATGACTGAGATGACCGCTTCCGTCACCGCGGCCAGGCCGCCATCGGACATTACCAAACGCAGCCTGCCGGCAACGCTCGTCATCCACGCGCTGCTGATCGCCGCCTCGCTTTTGATGCTCTATCCGCTGCTGTGGATGGTGTCGGCATCGGTCAGACCGGAAAACGAGATCTTCTCGTCGACCTCGCTCATTCCGTCCTCGGTCGATTTTTCGTCCTACGTGCGCGGCTGGACCGGCCTCGACATCAGCTTCGGCCGCTTCTTCTGGAATTCGCTCGTCATCTCGCTGCTGGTTGTCGCTGGCAACGTCATTGCCTGTTCGCTGACCGCATTCGCCTTCGCGCGACTGCGTTTTGCCGGCCGGAACTTCTGGTTCGCGATCATGCTCGGCACGCTGATGATCCCCTACCACGTGACGCTGATTCCGCAATATGTGCTCTTCCTTGATCTCGGCTGGGTCAACACCATCCTGCCGCTGGTCGTGCCGAAGTTCCTGGCAAGCGACGCCTTCTTCATCTTCCTGATGGTGCAGTTCTTCCGCGGCATCCCGCGCGAACTCGATGAAGCCGCGATGATGGATGGCTGCAGCGCCTGGCGCATCTACTGGAAGATCATGCTGCCGCTGTCGCTGCCGGTTCTGGCCACAGCCGCCATCTTCTCCTTCATCTGGACGTGGGACGATTTCTTCGGCCCGCTGATCTACCTCAACGACATGAACACCTACACGATCCAGCTCGGCCTGCGCACTTTCGTGGACTCCACCAGCGCATCGGACTGGGGCGGATTGTTCGCCATGTCGACGCTCACGCTCGTGCCCGTGTTCTTCTTCTTCCTGTTCTTCCAGCGCCTGCTGATCGAGGGCATCGCCACGACCGGCATGAAGCGTTGATGGATCGGGCGGAAAAGCCAGACAGGATTAAGTGACATGAGCATCAAGACAGTCGCGATCATCGGCTGCGGTATCGGCCGCTCCCATATCGTCGAGGGGTATCTGCCGCATCCGGACAAGTTCAAGGTCGTAGCGATCTGCGACCTGAACGAAGATCGCCTGAAGACGATCGGCGACGAATTCGGCATCGAACGGCGCACGACCTCCTTCGACGAGCTGCTTGCCGATGGCAGCATCGACATCATCGATATCTGCACGCCGCCCGGCATCCACAAGGAACAGGTCATCGCTGCCTTGGCCGCTGGCAAGAACGTGGTCTGCGAAAAGCCGCTGACGGGCTCGCTCGCCGGTGCGGACGAGATCATTGCGGCCGAGAAGACCGCCAAGGGCACGCTGATGCCGATCTTCCAATATCGCTATGGCGATGGTGTCGAGAAGGCCAAGCGCATCATCGATGCCGGTCTCGCCGGCAAGTTCTATATGGGTTCGGTCGAAACCTTCTGGCGTCGCAAGCCGGAATATTATGCCGTGCCCTGGCGTGGCAAATGGGCGACCGAACTCGGCGGGGTGCTGGTCACCCATGCGCTCCATCTGCACGACATGCTGTTCTACCTTGCCGGCCCCGCCACCCGCGTCTTCGGCCGCGTGGCGACCCGCGTCAACGAGATCGAGGTCGAAGACTGCGCCTCCGTCAGCCTGCAGATGCAGAACGGCGCCTTCGTTTCGTTGTCCTGCACGCTCGGCTCGCAGAACGAGATCAGCCGGCTCAGGCTTCACTTCGAAAACATCACATTCGAGAGCAATCACGAGGCCTATGCGCCCGGCCAGGATCCTTGGCAGATTATTGCTGCCGATGACGAAGTTCAGGCGAAGATCGATGCTGTCATCGCTGAATGGCAGCCCGTACCTCTGCGCTTCAACACGCAGATGCTGCGCTTCCACGATTATCTGATGGGCAAGGGTCCGCTTCCGGTGACGAGCGCGGATGCGAGGCGCGCGCTGGAGCTGGTCACGGCCATCTACCAATCTTCCGATAGCGGCGCCGATGTTGCCCTGCCGATCGGTCCTGACAGCCCGAAATACGCCGACTGGCGTGCAAGAACCAAATAAGAGGGGATTTCGGAACATGGCAACGAGTGTCGTTCTTCAGAAGGTCGAGAAGCGCTATGGGCAGCTCGACGTCATCCACGGCATCGACCTGACGATCGATCCCGGTGAGTTCGCGGTCTTCGTTGGCCCGTCTGGTTGCGGCAAGTCCACGCTGCTGCGCATGATCGCCGGCCTCGAGGAAATCTCCGGTGGTGCGCTGCTGCTCGACAATGAGCGCATGAACGAAGTGACGCCCGCCAAGCGCGGCATCGCCATGGTCTTCCAGTCCTATGCGCTCTATCCGCATATGTCGGTCTACAAGAACCTTGCCTTCGGTCTCGAAACCGCAGGCTACAAGCGGGCGGAAATCGAACCGAAAGTACGCCGCGCCGCGCAGATCCTGCAAATCGAGAAGCTGCTGGAGCGCAAGCCGAAGGCACTCTCGGGTGGCCAGCGCCAGCGTGTTGCAATCGGCCGTGCCATCGTTCGTGAGCCGCGCATCTTCCTCTTCGACGAGCCGCTGTCCAACCTCGATGCTGAACTGCGTGTCCAGATGCGCGTAGAGATTTCCCGCCTGCACCGCAGCCTCGGCAACACGATGATCTATGTCACCCACGACCAGGTAGAAGCCATGACGATGGCCGACAAGATCGTCGTCCTGAATTCCGGTCGGATCGAGCAGGTTGGCGCCCCTCTCGACCTCTACAACAATCCCGCCAATCGTTTCGTCGCCGGCTTTATCGGCAGCCCGAAGATGAACTTCCTCAATGCCAGGATCGAAAGTGTCACCGACACCGGCTCGACGCTTAACGTCTGCGGCAGCTCCATCCAGCTCGGCCGTCGGGTTGCCGGTCAGCCGGGCCAGGATGTTACCTTCGGCATCCGTCCAGAACATCTTGCTGTGACGGAAGGCGGCACCGTGCTCTCGACCGTCAATGTCGATCTCGTCGAAAATCTCGGTGGCGCCACCATGCTCTACGCAACGACGCCGGACAACCAGGCGCTGACCATAGCGCTTGATGGCCAGCAGAAGGTCGAGCGCGGCACCAATGTGAAGGCATCCTTCGATCCCGCCCGCTGTCACGTTTTCGACGCCAGCGGCAAGACGATCTGAAAAAGCCGCCGCTTGACAGCCGATCCCTCTCAAGCCCATCATTTCCTTGAGGGTGACGAGGGGGATAGGCGTGACGCCTGAAGAGAGGATCCATGCGCTTGGCATTTGGCAAGGTCCGATCGACATAGTCCCGATCACCGGCGGCCTCACCAACCGGAACTATCTGGTGAGAGATGGCGCGCAGCGTCGCGTTGTCCGCCTGGGCGACGATATCCCGGTCCACCACATCAACAGGCAGAACGAGCTTGCGGCAAGCCGTGCAGGCCATGCGGCCGGTATCTCGCCAGCCGTTATCCATCATGCGCCAGGCGTGCTGGTTCTCGATTTCATCGATGCCAAACCACTGTCGCCTGATGATGTCAGGAAGCCCGAAACGCTTGCCCGTCTCATTCCACTGATCCGCGCCTGCCACCGCGACATGGCTCGCCATTTTCGCGGTCAGGCGCTGATCTTTTGGGTTTTCCATGTGATCCGCGATTATATCGCAAACTTGAAGGCTGCCGGCAGTCCTTATGCGCCGCTGCTGGACGAGCTGCTTGCCAAAGCCGAGCGTCTCGAAGAAGCCGCGGGCCCCTTCGAGATTGCCTTCGGTCACAATGACCTGCTCGCCGCCAATTTTCTCGACGATGGCAGACGGCTTTGGCTGATCGACTGGGATTACGCCGGCTTCAATACGCCGCTGTTCGATCTCGGCGGTCTTGCGTCCAACAGCGAGTTTTCTGCAGAGGCGGAGCGCCTGATGCTGGAAACCTATTTCGATCGGCCGCTGACGGATGATTTGAGCTGCCGCTACCAGGCCATGAAATGCGCCTCGCTGCTGCGCGAGACGCTCTGGAGCATGATCTCCGAGATCCATTCGACCATCGATTTCGACTACGCCACCTATACCGCCGAAAATCTTGCGCGCTTCGAGCGCGCCTATCGGGCATTTGAACAGGATCATTGAATGACGAAGGAATTACCGAAGACGGCAAAGGCCGTGGTCATCGGCGGCGGCATCATCGGCTGCTCGACCGCCTATCATCTGGCCAAACTCGGCTGGACCGACACGGTGCTGCTGGAGCGCAAGAAGCTGACCTCCGGCACGACATTCCACGCCGCTGGCCTCGTCGGGCAATTGCGTACCAGCGCCAATATCACCCAGCTTCTGGGATATTCCGTCGACCTCTACAAGAAGCTCGAAGTCGAGACCGGCCTCGGCACCGGCTGGAAGATGAATGGCGGGCTGCGGCTTGCCTGTAACGAGGAGCGCTGGATCGAGGTCAAGCGTCAGGCGACGACGGCCCAGTCCTTCGGCCTCGAAATGCATCTTCTGAATCCGCAGGAGGCCTTTGATCTCTGGCCGCTGATGACGACAGACGATCTCGTCGGCGCCGCCTATCTGCCAACGGATGGCCAGGCCAATCCCTCCGACATTACCCAGGCGCTGGCAAAAGGCGCTCGCATGGCCGGAGTCTCGATCTTCGAGGACACAGAAGTTCTCGATCTCGAAATCGACAAGGGCAGGATCCGCGCCGTCATCACCGCACAAGGCCGTATCGAATGCGAGCGGGTCGTGGTCTGCGCCGGCCAATGGACCCGCAGTTTCGCCGCCCGCTTTGGCGTCAACGTGCCGCTCGTTTCCGTCGAGCATCAGTACATCATTACCGAATCCTTCGGTGTGCCTTCTAATCTCCCGACGCTGCGCGATCCCGATCGCCTCACCTATTACAAGGAAGAGGTCGGCGGCATGGTCATGGGCGGCTACGAGCCGAATCCTATCGGCTGGGCTATGGACGGCATACCCGAAGGTTTCCACTACACGCTGCTCGACAGCAATTTCGATCACTTCGAACAGATCATGGAGCAGGCGCTCGGTCGCGTGCCCGCTCTTGAAAACGCGGGCATCAAGCAGCTTCTGAACGGCCCGGAGAGTTTTACGCCCGATGGCAACTTCATCCTCGGCGAAGCGCCGGAACTGAAGAATTTCTTCGTCGGTGCCGGCTTCAACGCCTTCGGCATCGCGTCTGCCGGTGGCGCCGGCATGGCACTTGCCGAATGGGTAACGAAGGGCGAGCCGCCCTACGACCTCTGGCCGGTCGATATCCGCCGCTTTGGCCGCCCGCATTTCGACACGGACTGGGTTCGCACGAGAACACTGGAGGCCTACGGCAAGCACTACACGCTGGCCTTTCCCTTTGAGGAATATTCAAGTGGCCGTCCCTGCCGCAAGTCGCCGCTTTATGAACGGTTGAAGGCGCAGGGCGCCTGCTTCGGCGAAAAACTCGGCTGGGAGCGGCCGAACTGGTTTGCCGATCTCTTCGCCAATGAGGAGCCGAAGGATATCTATACCTATGGGCGCCAGAACTGGTTCGAGGCCGTTGGCCGCGAGCACAAGGCGGTGCGCGAAGCAGCCGTCATCTTCGACCAGACCTCCTTTGCCAAATTCGTGCTGAAGGGCAGGGATGCCGAGATGGCACTGTCATGGATTGCTGCCAACGATGTCTCAAAGCCCGTGGGATCACTGATTTACACGCAAATGCTGAACGACAAGGGCGGCATCGAATGCGACGTGACCTGCGCGCGCATTGCCGAAAACGAATATTACATTGTCACCGGCACCGGCTTTGCCACGCACGATTTTGACTGGATTTCGCGCAGCATTCCCGATGGCCTCCACGCCGAACTCGTCGATGTCACTTCCGCCTATACTGTGCTCTCGCTGATGGGCCCGAATTCCCGCACCATCCTGGAAAGGGTCACGACAAGTGACATCTCCAACGCTGGCTTCCCCTTCGGTCGGGTCAAGACCATCGGCATTGCCGGCTGCCCTGTGCGGGCGTTGCGCATTACCTATGTCGGCGAACTCGGCTACGAACTGCATGTGCCGATCGAATACGCGACGACCGTTTATGATGCGCTGATGGCCGCAGACGGGCAGTTCGGCCTCGTCAACGCCGGCTATCGCGCGATCGAGAGCTGCCGTCTGGAAAAGGGCTATCGCGCCTGGGGTTCTGATATCGGTCCTGATCACACACCCATCGAAGCCGGGCTCGGCTGGGCGGTAAAGACACGCAGGACCACGCCTTTCAAGGGGCGGGCGGCGATCGAGCGGCAGCTCGAAAGCGGTGTGAAGAAGATGCTCGCCTGCTTTGTGCCCGATGATCCCGATATCGTGCTACTCGGCCGTGAAACCATCTATCGTGACGGACAGCGCGTCGGCTGGCTTTCCAGCGGGGGCTTCGGTTACACCATCGGCAAGCCAATCGGTTACGGCTATGTGCGTCATAGCGATGGCCTAACGGAGGATTTTGTCCTCTCCGGCGTCTATGAGCTGGATGTCGCGCGCGAACGCGTGCCCTGCAAGGTTTCGCTAAAGCCGCTCTATGACCCCGAAATGAAGCGGATCAAGGCCTAAAGCATGTCGCGCCAAAGTGCGCAGCGGTTTTGCGATGACGAAGTGCGTAAAAGCAAAGACCTAAAGCTCGGCAAGCGAAACTTCGGGATGACGACGCGCTTTGGACGACTGCGGCGAGAACCGGCTTCCCTTGACGCGTTCTCATCCCGTGGCAGCCACGGGATGAGAACGGCGCGAAGTGCTTCAATAAAGGGGCAGCCTATTGTCCTGGATAAGAATCTCCAGCTTGTTCGCCACGTCCTCTGTCCAGGCGATGTTCCCGGTCAGCGCCTTCGGAAATAGGCCTGGCAGCTTGAACAGTGCAGCCGAGACCGCCGCGCCGTTGCGCGGCACATCGGCGATCAAAGCCGCAATCTCCCCGGCGCGAGGGTCACGCAACTCATAACGCTCGCCATTCCGATCGATGCCCGTCGCATAGCGCATCCAGGCCGCGACGGCGATCGCATAGGTCTCCGCTTTGCTACCCTTGGCAAGCGCTTCCGTTGCCGGTTCCAGCAGGCGCTGCGGCAGTTTCTGTGTGCCGTCCATGGCGATCTGATAGGTACGGTGGGCGATCGCCTTGTTTGCAAAGCGTGCTATCAATTCGTTCGCATAGGCATCGAGATCGATGCCGGGAACCGGATCCAGGGTCGCCGCCGCCGCACTCATGTGCCGGCGTGCCAGTGCTGCCAATCCTGCATCATCCATGACGTCGCGGACAAATTCATAGCCAGCTATATAGCCGAGATAAGCGAGGAGCGAATGCGCGCCGTTCAGCATACGCAGCTTCATCTTCTCATAGGCCGAGACTTCCTCGACCATCAGCGCGCCATGAACCTTTTCCCACGCCGGACGGCCGTTGACGAAGTGGTCCTCGATCACCCACTGGGTAAAGGGCTCCGTCTCGATTGCCGCCAGGTCCGTGCGGCCCGTCAGCCGCTTGGCATCGGCATAGGTCTCATCGGTGCTTGCCGGCGTAATGCGGTCGACCATCGTTGAAGGGAAAGGCACATTCGCCTCGATCCATCGATGCAGATCCGCATCGATGCGGGCGGTATATTCCAGCACCAGACGCTTCAGCACCGCACCATTGCTCGGCAGGTTGTCGCAGCTGAGCGGCGTAAAGGGAGCGATACCCTTCTCCCGGCGCCGCCTCAGACCCTCGACGAGATAGCCGATGACGCCACGCGGCGCATGCCGGTTGGCGAGGTCGGCGACAATATCGGGATGCTTGAGGTCAAGCCCTCCCGTTGCCGGATCGAAACCATAGGCCTTTTCCGTCACCGTCATGCTGACGATGCGGATTTCAGGATCTTCGAGCCGTGTCAGCAGGCCTGCCGGATCGCGGGGCGCCACATGTGCCCCCAGGATCGAGCCGATAACATGAGCCGTCGTGCCCGATGTATCACGGATCAGCACGGTATAGAGCCCGTTCTGGGCGGAGAGGTTATCCGCGACATCGGGGGTGCGCAGGCTCGCCACCTCGATGCCCCAGTCGCCGCCGGCGGCTGCCAGCGCGCCGTCCGTGAAAGGCGCGAAATGCGCACGGAAGAAGGCACCGGGACCGAGATGCAGGATGCCGGCCTTTAGCGCATTCCTGTCATAGGCAGGAAGCTTCGCCGTCGGCGCAAGGCCGGTCACGTTCTGTAATCTGTCGCTCACAGTTTGTAGGCCTTCTTCGCATTATCATAGGAGAGTTCGCGCGCCACGGTCTCGGCTTCCTTTTTGGAAATCCGATGCTCGACCGCAAGCTGCGCCAGGAAGCGGCAAATCTCGCGGCGCCAGACATCGTGACGGGCGGGGATCGACAGGAGCGCGCGCGTATCGTCGTTGAAGCCGGCAAGATTGGCGAAACCGGCCGTCTCGACGACCTGGTCGAGATAACGACGAATGCCGAGCGGGCTGTCGTGGAACCACCAGGGCGGCCCGATCATCAGGCAGGCCCAGTGGCCGGCCATCGGCGCAAGCTCGCGGGCATAGGTCGTCTCGTCGAGCGTGAAGAGCAGGATGCGCAGGCCAGGCGCATGGCCGTATTTCGAAAGCAGGGCATTGAGGCCGCCGACCCAGTCCGTGCGCGTCGGAATATCGGCGCCCATATTCGGTCCACGGGTTTCGAAAAGTTCACGGTCCGTGTTGCGGCGCGAACCGGCATGGATCTGCATCACCATGCCATCTTCGGCCGAGAGCCCAGCCATTTCCGTCATCATCTGGCCGCGGAAAAGCTCTGCATCGGCGGCCGAAAGGGGACCCCTCAGCGCTTTGTCGAGCAGCGCCTGCTTTTCGGCAAGCGGCAGATCGGCAGTAAAGGCCGTCGGCACGCCATGATCGGTCGCCGTTGCGCCGAACTGACGGAAATAGGCGCGCCGCTTGCGGTGCGCCTCGATCAGCCCATCCCACTTGGTGATGTCGCAACCGGTGATCTCACCGAAATTGATGAGATTGTCGCGGAAGCCGATGGCATCGGGATCGGTGACGCTGTCCGGTCGGTAAGTGGTGCGCACTTTGCCGATCCAGCCGTCGGTCGCCATCTTCTGATGGTGCGGAAGCGGGTCGAGCGCGCCTTCGGTTGTGGCGATCGTCTCGATGCCGAAGCGCTGGTGTAGCGCCCGCGGCCTGAACTCCGGAAGTTTCAGCTGCGTATTGATATGATCGTAGAGCGCATCGGCATTCTCAGTCGTCAGCGGCTCGGTGCAGCCGAGCACGGCCGACATGGCATGGTCGACCCAAAGGCTCGACGGCGTTCCGCGGAAAAGATGATATTTGGCGGCGAAAGCACGCCAGATATCCCGGCCGCTCGCCACCGGTTTGCCGTCGAGTCGTGGCACACCGAGCTCATCGAGTTTGGTGCCGGTGCTGTGCAGCATGCGGAAGAGATAGTGGTCGGGAATGACGAGCAGCGAAGCGGCGTCTTCGAAGGCCTTGTCGTCTGCGAACCAGGATGGTTCGGTATGCCCGTGCGGGCTGACGATCGGAAGGGCGCGTACGGTCTCGTAGAGATCGCGTGCTATTGTCCGCGTTGCCGGATCGGCGGGAAAGAGCCGGTCCGGATGAAGAAAGCCATTGCCTACATCCATCAGTTATCCTCCCTGATGGGATAAGGGCCTACCCCACAAGACGGAATGCGGCAAGGGCTTTTAGTAACCAAATGGTTCATTTCGGAATCGTTTTCGTGAGGCCTCGAAACCATTGACGCTTCGGCCTATTTGGGCTTTGGAATGCCACCTGATTTCCCCGGAGAAAACCGATGTCCGACGAGGCAGCCCGCATCACGAAGCTGGAAGAAATGCTGGCCCATCAGGCAAAGACGATTGATGAGCTTTCCGATCAGCTTGCCGAACAATGGAAAGTCATGGAGCAGACGCGCGCCAAGCTCGATCGATTGACCGAGCGGTTTTTGAGCCTGGAGGAACAATCGCTGGAAGCGCCGGCAATCACCAAACCGCCGCACTACTGAGCGGACAGCGCAGCGGAGCCGATGACCGACCTGCAGCAGGAAAGCGGTTTCGCGCTTCCCGCCTTTGCGATATAGCCCGGAAAGACGAAGCTGAACGAGAGACATCCCATGGCGGCCATCATCCGTTATCACCAGGGCGATATTTCCGCGGCGGACGCCGCCCGTTACACCGGCGCGATCGCGATCGATACCGAAACGCTCGGTCTCGTGCCGCGCCGGGACCGCCTCTGCGTCGTACAGCTTTCGCCGGGCGACGGTTCTGCCGATGTGATCCGCATAGCGGCCGGTCAGAAGGAAGCGCCGAACCTCGTCGCGCTGCTTGCCGATCCGTCGCGCCAGAAGATCTTTCATTATGGCCGTTTCGATATCGCCGTGCTCTTCCACACGTTCGGCGTCACCACTACGCCGGTCTTCTGTACGAAGATCGCTTCGCGCCTCATCCGCACCTACACGGATCGCCACGGCCTGAAGGACAATCTCAAGGAGATGCTCGACGTCGATATCTCCAAGACACAGCAATCCTCCGATTGGGCTGCCGAAACGCTCTCGCAGGCGCAGCTCGAATATGCCGCCTCTGATGTCCTCTATCTGCATGCGCTGCGCGACAAGCTGAACGAGCGCCTGATTCGCGACGGCCGCCTCGAGCACGCGACGGCCTGCTTCGAATTCCTGCCGACGCGCGCCAAGCTCGATCTTCTCGGCTGGGAAGAGGCAGACATCTTCGCCCATAGCTGACATCGGCCTCTTATCGGACATGCGCGCACGGCCGTAGACTGGCGTCTGCGGCCGTTAGCCGTTCGTTAAGATATTTTCAGTAACATTCTCTTCAATTTTTATGCATTCGACGGTGCAAAACGCGCCGATGCGGACAGGAGGATCTGCCGGGATGCACGGGGCCGGATGAGCGCGGTCTCGTTGTACGTCCTGCTTTCATAGCCACTTTGCGAAAGGAGCGTGCCTGTGTTGTCTCCCATTCGTTCAGCGTCCAATGCAAGCCTTTCTTCTCAGGGTCAGACGGCGGCAATCGTTGCCGGTGGCCTCGGCAGTTCGGTGGTCGCCCCCACCCCGGTAAATGCAGTTGAAGCGGCCGATCTGAATGCCGCGATTGCCGGCAAGCTTAATATTCTGCTCATCGCCGCGCGCCAGCGCATGATTGAAGCACTTCTCGACATCATCAATGCAACAGGGCGCACCATCGCGCTGCAACGCGGTGAAGGCGAATCCGATCAGGCTTTTGCCACCCGTGTCGCCGATGCCATCCGTCGCATGCCCGATGCCCAGATCGACGCGGTCGAGCGCCAGCTTTCCGATGACGGACATAGCCTGCCGCTGAAAATGATCGCCGCTGCCCTCAGGGACCCCACCGGGCCGGAGGCGACCCGTGTCATCACCTATGTCGAGATGATCAACTACAAGGACAGGGATCTCGCAGCCCGTGCCGTGGTCCGCTCCTATCGCCAGAACGATGCCGCACCGCCGCGGATCGAGCAGCGGCCGGAAATCAGGCTTCAGGAAGAAAACCTCCCCGCTACACGTCCGTCTGCAGCAAAGCCGGCTGAAACTGCAACAATGCCTCCTGCCGATGAAATCGCTCCGGCCGAGGCAGCCGCTGTCGTGACAACCGATCTGACTGCTGAAGATAGGCAGACCGGCAGTCAGTCCGCGACAGTGGCGCATGAAGCTTCACCGCAGGCAGCCGCGCAGGCAGAGACAGAAGAAGCCCCGGCCGCATCCGTGGATGGGGAAGTGGTCGAACCGGAACAGGCCGGACCCGCTGCCGAGCAGCAGACAATCTCCGCCAGGGCTGACCCGGTTATCCCGCGCAACTGGACCGGCATCGCCAGTTCCATGACCGAGCAGGTTTCACAGATGATCGCAACGATCATCCGCGAGCAGGAGGCAACTGCCCTGTTGGCGGATACACCTGTCGAAGCCGCCGTCGAAATCGATGCCATGCTGGACGAGGCCGTTATCAGTGACGCGAAAGAGAGCCTGGTTCGCATAACCCCGGAAGACGTCGTCGAGCCTGCATCGACCCAGGCCAATCAAGTTTCTCGCTCGTCCCAGGCGGAGATCCCTGCAGCCGCGCAGACGACGCGCCCTGCCAGGGAGGTTGCCGCTCAGCCGCAGCCGATTCCTCTCCCGGTAGTCGAGACACCCTCATACGTACCGCTCGCGGCACGTATGCCGGACGGTCTGCCCTACGCCCAGACGCCCTACCAGTTCGCTCGCGACGAATATAAGGCAACCAAGGCCGATGAGCCGCCTCATAGGCAACATGAAAATGACGGCTCTCAGGATCAGCAGCAACAGCAGGAGGCGCAATCCGGTCAGGGCGGTGAAGCGCAGCAGGCCGAGGAAGGGGAAGCCCCGCGTGAGGAGCGGCGCCAACCTAAGATGTTCGATCCCGATCCGTCGACTGCACCGGCAACCGTCGCTGACCCGGTCTATGCCCTTTACCAGCGCATGGTCGGCTGGGAGTGATCCGGAGCAATTCCAGCAAAGCGCCTGACGATTTTGCGTAGGAGCAAGGAATTTTAGAAACCTCCCAAAACGAAAGAACCCGCCGGATTGCTCCGGCGGGTTCTTCATTTCAATGGATCAGCGAAGGATTATTCGCCGCCGCGGTTCTTCAGAGCCGCGCCGAGAATGTCGCCGAGGGAAGCGCCGGAGTCGGACGAACCGAACTGAGCAACGGCTTCCTTCTCTTCCGCGATTTCCAGAGCCTTGATGGACAGCATGATCTTGCGGTCCTTCTTGGAGAAGTTGGTAACGCGGGCATCAACGGTCTGGCCGACCGAGAAGCGTTCGGGACGCTGCTCGTCGCGATCGCGAGCGAGGTCGGCGCGACGGATGAAGGAAGTGATGTCCTCGTGGTTGACGAGCTTCACTTCGATACCACCATCGTTGACAGCGATGACTTCGCACGAAACGACAGCGTTCTTGCGCAGGTCGCCGGAAGCAGCGGCTTCGCCAACTGCATCCTTGCCGAGCTGCTTGATGCCGAGCGAGATGCGTTCCTTTTCGACATCGACGTCGAGAACGACAGCCTTGACGACGTCGCCCTTGTTGAACTCCTCGATGACCTGTTCGCCCGGACGGTTCCAGTCGAGGTCGGAGAGGTGAACCATGCCGTCGACGTCGCCGTCGAGGCCGATGAACAGGCCGAATTCGGTCTTGTTCTTGACTTCGCCTTCAACCTCAGTGCCGGCCGGATGGCTGCGGGCGAATGCTGCCCACGGGTTTTCCAGCGTCTGCTTGAGGCCGAGCGAAATACGGCGCTTGGACGGATCGACTTCGAGAACGACGACTTCGACTTCCTGGCTCGTGGACAGGATCTTGCCGGGGTGAACGTTCTTCTTGGTCCAGGACATTTCCGAGATGTGGATCAGGCCTTCGATGCCCGGCTCCAGCTCGACGAACGCACCGTAGTCGGTGATGTTCGTAACGGTACCGGAAATCTTCTTGCCTTCCGGATACTTGGCCTGGATGCCATCCCACGGATCGGACTCGAGCTGCTTCATGCCGAGCGAGATGCGGTGGGTTTCCTGGTTGATGCGGATGATCTGAACCTTGACCTGCTGGCCGATGTTCAGGATTTCCGACGGATGGTTCACACGGCGCCATGCCATGTCGGTAACGTGCAGCAGGCCGTCGATGCCGCCGAGGTCAACGAACGCACCGTAATCGGTGATGTTCTTGACGACGCCGTCAACAACCTGGCCTTCTTCGAGGTTCTGAACGATCTCAGAACGCTGTTCGGCACGGGATTCCTCCAGAACCGTACGGCGCGAAACCACGATGTTGCCGCGACGCTTGTCCATCTTGAGGATTTCGAAGGGCTGCGGGTTGTGCATCAGCGGGGTAACGTCGCGGATCGGGCGGATATCGACCTGAGAACGCGGCAGGAAGGCGATCGCACCGTCGAGATCGACCGTGAAGCCGCCCTTGACCTGGTTGAAGATAACGCCTTCGACACGCTCGCCAGCTTCGAACTTGGCTTCGAGCTTGACCCAGCTTTCTTCGCGGCGAGCCTTCTCGCGCGACAGAACGGCTTCACCGAGCGCGTTTTCGATACGCTCGACGTAGACTTCGACTTCATCGCCAACCTTGAGCTGGCCGTCCTTGGCGCGGGCGCCGAATTCCTTGAGCGCGATGCGGCCTTCGACCTTCAGGCCGACGTCAACAACGGCGACATCCTTTTCGATGCCCGTGACGATACCCTTGGTTACATAGCCTTCGGCCAGATCGTTCTTGGCAAAGGACTCTTCGAGAAGGGCCGCGAAATCCTCGCGAGAGGGAGTTGCTACTGACATAAAATCTCCTGCGTGGCCTTCGATAGCGTCAAGGCTCACGTATGCGCCGGTTGGTTCGAGTTGAATGGGCCTGAACCCAGTCCGCCCTCTTTCAAGAAGGCAATCCGGCGCTTGGACGGAATTTCAGGCTTGCTTTCGCATGAGCGTCCCGCGCACGAACACGGAAACCGCTTGATTTAGGCATTTCGGCTCAAGGCGGCGTCGATAATCGACTGAGCAGCTTGAAACGCGGCCTCTATACTCATTTCCGACGTGTCAAGCAAGTGCGCATCGACTGCCGGCTTCATCGGGCTGTCCGCCCTGTTCATGTCGCGATCGTCGCGTCGTTTGACGTCCTCGAAGATTGCGTCGAAATCTGCTGTACCCCCCTTGCCGATGATCTCGTCGTAGCGGCGTCTTGCGCGCACTTCCGGCGATGCCGTCACATAGAGTTTCACAGGTGCCGCAGGGCAGACGACGGTGCCGATATCGCGCCCGTCGAGAACCGTTCCTGGCACCTTCTCAGAAAACCGCCTTTGCGCCTCGACCAGCGCCCGGCGCACTGCCGGCATGACGGCAATTTTCGATGCGGCCTCACCGATCTCGTGTCTCGACAATATATCGCGATCCAGTCCGGCGAGTTCAACCTCACGTGCCATCTTTTCGGCGACAGTCTCGTCATCAAGTGGCAGTCCGGCATCGATGAGCGCCTTGGCCGTCGCCCTGTAAGTCAGACCTGTATCGAGGTGATGGAAGCCGTATTGCTCGGCGATCCCTCGCGAAAGCGTGCCCTTGCCCGCCGCGGCCGGACCGTCGATGGCGATGATGAAACTGTCCGTCATGACGTCATTCCGTGCCAAGGCCGCCATAGCGGCGCACCAGTTCCTGCATTTCGGCCTGCTCTGCCATTTCGGTGAGGCCCTTGGCAACACCTTCGCGGTCGGCAACCGGCCGATTCTGGCTGACTTTCCATTTACCGTCGATCTCGGCGATTTCGATTTCGATGCCGACAATGCCTTTCAGTTGCGCACGGATGAAATCGTCAGGTGCATCGCTGACGGCCCACGGCTTTTCACGCAGGCCCTCCTGCTGACCGGTGAGCGCGCTGATTTGCGCCAAGAGCCAGGCGGCATCTTCGATTACCCGTGCAGGCCCGCGCGCCTGCACGACCGCATAGTTCCAGGTCGGAACCACTTTGCCGGTCTCGGCCTTGGTCTGGTACCAGGACGGCGTGATATAGGAATCGGAACCCTGGAAGACGGCAAGTATGGGTGTACCGGCGGCGATATCGCGCCACTGACCGTTCGCGCGCGCCAGATGCAGCCGCAAGGTTCCTTTGCCGGAAGCCTCGGCATCAAGATGGAATGGCACCGAATTGGCAATCAGACCGGAGGCGCCCGCCGTGATCAGCAGGCCAAGCGGATGTGCGCGGATAAGCGCATGCTGCACATTGAGATCATCCTCGCGAAAATGCGGTGGCTGGTACATGTCAGGCCCGTTCGATCTCTGCCCCGAGGCTTTTCATCAGATCCATGAACTGCGGAAAGCGGGCCGCAATCATGCTGCTGTCATCGATACCGACAGGATGCTCCGAAGCCAATCCCATGACAAGGAAACTCATGGCGACGCGATGGTCGAGATGCGTAGAGATCGGCACAAGGCCTGCATTGCCGAGCCCCTTTCCGTCCGGCCGGCCGGTGACCGCAAGCCAGTCCAGGCCTTCCTCGCAATCGACGCCGTTGAGCTTAAGCCCTTCCGCAATGATTGAGAGCCGCTCCGGCTCGTTGATCCGCAGTTCCTGCAGCCCATTCATGACCGTCCGGCCCTTGGCGAAGCCGGCGGCGACGGCAAGAACAGGATAGTCGTCCATCATCGATGGCGTCCGCTTTGCTGGAACGGTAGTTCCGGTCAGTTCGGAATGACGCACCCGCAAATCCGCCACATCCTCGCCGCCCGAAACCCGCGGATTGAGGATCTCGATATCCGCACGCATCTCCCGCAGTGTCAGGATCAGTGCTGCCCGCGTCGGGTTCATTAGTACATTGGAAATGACGATGTCGGAGCCTGGCACCAGCAAAGCCGCCACCAGCGGGAGAGCGGCGGAGGAGGGGTCGCCCGGTACATCGATCTTCTGGCCGATCAGCCTGCCGCGTCCCTGCAGTCGAACCGTCCGCGTGCCCTCCTTGTCGGTCTCAGCGGACAGTTCTGCGCCGAAGCCGGCCAACATCTTTTCCGTATGGTCACGCGTGATCGCCGGTTCGATAACCGTCGTCACACCCGGAACGTTGAGGCCGGCCAGCAGTATCGCCGACTTCGCCTGCGCGGAGGCGAGGGGCAGGGTGTGGTGGATCGGGGATGGCGTTTCCGGCCCACGCAGCATAACCGGCAGGCGATCGCCCTCAACTGACTTCACCTGAACACCCATGCGGCGTAACGGATCAAGCACGCGGCCCATCGGCTGCCGGGAAAGCGAGGCGTCGCCGGTAAAGACGGTGTCGAAATCATACGCGCCGGCAAGGCCCATGATCAGGCGTACGGCAGTGCCGGAACTGCCAAAATCGAGCGGAATCTCCGGCGCAAGCAATGCGCCGTTGCCTGTCCCGTTGATGATCCACGTGTCGCCCTCCTTGCGGATCACGGCACCCATGGCCTGCATAACCTTCGCAATATTGAGCACATCTTCGCCTTCGAGGAGCCCGGCAATACGCGTTTCGCCCGATGCCAGTCCGCCGAGTATCAGTGCGCGATGCGAGATCGATCTGTCGCCGGGAATACGGACGGTTCCGGAAAGCCCGGAGGATTTGCGGGCGATGGTCGGCTTCGATGCGGAACCCTGCGACATGGGTTAATCCCTTGCAACGGCGATATATTCGCGCCGCTCACGGCTTGGTGCCGGTATGTCTTTCCGGTCGGCCTTGCGGCAATCGCGGTTGGTTAGCACAAACTTGCCGAGCGGTCATCCGGCAGGCTGGGCAAAAGCCTGAAGCCGCCCGTGAAGTTTAGCTTTGACACGGGAAGCCGTACCGATTAAGGGGACCGGCTTATAAATTCCGAATAGAACGCCGGTTTGACGGCATTTGCCGAATCTTGCATTCGGCCATTCTCACGAGGCTTATAGTGGCGAAAGCGGAACTTGGAACCAAGCGCACCGATCCGGAAACCGGCAAGAAGTTCTACGATCTGAACCGGGACCCGATCGTTTCTCCTTATACCGGTAAATCTTACCCCCTGTCCTTCTTCGAAGAAACCTCGGCAGTCGCCGAAGTTCAGGATGAGGACGAGGTTGCCGAGGTCGATACCGAAAACACCGAAGTCGAACTGGTTTCGCTCGAGGACGCCGATGACAATTCCGGCGGCGACGACATCCCCGATATGGGCGATGACGATGTCGAAATCGAAGGCGATGACGACGATACCTTCCTCGAAGCCGACGAAGATGACGAAGATGACGACATGAGCGACATCATCGGCGTCACCGGCGACGAAGACGAAGTCTGATCGAACGAATACCGGCCCGGATGACAAAAATATTCCGGGCCGGATTTTTTAGGCTTGCCATCTGCGAAAACCGCAAGTAAGAAGCCGCCACTCCAGAGGAAACGCCCTCTGGAGTATCCCAGGACCGGCCAGACCGGACCATCTTGATGGGGCTATAGCTCAGCTGGGAGAGCGCTTGCATGGCATGCAAGAGGTCAGCGGTTCGATCCCGCTTAGCTCCACCAAATTTCCTAGCACTCGGTATTTACCTTCGAAATCAGTAAGTTGGGTCACTCATTGCTTTGGCCGAGTACCCAAGAAAGTACCCATCGGCAGTACCCAGCGCTTGTGAGTATCGAGGATATTAACCGGAGCAGCGTAGCTTTTTGATTCGCGCTGGTTAAAACTTCAGGCCAACCATCGGAGAGACGAGCACAATGTCATGAGCGGGGGATATGACCCACGGGCTGTAGCGAACCTCATGCTGGATGAGGCGGATAGGCTTGGCATTCAGCTCACAAACCTCTCCCTCCAAAAGCTGCTCTACTTCGCCCACGGCATCTACCTGATGCAGACCAAAACGCCCCTTGTCTCGGGCTACTTCGAGGCGTGGCAGTATGGTCCAGTGCATCCATCCGCTTATCGCGCCTTCAAAGATGCCGGCTCAGTAGCAATCACCTTTCGGGCAACAGGCCAGGACATCCTCACCGGTCGGCCCCGCGAAATAGCGGCTCCTGACGACACACGGCTCACCGGTTTGTTGCAGCAGGTCCTCAATTCTTATGGTCGAATGCCGGCGGGTCGTCTTGTGGACCTCTCTCACGCAAAGGACTCGCCATGGTCGCATGTCGTGGAACGCGGGAGGGCAGAAGTTGCATTCGGTTTGCGAATCTCAGATACTGTAATCATTGATCGATTCCGGCATCACAAGGTCTCGATCAGTGCGGAACCGTTATCTGGAGACCCAAGTGACGACACCCCTTTTGCCTGACACTGATTTGGCGCGGATCGCTCCTCTCCCGGACGACATGAAGCGGGCCGCTCTGAGGCAAATGAAGTCCGGCTTCTCTACGTTCTCCTACAAGCATGTTCGCTCCTGCTTCGGCGACCTCTTTAACATACAGCCTGCTATGTTTGGTCTCTCCGAGGCGACACCTTACGACAAGATTGATGAGCGGTTAGTTCGGGTCTGTAAGGCGGGCGCTGAGCTGAAGAATAATAGGCAAATTGCCAAGGCGCTACACGCGTTCGCCACCTCAGCCGGGATTACAGGCAGGCACCATGATTTCTTTCCGCTGGCTATGGGGATTGGCCGCAAGGTAAGCTTCTGGCTACCTATGGTCTTGGCGATCGAGGAGCGGCCTTACGCAGTCTTCATAGACCCTCGGCGGACCCGAGGTTTGACCCAAGATGCGCGGCGCTTTGCATTCTCCATGATGCATGAGCGCATTCGAGCTTCCGATGACGATTTTTCAGGCATCAACTTTGCTATCATCCGCTTCGGTGCTGATGACGAGCATGAGTGCCGCGCCGTTCGGTTTTTCAGTGATGAAGGCATTGACCTTTATTCCCTGGACGAGTTGGAAAGTTTGGTGGCCTCTACCTATCGTATTTGGCAGGAAGTCTGGGACGAACGCACTATCGAGGCCCGGCGACGCAAAGGCCCCGGGGGTTTCTTCTAGGATCAGAACCTAATCGAGTTCCTGCTGGCGTGGTCGCAAGATTCCTTAAGCAAGAATATTACCGTCGGGGCAAAAGGGGCATGGCGAGCGGGGCGGTAACCATTGCCGTTTCCTCATGTGGCTACCAACGCTACCCGTAGCATGCAGATCTGCACTCAGGTTGTTGAAATCACTTCTTTTGCAACTTGGAGCCTTGCAATTAAGTGGTTGCATCTCCTATATATATACTCGCGTTCCGCAAATGGGTCGCATCTGGCGCGAAAGTCTTCTGACTGGGGGCGTCCGAGTTTTAGTTGAAACTGTCAAGGTTTCCGAGAATATTTATGATGAGATCCATCAGGATTTCCTTGTGATGACGACGATGCCATATGCTGGATAGCATACTGACAATATAGACGATTACATCGAAGAAGTGCCTTACATCCTAAACGGTGCGGAGCAAGGTTATGACTATAAGGGCACATGGTCACCTTGCTCCCTCTCGCTCGTCTGCTTCGGACGGTTGGGCCTTCAGGCCGAAAATGTATCCTCACTTTGATTCTTTTCTAAATGAGACAGAGGCTCGTGCGCTTGCTTCGGACCCCGCAAGAGTTGCTGCTCATACCTTCTATCCATTTATCTTGTATCACCAGCGATGGACCAAGTTCACCGCAAAGGGCACGAAGGGCAAAGTCAAGGAGCGGCCCATTCGCTTCGCAGCTCGCGCCGACGCCTACATCTTCAGCTACTATCGTCACCTTCTTTCAGCTCCCTTTGAAGCTAGGCTCAAGGAACTGGACCTCGGTGACAGTGTTCTTGCATATCGTCGGATCGCGAGCCCTGGTGGTGGCGGCAAGTGCAACATTCACTTTGCGCTGGACGCCGTAAACGCAATTAGGAAACTCGGTAACTGCAGCGCAATCGCTCTCGATATCAGTAGCTTCTTCGAAAGCCTTGATCACGAGATGCTTCGGGCTCGTTGGTGCGATTTACTAAAGGTCAGCCGCCTCCCGCCCGATCACTATGCGGTGTTCAAGGCAATGACTCGGTATTCTGTAATAGATCGAGAGGAGCTCTACGAGCGCCTCGGTTATTGGGGACAAAAGCACGTCTCCAGAGATGGCGTCCAGATCAAAGGGTTTCTGGTGGATGAGAGCGCGATACCATTGCAGCTTTGCAACGGGACGGATTTCCGTCAGAACATCGCAGGCGGAAACGGTCAACGTTCGCTTATAGAAGTTCACCGCAAACCTTACGGAATACCACAAGGCTCCCCCATCTCGGACCTGCTCGCAAATTTCTATCTCATGCAGTTTGACCGGATTGTGGCAACCAGAGTGAGAGAGCTGGGGGGCATCTACTTCAGATATTCCGATGACATTCTTATTGTCGCGCCAATCGAGCCAGATGCTGCTATCGACTTGGAAGCGTGGGTTCGTCAAGAGATTGTCTGTCACGGCCCGAAGCTTCAAATTAAGGCTGAGAAGTCTGCCATCTTCCGATATTGGGGAACCGGTGGAGACCAAACTTGGATCAGAATTGCCGGTGAACAGGGTAAGAATGGCATCGAGTACCTGGGTTTCCGCTACGATGGAAACAGCATGTTCCTTCGAGACAGCACCCTAAGCGGCCTCCAAAGGAAGGCTGCGTCAAGTGCCACGAGGCTAGCGCTTTCGTTGGTCCAACGTTATCCCGGCAAATCGTCAAGCGATATTCTTACCGATGTCAATCTAAGCAGCTTCCTTCAACGATACGGCCGAGTCCACGACTTCGAGTCTAAGGCCGACAACGTCAAGAATTGGACTTTCTGGACATACGCCACCAAGGCGGCAAGCATCACTGCCCCACTTGGACTCCCGATTTTCAAGCAGCTCCGCAACTATCGACGAAACATGAGGAACCATGTGAAGAGAGCCTTGGAAAAGAAGGCTTAGCACGGCATCCAAACTCGCGTATTAACTTCTTAAGCGGATTGGTGGTGGCCGCTGACTTCACCAGCAGGCCCGAGAACAGGGTGATGATAAAGTTACGAGGGGAGCTCCGGACTTGAGCAACACATCTGACTGGCAAACGACTGAGCCGCCCATCGAGACGGATATCGAGTTTGAGCGCGACGACAATACTTTCGGCTCTGGTAAGCTGATTACGTTCGGAACTATGAGCTTGACAGGCACCAACGAGAAGCTGGGCAGCCGGCCCTCTCAACTCTATTGCCAAAAAGACAATCAAGACGCTGCGTTCGGCGTCCGCAAGTGGCGCACTGTGCAAGGCCCCATCCTTGTTGGTAGAGGATGAGCGATTGGCGGCTGACACACATATTCTGACCCTCCCCGCCGCTATGCTCCGCAGGGGCTTTTGGCTGTATGTTTGGCGTGTGGAGACTACGAAGGGTGAGATGCTCTATGTTGGTCGCACAGGCGACAATTCCAGCCCCCACGCAACCGCTCCGTTCACTCGCATGGGCCAGCATCTAGGTTATGCTCCCAATCAGAACGCACTACGCAGACACCTCAAGGCCGAAGGGATAGAAGCCGAAGAGTGTGGAACCTTTCATCTCATTTCGCATGGCCCCCTTTTCGAAGAGGTGAGGAGAAAGGACGGTGACGACCGCGCGGCGTTGATGGAATTGCATATACCGGTTCGAAATATTGTCGGTGCGTTTGAGAAGGTCCTTGCGGAGGAGCTGAAAGCCGCCGGATATAGGGTACTCAATACAGTCAAATGGAAACACCCCCACGATATCGAAGGGTGGAATGCAGTGAGGGAGGCCTTCTCCTTGCACTTCCCACGCTTAACGTCATCGTACGGTTAACTCGGCCTGCGCCATTGCCGCCAGCCGTCGAGCACACCGCGATACTTGATGCAGTTGGCTGACATGCCCAATGTTCGCGTTGGATATGGGCTAGGTCAAGCCCGAATTTCGGGAGGAAGAGCGTGCCAACAAGATCAATTGCGACGAACGGAACGCCTACCGAGGGAGAGCCCTTAGGGGTCACGCATCTCAGAGGTGATCTACGTGCCAGTGACCGCGCGACTTCCCCCCGGTACCCCTCGATGGGACCCGTTCTCCTCAAAATGAGGGTTCAGTCACCACGCGGTTGTTCACCGTCTTCCGGCGTTGCGGCGGCCTCGGCTTGGGTTAGCGATGGAGGTGCCGGTATGACGGCAACTGGTAGCACGGCATTGCCCACGGCTATGGCGGTAAGAGCTTCTCTCAGGCGCTTTTGATCCTGCTCCTCATCCTGCCATCCTTGCGGAGCGTAGGCACCTCGAAGAACTTGCAGCTGCTCGACTGGCGTTCCGACTGCCTTTGACATTTCCGACAGAAGATAAGCGACATGAAGGTCCGCCTTCTCGACCAACCGTGCGCGGGCCTCTGCTTGAAGCCACATCGTGTCGTCAAAAATGGCCATAAGTTCGTTGTAACGCTGCATGACCGCCTTCTTGGAATAGAAGTAAACCGGTACAAGGTTCAACGCACCAACAAATTCTGCATTTGTGGGATGTCTACGGGTCCGCATCATGGAAACAAACAAGCTGCGTCTGCTATTCTTCCAAGCCGATCTTTCTTGATACCAGAGGGTTATTGCCACTGCCGCAATCGGACCAACGAACGTTGCAGCTACAACCGCCCAATCAACTTGGGGTACCCAACCCAGCATCACTTTCCCTCGCCCGATTTTGGAGCAAGGTGCCATAGATTCCACGAACCGCAAGTCTCAATAGACCAAGCCCATGTGAGTCTCGCGTTGGGCCGCTAAAACAGTCGCACATAGGTGGTGTTGACATTTTGAGACTATTGGTATCTCATAGTCCTGGACTTATGTGAGACCGTGAGGACGCCACGATGCCAGCAGTGATGATTGGTTATGCCCGCACATCCACCATCGACCAGAAGGCGGGACTAGAAGCTCAGCTCCGCGACCTGGAAGCGGCAGGATGCACCAAGATATTCCAGGAACAGCTTTCCTCGGTGGCGAACGAAAGACCCCAGCTTGAGCGTGCGCTTGAGTTTGTTCGTGAGGGGGACGTGCTGGTGGTCACGAAGCTGGACCGTCTTGCCCGCTCGGTGGTGGACCTCGTGGCCATCACGGCGGCGCTTAAAGCCAAGGGTGTTGAGCTTCGCATCCTCACTATGAACCTTGATACGTCCACGCCTACCGGCAAGCTTATGCTTAATCTGTTGGGGTCTATCGCTGAGTTTGAGCGAGAACTGATGTTGGAGCGGCAGCGGGAAGGCATTGCCAAGGCTAAGGCAGAAGGCAAATACAAAGGCCGAGCACCCACAGCACGAGACCAGGCGGCACAGGTGGTAAACCTCAAGGCTGCGGGGAAAACTGTGCAGGACATACAAGACGCCTTGAGCATAAGCAGGGCGAGTGTCTTTAGAATACTGAAAGAGAGTCGGGCAGCTTCTTGAGATCGGGGGACAGATGCCAGTTACTAGTGGACATGGAAATCCTAAATGGACGCGTGAAGAGACGCTTCTGGCATTGGATCTTCTCTATAAGCACAACGCTCCTCTCGATCGCCGCCATACCGAAGTGATTGCTCTCTCCGACCTTCTGCAAAATGCGTCCATCCATCCAGCAGTGAGGCGGCGCAATAATTTCCGCAATCCCGACGGGGTTGCCTTGAAGATGCAAAACTTGCTGTCTGCGGCGGAGCCCGGGCGTAAGCTAAGCTCCTCAAAGGCGGATAAAGCCGCAGTCGCGGACTACCCAAAGGCACGAAAGGATGAGCTTGCTGTCCTCGCGAATTCCCTGAGAGCCTCGTTCATTTCGAATGATGGTCCAGATGAGCTACCTGACGATGAGGTTTTCGTTGAGGGGCGCTGGCTAACCGTTCGGCATCGGCAGAGAGACCAGCGCCTTCGCCAGCGGCTTCTGACCAAATTGCGCGGCACAGAGCTTCAATGTGAGATGTGCAATGTGTCACCGCCCCCGATTGATCGCGGGTTTCAAGAGAGCAGATACGAGGCCCATCATAGAGTTCCCCTAGCAGAGGCGGAACACGAAAGGGAAACCCGTGTTGCCGACATGGCACTTCTGTGTGCCTGTTGTCACCGAACGCTTCACAAGATGATTTCCCGGTATCGCCGGTGGGTGAGCGTGGCTGAAGGCCGCAGTCTGTTGGGCCTTGCTACTTGAACGTCCCTCGGTAGATGCAAAAGTCTCAATCCTCGCAGCGCGCTCAATGGGTGGCTGCGGGGTCTTTGGTCAGCACGAAGTCCCGGCTCGCCTGGCTCCACGGAAAGCAGGTCGCGGGCCGACCAATATTTCCACCATCGAAATAACAAGCAGAAATGGCACCGGAAGTGGTGTCGATGCGTACAACCCGTTGACCGAAGCCAGCGAACTGGTAGCGGCCCAAAGAGCCCCATGGCGAAAGCTGCAAAACCAGCCCTCCACCAATGACGATGCCCAACGCGCTCAGCGCAACGATGGCAATGGGTGAAAGTGGGATAGGCGCGGTCTGGCTGGTAGGTGTACCGCTCTGGCCCTCATGGCGGACCTCAGGTCTCTGCTCAAGCGTATCTACACTCATCGATTTTCCCCTAAGGCCTTCGCCTGCGGTACGCTCGCCGCAAGCTTGCCTCTCAATGACCCCTTGATCGGGGGCGTGGAAAGCCGAGTCTAGTCGGCCCTAAGCTTTTAGTTCGGTGGAACCTGGACATAACCTAGGTCCCCCGACCAACTTAAGGTCAAGGTCGGTCCCCTTCCGGTGGGGGCCATTACCGCTAGACTTCAGAGCTTCCACACTCCGGAACGCCGCGTCTGCGCTCGAAGCACTCATTACCCGCTCGGTGAATCTGTCGCAAGTTTCAAATCGCACAGAAGGGCCGCAGATAATTGGAAAATATTTCTACGCCAGAGAGCGTGCGCTGTAACGTCTTCCATGTCCTCAAGTGGAGACATGCCGAAATGGAGGGATTTATTTAGAATAATCTTTCTTTGAAACATAAGGTACTTAGCCTCATCTGGCTTAGAACACTAACGGAGAAAGAGATGCAAATAGAGCCTATTCGATTACTGATCCATGCAACCCAATCCGGATCGCACATAAAAGGGCAAGTCCCCGCAGGGTACGCAGTGCGCATCCTGGGCGGAGGCCTCGACAAGGTGCTTTTTTCGGGCCGCCAAATATCCGAGGTCCAGGCGATGTATGCTTTCGCGTTGGAAGCAGCGTTCAATTATTTGTTGGTAGAGTTGAGCGACGCGGTTCTCAGTACCAATCCAAAGGTCGAGATCGTGGTAAAGTCACCCGGGATGAGCGCTCGATTTCAGGACGCGGATAATAGCCTTTTCGAAAAAGCGATAACGGGCGAGACCACAGCGACAGCCAACATTGATACCTGGCTGGCAAGCGCCGCAATTGCGACTCACTTCCAACCGAGCTTTCGGCAGCCCGAGCGCGAAGAAAAACAGATGTTGAAAGAAGTCGAGCAAATAGCAAAAGGACAAGCACATAAATGCGCGCATAGCAAAGAGCGCCTTGGATCACCAACGTGGTAATCATATTCGACTACAATGGCGAAAGGTGCTCAGTTCCTGGTTGCCACAGGCCAACGGAGAAATCGGAAGGCAAAGGGCTCGCTCGGTTCCACTGCCGTCACCACGTTCAGCATAAAGGTCGGCATGGCTCCCACTGGCACGCGACTTATAAGGCGTCTGAGTTGGTCCCCTACGTTAAGAGCGCGGAACGGTGGATTAAGGAACATCGAGAGGACTCGACCTATCGTGGGACCTATTGGGAGCTGGAGCACTTCATGGCTGGCGTGGGACGCCCAGACCCAGCGATGAACTTGCGGGGACAATCGGCAGCATATCGCGCTCGAATCGCCTTTGCGCGTTTACGGGCGGCGGAAATTCCCACACGGCGGCTCATAGCCATCTATCTCGGGGTTGCAGCCCTCATTGAGGATGATTTCGGCAGCCACCGCACCCGTGAGTTCCGCATCGTGCAAGCCGCGAAGGCTGTCCATAGGCTCGCTAGCGGCACCCACCGCAAGTGGGATACATGGGACCCCCTAGCGGGAGGTACCAGGCAGACCGAGCTTCACGCCTATCCTCGCTCTTCCGGGCACGTCCTAAGGAAGATCGGGGAGGCGCTGGAGAAGGCATGCGACGAGCTAGCCCGTTCAGCAGTGCCCGAGGTGATCGCAATGCGCACCGAACGCTTCGGTCCCCATCCATCCCATCCGCCTGTCGCAAAGGCGTCCTGATCAACAACAAAGTCCTCGCCGCTGTCTGATCTCCTGGCTAAGGTGGGGACGCACATGTTGGAGCGCATATTGCTTCCCCAGAAATTGGCAGCCCACAACGCGTTGCCCCATGTCCTCCACTATGACGGATGGTTGACCGCTGGCGGCGGCAGTCTCATCGCATTGGCCGAGTGCATCTTCGAAATGCTAGCGCCTCCGATCATCACGCCCGGAAGAAAGCACAGAGCCGACGCCGAGAAGCGCCGGAAGCTTTGCACCGCGACATTCGTGGGCAACCTTTTAGTGACCACCCTGAGTCCCATTCATTATGCCGGCTTGGCCGTGCCACTAGGCAACGGGAAGCTCACTCGATACGATCGGAAAGACTTCAACACCGACGTCTTAAGGATGGCGATTGAGGAGGCCGAAAATGCGGGCCTCGTCACGGTCGAAGAGGCAATCTTCAAGGAGCGGCGAACCGTCGTGACCCCGACGTCACGCTTCCGGCAGCTCGTTGCCGCACATGCGGTAGCACTTGCAGACATCCATCACCTAGAAGGCCGGGAAACAATCGAGCTTTGGGCGGGAAGCCGAAGGAACGGACACAAGACGCCTGTTGACTACGTTGACTGCCAAGAGGCGGACACCATGCGGATGGAGATGGCGGAGATCAACGGGGTTCTAAACCGTGCCGACCTTCGTCTTGGCGGTCATCAGACTGGCCCCATCCATCTTGTCCGAAAGTTTCGCATCGATCAGCCCGGAGATGCTCATAAGTTCGACCGTCATGGCAGAATTTACGGTGGCTTCTGGGAAGACCTGCCGAAAGATCAACGCCACTTGCTGACCATTGGGGGAGAGCCGGTGGCGGATCTCGATTTTACATCCATGTTCGTCCAGCTTGCTTATAGTCGGCAAGGGGCCACGCGACCTAGCGGCGACCTATATGCAATTCCGGGCCTGGAAGGGTATCGTGACATTGTGAAATCGCTCATCGCGTCGCTGTTCTTCCGCAACACTGAGGCGCGTAGCCTGCCTGCCGGCATCAAGGAGGCATTGCCTGAGGGTTGGAACATGGCGCGCTTCAAGGCAGCAGCGTCGGAGTTCCATCACACCATCGCTCCGCTCTTTGATACCACTGTTGGCTTTGAGTTGATGGGGCTGGAAAGCGAAATCCTAGTCGGCATTCTGATCGAGCTGGCTTCAAGGGGCGTGGTCGCATTGCCAATGCACGATGGCATTATGGTGGCCGTGAGCAACAGGGATCTGGCCATCGAGACCATGCAGAAAATTAGTGCCTTGAAGGCTGGCCGTCCGCTTCCGGTGATTGAAAAGCCAGTACAAACGCCCGCCAAATAACTCCCCACTATGGCCCTCTAGGGACGCCTTATAGCTAGAGACCTAATTGCTCTAGACCCCTCATCACCTTCAGCTCAATGGCAGCTTTGAGCTGCTTAAAGTAACCTAGGGGCTGTATCTCAAAGTGACCAACACTGTGCTCCCTTCCGGCGCTGCCTTTGGGGGAAGAGATGATGATAGGCAATCTACCGCCGTTCCAATGCCACAAAGCCATTCCTTGCGTCTGCCGAAAGGAGCCGTAAAGTCTGCTTCATAGCCAGCCATTGAGCGGGGGGAAGTGATGGGGTCTAGCATTCGCAAGAAGCTGATGTTGGGATTAGCCCTTCTGTCCATTGTCGGCATTCCCGAAGCTTTCGCCTGCGATCAACCCATTGTGCTTTCAAACTGGAAGTCCTGCGCGGTGGGGCCTCTAAGCGAAACCGGAGGCGATGCCGATTGGAAGGCCGTACCGAAGTGGACACGAAGCAAAGACCTCAGGCCGTGGTTCATGGACGATCCCCGCCTGCTCGCCAATCATGGCTTATGCAACGCCAAGTTTCATCGGGTCGTGCTCTGTGCGCCGGGGTGGCAGGAGAGCGACGATAAGAAGGCTTGCTGGTACGCGATTTGCAACGGCTATCAGGCGTCTTTGAGGGATTGAGAGGGATGTAGAGTCGCCCGCCAACGATTTGTTTGCGAACTGGTGCCCTCAGGGGACGTTTACAACCTGGGCGCGGCGTTAGCGATCTGATTACGTCTTTCTGGTAATGCGGGCATTCAGGCAGTCGCAAGGAGGATTAAATGTCGCGGTTACAAGAAGCTTTGGAAAAAGG
Organism: Rhizobium sp. 05N49; assembly: GCF_056396805.1. NCBI lineage: Bacteria > Pseudomonadati > Pseudomonadota > Alphaproteobacteria > Hyphomicrobiales > Rhizobiaceae > Rhizobium > Rhizobium sp. 05N49. The sequence continues at coordinate 65,686 of NZ_JBFTME010000002.1, forward strand.
GCGCAACGGGAACGCAATCCTTTTTTGCGGAGCTGGCCTAACAGCGGACTGTCTCAACTTTGAGGATGAGTCCACCGTGGGAGTAACCATTCATCTGCTTTCGATCTTAAACGAAGAGTTAAAAAGACGCGGAAAGCAAAATGGCTTCCGGGATATTCGGAACGCAGCGAAGAAGTTTAGAGAGGAGATCGGAAATCATTCGTTGATGAAGCTTCTCCAAGAGCGGTTTCACCTTAGTAAAGTCTCCGCGTCGATCGTGGACATTGTAAATTACCCTTGGGCGGCAATCTATACGACGAACTATGACAACGGAGTCGAGCTCGCTATGCAAACCGCAAGGCGGAAATTTAGCTCTGTTAACAACTTGGACGACCCTAATTCGAGCGCAAGCGGGACGCCAGTTATCCACCTGCATGGCTGCGCCAACAATTGGGATGATCGCAACTTTCTAGAGAGCTGCGTTCTAGACACAGATTCTTATCATCGCTTATCCGGTGTCAGAAACTGGCTCGACAAGTTGAGGTTCGACATCGAACGGGCGGAGCTTGTCGTTTTCGTAGGTTTTAGCGCTGCCGACTTTCATCTCTCCCAAGTATTTTTCGATGCTTCAGGACTCAAGAAGAAAGCATTCTTTATCAATCGACCATCGTCGGACCCTGATCCTGATGAGTATGCTACCCAACAAGATTTTGGCGAGCCACTCTACACGGGCCGAGAGCACTTAGGTGAATTGATCACGGAGGTGCTCAAGTCTGAGGCACCAGTCGAACCGCAACTTGCCTCCTTTTCCCGATATCTTCTCCCACTGCCTAGCGCCTCCGTCCCGCCGGTACAGGATATCGAAGATCTATTCATATGGGGCAAAGTGGTCCCGGGGCACTTAAAACGGGACAACGACATTTCGGCGCCTGACTATCACGTCCTTCGCGATGAAACCCAGCAGATCCTGGAGCATTTAGATCATAACGGGTCAGTTGTGCTTCTGCATGGTGATATTTGTGAAGGAAAAACCCTGATTGTCGCCGACGTCGTAGATCGATGCTCCAGTGCCAGGCCCGTTTTCACAATCCGACACACCTACTCAGACGTGCTCGATGAAGCGGCGTCAATATTGGCATACTACCCCAATGCTGTTCTCGTGATTGAAAATTGTTTCAGCCTCCGTGAAGATCGCCTCCTGGGTTTGGCTAGGCAGGTTGCAGCCAGTAGTGGTGGATTAATACTGACGTCCAGGACCATCTCCACCGAAGCCGAGTCCGGCAAGCTTCGGGGTATAAGAGCTGTGCCTTCCTTCAAAGAGGTCCAGACAAGCCGGTTAAGGCCTCGCGAGATAGGCGCTCTAGTTGCTCTAGTCGATCAGATAGCAGGGTGGCGAAATTTCCGTGCATTATCACCTGCCGAGCGCCAGCGGTTCATCGAAATTGATTGTAAAGGGGTCATACCCAGCGTCTTGCTGCGCCTCTTTGACTCTGAATACGTGCGAGAAAAATACCGTGAAGAATACAACAAGATTAGCTTCTCGAACGCAAATGAGCGTCAGATGTTCATCGCGGCGCTCCTCATCGCGAATATCGGCTTCGACGCCCCGACATCTCTCCTGAGCGACATATTCGAACAGGATTTCGTTTCAATTTTAAAACGCAGGGAGGCTGAGAGCGGAGGATTGCGGCTACTGCGAGTAGAGAGGGATGTTGTTAAGACAGTTCCTTCTATTGGCACTCGAAATCTATTGAGGACGATCGTTGAGACCCGCGACATCGTGAACACAACAATATTCATACTTGAAAAGATGGCGAGCGACATCCGACGGACAGATTTCGAGCAACACTTATTCGCCCAGTTGATGAGATACTCTATCTTGAGCTCGATTGTTTCTGACGAGAGCGAGATATACCGCTTTTTCGACCATGTTTCGAAGATATCGTTTTTCAGGGAAATGCCATTGTTTTGGCTTCAGTGGCACATGGCCATGTGCGCAAGTAAAAACTGGCTTGATGCCGAAAAATATCTAGACATGGGCAATACAGCGGCAGACGCTTTGGACAAAAGGCGACCGGAAAAATATAACCGAAAGCAGCTAGAAGATCGTAGGGCAAAGTTCTTAGCAATGCGAGCTGTCGCTAAGATGCGTTCTGGAACCGATCTTTTCAGAGATATCAAAGAGGCGCTAGACATCGTGGGCCGGCTCTTACGAGACAGTGAGCTAACTCATCACCCCTATGAGACTTTAAGCGAAATAGTGAAAAGTCTCGAGGTGCGGGGAAATACCGTTTTAGAGGTTCAGCACGGGCTCCTAATGTCTCAGTTAGATAATGTATTCAATCAAGCGAAGCGTAGGCTCGGAGTTGTACCCGAGGGACATCAGCGATCACAAGCCGGTAATTGGCTTTCAGCCGTTTTAGCGTCTGGCCTCATTAAGACGCACCCAATGTAGCTTTTTGATCGAGGGGCGGCGTAGACCGTGGATTACCAGCTTGCTGAACGCAGAATTATCGTGTTTGCTCAGGAGGAAGCTTCACCGCTTCAACGCACTGGCGTGCCTGCTCAAGGAGCGGGCCGCCCGAGTAGACGCCAAAGGTCATACCCTGCCGCTTGTGCCCGACCACGACTGCGATGGTGCTTTCCGGTTGCCCCGCCTGCTCTGCCTTGGTGATGAACCAGCGGCGGAAGCTATGGAAGTTCACGAGACCCCTGCGCTTGCCTTCGCGTCTTTCCTCCACGCCAACGCTGCGGCGATATGCGGTAAACTCGTTAGAGGTCTTGAAGGAGCGCTCTCGTAGCGAGGTGGATTTCTTCACGCCGGGCCATTCGGGGAAGATGTCATCCTCAGGTGCTTTGTCCTTCTTCCGGCGCTCAACGATCTCGACTAGATCGGGATGGATGGGGCAGAGACGTGGACCGGGCTCCTTCTTTTGAGGCTTGAATACGAACACGCCATCATCTCGACAGTCCTTCACCTTGAGGCACACAATGGCATCCAGGCGGGCTCCGGAGAGGGCGGCGATCCTCATGAGGTCGTCCATTTGGGGTTCGGCGGGGCCTTCGAGTAAAGCCTTGACTTCATCGTCAGTAAACGGGCGTTCCTTCTGGTCGGTGGTCTGCTGAGGCTCACGCAAGCGCCGTCCTTGCCAGATGTTGGACTCGACTTCGTGCCGGTTCTCTAGCCAGGTCCAATAGACCGAGAGGCGGCTAACGTATTTGTTGAGGGTGACAGGGGTGAGATTGGCGGTGAGGCTTGGAAGCTCGTCGCAAAACCGAACGGCCTCCTTCTTGGTCATATTCTGAAGATGAGGCGGAACACCGGCCTTGTTGCACCAATCCTTCAAGAGTTTCATCGCCCGCCTGTCGTCCGCCAATGTGCGAGCCTTGACATGCGACATTGCCAGAAACTTTTCGTGATGAAGGTCGATTGGTGTCTTGTCCCCCCGCGCCAACTGAGAAAATTCCGCAGCAAGCCGTAAGCGATCGGGGTCAAAGACTTCATGCCCATCCTCGTTGGTGGCACTGGGCCGACCTGCAAGGGACTCTGCCTGCCAGTCAATCTCTTCATCAATCTCGTCTCGCAACACCGGATCGAAAGCACCCTTACGCTGCTCGGCAAATTGAATCGCTTTCTGCATTGCTCGCTCGCGGCTCATAGATCGGGCCGCCTCCAACGAGAGCGCTGGATTTTCGGCGTGGGCGATGGTCGCTTTGAGTTCGGCGATAACCTCCCACTTGAGCCGGTTCGCTTCTTTGAGGCTGTCGGTCCCGAGTGATTTCTTTAGCTTGGTGCCGAGGCTCGCGCGTAACGTCCTGGGGACATTTACGACAACGCGCCACTGGTTCCCGTGAAGCTCCAAAAACATGCGATCAGATGAGACGGCCAACAAAGTCTCCGAGTACCCAAGAAAGTACCCATATCTAGTCCCGCAGGTATATGAATTTCAATAAGGATTTGACAGAGAAGAGAAATTTTCCAGATGAGGTTGTCTCCCGCTTAGCTCCACCAAATCTTCCCAGATTGCAGATCAACAAGCTTTTTAGGTCAGCATAACTGACATCTGTCAGGATTGTTCAGTTGCCGGTTTGCCAACAGCTGGAAACGGGTTTTCATATCCGTCGTTGAGGCTGGCCGATTCGGCGCCTCCCGGACCCGGACCATGACACGAGCAAGACGTCGCCGCATCATCAGAACCCGCAGGACCGCGACCGGTCTGGCGCTGGTCGGCTCGATTTCCTTTCTGGCTGGCATGACGGATGCGACCGGCCTGCTTCTGACCGGCGACTTCGTATCCTTCATGACGGGCAATACGACGCGCGCAGCATTGGCGCTGAGCAGCGGCGATGTCAGGCATGCTGCCGTGCTTATGTCGGCCATCATCGTCTTCGTGCTCGGCAATGCCGCCGGCATCGTCGTCGCGCATCGGGCCGAACGGCGCATCTTCGTCGTGCTCTGCTGTGTCAGCCTCATGCTGGCGCTGGCCTCGATGATGACGCTGCAGGATCTGCTGATGGCGCGGTTCTATATGATCGTACTCGCAATGGGCATGGTGAATGCGGCGGTCGAGCATATAGAAGGGCTGCCGATCGGCCTGACCTATGTGACCGGTGCGCTGTCGCGCTTCGGTCGCGGCATTGGCCGCTGGATTATCGGCGACCGGCGCCTCGACTGGGTGATCCAGATCGTGCCGTTGGGCGGCATGGTGCTCGGAGCCATCAGCGGAGCCCTTATGACGCGTCTTGTGGGCGCGCCGGCGCTTTGGCTGGTGTCCATTTTCGCGATGGCGCTGGCGATTGTGGCTCTGTTTATTCCCCGCCCGCTGCAGCGTCGGTTCAATCAGAAGATCGCTTCCCAGACGCATCAGGTGCATAGCAGGCGAGCCTGAGCGTTGCGATGTTGAGCGTGTCGCCGCCCTTCGCTAAAGGTACGGCTTCCTAGGTCGCCACTTCGTCGGCCATACCTCAGCGCTCTTTACGCGCCGAGCCTATTTCTTGGAGATCGTGACGAATTTCGTACCCCGCACGCGGGTGGTGACGATGCAAGGATCGCCGCCGGTGCGGTCGCAGAAGCGCGGGTTCATCTTCATGGCGAGCACCATGTTGCCGAAACGCTGGACGAAGTCGTAGCCGTAGATCTGCGCGGTGGCGATCATGAAGTAGCCGCCTTCAGCCACCTGAAGATAAAAATTATAGGTGCAGCCGTCTTCGTTGCATTGCGGACCCTTCTGGCCGTCGCAGGTAAGTTGACCCTCGTTGACGACGGCGTCTATCAGCCCGTCATTGTTAATATCCTGACGAATAAGGAAGCCATCACCGAAGGATGCTTCCGTGCATTGCTCCTGGAAATGCTTCTTTTCGTAGATCTCCGGGTCGGAGATCAGCGATTGCTGTGCGACGGCTGCGACTGGCATCACCAGCAGCAAAATGACGTTCAGGAGTACGGGCAGCAGCGTCTTCACGGCTTTCCTCTTATGGATAAAGGCTTCTCTGGCCTCCCATTCTCCATGCGCCGCCTTGCGCCGCCCTTGCCGCAATGATTCAGTGTGCCCCGTTCTGCCGGTCTGGAGGCCTCGATGTCATTGCTCGTCTATCTCGATTATGCCGGCATCGCCCTGTTTGCCGCGACGGGCGCGCTCGCCGCCTCGCGAAAACAGCTGGACCTGATCGGCTTCCTGTTCTTTGCGATCGTGACGGGAACAGGCGGCGGCACTGTGCGCGATATCATTCTCGGCCGCGTACCGGTCTTCTGGGTGTTGAATCCATTCTACATCGTCATCTGCTGTATTGTGGGAGTCGTCGTCTTCTTTACCGCCCATCTGCTGGAATCGCGCTATCGCCTGCTGATCTGGCTTGATGCGGTCGGTCTTGCCGCCTATTGCGTGCTTGGCGCCGCCAAGGGACTTGCCGCTACCGGTTCGCCGACGATTGCCATCGTCACCGGCGCCCTGACGGCGACCTTCGGCGGCATTCTGCGCGATCTTCTGGCAAACGAGCCTTCGGTGCTGTTGCGGCCCGAAATCTACGTGACGGCGGCGCTGGTCGGATCGGGCGTCTTTACCGGCGTCAATGCGCTTGGCGCCGAACTCTATGTCGCATCGGCCTGCGGCGTCGCGGCGGCCTTCGCAGTGCGCGCTGGAGCTTTGTGGTTCGGCTGGACATTCCCGACCTACAAACACATGCCGGGCCGGCATCCTGACGATGTGATGTAAGATCAGCCTTGCTTCTGGCGCAGGCGGATCACCACGTCGACATGGGAAATTTCCATGCCTTCGGGTGGCTGCGGCAGATTGTCGATGGTCAGATTGCTGATCGGAATATCGAGCACCTCGTTTTCGCCTTCGACAAAAAAGTGATGGTGGTCGGAGACATTGGTGTCGAAATAGGTCTTGGCGCTCTCGACGGCGAGAACGCGGATCATGCCGGCTTCGGTGAACTGGTGCAGCGTATTGTAGACGGTCGCAAGCGACACCGGCACACCTGCGGCAACCGCCTCCTCGTGCAGTTCCTCGACGGTCAAATGCCGGTCGCCCTTGGCAAACAGGAGATCGCCAAGCGCAACGCGCTGGCGGGTGGGACGCAGGCCTGCGCTGCGCAGCCTGACCTCAATGGCGATCGGGGTCTGACCCGTCATTAACACCAACTCCGGTTATTCTGGCGAAAAGCAATCATGTTTGTTCAAGCGATATAACTTTTGCGCAAAAGCCTTTCAATAGTTCAATGGGGACAAGAGCCTTCGAAAGGCCGCAAAAACGGGCTTTTGACGCAAATAGCTCTGGTCGCGGCCTTGGCCTTCCTGTATGCGACCACCAAATAATGGCTTATGCCCGGTCCAGGACCAAAAAATGAAGCTGCCATGCTTGCGCTTCATTTTCTGGGGAACTTGGACTAAAGACACACATCCATCGCCAAGAACGCGGGGGGAAACAGAGATTTATGACGACCAGACAGTCCAGCTACTCCTACGAAGAACTTATCGCCTGCGCACATGGTGAACTGTTCGGGCCTGGCAATGCGCAGCTGCCGTTGCCACCCATGCTCATGGTTCATCGCATCACGGACATTTCCGAGACCGGCGGCGCCTTCGACAAGGGCTATCTACGGGCCGAATACGATGTTCGTCCCGACGACTGGTATTTCCCCTGCCATTTCGAAGGCAACCCCATCATGCCGGGCTGCCTCGGCCTTGACGGCATGTGGCAGTTGACCGGTTTCTATCTGGGTTGGCTCGGTGAACAGGGCCGCGGCATGGCGCTCTCGACCGGCGAAGTGAAGTTCAAGGGCATGGTTCGCCCGCACACGAAGCTGATTGAATACGGCATCGACTTCAAGCGCGTCATGCGTGGCCGTCTGGTGCTCGGCACCGCTGACGGCTGGCTGAAGGCGGACGGCGAAACCATTTATCAGGCGACCGATCTTCGCGTCGGTCTCTCGAAAGATAAGACGGCCTGAAAACCGCATTTCGAGCGGCTCACGAAAACAACAAGGGTTTGATCAGATGAGACGGGTAGTTGTCACGGGTCTAGGTGTCGTGTCTTCGATCGGAAACGACGCGGCCGAAGTCACCGAATCCCTGCGCCAGGCAAAGTCCGGTATTTCCTTCTCCAGCGATTTCGCCGAACACGGCTTCAAGTGCCAGGTCTGGGGTAGCCCCAAGCTCGGCACAGACAAGCTCGCCGAACTGGTGGATCGCCGCGCGATGCGCTTCCTGTCGCAGGGGGGCGCCTGGAACCACGTCGCCATGAAGCAGGCGATCGCCGATTCCGGCCTCGAAGACAAGGATTACAGCGAAAACGAACGCGTCGGCATCATCATGGGCTCGGGCGGGCCGTCCACGCGCACGCTCATCGAAGCCGCCGAGATCACCGTCAAGAACAACAGCCCGAAGCGCATCGGCCCCTTCGCCGTGCCCAAGGCCATGTCGTCTACTGCATCGGCAACGCTCGCCACCTGGTTCAAGATTCACGGTGTCAACTATTCGATTTCGTCTGCCTGCTCCACATCCGCGCACTGCATCGGAAATGCCGTGGAAATGATCCAGTGGGGCAAGCAGGACATGATGTTTGCCGGCGGCCACGAAGACCTCGACTGGACCATGTCGAACCTCTTCGATGCCATGGGCGCCATGTCCTCCAAGTATAACGATACGCCCGATACCGCTTCCCGCGCCTACGACGTCAGCCGTGACGGCTTCGTCATCGCCGGCGGTGCTGGTGTGTTGGTCCTCGAGGAACTGGAACATGCCAAGGCGCGCGGCGCCAAGATCTATGCCGAAATCATCGGCTACGGCGCGACGTCCGACGGCTATGACATGGTCGCCCCCTCGGGCGAGGGTGCTATTCGCTGCATGCGTCAGGCGCTGGCGACCGTGAAGGGCGACGTCGACTACATCAACACGCACGGCACGTCGACCCCGGTGGGCGACAGCAAGGAAATCGGCGCCATCCGCGAAGTCTTCGGCGAAAAGATGCCGCATATCCAGTCCACGAAGTCTTTGACGGGCCATTCGCTCGGCGCCGCCGGCGTGCAGGAATCGATCTATTCCCTGCTGATGATGCAGGAAGGCTTCATTGGCGAAAGCGCGCATATCAAGGAACTCGATCCGGAATTCGAAGGCGTGCCGATCGTCCGCAAGCGTATCGACAATGCCAAGATCGACATTGCTCTCTCCAATTCCTTCGGCTTCGGCGGTACCAACGCCACGCTCGTATTCCAGCGCTATAACGGACAATAACATGACGGGAATCATGCAGGGTAAGCGCGGCCTCATCATGGGCGTCGCAAACAACCACTCGATCGCCTGGGGGATTTCGAAGGCGCTCGCTGCACAGGGAGCAGAGCTGGCTTTCACCTTCCAGGGCGATGCCCTCGGCAAGCGAGTCAAGCCGCTGGCGGCAGAAGTCGGCTCCGACTTCCTGCTCCCCTGCGATGTCGAGGATATCGCTTCGGTCGATACGGTCATAGACGCGATCAAGGAGCGCTGGGGCAAGCTCGATTTCGTCGTCCATGCCATCGGTTTTTCCGACAAGAATGAGTTGAAGGGCCTTTACGCGGATACCACGCGTGAAAACTTCAGCCGCACCATGGTCATCTCCTGTTTCTCCTTCACGGAGATTGCCAAGCGCTGTGCGTCGCTGATGGAAGACGGCGGCACCATGCTGACGCTAACCTATAACGGCTCTACGCGCGTCATCCCGAACTACAATGTCATGGGTGTTGCCAAGGCTGCTCTGGAAGCCTCGGTACGCTATCTCGCGGCCGACTACGGCCCGCGCGGCATTCGCGTCAACGCGATCTCGGCCGGCCCGATCCGCACGCTCGCTGGTGCGGGTATTTCGGATGCCCGCGCGATCCTCTCGTGGAACCAGCGCAATGCGCCGCTGCGCAAAACGGTGACCATCGATCAGGTCGGCAGCTCCGCGCTCTACCTGCTGTCGGACCTTTCGACCGGCGTGACCGGCGAAATCCACTTCGTCGATGCCGGCTTTAATATTACGTCGATGCCGGCGCTGGAAACGTTGCGCAACGCAGACGTCGATTAAGCGGCTCTACAATTCAATAAAAAAGGCGGCCATCGGCCGCCTTTTTCGTCTCTCTATTTGTTTCTTGTTCGTCTATTTCCGGGCCCACAGCACCTTGAAGCGGGCGTTGCGGCAGGTTTCGCCGCTATCCTTGAAGTGCTCCGCCAGAACCGGCTCATAGGGCAGGCCGCGATTGGCGACCAGCATCAGCCGACCACCGCCGCGTAGCGAAGAGGCTGCGGTCTTGATCATCGCCTGGCCGAGCGAAGGTTCGGCAGCGTGGCCCTCGTGGAAGGGCGGGTTCATGATGACGAGATCGTACTTGTCGCGCACCTGCTCGCCCGCCAGATCGTGCCAGAAGAAGCGCACAGGCGCGTCCGGGCAGTTCTCCGCCAGATTGGCCTTCGCAGCCTCCAGAGCCTCGTAGTTGGCCTCGTAGAGGTCAAGGCGGGCAAGGTTGGGGGATTTCTCTGCCAGTTCAACGGAGAGGTAGCCCCAGCCGGCGCCGAAATCGGCCACGTCACCGGTGAAATCGGTCGGAAGGCGCGAGGCGAGGAGCTGTGAACCGGCGTCGAGCCTGTCATGCGAGAACATGCCGGGCGAGGCGATGAAGCGGCCTTCGACCCGCACCGGCGACTTGCCGAACTTCGAAACGATCTCGCTGACATCGGCCGGCCGGCCGAACCAGAAGGCGACGCCATGATATTTGGGCATGTGTTCGATATCGAGGCCGAAGCCTTCCATCCGCTTGCGCAGCGGCTGGATGCCGTCTTCCTTGCCGCCGGCAATGACGATCAGGCCGCCAACCTTCACACGCGAAAGGGCAGCGGCGATATTGGCCTCGTTCTCGCCCTTGTGCTTGGTGCAGAGCACCAGGCCCGCATCGTAGCCCTCACCTTCGATCTCTGGCTTCGCCTCGATGCGCTGGGCCAGGAGTTGCCTGTAGAGCGGCTTGAAGCCCTGTACGGCATCCAGAGCGGCGGCAAAACCCTCAGGAAGCGCAAAGCCCGCCTCGGCGCCGAGGAAGAGCACACGCTGGCCTTCGCCTGGTGGCGTGACGGTTTCACTGGCAAAGGGATGGAAGAGGGTCTTCAGCGTCTCGCGGCTCATGGTCTGGTCCCGTCATCTGGAGCAATTCCAGGGAAAATGCACAGCCGTTCGTAACTGTGCGAAGGTCGAATACAAAAAGGGCGCGGAAACAATTCCGCGCCCGGATGTCAGCGTGGAAGACGCAGCTTATTCGGCTGCTTCGTCCTTCTTCTTGTCGCCCTTTTCGGCCGCAGGGATTTCCTGGCCGGTGGCCTGGTCGACAACCTTCATGGAGAGGCGAACCTTGCCGCGCTCGTCGAAGCCGAGCAGCTTGACCCAGACCTTGTCGCCTTCCTTGACGACGTCCTGGGTCTTCGCGACACGCTCGGAAGCAAGCTGCGAGATGTGGACGAGGCCGTCACGGGCGCCGAAGAAGTTGACGAAGGCGCCAAAGTCGGCGGTCTTCACAACAGTGCCTTCGTAGATCTGGCCAATTTCCGGCTCGGCGACGATCGAGTGGATCCACTTGCGGGCCGCTTCGATTTCCTTGCCCGAGGAGGAGGCGATCTTGACGGTGCCGTCGTCCTCGATGTTGATCTTGGCGCCGGTCTTTTCGACGATTTCGCGAATGACCTTGCCGCCGGAGCCGATGACTTCGCGGATCTTGTCGACCGGAATGTTCATGACTTCGATGCGCGGAGCGAATTCGCCGAGCTGGCCGCGGCTTTCGGTGATGGCCTTCGCCATTTCGCCGAGAATGTGGGCGCGACCACCCTGGGCCTGGCCAAGAGCGACCTTCATGATCTCTTCGGTAATACCGGCGATCTTGATGTCCATCTGCAGCGAGGTAATGCCGTCGGCAGTACCTGCGACCTTGAAGTCCATGTCGCCGAGATGGTCTTCGTCACCGAGAATGTCGGAGAGGACGGCGAAGCGGTCGCCTTCGAGAATCAGACCCATGGCGATACCGGCAACCGGCTTGGCAAGCGGTACACCAGCATCCATCAGGGCGAGCGAGGTGCCGCAGACGGTGGCCATCGAGGACGAGCCGTTGGACTCGGTGATCTCGGAGACGACGCGCAGCGTGTAGGGGAACTGTTCCGCCGACGGCAGCATCGGGCGAATTGCGCGCCATGCGAGCTTGCCGTGACCGATTTCACGACGGCCCGGAGAGCCCATGCGGCCGGTTTCGCCAACCGAGTAGGGAGGGAAGTTGTAATGGAGCAGGAAGCGCTCCTTGTACATGCCCGTCAGGCTGTCGACGTACTGTTCGTCTTCGCCGGTGCCAAGGGTGGCAACCACGATCGCCTGCGTTTCACCGCGGGTGAAGAGCGCCGAACCATGCGTGCGCGGCAGGAGGCCGACTTCCGATACGATCGGACGAACGGTTTCGAGGTCGCGACCGTCGATGCGGCTCTTGGTGTCGAGAATGTTCCAGCGGACGATCTTGGCCTGAAGATGCTTGAAGATCGCGCCGACCTCTTCGGCCGTGTAGCGGGCTTCGCCCTCTTCCGGGAGGAAGTGTGCCTTCACCTTCGCCTTGACGGCGTCGACGGCGGCGTAACGGTCGGCCTTCTGGGTGATCTTGTAGGCTTCGCGAAGTTCACCTTCGGCAAGGCCGAGCATTTCGGTTTCGAGAGCGGAATAGTCTTCCGGCTGGAAGTCACGCGGTTCCTTGGCGGCAACTTCGGCGAGCTTGATGATCGCGTCGAGAACCGGCTGGAAGCCCTTGTGGCCGAACATGACGGCGCCGAGCATGACGTCTTCCGGAAGCTCCTTGGCTTCGGATTCGACCATCAGGACGGCATCGTAGGTGCCGGCAACGACGAGGTCGAGGCTCGATTCATCCATCTCGTCGAGATGCGGGTTGAGAACGTATTCGCCATTGATGTAGCCGACGCGTGCGGCGCCGACCGGACCCATGAAGGGAACACCCGACAGTGTCAGGGCAGCCGAGGTCGCGACCATGGACAGGATATCGGGATTGTTTTCGAGGTCGTGCTGGATGACGGTGACGACGACCTGCGTGTCGTTCTTGTAGCCTTCCGGGAAGAGCGGGCGGATCGGGCGGTCGATCAGGCGGGAAACGAGGGTTTCGTTTTCGCTCGGGCGACCTTCGCGCTTGAAATAGCCGCCGGGGATCTTGCCGGCTGCGTAAGTCTTTTCCTGATAGTTGACCGTCAGCGGGAAGAAGTCCTGGCCGGGCTTCGGAGCCTTGGCGGAAACGACGGTGGCGAGGACGACGGTTTCGCCATAGGTGGCGAGAACGGCGCCGTCAGCCTGACGGGCGATCTTGCCGGTCTCGAGCTTGAGCGGGCGGCCTGCCCACTCGATTTCTACTTTATGTGTATCGAACATGTCTTGTCCTTCAATGCAGCCAGCGCGCCTTCTCCGTCAGGAGCAGCGCAGGGTCGACCGCAATCAGTGTGACGTATCACGGGCAAGACAACGGGAAGCTTCGAGCGGACGATTTCCCTTGGGAAATCGGGCCAAAGCTCTTGCGAAACTCTGGCCGAAAGCATCCGGCAATCCTGCCCCATGACAGGTCAACGGTTGGTCTGGCAGATCCGGCCCATCCGGGTCCGCCGGTCTTCCATCGCGGGAAATAGTGCGCGGCTGGAAGATTTCATCGGGTGCGTCGTCCCGAAATACATCCGGCGGACGCCCGAAAGCGCCCGCCGGAGAATTTTAGCGGCGAATACCCAGGCTGGTGATCAGCTTGGAGTAGCGGCCTTCATCCTTCTTCTTGAGATAGTCAAGAAGCGAGCGGCGGGTCGAAACCATCGTCAGCAGGCCACGGCGGGAATGGTTATCCTTCTTGTGGTCCTTGAAGTGGTCCGTCAGGTTATTGATACGTTCTGTCAGGATCGCAACCTGGACTTCCGGAGAACCGGTATCGCCTTCGACGGTTGCATATTCCTTGATCAGCGCAGCCTTGCGCTCAACAGTGATCGACATCGGGGATCCTTTCGTAAGAGGAGACTAGGTCGCCAAAAGCCGGGATGTCGTCCAGCTTTGGCCGTGAACGCAATCGGGGGATACCCCAGACGCTGGCGCTGCGTATAAACCAAATAAGCAGCGATGGAAAGAGGGGGCTTCCGTGGCGGCTGGTCAGCGCCCCGCCATGGAGTCTCGGATCATCGCATCATATCCCGCAGGATCCTGCAGCATGGCGAAATGGCTGGCATCCTTCAGGATGATGAGCTTTGCGCCAGGAATCTGTTTCGCCATCATCTCCGTGTGAGCGAGCTTTACGGCCTCGTCATGGTCGCCGATGGCGAGTGTGACGGGTACCGTGATCTTCCCGAGGTCCGCGGCGGTCCAGGCGGGCTGCGTTGCCCACATTTCCGAGATCTGATTGACGAAGGCATCGTACTCGTTCGGGGTCGGCGACAGCTTTTTGTAATATTCGCCGGCGACATTGATGTAGTCGTTGAAGGTCTTGTTGCTCATGACGTCGGACTTTACGCCATCGGTCGTGACATTTGCCGCCTGGGCGATGACGCGCGTGAGTTTCTCCGGATGGTTCATCGCCATGTCGATGCCGATGATGCCGCCGTCCGACCAGCCGACCAGCGTCACCTTGCCGATTTTCAGATAGTCGAGAAGTGCCGCATAGTCCGATGTCATCAGATCATAGCCAAAGGGCTGCTGGCTGCGCGTGGAGCGCCCGTRCCCGCGACTGTCGGCAACGATGACCAGGTGATCTCTAGCGAAATCGGCGACCTGATGGCCCCAGATGTCGGCATTTCCAAGCCCGCCGTGGATGAAGAGGATCGGGTCGCCCTCGCCATATTCGGCGTAATACATTTTGATGTCGTTGACCTCAGCCATGCCGCTGGCCTTCGGCTCCGGCATGGGAGGAAAGGCCGGAAGCTCTGCCCAGCGCTCGGCGGATTGAGCGATCGTAACCGTGATAAACAGCGAAAAGAATGTCAGTATTCCCAAAGCGATTCTGCGCATATTCTTCCCCTATGACGGGCCGTTATGGCCCATCGGGAAACATATCGCATCGCTGCCTTCTGACAATTGCCGCTGTTTTTCGGCCGTCAGCCGAAAACGCGCTTCGGCCGGAATTCGCCCTGTCCGATCTCGCCGATCGCGATCAGCCTGCCGCGTGCCGTCGCATAGGCCTCGCTCTCGGCAACCGGCGCATCGCGGCCGCGTACCAGGATCGGATTGCCCATCTTCAGGCGGTGCGCCTGATCATCGCTGATAATAAGGTGCGGCAGGGCCGACAGTGCCTCGCAGGTGTCAATCAAGAGTGCATCGAGCGCGGCAAGACGCTCATCCATGTCCTCGATCTCTTCGAGCGCTGTGAGCTTTTCAAGCGGCACCATCGTCTCTTCGGCGAAGGGTGCTACGAAGGTACGGCGCAGGCCTGAAATGTGGCCGTAGCAGCCGAGCTCGCGGCCGAAATCGCGGGCAAGTGCACGCACATACGTGCCCTTGCCGCATTCCACCTCGAAATGCGCGGTATTGGCATCCGGGCAGGCGAGAAGTGTAAGGCGGTGAACCTCGACCTCGCGCGAGGGGATCTCGACGGCCTCGCCGTCACGCGCCAGATCGTAGGCGCGTTCGCCGGCGATTTTGATCGCGGAAAACTGCGGCGGCACCTGGCTGATCGTACCGATATATTTCGGCAGGATATCGCGGATCTGCTGCTCGGTCGGGCGCTTGTCGGAACTCTGCGTCACCTCACCCTCGAGGTCGTCGGTCGCCCGCTCTTCGCCCCAACTGACCGTGAATTCGTAGATCTTGCGGCCGTCCATCACATAGGGAACGGTCTTGGTGGCGTCGCCGAGCGCGATCGGCAGCATACCGGACGCGAGCGGATCGAGCGTGCCGGCATGGCCGCATTTCTGCGCCTTGAAGAGCCACTTGATCTTGGAAACGGCTTCCGTCGAGCCGAAATCCACCGGCTTGTCGAGGATCAGCCAGCCGGAAATCGGGCGGCCCTTGGGTTTACGTGGTTTGGACATCAGTCTCTTCTGTTATTCTTCGTCATTGTCGAGATCGCGGCTCACCTCGGGTGAGCGCAGCAGGTCGTCGATCTTCTTGTAATTGTCGAAGCTGGTATCATCGCGGAAACGCACCTCCGGCATGTACTTCATCTGTCTCAGCTGCGGTCCAAGCCGGCCGCGGATGAATTTCGCATTGCGGTTCAGCGCCTCGATGACGACACTGTGGTTGGAAACGCCGAGCGGCGTGACATAGGCCGTCGCGATCTTCAGGTCGGGCGACATCCGCACTTCGGAAATCGAGATTACGGTCGCTTCGATAATGTCGTCGCGCACTTCGCCGCGCTGCAGCACCTGGGTGATCGCTGCGCGAACCTGCTCGCCGACGCGCAACATGCGCTGCGAGGGTGCCGATGTTGTGGGTCTTGTTGCCATTGTTCTTTATCCCAAATGGATCGGGCGCCGGACTGGATCATCCGGCGCCCGTTCAAGATTTCAATCGTCGCCCGATCAGAGCGTGCGCGTGATGTGCTCGACGCGGAAGCACTCGATGACGTCGCCCTTACGCATGTCTTCGTAGTTCTCGAAGGCCATGCCGCACTCCTGGCCCATCGGCACTTCGGAGACTTCGTCCTTGAAGCGCTTGAGGGTCTTGAGCTTGCCTTCGTGCACGACGACGTTGTCGCGGATGAGGCGCACGCCCGCACCACGCTCGACCTTGCCTTCGACGACGCGGCAACCCGCGACCTTGCCGACCTTGGTAATGTTGAACACTTCCAGAATCTCGGCATTGCCGATGAAGGTCTCGCGACGCTCCGGCGAAAGCAGACCCGACATCGCTGCCTTCACGTCATCCACGAGGTCGTAGATGATGTTGTAGTAGCGGATCTCGATCCCCTCGCGCTCGGCGAACTGGCGTGCCTGCGCATTCGCACGAACGTTGAAGCCGATGATGGCAGCGTTCGATGCTTCTGCAAGCGAGATGTCGGATTCGGTGATGCCGCCTGCGCCCGAATGAACGATGCGGGCACGAACCTCGTCGGTGCCGAGCTTTTCCAGCGCGCCGGCAATGGCTTCGATCGAGCCTTGCACGTCGCCCTTGATCACCAGCGGGAATTCCTTGACGCCCGTGGCCTGGAGCTGCGTCATCATCTGTTCCAGCGAACCGCGCTGTCCCGACAGGCGGGCAGCCGCCTTGTCGCGGGCAAGACGCTGACGATATTCCGAGATTTCGCGGGCGCGGCTTTCACTCTCGACGACGGCAAACTTGTCGCCTGCCTGCGGCGTGCCGGAAAGACCGAGAACCTCGACCGGGGTCGCCGGGCTGGCTTCCTTCACATGGTCGCCCTTGTCCGTCACCAGGGCGCGTACGCGGCCCCAGACGTCGCCGGCAACGATGATCTGACCCGGACGCAGAGTGCCCTTCTGGACAAGTACTGTCGCAACCGCACCGCGACCGCGGTCGAGCTGGGCTTCGATAACCGTGCCTTCCGCCGTTCGGTTCGGATTGGCCTTGAGGTCGAGAATTTCAGCCTGCAGCAGGATCGCCTCGAGCAGTTTGTCGAGGTTCTTGCCGGTCTTGGCCGAAACTTCGACGTCGAGCACTTCACCGCCCATGGATTCCACGAAGACTTCGTGCTGCAGAAGCTGGTTACGAACCTTCTGCGGATCGGCTTCGTGCTTGTCGACCTTGTTGATCGCCACGATGATCGGAACACCGGCCGCCTTGGCATGGTTGATCGATTCGATCGTCTGCGGCATCACGCTGTCGTCAGCCGCGACCACCAGGATCGCGATGTCAGTAGCCTGCGCGCCGCGGGCACGCATTGCCGTGAAGGCTGCGTGGCCCGGAGTATCGATGAAGGTGATCTTCTGGCCGTTCTGCTCTACCTGATAGGCGCCGATATGCTGCGTGATGCCACCGGCTTCGCCGGAGACCACGTTGGCATGGCGGATGGCGTCGAGCAGCGAGGTCTTGCCGTGGTCGACGTGGCCCATGATGGTGACGACAGGCGGGCGCGAAACCAGCTCGCCCTGATCGTCTGACACGTTGAAGATACCGAGTTCGACGTCGGATTCAGAGACGCGTCTGACCGTATGGCCGAATTCACCGGCAATGAGTTCTGCGAGGTCGGCGTCGATGACGTCGCCCGGCTTCATCATCTGGCCTTCCTTCATCAGGTACTTGATGACGTCAACGGCACGTTCAGACATGCGCTGCGACAGTTCCTGAATGGTGATGGTCTCAGGCAGAACGACTTCGCGGGTGATCTTCTCGCGCGTTTCCTGCATCTGGCTGCGGCGGAATTTTTCTTGCCGGCGGCGCATGGCCGAAAGCGAACGCCCGCGTGCATTGCCGTCCTCATCGACGTTTGCAGTCGTCACGGTCAGCTTGCCGCGGCGGCGGTCTTCCTCACTCTTCGGACGGGTTGTCACGGGCTTTGCAGGCTCCGGACGAACCGGGCGGCCGCGGACCGGACCGCCGCGCGAAGCACCGCGATCTTCCTCTTCGCCTTCGCTACGGCGACCACGGACGCCAGCCGGTGCACCAGGTGCCGGCCGGGCGGTTGAGGGCGACGGCGCGGTTTCCGTACGGCGAGCGGCCGGCGCGGATGCCGGTGCCGGCTGCTGCGGACGCGGAGTTTCAACACGTGCTTCCGCTACAGGAGCGGCGGGTGGTTCGGCCAGGGCTGCTGCCGCAGCCTCGGCCTGGCGTGCAGCCTCTTCGGCAGCGCGGAGCTTGGCTTCTTCCGCTTCGGCAGCCTGACGTGCCGCCTCTTCGACGGCACGGCGCTTTTCTTCCTCGGCACGACGGACGGCGTCCTGCGCGTCACGGGCCTGCGCATCGGCAAGCGCGCGGCGGCGGGCATCCATTTCCTCGGGCGAAAGATGGTTCAGAACCACGGGACGTGGGCGATCCTGCTGGCGCTGCGGCTGGTAGGATTGCTGCGGACGCTGGCTGGTCTGCTGTGGGCGCTGATTGTTCTGGCCGCCGGGCTGTTGAAGGCGCGGAGCCGGAGCCTGAGCCGGAGCCGGCTGCTGCGGGCGTGCCTGCACGGGCGCCGGCGCCGGTTCGGGCGCACGCACCGGAGCTGCCGGAGCAGGCGTTATCGGCTTTTCATCTTCAGGGCGCATCGGGCGCCGCTTGCGGGTCTCCACGACGACCGCCTTGGTGCGACCGCGACCCATATCCTGGCGAACGGTACCCTGGCTCATCCCTGATGGTTTCAAGGTGAGGGTCTTCTTCCCCGCTACGCTGAGTGTCTTGTCGTCGTTGCTGTCGGTCATTCGTTCCCGTTCCTTCGGACAGGGAACGATGAAGCCATCAGACCCTGTCAATCACATACAATCGATCAATGATATTGCGGCCGGCTTCCGCCGGTGACCGCATCATTGTTTTTGCTGGCCAGCGCCGCCCGGTGCCCGGGACTGACCGCCGTTACGGTACTGTTCGAGCATCTTTGCGCGCTTCACTACACCTTCACCCGCCTGCCCTGCAAGCACTGCAGCATGGATAAAAGCATTCTGGCCCATCACCCCTTCCATTTCGCTCTCCGAGAAGAGACGGAAGGAAGGTATTTCCTCCTCGGTTTCCATTCCGAGGTGCCAGGCCTTGCGGGCCTGGTCTATCTTTCTCACGCCGTCGGCGGCGGCATCCGTCGAATGAAACACCGCAAGCGCAGCCCCGCTGCGAATTGCGGCATCCACCTTGGCTGAGCCCGTGACGAGCTGGCCCGCCTTGCGCGCCATGTTCATCATCTGCAGGAGCTGCTGCAGAAACAGCCGCTCCACGCGCTCGCCGAGATCCTCGGCTGCCTTCACATCGGCCTTGAGTGCGCGGGCGAAGAGCTTCTTCGCCACCGCCTTCTCGACCAACGACCGGTCCACCTTCACCCAGCAGCCGCGTCCGGGCAGCTCGCGCTTGAGATCCGGCACCACCGTCCCGTCAGGGGCGGCCACGAAGCGGATCAGCTCTTCCGGCGATCCGCTTTCGCGTGTCACGATGCACATGCGGCCGTTCACGTCGTAACCTGCGAGATCGTCGTCCTCAGGAGATGTGTCCGGCTTCGCCGTCATTACGCTTCCTGCTCGGCTGCGTCGGTTTCGACAGCCTCAGCGTCCTTCGCCAAGTCTTCCTCGGTGATCCAGCCGGCGAGCAGGCGAGCCTGCACAACCATCTGTTCTGCTTCGACGCGGGAAATGTCGAACTTCGAGAACAGGCCCTCGAACTTCTTCGTCTCGCCGTTCTTGCGCTCGGTCCAGCCGACGAGATCGTCGGCTGCGCAGCCTGCGAAGTCCTCGATCGTCTTGATGCCGTCCTCGCCGAGCGCGACCATCATCTGTGCGGTCATGCCGGCGATCTGGCGCAACTCGTCGGAAACACCGAGTGCCTTGCGCTTCTCGTCCATCTCCGCCTCGAGCTTCTCGAGGAACTCGCGAGCGCGGGTCTGGATTTCCTGCGCTGTGTCTTCGTCAAAGCCGTCGATCGAAGAGATTTCGTCGAGATCGACATAAGCCAGTTCCTCGACGGCGGCGAAGCCTTCCGAAGCCAGGACCTGACCGACCATCTCGTCGACGTCGAGCGCATCCATGAAGAGGTTGGTACGCTCGTTGAATTCCTTCTGACGGCGCTCGGATTCTTCCGCTTCCGTCATGATGTCGATGTCCCAACCCGTCAGCTGCGAGGCGAGACGGACGTTCTGGCCGCGGCGGCCGATGGCGAGCGAGAGCTGCTCGTCGGGAACGACCACTTCGATGCGCTCTGCATCTTCGTCGAGAACGACCTTGGCGACTTCAGCCGGCTGCAGGGCGTTGACGACGAAGGTCGCCGGGTCCTGCGACCAGGGAATGATGTCGATCTTCTCGCCCTGAAGCTCGCCGACGACGGCCTGAACGCGCGAACCGCGCATACCGACGCAGGCACCGACCGGATCGATCGAACTGTCGTTCGAGATCACGGCGATCTTGGCGCGTGAGCCCGGATCGCGGGCAACCGACTTCACCTGAATGATGCCGTCGTAGATCTCAGGCACTTCCATGGTGAAGAGCTTCACCATGAACTGCGGATGCGTGCGCGACAGGAAGATCTGCGGGCCGCGCTGTTCGCGACGGACATCATATACGTATGCGCGGACGCGATCGCCATAGCGCACGTTCTCGCGCGGGATCATTTCGTCACGGCGGATGATGCCTTCGCCACGGCCGAGGTCGACGATGACGTTGCCGTATTCGACGCGCTTGACCGTACCGTTGACGATTTCGCCGGTACGATCCTTGAATTCGTCGAACTGGCGGTCACGCTCGGCTTCGCGCACCTTCTGCACGATGACCTGCTTGGCCGACTGTGCGGCGATACGGCCGAAATCCATCGGCGGCAACGGATCGGCAATGAAGTCGCCGATGGCGGCGTCGGGGTTGCGGTCGCGGGCCAGTTCCAGCGGGATCTGCGTCGAATAATCCTCGGCCTTCTCGACGACTTCGAGCAGGCGCTGCAGACGGATTTCACCGGTCTTCGGGTTGATGTCGGCGCGGATGTTGGATTCGGTACCGTAACGGGAACGCGCTGCCTTCTGGATGGCATCGGCCATCGCGGCAAGCACGATTTCGCGGTCGATGACCTTTTCGCGCGCCACTGCATCTGCGATCTGCAGAAGTTCGAGCCGGTTTGCACTGACTGCCATTGTTATGTTTCTCCGTCCTTGACTACCCGGGTTCCCGTCCCTGGAGCTTGCGTTGATCGGTTATTCTTCGTCGTCCGCTTCGTTCTGGTTCGCAGCCTGCGCCTTTGCCAGCTTGTCGGCGCGCAGTGCATCGCGGATCAGATCGTCGGTCAGAATGAGTTTGGCATCGCTGAGCGCGGTGAAGGGAATGACGACCTTCTGCTCCTCGCCATAGGCAATCTGATCACGTTCGATCGTGAACCCGTCGGCGTCCGCTTCGACGATCTTGCCGCGGAAGCGTTTGCGATTGCCGATCATGATCGACGTTTCGCACTTTACGAGGTGGCCCTGCCAGCGAACGAAATCCGACTTCCGCACCAGAGGGCGGTCGATGCCCGGCGAAGACACTTCGAGATGATACTCTTTATCGACCGGATCTTCCACATCGAGCACTGGAGAAATCGCCATTGAGACCTGCTCGCAGTCCTCGACGGTCATCGTGCCATCGTTCTTCTCGGCCATGACCTGCATCGTCATGCCGTTCTGATTGAGCATCCGTACACGAATGAGACGGAAGCCGATGTCGACGATCACGGGTTCGATAATGTCGGCAAGACGCTGGTCAAGCCCGGTCTCGGTGATCAGCCGCGGCTCATGTTGATTGTCTGCGTTTGTCAGATCCGACAAGCGGTGCGCTCCCTGCGATTTCTGGCATTCGGGGTGATCGCGCTAATAAAAAAGAGCGGGTCCTTGCGGCCCACTCTTCATCGTACGATCAAGAATTTGAGTGCCATATAGTCCCGTTTTTCAGAAATTGCAAGGTCGGAGCGGATTCCGCCTCCTTGGCCCCTTGCGCATGCGCTAACCTATGGCGAGTGCTCATCTTCCGCATATATTGCTGTTGCGGCATTACGATAAAAGCGGGGGAAACGTGGCCTATACGTCTTCGACATTTGCGCCTTTGCGGCATGAAACCTACCGCACTATCTGGTTTGCGAGCCTCGCCTCGAATTTCGGCGGCCTGGTCCAGGCCGTCGGTGCCGCCTGGATGATGACGGTCATCACCTCGTCGGAGGACATGGTTGCGCTGGTGCAGACCTCGACGGCGCTGCCGATCATGTTGTTCTCACTGTTCTCTGGGGCTCTCGCCGACAATTATGATCGGCGCCGGATCATGCTCACGGCGCAATCCATGATGCTCGTGGTTTCGGTCCTGCTGACGGCATGCGCCCTTCTCGCCTGGATTACGCCTGGACTGCTTCTCTTCTTCACGTTTCTCATCGGTTGCGGCACGGCGCTCAACAATCCATCCTGGCAGGCTTCGGTCGGCGACATGGTGCCGCGTGCCGATTTGCCAGACGCGGTCACGCTGAACAGCATGGGCTTCAACATTACCCGCAGCGTCGGTCCGGCGATCGGTGGTGCCATCGTGGCGGCTGCCGGTGCCGCTGCGGCTTTTGCGGTGAACGCGCTGAGCTATATTGCTCTCATCTATGCATTGCTTCGGTGGCGGCCGAGTACGCCTGCCTCGACACTGCCGCGCGAGACCCTCGGTAGCGCCATCTTTGCCGGCATGCGTTACGTCTCCATGTCGCCCAATCTCGAAAAGATCCTCCTGAGAGGACTGGTATTCGGCATTGGCGCAAGCTCCATTCAGGCGCTGCTGCCGGTCGTTGCGCTCGATCTCGTTTCTGGCGGACCACTGACCTATGGTTTCATGCTCGGCGCATTCGGCATCGGCGCGATTGGCGGCGCGGTGCTCAGCCCCAGGCTGCGCGTAATGTTCTCCAGCGAGATGATTATCCGCCTGGCGTTCTCAGGCTTTGCGCTCAGTGCCGTGATCGCAGCGCTCAGCTCAAGCGCCGCACTCACCTCTGCCGGACTTCTGATCGCCGGCGCCTGCTGGGTTTCGGCCCTTTCCCTCTTCAACACCATCGTTCAGCTATCGACGCCGCGCTGGGTGGTTGGCCGTTCCTTGTCGCTGTACCAGACCGTCACGTTCGGCGGCATTGCTGGCGGCAGCTGGCTCTGGGGCATTGTTGCCGACCAGTATGGTCTTTCGAATGCCCTGCTGATGTCGGCTGCCGTCCTGCTTCTTGGCGTCGTCATCGGCTTGCACTTTTCCATGCCGGCATTCGCTTCGCTCAATCTCGATCCGCTCAACCGCTTCACCGAGCCCGCTCTGGGGCTGGATATCACGCCGCGCAGCGGCCCGATCGTCATCCAGGTCGGCTACCAGATCGCCGACGAAGACCTGGCCGAGTTCATGACACTGATGGGAGAGCGCCGCCGCATCCGCATTCGCGACGGCGCTCGTAACTGGGCGCTTATGCGCGACCTTGAAAACCCCGGTCTCTGGACGGAAACCTATCACACGCCGACCTGGGTCGAATATATCAGGCATAACCAGCGCCGCACGCAGGCCGATGCCGAAAATACCGACCGGCTTCGTGCGCTTCATCGGGGCGAGGGCCTGCCGCAAGTTCAGCGCATGATCGAACGCCAGGCCATCCCACCTGTCGATGACGTCTTTCACAAGGCGCCGATCGACCTGCATCACTGAGGTCAGCATGCCGGTCTTCCGAAGCGCACGACAATCCGATCTTGCCGACATCGTCAGGCTGCTTGCCGATGACGATCTCGGCAGCACGCGTGAGGTCGTCTCGGATCCCGTCGATATGCGCTATCTCGCGGCCTTCGCCGCGATCGAGGCTGATCCCAACCAATTGCTTGCCGTCGCGACCGACGAGACCGGCCGGGTTGTCGGCTGTCTGCAGCTGAGCTTCCTTCCCGGCCTTTCACGAACGGGCATATGGCGGGGCCAGATCGAAAGCGTGCGCATCGCCAGGGGTCATCGCGGCTCCGGGCTCGGTTCGCAATTCATCGAATGGGCGATTGCGCGCTGCAGTGAGCGCGGGTGCGGTCTCGTGCAGCTCACATCCGACAAGGCACGGGTAGAGTCGATCCGTTTCTATGAAAAGCTCGGCTTTGTTGCGAGCCATGAAGGACTGAAGCGCAACCTCTGACAGGGCATGCGCCTCAGCGTTACTTCAGCTTGCCTTTCATCGATGCCTCCGGAAAGCAGGTCGGCTTCATGCCGTTCTTTTCCTGCCACTGACCGATCGACCGACGTGTCTTGTAGCCGGGCAGGCCATCGGAGCCCCCGACATCGTAGCCCTGCCGCTCCAGTGCGCGCTGCATGGCGGCAACGTCCGAGCGCAGCATCTTGCCAACGTCGCCCCATTGTCCCTGGAAGGCACCGGAGCCAAAGGCGATGCGGTCGGCCAGATTGCCGATATAGAGCGCATAGAGGTCGGAGTTATTGTACTCCTTGATGATGTAGAAATTCGGCGTGACGATGAATTCCGGCCCGTCGCGCCCGGCCGGCACCAGCATCATGCCCTGCGCTTTCAACTCGCCGGATGGAAAGCCCTTGCCGGAAATGCGGTCGATGCCGAGCGACGCCCAATGGGAGAGCGGCTTGGCAAGGTCAGGCCCTTCCTGCGCGCAGGAGATGGCTTGGGGGATTGTCACTTCGAACCCCCAGTCGCGATCGCGCTGCCAGCCCTTCTTCACGAGGAAATTGGCAATCGAGGCGAGCGTATCAGGGACCGAGGTCCAGATATTGCGATGCCCATCGCCGTCGAAATCGACGGCATATTTCAGGTAGCTCGTCGGCATGAACTGCGGTTGCCCGAGTGCGCCCGCCGACGAACCCTTGAAATCTGCAGGAGTAACGTCGCCGCCGTCGAGAATATGCAGCGCCGCGATCAGTTCCATGCGGAACATGTCCTTGCGGGTCGACATGAAGGCCTTGGTCGCCAGTACCTCGACGGCGGAATTCGGGATCTTCGCCGCACCGAAGCCGGTTTCGCGTCCCCAGATTGCCAGCACGATCGAACCCGGCACGCCATAGGTCTTTTCAATGCGGCTGAGCGTAGAGGCATAGTGCGAGGCAAAGCTGCGTCCGGTCACCGCAAGCCGTTTTAGCCGGTCCTCATTGAAATAGGGCCCGGGAGAGGAAAACTCTGCCTGTGTTTGCTTCTGTTCCTTCGGCGGCGGAAAGCCGGGAGGCGCAAGATCGGTCAGGGTCCAATCCAGCTCGACACCGGAAAAGGCGGCGCGGAAAGTCTTTTCCGATATGCCGTTCTTCTTTGCGTCAGGCCAGAGATCGGCCTGCACCCATTTTTCAAATTGCGCTTCGACATCGGCTTTCGAAGGAGCGGCATTGGTGGAGACTGAAAGCGCCAGCAAGGCGGCGCCTGTCAAAACAAGCCGGCCAAAGAAACGCATATTCGCAAATCCCCCTAAATTGCCGTGCGCGCTCGAAGCGCCGCCGAAAGCGTGCCCTCGTCGAGATAGTCGAGTTCACCTCCCACGGGTACGCCATGCGCCAGCCGCGTGATCTTCACGTTGAGATCCGCAAGCTGATCGGTGATGTAATGCGCCGTCGTCTGCCCCTCGACGGTCGCATTGACGGCGATGATGATTTCCTTGATGCCGCCTTCTCCGACGCGATTGATCAGTCCGCGTATATTGAGATCGTCAGGCCCGACACCGTCGAGTGGCGAGAGCGTGCCGCCGAGCACATGATAGGCGGCATTCAGCGCGCCGGCGCGCTCCAGCGCCCAGAGGTCTGAAACATCCTCGACGACGATGATGACGGACTGGTCGCGCTGTGCATCGGTGCAGACTGTGCAAGGATCGACGGTATCGACATTGCCGCAGCGCGAGCAGATCTTCACCTTGTCATAGGCTTCGCCCATCGCATGCGAGAGAGGACCGAGAAGCTGGTCCTTCTTTTTGATGAGATGGAGTGCCGCTCGCCGCGCCGAGCGCGGCCCGAGGCCCGGCACTTTCGCCAGAAGCTGGATCAGTTTTTCAATTTCGGGACCGGTGACTCGCTTTGCCATGCGCCGTTCTTAGCTGATATGGAACGAAAACGGAATCGCCGAAGGATTAGCTGACCGATGAAAATCCTCGCAGTCTGCAAGGGCGCAGCTGAACGCTTGCCCGGCAAGAGCTACAAGACCGGTATTTTCAAACATGCCGTCAGCGGCGGCGTCATGATCGATGCCGAAGGTCTCGTTGGCGATGCCATCTGCAACAGAAAACATCATGGCGGCGTCGATCAGGCTGTCTATCTGGAAGGTTCTCTGAGCCTCGACTGGTGGGCGAACGAACTCGGCTATCCCGTCGAGCCCGGCACTTTCGGCGAAAACCTCGTCATCGAAGGACTGGATAACCGTGACGTCACGGTCGGCGACCGCTTTATTATCAGCGAACTGATCCTTGAAGTGACGTCCTGCCGCATTCCCTGCGCCACCTTCGCAGCAAGGATGAACGATCCGAAATTCGTCAAGCGCTATACCAAGGCGGCACGTCCCGGCATCTATTGCCGCGTCATATCAAATGGGATCGTGGAGGCCGGAATGCAGGTCGAGTACAAGCCATTTCCGGGCGCCCCAGTCACGATGCCGGAAATGATGGAAACTTTCGGACGCCGGCTTTCAGCCGCAGACCGCGAGCGCTATCTGGCAGCGCCCGTTCATTACAAGCTGCGAGCCGCGCTGGAAGCGCAGCAATAGTTCAGCGCATGGCGATGGTGACCGCGGCCCCTGCCATCGTTCCCGCACTCACCCGATTGGCGATCCGCACGGCACGTCGGCTCTTCAGGAAACCGCGCGCCTTTGCAGCAAGGAACATCCAGCTGAAATCGACAATAGCCAGAACGACGAACAGCGTGACGACGAGTTCGGCCCAGCCGGCAAGCGATACCGAGGGAATGTCGATGATCGACGGCAGAAGCGCCACGTAGAACATCATGATCTTCGGGTTGCCGAGCGCAATCGCCAGGCCGGTGAAAAACATCCGGCCACGCGAACGTTCCTGCGGCAATTCTTCTTCCTCGACATCAGCTTTGGCAAACCACATCCGCCAGGCGAGATAAAGAAGATAGAGCACGCCGAGCCATTTGATGACGACGAAGACGTGGTAGAAGCTTTCGGCGATTGCCGAAAGGCCGGCGATGGCGCAGGTGAGCCAGATCGCATCCCCAGCCCACATGCCGAACAGGAAAGGCAGCACGTCGCGCGCGCCTTTCGAAATGACCCGGGCAACGAGCGCCGCAACGCTCGGTCCGGGTGTGCCGGCGGCAATGAAAAGAGCGCCTGCGAAAACCAGCAGCGTCGTCAAGGTCATCATCTTCCGTCTCCTCTTCCGGGGCCAGTTACTACCGGACCAGTCGACGAAATCAGAACGGCAGCTTGAAACCGGGCGGGATCGGCAGGCCGGCCGTCAGCGCCTTGGTCTTTTCGGCGGCGATGGCTTCCGCCTTGTCCTTGGCGTCCTTGTGGGCGGCAACGATCAGGTCTTCGAGGATTTCGACATCGTCTTCCTTGAAGAGGGAAGGGTCGATCTTCAGGCTCTTGAGCTCGCCCTTGCCGGAGATGATGACGGTGACGAGCCCGCCGCCGGCCTTGCCTTCGGCAGTCAGCTCGGCGATCTCAGCCTGCATCTGCTCCATCTTGGCCTGCATTTCCTTGACTTTGCCCATCATGCCCATGATGTCGCGCATCGTCTTCTCCTTCTTGAAACTAGAATTCTATGTCGTCGCCGGGCAGGATATCGCCCTCTTCGGATTCGGCTGCGGCAGGTGGTTTGACCTCCTCCGCCTCTTCCTCCGGCGTCGGCGCCCGCACGCGTACGTCGATGATCTTGGCGCCTGGAAACTGGGCCAGGATCGCTGCTACGTCTGGATCCTGGCGGGCATCGCTGACGCGCTGCTCCTGCGCCTTGGTTTCCGCCTCCACCATCGTCGGTCCGCCTTCTTCGCGGCTGGTGCTGACGATCCAATGGATGCCGGTCCATTCCTTGAGCTTGACGGCAAGCTCGTTGAGCAACGTGCCTGGAGCTCCCTCGGTGAGGTTCACATCCAGCCGGCCGGGCTCGATCCGCACTGGCCGTACGAAGTTGCGCACCAGCGCCTTCAGTTTGACGTCGCGCCTTTCGGCAGCGAGATCGACGATGTCGCTGATCGAATTGACCCGCACGACCGGCTTCGGCGCTTCTGCCGGCTTCGTCTCGACGCGGCCGACGCTCTGCGGTTCGGGATTGGGCACGGCCCGCAGCATGGCGGTCGGCCCCGAGGGCTGAGGCCGCGGCGCAGGCTCCGGAGCCCGTGCCGTTACGTTCGTCTGGTAGGGAACGCGCGTGCCGCCGCCATTGCCCGAAGGCGCGGGTGAGGACGGACGTGGCGCACCATTTTCAGTGGAAAATTCGGCGAGCCGGCGTGCTGCATCTTCGGGGGCGGGCAGATGCGCTGCATGCGCAAGCCGGATAAGCACCATCTCCGCAGCGCCCGCCGTGCGCGACGAGTTTTCCGTCTCCGGAATGCCCTTCAGGAGCATCTGCCAGATGCGCGAAAGCGTGGTGACCGCGACACCCTGGGCGAATTCCGCCGCCTTGGTGCGCTCGACTTCGCTGAGCGAGGGGTCGTTTGCCGCATCAGGCACATATTTCAGCCGCGTCACCAGATGCGTGAAATCGGCGAGATCCGTCAGTACCACGACCGGGTTCGCGCCGGCCTCGTACTGGCTCTGGAATTCGTTGAGCGCGTTCGCGACGTCACCACGCACGATATGTTGGAAGAGATCGACGATGCGGGCGCGGTCCGCAAGGCCGAGCATGCCGCGCACGGCTTCCGCCTGCACAACGCCGCCGCCATGGGCAATTGCCTGGTCCATCAGCGACAGGCCGTCGCGGGCAGAGCCTTCCGCGGCGCGTGCGATCATCGCCAGCGCATCCGGTTCCGCCTCGATGCCTTCCTTGGCGGCGATCGTCGAAAACAGGCCGACGAGATCGGAAGCGCTGATGCGGCGCAGGTCGAAGCGCTGGCAGCGCGAGAGTACGGTGATCGGAACCTTGCGGATTTCTGTCGTCGCGAAGATGAATTTCACATGCTCCGGCGGCTCTTCGAGCGTCTTCAGCAGCCCGTTGAAGGCTGCCGTCGAGAGCATGTGCACTTCGTCGATGATATAGACCTTGAAGCGGGCCGAAACTGGTCGGTAGCGCACCTGCTCGATGATCTCTCGGATGTCGTCGATGCCGGTATGCGAGGCGGCGTCCATCTCGATCACGTCGACATGGCGACCTTCCATGATCGCCTGGCAATGTTCGCCGGGCACGCGAAGGTCGATCGTCGGCTTGTCGATGTCGGCCGTCTTGTAGTTCAGAGCGCGGGCCAGAATACGCGCCGTCGTCGTCTTGCCCACCCCGCGAACGCCGGTCAGCATGTAGGCCTGCGCGATGCGACCTGTTTCAAAGGCGTTGGTGAGCGTGCGGACCATCGGCTCCTGGCCGACCATCAGGTCCGTGAAATCCTTGGGGCGGTATTTGCGTGCCAGCACCCGGTATCCGGTGCCCGTCGAGGCGGCATCTTGTGATTGTCGCTCGGTGTCGCTCATCGCCCTGCTTGCGCCCGGAAGCCCGGGCTTCTTGGAAGAGAAGGTGGGAGGCTGGCACGATGACCCGTGCCGGGGCTCGTTAGGGCTGCTTCCTTCCGGACCTGACCCGGTTGGCGAGTGGCTCGTCCACCACCAACCTCCCGGATGCACATATCGGCAAAATCCTCATCAAAAGCAAGCCAAGCTCCAAAAAAACTGCTAGTCCATTGGAAAACATGAGGAGAATGCCTTTGAGCGATTTCGCGCTCGACCCCAGGCTCGAAAACGACAGCACCAGCATCATGGTGGCTGGCCTGTGCGACATCAGGTTATCGAAGGACGCTCGCTGGCCCTGGCTGATCCTGGTGCCGCGCCGGGCGGATATTACAGAGATCTTCGAACTGACGCCGCTTGATCAGGTGCTGCTGACCTTCGAGATCGAACTCGTCTCCGCAGCACTCAAAAAGGTTACGGGTGCCACGAAAATCAATGTCGGGGCTCTTGGCAATATCGTCCGCCAGCTTCATGTTCATGTTATTGCGCGTTCCGAAGGTGATGCGAATTGGCCGGGTCCCGTCTGGGGTTTCGGTAAGGCCGAACCCTACGAGGATGCGACAAGAGACGAATTCATAGCAAAGCTGCGGGAAGCCCTTTCACCATGAGTCATTCGCTTTTCGATTCGGATGTGCCGCATCCGGAACCCAGCAATCTCACCGCCTTTGCCGCCAACGACCTGAACCGTGACAGCGAACATCGCGATGAAGGCTCGGTCGAAAAGGCGCTTGCCCGCGATGGCACGCATATTTTCGCCTTCGCCAAGGACAAGCTGGTGCTCAAGCACGATGGCCAGGTGCTCGATCCGCTGTTTGCCCGCTATGAGCTGCAGGAGTTGAAACCGAATTGGGATGAAATTGTACTGCTCGGCTATCGCAAAACCGGCGAGCCGCGCCTTGCCGTGCCCGTCGGCATTGATGTCGAGGATATGGCGAGCCAGTACAAGCCGGTTGACGGACGCTCGCTCTTCCGTGACGAGCTTGTCGACGAGATGCTGCTCGGCGAATTCTCCCAGGCAGCAAGCCTCATTCGCTGGAACGGCGACAACCAGTTTTGCGGTCGTTGCGGCTCGGTCATGGAAATCCGTATCGGCGGCTACAAGCGGGTCTGCACCGCCTGCGAGCACATGATCTTCCCGCGGACCGATCCCGTCGTCATCATGCTCACAATCGATGAAGAGCGCGATCTCTGCCTCCTCGGTCGCAGCCCGCATTTTGCGCCGGGCATGTATTCCTGTCTGGCGGGCTTCCTGGAGCCCGGCGAGACGATCGAAAATGCCGTCCGCCGCGAGACACTGGAAGAATCCGGCATCAGGACCGGCCGCATCCGGTATCATGCCTCTCAGCCCTGGCCGATGCCGCATTCGCTGATGATCGGCTGTTATGCCGAGGCAAAGTCGCGTGATATCCATCGTGATGAGGCCGAACTCGAGGATTGCCGCTGGTTCACCCGCGAGGAAACCATCGAAATGCTGGAGCGTCCTGGCGTCAACGGCAAGGCGTCGCCGCCGAAGGGCGCGATTGCCCATCGACTTATGCGCGATTGGGTCGAGTGGAAACGGTGAGTAGCGGCGGTGCGCACGGATGATCGTCACCTCTGCATGAGGATATAATCATGGTCGCCCGCTCCGAACGGCTGCTGACCCTGCTTCAGACGCTCCGGCGCTATCGGCGGCCGGTTACCGGCATCGTGTTGGCAGAGGAAACGGGCGTCAGCCTGCGCACGCTCTACCGCGATATTGCGAGCCTTCAGGCGCAGGGCGCCATGATCGAGGGCGAGGCCGGCATAGGTTACGTGCTGAAACCCGGCTTCATGCTGCCGCCGATGATGTTTTCCGAAGAGGAGCTGGAAGCCCTGGTGCTAGGCTCCCGCTGGGTGGCGCGCGCTGCCGAGCCGCGCCTGGCCAATGCCGGCGCCGATGCGCTTGCAAAGATCGCCGCCGTGCTGCCGCCCGATATGCGCGATATGGTCGATTCGGCCACACTTTTTGTCGGCCGCAAACGGCAGGATGAGGACAAGGCGGATGTTTCGGCCATCCGCAAAGCGATCCGCCTGGAGCGTATTCTTGAACTGCATTATGGCGACGAACAGGGTCGTGTCTCCCGTCGCCGTGTCTGGCCGTTCGCGCTCGGCTACTTCGAGCATGTGCGCATCATCATGGCCTGGTGCGAACTGCGCCAGGATTTCCGTCATTTCCGCACCGATCGTATCATCGATATGACGATCCACGACACACGTTATCCGCGTCGCCGCACCGTTCTCCTGAAGGAGTGGCGGGACACGCAGGATACTCCCATCGAGCACTAACGCTACTGCCATAAACTGTCAGCAGACAGCGCTATTATCAGTACCAGTCCAGCAGGAAGGAGTACTGATCATGGGAATGCCTCAAGTCGTTCAATATGCCGGCCGTCGTACTTCCGTCGAAGCCGGAAAAACCCTCCGTTCACGCCTCGTGCGCCTGTTCGCCGACAGGTTCACCGTAGCATCGTCACGCCGTCCCCGCCTTGATCTCGAGATGTTGCCGCAATGGCGCAAGCGCGATCTCGGCTTTGCGGACGGACAGGACTGGCGCGTCGGCGACGACCTCTTCCGTTAAGGCCGCACGTCGGCTTCATCGAATTTCCTCCCGGTGACGAAGCGGCGCTGTCTATAGCGCTGCATTCGGAAAGCTGCTGCCATTTTATGGCAGCAGCTTTCGGCCGGGCACCGTTCAACCCTGTGGAGAACTGAAATGGCCAGCCCCAATCTTATTATCCTCTATGTCAAGGACCCCGCTGAAAGCGCAGCTTTCTATCGCAATATCCTGAGCCGGGAGCCGGCTGTGGAGGCCCCCAACTTCGTCGCCTTCCCGCTCGACGGCGGCTTCACTCTCGGCCTCTGGCGCCGCAGCAAGGTCGAGCCGCAACCCTCTGCCATCGGCAATCGTGGCGAGGTCGCCTTCATGGTTGACGGTGAGAATGCTGTCGCCAGGCATTACGAAGACTGGCGCAGCCGTGGCCTGCCGGTCGCCCAGGAATTGACCGAACTCGACTTCGGCCCGACTTTCGTCGTGCTGGACCCGGATGGCCATCGCCTGCGTGTTTGTGAGCCGGATAAATAAGTGAGATTCAAGCCTCTCTGACGACCCGACAGAGAGGCTTTTCGCATGCTTAGAGAAGCCCACGCATCGGATGGCCCTTATAGACGCCAAGGATGCGGACCTTCTCGGAGAAGAAACGCAGTTCCTCCAGCGCTCGGCGCACATGCGCGTCGTTCGGGTGGCCCTCGATATCGGCGTAGAACTGCGTCGCCACGAACTTGCCGCCGAGCTGGTAGCTTTCGAGCTTCGTCATGTTGATGTTGTTCGTCGCAAAGCCACCGAGCGCCTTGTAGAGGGCGGCCGGAATATTGCGGACGTTGAAGACGAAGGTGGTGACGATCTTCTCGTCGTTGGCCGAGCGTTCAGCCCATTCTTCATCGCGCGACAGCACAACAAAGCGCGTGACGTTGTTTTCGGTGTCCTCGACATTCTCCGCGATGATATCGAGACCGTAAAGATCGGCTGCAAGGCGCGGCGCGAGCGCCGCCATCGAGCGGTCGCCGGTTTCCTTTACGAGCTTTGCGGCCCCTGCCGTATCGCCGGCGATCACAGGCTTCCAGCCGTTGGCGCGCACGATCTTGCGGCACTGGCCGAGCGCATGGATATGGCTGTGCACAGTGCGGATTTCATCCTTCGTCACACCCGGCAGCACCATGAGCTGAAAGCGGATCGGCATGAAATATTCGCCGATGATGTGCAGGCGCGATTCCGGCAACAGGTGGTGGATGTCGGCGACGCGTCCCGCGATCGTGTTTTCGATCGGGATCATGCCGATGTCGGCATCCCCATTGTCGACCGCCGTGAAGGCATCCTCGAAGGTCTGACAGGGCAGCGGCTCCATCGTCGGAAACATGTCGCGGCTCGCCATGTCGGAATTGGCGCCGAACTCGCCCTGGAAGGCGATCCTGTTGGTCTTGATGTTCATGAGGAAAATCCGTCAGTTGGCCTTCGCGGAGAGAATGCGCCGCGCCTTTTCGAGGTCGGCGGGAGTATCGACACCGAGGGGAACCGTGTCAACGATCTCGGCATCGATGCGCATGCCCGCTTCGAGCGCTCTGAGCTGCTCCAGTGATTCGCGCTTTTCGAGCGTAGAAGGGCCGAGCGAGACGAAACGTTCGAGCGCTGCGCGTCGATAGGCATAGAGCCCGATATGATGATAGAGCGGCCCGTTGCCATAGGGCGCGGTCGTTCGGGTAAAATAGAGCGCGTGCAGGCGACTGGCAGATACCGGCGAGCCAACGACCTTGACGATATGCGGCGCGGTCTTGTCCTCGTCATTGTCGATCTCGGTCGTCAGCGTGGCGATGTCGACCGCCTCGTTTTCAAGGGGACGCAGTGCTGCGCGCACCGTCTCCGGATCGATCGTCGGCAGGTCGCCCTGGACATTGACGATGATTTTTGCCTTGCCATCCGGATCGACCTTGGTAAGCGCTTCGAAAATGCGGTCGGAACCGGACTGATGGTCCTGGCGGGTCATGACCACCTCAAAGCCCGCAGCTTCGACAGCATCGAAAACCTGCTGGTCGTCGACGGCAATGACAACCCGGCCGATTGCAGCTTCAGTGGCCCGTTTCGCGACCTGCACGATCATCGGCAGACCGCAAATATCGGCCAGCGGCTTGCCGGGAAGGCGGGTGGAAGCCATGCGCGCGGGGATCAGCACCAGCACGTCATGTAATTTTGAATCCGTCATTGTTCGGGCCTTCTAATCCGGGCTGAAAAGTGGCAAAAAGTCTCACGCACAAGACCATTTAGACAGTTGCAACGAATAGCCAAAAGACATAGGTTCCGCGCAATTTCAAGATGGTCCGGTTTCTGGTCTGCCGGCTGCAAGGGGAGCATTGCAGATGAATTCATACGTCAATACGGCCGTGGGGGCGCTGCTGGGAACGGTTTTCGTTCTGATGTCTGTCTCCATCGCGTCCGAGGGGATCTTCCATTCCGAGGCGCCGGAAAAGGAAGGTTTTGCCATCGTCGCCGAAGAGGCACCCGCCGCCGGCGGTGAAGGCGCACCTGCTGCCGTTGCTGTTCCGATTGCCCAGCTTCTTGCCAGTGCCGACGCCAAGGCTGGTGAGACCGTATTCAAGAAGTGTCAGGCCTGTCATGACGGCACCAAAGGCGGACCGAACAAGGTCGGCCCGAATCTCTTTGGTGTCGTAGATCGTCCGATCGCCTCGCATGAAGGCTTTGCATATTCCTCCGCCATGAAGGACTTCTCCAAGGGCAGCAGCGAACATTGGACCTTCGAAAACCTCAACAAGTTCCTGCTGGCACCGAAGAAGGATGTTCCGGGCACCGCCATGGGCTTTGCCGGTCTGCCGAAGGATCAGGACCGCGCCAACGTCATTCTCTATCTGCACACGCTGGCAGATTCACCGGCTCCGCTGCCGGATCCGAATGCTCCGACCGCAACGCAGTAAGCAGCGACGATTTTTTCGATAAGAAGCCCGGTCAAAAGCCGGGCTTTTTTGTTACCTTAAAGCATGTCGAGCAAAAGTGTGCAGCGAGTTTGCGATAACGACATGCTGAAAACAAAGACTTCAAGCGCGGTCAGCGAATCTGAAGGATCGCGACAGGCTTAAGCGCCGAGAATATATGCCCAGAAGGAAACCGTGATGGCGCCGAGCGCTGTCGTCACCGTGATCGTCGACGCGGCGAGGCTGTGGCCGACGCCGAAGCGGTTGGCGATCAGCCAGGCATTCACCCCTGTCGGCACCGATGAGGTCAGCACCAGCGCCGCTGCCCATTCGTTGCTGAGACCGAAAACATGGCTTGCTGCCCACACGCAGCCGGGCAACAGCAGCAGCTTGAAGGCTGAGGTTGCGCTGGCGATCCCGACATTGCCGGAGACTCCGTATTTCTGCAGCGCCATGCCGAGCGAAATCAGAGCCGCCGGACCGGCCGTGCCGGCGATCTGCGCGACGACGGAACGGATCGTTGCCGGCATGGTCAGGCCCGAGACGTGAAAGATGGCGCCTGCCACGATGCCGATGACCAGCGGATTGTGCAGCAGGTTCAGGCCGATCTGCTTCAGGACCAGGGTCATGCTGCGGTCGCTCTTGCCGGAAATCTTGCGTTCGGCATGCTCCATCATGATTGTGCCGGCAACCATCATGATCGGCAGATGCACGGCAAGCAGGATGGAAAGGGCGACAAGCCCTTCGCTACCCACGGTGCGCTCGACCAGCGGCAGGCCGATGAAGATATTGTTGGCAAAAGCGGAGGACACGCCGGCAAGCACGCCGATCCGCTCATCACGCCCGAACAAACGCGTAGCGACGATGTGTCCGGCCGCCCATGTCACGGCGACGCCGGAGAAATAGACGAGCCAGAGCCGGAACGGCGACGCGCCGTGGAAGTCGGCCTCGGCGATAGTGCGGAAAAGCAGCAGAGGCACAGCGATCTTGAAGACGAATTCGCTGAGAGCATCGCCGACACTTGCGGTGAGTATTCCGACGCGGACGATCAGCCAGCCGATGAGAATGAGAAGGAAGATTGGAAGAACGTCGAAGATGATGGCTGACATAAACTGCTGCTCTGCGCGGGGATAGCCGAGGTCTAAAGCATGTCGCGCAAAGGTGTACAGCGGTTTTACAATAGCGACATACGAAAACAAAAGACAGCAAATCGCCGGCCATGACAAATGCCATGGATGCAATATCTTTCGCGGCGCAACAAAAAAAGCGGGCTCGGCCCGCTTTTCCGCATCCGGTCCTGCCGGATAGCCGGTCGCGATGCTGCCAGTTCATCCGTGGTCAGCGTCGTCCCGGTAAGACTGGAGGGATCATCCCTCCTCTAGCCGGCCACACGAGATACCTGCATGCCGGTCTTCCTGATGCAGTTTTAGGCAGGCAAGGTGACAGCGGCGTGACGAATAAACGGCAGTTTGCGAAGTCTTTGGAAGGTGATGTGCTGTTTAGCCTTTCAATACCGGCAAATTTCGCTAAGACCGATTACCGGCTATCACAAATCCGGGACTTCCCATTTCATGACCAAATTCGATGTTCTGACAGTCGGCAACGCAATCGTCGATATTATCGCCCGTTGCGACGACCAGTTCCTCATTGACAACAAGATCACCAAGGCGRCGATGAACCTCATCGATGCCGATCGTGCCGAACTGCTTTATTCCCGCATGGGCCCGGCGCTCGAAGCCTCCGGCGGTAGCGCAGGCAATACGGCTGCAGGTGTGGCGAGCCTCGGCGGCAAGGCCGCCTATTTTGGCAAGGTTGCGGAAGACCAGCTCGGCGAGATCTTTGCGCATGATATCCGGGCTCAGGGCGTTCATTATCAGACCCGGGCCAAGGGCACGTTTCCGCCGACCGCACGTTCGATGATTTTCGTTACCGATGATGGCGAGCGTTCGATGAACACCTATCTCGGCGCATGCGTCGAGCTTGGGCCTGAGGATGTCGAAGCAGATGTGGTGGCTCAAGCCAAGGTGACCTATTTCGAAGGTTATCTCTGGGACCCGCCGCGCGCCAAGGAGGCAATCCTCGATTGCGCCCGCATCGCCCACGAGAATGGTCGCGAAATGTCGATGACACTCTCGGACAGCTTCTGCGTCGATCGTTACCGCGCTGAATTTCTGGATCTGATGCGTTCGGGCAAGGTCGATATCGTCTTCTCGAATCGCCAGGAGGCCCTGTCGCTCTACGAGACTGACGATTTCGAGGAAGCGCTGAACAAGATCGCCAAGGATTGCAAGATTGCCGCCGTCACCATGAGCGAGAACGGCGCCGTGATTCTGAAGGGCAACGAGCGCCACTACGTCGACGCGATCAAGATCAATGAAGTAGTGGATACGACGGGTGCGGGCGATCTCTTCGCGTCAGGTTTCCTCTACGGTTACACGCAGGGCCGTTCGCTCGAAGATTGCGGCAAGCTCGGCTGCCTTGCCGCCGGCATCGTCATTCAGCAGATCGGCCCGCGGCCGATGAAGTCCCTGTCCGAAGCCGCAAAGGAGGCGGGCCTTATTTAAAGGCCTCGCCCGGATAGGCGCCCCAGATTTCCGACTGCGCCACCCAACCTTCGGCGCCGTCGGTCTTTGCGAAACACCACTCTCCGCTGCACTCGCCGATCGTGATCATCACGCCGGGCTCCAGCTTGGCGACGATGCTGGAAGACGGCTGTGCTTCACGGCGGAGATTGACATAGACGCCTTTGCCCTTGCCCTTCATCCACGGCGCGGCAATAGCGGCGCGCTGGCCTGACAGCAGCGACTGATTGACCCAGCCCTCGGTACCGTCGGCATCGCGGATACGGCGCCAGTTGTCATACTCCTGGACGATTTCGACGGGCAGCCCCGATTTCAGATAGAGCCACGAAACGGCGTAGTCCGTTCCCGGGCCGATCCTAAGGTTGACGCGCTTGGACTTCAGCGTCACGAAGCGCGGCAGCGGCAGGCCGCTCGGCCCCTTGGCCGCCTGGGCTTGCGCAAATTCGATGGTGCCTGCCGATACGGCAAAGGCAACCGCCAGGGCGAGGCAGGACTTCATAACTGTGCGACGCATGGAAGCTTCCGTTGGCTCGAATTCGAATCAGGCCCTGCCTGCTCGTCTTCCGGGATTCCCCGGTCGCCTCGCGAGTTTTGTTTGTCTTCGCGTGCGGGTCTGGTAGAAAATGCCCGGAACGGGGAAATGATCGCCCAACTTGGTTAAAGACCTCTGAACAAGGCACAGCAAGCCGCCATGACGACGAAGAAAAAACCGAAGGTCTACATAACCCGCAAGCTGCCTGATGTCGTCGAAACCCGCATGCGCGAGCTTTTCGATGCCGAGTTGAATATCGACGATACGCCGCGATCCGTTCCCGAACTCGTCGAAGCCGTCAAAACCTGCGACGTGCTCGTGCCGACCGTGACGGATCGTATCGACGCAGCCCTCATCGATCAGGCCGGGCCGCAGATGAAGCTGAT
This sequence comes from Rhizobium sp. 05N49, assembly GCF_056396805.1. Taxonomy (NCBI): domain Bacteria; kingdom Pseudomonadati; phylum Pseudomonadota; class Alphaproteobacteria; order Hyphomicrobiales; family Rhizobiaceae; genus Rhizobium; species Rhizobium sp. 05N49. The sequence continues at coordinate 104,333 of NZ_JBFTME010000002.1, forward strand.
CGCCAGCTTTTCGAACGGCACCGATCACATCGACATCGAAGCGGCCGCGCGCCGTGGCATCACCGTCACCAACACGCCGAACGTGCTGACCGAAGACACTGCTGACATGACCATGGCGCTGATCCTCGCCGTGCCACGGCGGATCGGCGAGGGTGCACGCGTGCTGACTGACCGGCCGGGTGAATGGGCTGGCTGGTCCCCCACTTGGATGCTCGGCCGGCGCATTCACGGAAAGCGTATCGGCATCGTCGGCATGGGCCGTATAGGCACGGCCGTTGCGCGCCGTGCCAAGGCTTTCGGCCTGTCGATCCACTATCACAACCGCAAGCGCGTCAATCCCGCGACTGAGGATGAACTGGAAGCGACCTATTGGGAGAGCCTCGACCAGATGCTCGCCCGCGTCGACATCGTCTCGGTGAATTGCCCCTCGACCCCCGCGACTTTCCATCTCCTGTCGGCTCGCCGCTTGGCGTTGCTGCAGCCGACCGCCTATCTCGTCAATACAGCCCGCGGTGACGTGGTCGACGAGGCGGCGCTCATCAAATGCCTGCGGGAGGGGAAGATCGCCGGCGCCGGGCTCGATGTCTTCGAGAACGAGCCCATGGTCAATCCGAAGCTGGTGAAGCTTGCCAATGAGGGCAAGGTCGTATTGCTGCCGCATATGAGCTCGGCAACGATTGAGGGACGTGCGGAGATGGGCGAYAAGGTCATCATCAACATTCGCGCCTTCATCGATGGCCATCGTCCGCCGAATCGGGTGCTGCCGGGCCGATGACGGCCGGAGCGCTCGCATCCCTGGCCGGCTAGTCAGCCGGCGAGCGCTTTTTTCATTTCGACAAACGTCACCCGTGTAAAGCCCGGATGAGATTTCTCTGCGGTCTTTTCAAAGCCCCAGGCAGCGAAGGTCGTGTGATTGCCGACGAGCTCTATCCGAGTCTCGAGCCTCAATGCCGGAAGGCCCAGATCGAGTGCCGTCTTCTCGGCAGTATCGAGCAGGCGCCGTCCGATGCCCTTGCCTTGCGCGGATGGCAGGACCGCGAGTTTTCCGACATAGAGGCAATCTGCCTCGGGCCGCAGGAAAATGCAGCCGACGAGTTGCCCGGCCTGCTCCACGGCATAGGCGATTTCTGCCCTTGCCTTTTCCACCAGCGATTCCACCGTCAGGCGGCTTGCGGAGGAGGGCGGATCGATGCGGCTCTCCATATAGGCGAAGGACGCGAGAATGAGATCGAGCAGCTCGTTCCAGCGCACAAAGCTCTCATCGATGCGAAACGGCGTCATGCGGTCCTGTTCTGCCTCGCGCGCCGACGTTTGTAGCGGATCGTATCGAAACGGGCAGACAGCGCGTCGTAGAGCAGCAGGCGACCGACTAACGGTTCGCCTGCGCCCGTAATCAGTTTGATCGCCTCCATGGCCATCAGCGTGCCGATCACGCCCGTCAGTGCGCCAATGATGCCGGCCTCCGCACAGGCGGGGATCAATCCGGCCGGCGGTGCTTCGGGAAAGAGATCACGATATCCAGGGTTCTGGGTGCCGTCTTCGGCCGCCTCATAGGGTTTCAGCACCGTCAGCGATCCGTCGAACCGGCCAACCGCACCTGTCACAAGCGGGATAAGCGCGTTTTCCGCTGCATCGGCCGCCATATAGCGCGTATCGAAATTATCCGAGCCGTCGATCAGGAGATCGAAACCGGAGAGGTGCAGGCGTGCCGTGTCGGCGGCAAGGCGCTCGGTGAAACGGACGACTTTAATATGCGGGTTTAGCCGCGCGATCGCAATGGCTGCGCTTTCCGTCTTCATTTCGCCGATCGTACCGGAATCGTGGATCACCTGTCGCTGCAGGTTGGAAAGCGAAACACGGTCGTCATCGGCAATGCCGAGCGTACCGACGCCCGCAGCGGCCAGATATTGCAGGATCGGTGCCCCGAGCCCTCCCGCACCGATGACAAGCACCCGCGCGGCCTTCAGCTTCTGCTGGCCCGCGCCTCCGATTTCCGGCAGCAGGATATGGCGATGATAGCGTGCGATTTCGTCTGGGCTGAGAGGTTCCATGGACGTGATGCTATCACGCCGCGAACCGCCGGGAGAAGCGCTATCGCTCATTCGAAAACCCTTCCGTCCGCAACCGTGAAAAACTGTGCCCGCTCGCCAAGTGCTGCAAACATCTGACGATCGGTTCCCGTCATGAAGGCCTGACCGCCAAGCCCGTCTATGAGGTCGAACAGCGCGGCACGGCGTCCCTCGTCGAGATGGGCGGCAATCTCATCCAGGAGCATAACCGGCGCATGGCCGGTAAGGTTGCCGACGAGCCGTGCATGCGCGAGCACAAGGCCCACCAGCAGGGCTTTCTGCTCGCCGGTGGAGCAGCGTGCCGCTTCCATCTGCTTCTCCCGATGATGCACGATGAGATCGGCGCGATGCGGCCCTTCCAGCGTGCGACCGGCGCCGGCATCGCGGTACCGGTTGGCGGCGAGCGTTGCCGCATACTCATCTTCCAGATCGACCGAGGGCCGGGAGAATTGACCGTCCATGAAGCCCGAAAGCTGCAGCGAAGCCGATGGGAAGGGCGAGATCTCCCGGCTTTCTTCGACGAGTCGCGTCAGCAGGCCGAGCATTTCCTGCCGGGCGAGCGCCATGGCTATGCCGAGGCTCGCCATCTGCTCCTCGATACCGGAAAGCCAGGATGGATCGAAACGGCCTTCGTCCAGCAACTTGTTGCGGCTGCGCATGGCGCGCTCGAAGTCGCTCGCCCGCCTGCCGTGTTCGGGATCGAGCGACAGCACCAGCCTGTCGAGGAAACGCCTGCGGTCCGAGGAGCCGCCGGTAAAGAGCCCGTCCATCGCCGGTGTCAGCCAGAGCACGCGCAAATGATCGGTCAGCTCGTCGACTGTTTTTGCCGTCGTTCCGTTGATGCGCAGCCGTCGCGCCGTCGTCTCGTCGCTGGCATCAATTCCGGTACCGATCTCGACGTTACCTTCCATGCCATCGAGCTCTGCAAAGATCGAAAATCCGCCCGTAGCGCCAACGCGGGTGATATCGCCATAGGCGGCTCGGCGCAGACCGCGCCCCGGTGACAGGAACGAGACCGCCTCCATCAGGTTGGTCTTGCCCGCACCGTTGTCGCCGGTCAACACCACATGCCGGGCGTCGAGCGCAAGCGAGGCCGACGAATAATTGCGAAAGTCGGTCAGTTTCAAACGGGAAAGGGCAACCTTGTGCGGCATCGAATATCCGGAATCATCAAGGCTGACAGTTGGGAGCCTTTCCTCGTCAGAATGATTCAATCTGACAAGGGAAGGCTCTAAGCCGAAGCGCCAAGGATATCAAGGCTGAGAGCTGTCCCAGCCGTCAATGGCTGCGCGGGGCCGGCTCTTCGAGCTGTGCTTCGGCCTCTGCGATTGCCCTTTCGATCCAATAAACGAGATCCGGCCGATCTTCGATCGAGCCGCGGAGCGATTTCAATGAATCGAGGATCATCGTCAGTTTCTGGCGGCGCATATCGATGACGATACTGTCGGCATCAGATTTCCCGGTGGGAGCGGATGTCATGCAGTACTCGAAGCCTCTTGTCGTACATAAGGGTCCCGGCGCGACTAACTATCGTCCCATGCAATGAAGTCAACTACAGGGTGTTCAACTTTTCGCGACATCGCCGTTAAGTCATCAAATGAGAAGTAGAAGTTGTAGAATCGGCGGAAGAGATGTTTGTTTCGTGGCCTAATGCCCAAAAAAAGTCGGTTGAAATTTGCAACTTCCGGGTTGAGATATTCAGCTGACGCTATATGGTAAATGAAGGGTTTACCGGGAAAGAGTGCAGCAGTGCCAGATCCGATTGATATCATTGTCGGCCGAAACGTGAGACAGCTTCGCGCCCGCCGACGTGTTTCCCAACTGGAACTGGGCGAAGCGCTTGGCCTTACATTCCAGCAGATTCAGAAATACGAAAAGGGGACCAACCGCGTCTCCGCCAGCAAGCTGCATCAGATAGCGGTCTTTCTTGGTGTTGATATTTCCGAGCTTTTCGAGGGTACGGGAATTTCCCAGTTTGCCAACCGCGTTGAACTGAGCCCCGAGGCCTATGAACTGGCGATCAGCTATGACAGATTGAGCTCGACTGCGGGCAAGCAGGCGCTCAAGACGATCCTCAACCTTATATGCGGTCAGGCAGCCGAAAACGCCGCTTGACGGCTCCAGCGCCTATCCTTGAATTTGAGGGAAATTCAGTGAAGCTCGCGCTCGTGCAGCGCGACGAGCAGGGCGTCCTGCGTCTGATGGCCGGCATGATAAAGGTCGATCGCGATGCTTGCGATCGAGAGGCCTTGCTGGCTGCGAAGCTTGATGTTGCGTTCGGCGCACCACGAATAGAGCGCGCCTGCCAGTGCATCGACATCTTCGGACAGGCAGGTTGAAAAGTTCATTGCCGACATGGAAATACCCTCTGTTAGTCCCGGACTGCGGGGCCAAAGACAGTATGGATTTCAGGAACTTGCAAGTGTGATCGGATCTGTGCGTTAACGCAAGACATCTGCGCACAGACGCGCGTACCGACTTGAAACAGGTGTTTTGAATTGGAACGCGCATGAAAAAAGCCGGAGGCGGAACCTCCGGCTTTTGTAACCTTGGGGGATATCGAGCTTAGCCCTCGAAGAATTCCTTCATCCGGGCAAAGAAGCCGGTCGACTCCGGATTGTTCTCTTTTGAGGAGAGCTGCTCGAATTCCTGCAGAAGCTCGCGCTGGCGCTTGGAAAGCTTCTGCGGCGTCTCGATCTGGATCTGGATATAGAGATCACCGGTCTGGCTGGAACGCAGCACCGGCATGCCCTTGCCCTTCAGGCGGAACTGTTTGCCGGCCTGGGTGCCCTCGGGAACGGTGACGCGCGACTTGGTGCCGTCGAGCGTGGCCACATCGAACGTGCCGCCGAGCGCTGCCGTCGTCATGGAGATCGGCACGGCGCAATAGAGATCGGCTCCGTCGCGCTGATAGAACTCGTGCGGTTTCACCGACAGGAAGATATAGAGATCGCCTGCCGGGCCGCCACGCGTGCCTGCCTCGCCTTCGCCCTGCAGGCGAATGCGGGTGCCGTCCTCGATACCCGAGGGAATGTTGACCGAGAGCGAGCGTTCTTCGGTCACCCGGCCCTGGCCGTGGCATTTCGGGCACGGATCGGGAATGATCTGGCCGCGGCCGTGACAGGTCGGACAGGTGCGTTCCACCGAGAAGAAGCCCTGCGCTGCGCGCACGCGGCCCGAACCCTGGCAGGTGCCGCAGGTCTTCGGCTGTGTACCTGGCTTGGCGCCGGAACCGGAGCAGACGTCACAGGTTATCGAGGTCGGAACGCGAATCTGCGCCGTCTTGCCGGAGAATGCCTCTTCCAGCGAGATTTCCATGTTGTAGCGGAGGTCGGCGCCGCGTTCGCGACCACCCGAAGAGCGCTGCCGTCCGCGGCCGCCGCCCATCATCTCGCCGAAAATGTCCTCGAAGATATCGGAGAAGCCGCCACCGGCAAATCCGGCGCCGCCACCGAAGCCACCGGGACCGCCCATGCCGCCGTGCTCGAAGGCCGCATGGCCGTAACGATCGTAGGCCGCGCGCTTCTGCGGGTCTTTCAGCGTTTCATAGGCTTCGTTGATTTCCTTGAACTTGCGTTCGGCGTCTTTGTCATCCGGGTTCTTGTCCGGATGGTATTTCATTGCCAGCTTGCGGAAGGCGCTTTTCAGCTCTTTCTCATCCGCCGTCTTGGCTACACCCAGAGTTTCGTAAAAGTCCGCTTTTGCCAATTTAAGCCCCGGAAATGGATTTCCGGCTGCCATGGTGAGCAGCCGGATGTCTATCGTCTAGCGTAGGCCGCAGCCCGGATTAAGCGGACTTCTTGCGGTCGTCGTCCTTGACTTCTTCGTAGTCGGCGTCGACGACATTGTCATCACCTGCCGAAGCGTCGGCCGTGCCGCCTTCAGCCTGCTGGGCTTCATAGATAGCCTGGCCGAGCTTCATGGAAACTTCCATGAGGGTCTGGGTCTTGGCCTTGATGTCTTCGGCGTCGGCATCGGTCGCTTCGGTCGCGGACTTCAGCGCGGCAATCGCATCGGAGATTGCAGTGCGATCGGCTTCGGAAACCTTGTCGCCGTAATCCTTGAGCGACTTCTCCGTGGAATGAACAAGGCTTTCGGCCTGGTTCTTTGCTTCCACACCTTCGCGGCGCTTCTTGTCTTCGGCGGCATGCGATTCGGCATCCTTGACCATCTTTTCGATGTCGGCGTCGGAAAGACCGCCGGAAGCCTGGATACGGATCTGCTGTTCCTTGCCGGTGCCCTTGTCCTTGGCCGAAACCTGCACGATGCCGTTCGCGTCAATGTCGAAAGTGACTTCGATCTGCGGAACGCCACGCGGTGCCGGCGGCAGGCCAACGAGGTCGAACTGGCCGAGCAGCTTGTTGTCGGCAGCCATTTCACGCTCGCCCTGCGAGACGCGGATGGTGACGGCCTGCTGATTGTCGTCGGCGGTCGAGAAGGTCTGGCTCTTCTTCGTCGGGATCGTCGTGTTGCGTTCGATCAGACGGGTGAAGACGCCACCGAGGGTTTCGATGCCGAGAGACAGCGGGGTAACGTCGAGAAGCAGAACGTCCTTGACGTCGCCCTGCAGAACGCCGGCCTGGATGGCGGCGCCGAGAGCAACGACTTCATCCGGGTTGACGCCCTTGTGCGGTTCCTTGCCGAACAGCTGCTTGACGACTTCCTGTACCTTCGGCATGCGGCTCATGCCGCCGACGAGAACGACTTCGTCGATTTCGGCAGCGGTGACGCCGGCATCCTTGAGGGCTGCCTTGCACGGAGCGATCGTGCGCTGAACGAGATCGTCGACCAGGCTTTCGAGCTTGGCGCGGGTCAGCTTCAGCGTCAGGTGCTTCGGGCCGGAAGCATCAGCCGTGATGAACGGCAGGTTGATTTCGGTCTGCTGCGAAGAGGACAGCTCGATCTTTGCCTTTTCGGCAGCTTCCTTGAGGCGCTGCAGGGCAAGCTTGTCGTTCTTCAGGTCGATGCCATTGTCCTTCTTGAACTCGGCAACGAGATATTCGACGAGACGCATGTCGAAGTCTTCACCGCCGAGGAACGTGTCGCCGTTGGTGGACTTCACTTCGAAGACGCCATCGCCAATCTCGAGGATCGAGATATCGAAGGTGCCGCCGCCAAGGTCGTAAACGGCGATCGTCTTGCCGTCCTTCTTGTCGAGGCCATAGGCGAGAGCGGCAGCTGTCGGCTCGTTGATGATGCGGAGCACTTCAAGACCAGCGATCTTGCCGGCATCCTTGGTTGCCTGGCGCTGCGCGTCGTTGAAATATGCGGGAACGGTGATGACGGCCTTTTCGACCTTTTCACCGAGGTAGGATTCGGCGGTTTCCTTCATCTTCTGAAGGATCATCGCGGAAATCTGTGCGGGCGAGTAGCCCTTGCCATTTGCTTCGACCCAGGCGTCGCCATTATCGCCCTTGACGATCGTGAAGGGAACGAGGTGCTTGTCCTTCTCAACGGTCGGATCTTCGTAACGGCGGCCGATGAGGCGCTTTACGGCGAAGAGTGTATTCGTGGGGTTGGTGACCGCCTGGCGCTTGGCCGGCTGGCCGACGAGGCGTTCGCCGTCATCGGAAAATGCCACCATGGAAGGGGTCGTACGCGCACCTTCCGCGTTCTCGATGACCTTTGCGTCCTTGCCGTCCATGACCGCGACGCAGGAATTTGTCGTTCCAAGGTCGATACCAATTACTTTTGCCATGTCATTCTCTCCTTGAAGCAAGCTGTCGGAACCCCGGTAAGGCATTTCCCTGACAGCCCCTTACGGGATGGGTCTACTAAGATTACGCAATCGTGATTGCGGTGATGCGGCGTATATAAGGAGCGGTTTTCTGGACTGCAAGGCGAGAAATGGCCCGGAATCCAGCAAAACGAATGTGTTGCATTCAATTTTTACAGTAGCCGGAAAAGGGTCTGCTTTGCACCTTCAAACCGTGCAAATCTTGCACGCCGAGCCTTGCGCGGGACGTGCTCCCATAAGGCATCCATTTCCGTCGCAATACTGTCTCCGGCTCCTACTGTCCCATGATGAGATCGAGCAGGGTCGTGCGTCGCGGCTGCGCCCCTGACGTTGCTTGCGGTCCGCCCACATCACCGGGCGGCACCATGTCGTCGTAACCCCCGCCGGCAACATCGGCAGGCGGCACCGGCCCGCCGTTGACGGGCATCGCTGCCTGCGGCTGTCCGGGCGCCGGCGGATAGCGGTTCACATCGGCATTGCCGCCGAAAACACCGGAAATGATGCTGCCGACTGTCGACGGCTGCTCGGGTGTCGGCTGCGCCTGCGCCATCGGCTGGCCGTTGCCGGGATCAGCGGCAGGATCAGAGAATGTCTGGCCCATGCCGAAGAGCGGCGCTGGCGAAAGGCCCTTATGCGCGGCGACCATGAATTCCTTCCAGGCCTTGGCGGGAAGCCCGCCGCCGGTCACCTTCTTCATCGGCGTGCCGTCGTCATTGCCGAACCAGACGCCTGTCGTCAGGTTGCTGGTGAAACCGACGAACAGCGCATCGCGCGAATTCTGCGTCGTGCCGGTCTTGCCTGCAGCCTGCCAGCCGGGAAGCTTGGCGCTCGAGCCTGTCCCGCCGTTGATGACGCCCATCATCATCATGTTCATTTCCGCGACGATCTGCTCGGAAAGCACGCGCGGCGGATTGTCATAGGTGTTCTCGTAGAGCACCTTGCCGTCGGTCGTGGTCACCCGGCGGATCACGTGCGGCGTTGCCTTGTAGCCACCATTCATGAAGGCGGCATAGGAGGCCGTCAGCTCCATCAGAGAGACTTCCGACGTACCGAGGGCGATCGATGCGTTGGGCTGCAGATCCGATTGGATGCCGAGACGGTGGGCAAGCTTGATCACCTGATCCGGCCCGTCATACATCACGAGCTGCGCCGCCACCGTATTCAGCGACTTGGCAAGTGCTGTCCGGAGCGTCACTTCGCCATTGTATTTCTTCTCGTAATTCTCCGGCGTCCAGTTGCCGATGCGGATCGGCGCATCGTTGAAGACGGAGTCCGGCGTCAGGCCTTTTTCAAGCGCGGCCGCATAAACAAATGGCTTGAAGGACGAGCCCGGCTGGCGCTTGGCCTTGACGGCGCGGTTGAACTGGCTCGTCGCATAATCCCTGCCGCCGACGAGCGCCCGGATCGCGCCCGTACCGTCGATCGAGACGAGGGCGGCCTGCGATGCATCGAACTTGCCGCCTTCCTTGTCGAGCACGTCGACTAGCGACTGTTCGGCCTTCTTTTCGAGATTCTTGTCGATCGTCGTATCGACGATGACGTCTTCCTTCACGTCGCCGACGAGCCCCTGCAGTTCGTCCATCACCATATCGGCGACATATTGTCCGGCGCCCGACCAGTAGCTGCGGGCAGAAGCCGGCGTCTGCGACATCGCCGTCTTGATTTCGTCGGCACTGATATAGCCCTGGTCGCGCATCGCCTGCAGCACGACCTGCGCGCGGGCATTGGCCGCCTCCGGATCACGGGCCGGCGAAAGGCGCGACGGCGCCTTCACGAGGCCCGCAAGCAAGGCCGCCTCGCCGAGGTTCACATCGCGCGCCGACTTGTTGAAATAGCGCCGCGCTGCCGCTTCCACGCCGTAGGCATTCGAGCCGAAATAGACGCGGTTCAGATACATCGCAAGGATCTGGTCCTTGGTATATTTCTGCTCCAGCCAGAAGGAGAGCAGCACCTCCTGCACCTTGCGCTCCAGAGTGCGCTCGGGCGAGAGGAACAGGTTCTTGGCAAGCTGCTGCGTCAGCGTCGAGCCGCCCTGGATCGGCTGGCCGGTCGCATTGTTGACGAAGGCGCGCGCCAGCCCGAACGGATCGACGCCGAAATGCGAATAGAAGCGCCGGTCTTCGATCGCGATGATCGCCTCCGGAATGTAGGGAGACATGTTCTCCAGGGAGAGCTCCTCGCCGCCGGTCGCACCGCGGTTGGCGATTGCGCTGCCGTCCACCGCGGTGATCTTGACGTTCGGTGGCCGCTCCGGGATTGCCCAGGTGCTGGCGCTTGGCATGCGCGAACCGTAGTAGAACACGAGCCCGGCAACGCCGATGCCCACCCAGATACCAAGCACGATGCACCAGTAGACGACCCTGCGCAGGAACGCGAACAGCCCGCCGCCTTCCCGTTCGCGTGGCTCGGAACGACGCTTTGCCGGTGCGCGCCGTGGAGCGGGCGATTTCGATGTACGTTTGGAGCCATGCCGTCCGTCGATGCGATCGTCGGCATCGAGCGCGAATTCGTCGTCTTCCTCACGACCGCCACGGCCGTTGAAGGACGGTTCGATCCTGTCATCTGATCTACGTCTGGCTACCATCGTGGAGCGGCTGAACCCTTGCTGCAAGACCGCGCCCCCAGGCAACGGTTTTATCCGAGTGAACTGTAAATGCGGCGAATTAACGGGCTGTTAAGAACAACATCAATGTGGCCAAGTGCACCATCTGCCTGCATTTTCTCCGTCAGCCAGCCATGACTTCCTCCCATGGCTGCCGTTCATGTGACCGCCCCAAAACCGACATATATCGCCGCGACTTCCGCGCACGGAAGAAGCGCAATGCGCAATATCCAGGCAGAACATGACGATTGATCCCGTCAGAATGGATGAGGCACGCCCGCGCGAAGTCTGGAGCGTGCATGCTTTTGCGCAGCATCACCGTCTCGACAGGATGGACGAGAGCCGGCTGAAGATGCTGCTCGGCCCCTATGCGCGGATGCGCGACACAGCGCCACATATCTTCCGGCTGGTGAGGGAACCAATAGGCTTGCCCGCAGTTCTATGATGAGCGGGACAAACCCCTCACGTCCCGCCAAGATCGGCCGTCTCCCCTCAACACGTGCCGATCGATATCAGGCCCGGCGTATCACCAGATGCGTCGGGTCCTTTTTGTTTCAGGGGCGATGGGGACCGCGATCGCGGTAATAATAGACCGGTCCGCGGCGCCAGCGGTCACGTTCACGATAGAAGTCGAGGTTGCAGTAGTAGCGATCCCAATAGGGGCGGACGCTGAAGGTGACCGTCGGAATGCCGAGCGGACGACAATATTGCGGACCGACGTAGATGCGGTACCGCTCATAGGTCGCCTGGACATATTGGCCTGAGATCCCACCCGCGATCGCCATGGAATTCCACGTCGCACCAGGGTTTTCACTTTCACCTTTTACTCCTCGCAATAAACGATGGGCGACCCGCCTGGGATGCACGTTTACCCGGAAAATCAAAGGTAGAGCGTCTGCGGCATCGGTCACGCAGCACGGATTTCGTTTTTCTTTCAAAGGCATATGAGAGAGGCGGAATGAACGCAGCTTGAACGGGAATCAAGGTTTTCCATGGGCCTTGAAATGTGAAAGGCGGCTTCCGATATAATGTTTCAGAAATTGCAGCCCGGAAATGTCGTGCGCATCATCTGTTGCATCAGTTCCGCGATCTGGTTGGATCAGCCGTTTACCGGCCGTAAACCTTTCGAGATCAGTCTGGCTGTGCTTTGTCCGCTTCTCCTTTGACCACGGATGTACTGGCACTGAGATGAGGCGGATAACGGAAGGCCGGTTTGCCCGGCCTTTTTGTTTGCAGATTTCGGATGGCGTGCCGCGAAGATCGCAGGCACGCCTTTTTTGTTTCAAGCCTTCAGTGCGGCAAGGATGCGTACCCAGGAACGGATACCCTTGTGGTAGGAGGCCAGATCGTACTTTTCGTTCGGCGAATGGATACGGTCGTCGGAAAGCCCGAAGCCCACGAGAAGGGATTCCATGCCGAGCATTTTCTGAAAATCGCCGACGATCGGGATAGAGCCGCCCATGCCGATGACGATGGCGGGCTTCGGCCATTCGTCGGAAAGCGCATTGCGCGCCTTGGTCAGAACAGGCGAGTCATAGGAAAGATGAATGGCCGGGGAGGCGCCATGCGGGTGGAACTCGACCGAGCAGTCGGCGGGGATCTTCGAACGAACGTAGTTGCGGAAGCTCTCACGGATCGCTGCCGGATCCTGCGTGCCGACGAGCCGGAAAGAGACTTTTGCCGATGCCTTCGCAGCAATGACGGTCTTGAAGCCTTCACCGGTATAGCCACCCCAGATGCCGTTGACTTCGGCCGTCGGTCGCGCCCAGGTGAGTTCCAGGACCGAGCGGCCCTTTTCGCCTGAGGGAATGGAGAGGCCGACTTCGCCGAGGAAGTTTTCCGCCGATTTGCCGAGCGCCTCCCAGGATGCCTTGATGTTGGCAGGCGTTTCCTCCACACCGTCGTAGAAACCTTGAAGTGTAATACGACCGGTTTCGTCATGCAGGCCGGCAAGCGCCTCCACAAGAATATGGATCGGATTGGCCGCGGCACCGCCGAACAGGCCGGAATGCAGGTCGCGGTCGGCGGCTGTCACCACGATTTCTTCGCCGACGAGGCCGCGAAGCGCAGCTGCGATTGCCGGCGTATCGCGATCCCACATGCTGGTGTCGCAGACGAGGGCGTAATCGGCCTTGAGTTCGGCGGCATTGGCTTCGAGGAACGGCTTCAGCGACGGCGATCCGGACTCTTCTTCGCCCTCGAAAAGAATGGTGACGCGGCAGGGAAGGGCGCCGTTGATCTCCTTGTAGGCGCGGCAGGCCTCCACGAAGGTCATCAGCTGGCCCTTGTCATCGGAGGTGCCGCGGCCGGTCAGGATCTTGCGGCCGTTGCCGGCATCTTTGACGGCGGGATCGAAAGGGTCGTTTTCCCAGAGCTCGATCGGATCGACCGGTTGCACGTCATAGTGACCGTAGAACAGGACGTGGGGCGCATCGGCAGAGGCACCCTCGTGATGGGCGACCACCATCGGGTGGCCGGGCGTGTCGCGAACCGAGGCGTCAAAGCCAAGCGTCTTGAGATAGGCGATCAGCCATTCGGCTGCCTTGCGGCATTCAGCCTTGTAGGCCGGATCGGTCGAGATCGACTTGATGCGCAAGAGCTCGAACAGCTTTTCGAGGCTTGAATTGAGATTCTGGTCCGCACGCGCAAGGATAGGATTTAGTTCGGTCATTTCCGACTCCTTCTGAAATTCGGCCGGACGATAGACCCAATCGGCTGCCGTTTCGAGCGTCAAATTTTCAAGTTTTTTTGTTGGCGCCAAATGCTGAAAGGCTGAAGTAGGTATCGCTAATGCAATTTACAGTTATTTAGCATGTTCTAAATAATCTCGCGCCGAGGTGGATTTTCGAGGTGGCGAATGTTCTCAGTTATTGCCTGCATCAGAGACAACCACGACTGGCGACTGGTCATTGCCGCCGCAATTGTCTGTCTCGTCGGCAGCCTGACGACAATGCTCCTTCTCTTCCGTGCCCAGGAATGCGACGCCGGACAGCGCAAGCTGTGGATCGCCACGTCAGCCTTTGCCTGCGGCGTCGGCGTATGGGCTACGCATTTCATCGCCATGCTCGCCTATGACGGCGGCATGCCGATCAGCTACGATCTGGGTCTCACGTTTCTCTCTGTATTCCTGTCGATTTTCGGCGCCTGGGTAGCCATCCTGATCGCGTCGGAGGGCCGGAGCTATTCTTTCGCTTTCGGCGGCGTGCTGATGGCGCTTGGCATCATGGCCATGCATATGACTGGCATGCAGGCGATCGAGGCCCAGGCCATCGTCGTCTATGATGCCTTTATGTCGGTCGTCGCTTTCTGCTCCTGCGCGGCTCTGGCAACCATTGCCTTCCTCGCCTTCTTCAAGCTGAAAGGCATGAAACGCTTTGCCGCATCCTCCGGCGCTTTCGTGCTGGCGATCTGCATGCTGCATTTCATCTCGATGAGCAGCATTGCACTGGTGCCGGACGCGACGCGCGAGGTGCCGGCGATGACGCTTCAGCCCCAGGTGCTTGCCGTAATCGTGATGGCTGTCGCCACCGGCCTCATCCTCATGGCCTTCGGCGCAGTCTTCCTCGAAAGCCATCTGACCGATCTTCACGGCCTCGCCAATGTCTCGCAGGAAGGACTGGTCATTCTACGGGAAGGCAAGATCATCGACACCAATGAACGCTTCCTGGCCCTCTCAGGCTGGAAGCTCTCGGAACTCACGGGCAACATTTCCTCGTCCGTGCTGGCTCTCATTCATGCTGAGCGGGAGAGCGAGCATGAGGAAATGCTGTTGATCGCCAAGGATGAGAGGGAAATCCCCGTCGAGGTTGTCATGCGGCGGATCGTCTATCGCGGACGCCATTGCGACGTTCTCGTCGTCCGCGATCTGACCGAACGCAAGCGCGCCGAAGAGATGATCGAGCATCTCGCCCATCATGATGTTCTGACGGACCTGCCGAACCGTTCGCTTTTCGATACGCGCATTCGCCAGGCTCTGCAGGTCGCCGAATGCAAGCGAACGCAAGTCGCCGTCTTCTGTATCGATCTCGACCGCTTCAAGGCCGTCAACGATATTTTCGGTCACGCCGAAGGTGATCGCATCCTGCGCAAGGTCGCCACGATCCTCAAACGCTGCGTCGACAAGGATGACACGATCGCGCGACTTGGCGGCGACGAATTCGCCATCGTCCAGCCGAGCAAGCAGCAACCCGACGCGGCCCATCGCCTTGCGCGACGTATCATCGACGAATTCGCGGCCGAGATGGATACTGCCCGCGATCCGACGGCCGTCGGCGCGAGCATCGGCATCGCGATCTATCCAGCGGATGGAGACTCGGCCGAAGAGCTCTGCAACAATGCCGATACAGCTCTTTATCGCATCAAACATGCCGGGCGCGGCGCAGCCTGCTTCTTCGACGCGGAAATGGACGAGTCGGTGCGTGCCCGTCGCCAGATCGAACACGAGCTTCGCCACGCCATCACCCGCAATCAGCTCCATGTAAGCTATCAGCCAATCCTCGATGCGCGCAGCGGTGAGATCAATGGTTATGAAGCCTTGATGCGCTGGAACCGGCCGGGCCACGGCATGAGCGAGCCGGATATCTTCATTCCGATCGCCGAGGAAAGCGGCTCGATCGTCCAGCTCGGCGAATGGATCCTGCGCGAAGCCTGCATGGAGGCCGCCCGCTGGCCGCAGCCGCTATCGATCGCCGTCAATGTCTCCCCGGTTCAGTTTCTGTTGCCCAATCTTTGCCAGCGGGTGGCTGAGATTCTCAAGGAGGCGGACCTCGCGCCGGAACGCCTGGAACTGGAGATCACCGAAGTGGCGCTCATACGCGATCGCAACCGGGTCATGAACACGCTTCAGCGCCTGCGCGACCTCGGAGTGCGCATCGTCATGGACGATTTCGGCACTGGCTTCTCCTCGCTTTCCAACCTGCGTTCCTTCCCTTTCGACAAGATCAAGGTCGACCGCAGCTTCACCGGCATACTGGAGCATGATGCCGGCGCTCGCTCGATCGTCCGCGCCATCATCGGGCTGGGGCATAGTCTCGGCATGCCTGTTGTCACCGAAGGCGTCGAAACAGAGATGCAACGTCAGATCGTCGTGGAAGAAGGCTGTACCCAGTTGCAGGGGCTCTTGCTTGGAAAGCCGGATATCGAGCCGAGTATCAAGCTCGCCGCTCGCGAAAACTTCCTTTCGGCAAATACCGAAGCAGAGCTGACGCAAGCAAAGCGCGACCGCGCGGCGGCGGAGTGAAGTCAGAGCGCCTTGGCGTTCTGGATCAGCCGCCGGATATATTCGAGCATCAGCTCTCGTTCGAAGACCCGAAAACCTTTGAACAGCGCAAGGTCGGCCTCGCGCGCCGTGTCGATGGCTTGCGCCTCCATCGCCCTGGCTTTTTCTGTCAGAAAGATCAGCTGCGCGCGTTTGTCGGTCGGATGCGGACGCCGCTCGATCAACCCGTCTCGCACCATGCGTGAGAGCGTGTTGGCCATCGTCGCCTGTTCGATATCGACGCGCTCCAGAAGCTGTTTCTGCGTCAGCCCGTCCTCGGCCCAAAGCTCCAGAAGGATAGGGAACTGTCCGGGAGAAAAACCGAGCCCTGCCGCGCGCTGATGCAGCGAGCGGGCAAAACCCTTCGCCAGCTGGCTGGCAAGGTAGGCGCCGGAATCCATTCGATTAAATCCCATGATTGTAAGTTAGGCTCAAAATCGCTCGGTAGACAATGCAACAAATCGCATACGATCCATCAAAAAATAGGAACGAAGTTCTCAAATTTTGAGTGCCGCAGCGAATTGCGCAAAAAACAAAGCCGCCAAGGCCTGGAGGAAGGCCATGGCGGCTTGAAAGTGAGGACAAAGGCCCGGAGAGGGGGATGAGGCCTTTGTCCAAGCCTGACGCGGGCGGGGGACAAGCCGGCTATCAGACCCGCGGCGCGATCAAACGCCGGTGACTTTGATTTGTGATGGAGAATGTGGTTTTTCAAGGGAAAGAGAAAAAACCACCTATTACAAATTAGTAACAGTTTGGTGAGGCGGAATCTTTTTGCGCAACCAAGTTTATATGGACCTTGAAGGGCCGCCGCGCTATCCATGCTGCCATGAAAAAAGGCGATCATCTCTTCCTTATCGACGGTTCGGGTTTCATCTTCCGGGCCTTTCATGCACTGCCTCCCCTGACGCGCAAATCCGACGGCCTGCCGGTCGGCGCTGTCTCCGGTTTTTGCAACATGCTCTGGAAGCTGCTGAGGGATGCACGTGGTACCGATGTGGCTGCCACGCCCACCCACCTCGCCGTCATTTTCGACTACTCCTCGAAGACCTTCCGCAAGGATCTCTATGACGCCTATAAGGCGAACCGTTCAGCGCCGCCCGAAGAGCTGGTGCCTCAGTTCGGCCTGATCCGCGAGGCGACACGCGCCTTCAATCTGCCCTGCATCGAGACGGAAGGTTTCGAGGCCGACGATATTATCGCGACCTATGCCCGCCGGGCCGAAGCGGTCGGCGCCGACGTGACGATCGTCTCCTCCGACAAGGATCTGATGCAGCTCGTCACCCCGAATGTCCACATGTATGACAGCATGAAGGACAAGCAGATCAGCATCCCCGATGTGATCGAGAAATGGGGTGTGCCGCCGGAAAAGATGATCGACCTGCAGGCGATGACCGGCGATTCCGTCGACAATGTTCCCGGCATCCCCGGCATCGGCCCGAAGACGGCAGCCCAGCTTCTCGCCGAATATGGCGATCTCGATACGCTTCTCGAGCGTGCCCATGAGATCAAGCAGGAAAAGCGCCGCCTGACCATTCTCGAAAACATCGACAAGGCGAAGCTGTCCCGCGAACTCGTGCGCCTGCGCACCGACGTACCGTTGGAGCTCGATCTCGACGCGCTCGTCCTGGAACCGCAGAACGGCCCCAAGCTGATCGGTTTCCTGAAAACCATGGAATTCACCACGCTGACGCGCCGTGTTGCGGAATTCTGCAATTGCGACGCCAGCGAGATCGAACCGGCCTTCGTAAAGGTCGAATGGGGTGCGGATGCGCATGGGCCGGACCTCGATTCAGCCGAGCCGGAACCTGTCGCGGGCGCGGTACCCAAAGTGAATGGCGAAGCCGTGGCCGTTCCACCGCGCGCAAAGGCGAAGACTGCGGTCGAAGGCACGTTTGCGCCTGCCGATCTTGCCAAGGCGCGCGCCGAGGCGTTCGCGACCCTTCCGTTCGATCATTCTTCCTATGTGACGATCCGCGACCTTGCGACTCTCGACCAATGGATCGCCGCTGCGCGCGATACCGGACTCGTTGCCTTCGATACGGAAACGACTTCGCTCGACGCCATGCAGGCCGAACTCGTTGGCTTCTCCCTGGCGATTGCCGATAACACCGCCGATCCGACAGGCATACGCATTCGCGCCGCCTATGTGCCTATCGGTCACAAGACGGGCGTTGGCGACCTTCTCGGCGGCGGTCTCGCCGACAACCAGATCCCGATGCGCGATGCGCTGTCGCGGCTGAAGGCGCTGCTGGAGGATGAATCGATCCTCAAGGTCGCTCAGAATCTGAAATACGACTACCTGCTGATGAAACGTTATGGCGTCGAGACCAAGAGTTTCGACGACACGATGCTGATATCCTACGTGCTCGACGCCGGCACCGGCGCGCACGGCATGGACCCGCTGTCTGAAAAATTCCTCGGTCACACACCGATCGCCTACAAGGACGTCGCTGGCTCCGGCAAGTCGAACGTCACCTTCGACCTCGTCGATATCGAGCGCGCGACACACTATGCAGCCGAAGATGCCGAAGTGACGTTGCGCCTGTGGATGGTGCTGAAGCCGCGCCTTGCCGCCACCCAGCTGACACGCGTCTATGAGCGCCTGGAACGTCCGCTCGTACCCGTTCTTGCGCGCATGGAAGAACGGGGGATCACCGTCGACCGCCAGATCCTGTCGCGCCTCTCGGGCGAACTGGCTCAGGGTGCAGCCAGGTACGAGGATGAAATCTATCAGCTTGCTGGTGAGAGGTTCAATATCGGCTCCCCCAAGCAGCTCGGCGACATCCTGTTCGGCAAGATGGGTCTTGCCGGCGGAACCAAGACCAAGACCGGCCAGTGGTCGACCTCGGCGAGCGTGCTGGAAGACCTTGCGGCAGCGGGCTTCGATCTGCCACGCAAGATCGTCGACTGGCGCCAGCTCACAAAGCTGAAATCGACCTACACGGACGCGCTTCCGGGTTACATCCATCCGGAAACGAAGCGGGTGCACACCTCCTATTCGCTGGCGTCGACGACGACAGGCCGCCTTTCCTCTTCGGAGCCGAACCTTCAGAACATTCCGGTGCGCACCGCCGAAGGCCGCAAGATTCGCACCGCCTTCATTTCGTCGCCCGGCCACAAGCTGATCTCGGCCGACTACAGCCAGATCGAGCTGCGCGTGCTGGCCCATGTCGCCGAAATTCCCCAGCTCGTGCGCGCTTTCGAGGACGGCATCGACATCCACGCCATGACCGCCTCTGAAATGTTCGGCGTGCCCGTCGAAGGCATGCCGAGCGAGGTGCGTCGCCGCGCCAAGGCCATCAACTTCGGCATCATCTACGGCATCTCCGCCTTCGGCCTCGCCAACCAGCTTTCCATCGAGCGCTCGGAAGCCGGCGACTACATCAAGAAATATTTCGAGCGCTTTCCCGGCATCCGGGATTACATGGAAAGCCGAAAGCAGATGGCCCGCGACAAGGGCTACGTCGAGACGATCTTCGGCCGCCGAATCAATTATCCGGAGATTCGCTCGTCCAATCCCTCGGTCCGCGCTTTCAACGAACGGGCCGCCATCAACGCGCCGATCCAGGGCTCGGCCGCCGATGTCATTCGCCGCGCCATGATCAAGATCGAGCCGGCGCTCGCCGAGGCAGGCCTTGCCGATAGGGTGCGCATGCTCTTGCAGGTGCACGATGAATTGATCTTCGAGGTCGAAGACGAAGAGGTCGAAAAGGCGACGCCGATCATCGTTTCGGTCATGGAAAACGCCACCTCGCCGGCGCTGGAGATGCGCGTGCCGCTTCGGGTCGATGCCCGCTCCGCGACCAATTGGGATGAAGCGCACTAAGGCATGTCGCGCAAAAGTGCGCAGCGGTTTTGCGATAACGACATGCGAAAACAAAGGCTTGAAGTGCGGCAAGCGAATCTGGAAGATCGCGGCGTGCTTTAGGACGCTTGTCTCATTCGGCCAAAGATTTTTCCTTTCTCATCAAGCCTCTGAAATTGATGATGTTTCATCTTTTTAGCCGTCCCGCTACGGGACGGCTGGAAGGAACTTATTAACCTTCATTTTCTATCCGGAAGGATGTCAGAAATTACCAGACGTGAGTGAGTAGCTGTCGCATGCGTTTTCCCAGAACCAATTTGACGGACGCCGAAGAGTTTTCTTCGGGACTTGAAGCTGACCATCACGTGGAAGAAGCCACTGTGGCATATGAAGGCGAAAAGCCGATTCCGCCGCTCTGGCAGAGCAATTTCTCGCTCGCCCCGAATGTCCGCTTCACCCGCACCCCGGAAACGCTGATCAGCAAGCGCCACGCGCCGGAGAAGCCTGTCCGCGAGGAAATCATTGTGCCTGCCCCGCAGGCGGTAGCAGTTCCGCAGCCCCTGGCGGCACCGCAGATGCGCGCGCCGATCGCGGTGAACGTACCCTTCGATATTTACCTGCCCGAAATGGTTGAACCGGTCGCGCCACAGCCGGAACCTCAGCTGCAGCCCGTTGCCGCGGTTCCCGTCGAAACGACGCTACGCGCAGCGACAGAACTTTCATCCATTTCGGATTTCGCCTTCTGGGAGGTCATGGCCTTCGAGGAGACCGATGCCGGTCCGTCGCGTACTCCGGTCATCGCGTTGCAGCAGGTCGAACCAGAATCGATCACTTCGCGCTTCCGCATCATGGAATGGCGCCCAGGCCGACATAATCCGGCGCCGGTGGCGCCGCGCGCAACGCTGCCCGTAACGTCAGCGCCGGCCCGCCCCGCGCGTCCTCCGGCAGTGCGCGTTGCTCCGGCTCCGGTCGCTCCAGCTCCCGTCGCCCAAGGTCCGATAGTTCAGACCCCGGAAATACAGGCGCCTGTGGTCCAGTCGAATCAGGCACCGGCAGAAGCACCGCCCGCATCGCGTGTCGAGATCACCGCACCTGCACTATCCCCGGTTCGCTCTGCCCGCATGATCGTCGAGAAGGTTGATGCATCGGGCTACGAATTCCCGCCGCGTGCCCTGTTGCAGGAGCCGCCGGAGCGGCTCGGCGAGATCATGTCGCAGGAAACGCTGGAACAGAATGCCGGCCTCCTGGAGAGCGTGCTGGAGGATTTCGGCATCAAGGGTGAGATCATCCATGTCCGCCCCGGTCCGGTCGTCACCCTCTATGAATTCGAGCCGGCGCCCGGCGTAAAATCATCCCGCGTCATCGGCCTTGCCGATGATATCGCCCGCTCCATGTCGGCACTGTCTGCCCGTGTTGCTGTCGTTCCCGGCCGCAACGTCATCGGCATCGAACTGCCGAATGCGACGCGTGAAACCGTCTATTTCCGCGAGATGATCGAGAGCGACGATTTCGACAAGAGCGGCTACAAGCTGGCGCTCGGCCTCGGCAAGACGATCGGCGGCGAACCCGTGATCGCCGAACTCGCGAAGATGCCGCATCTGCTCGTTGCCGGCACCACCGGCTCGGGCAAGTCAGTCGCCATCAACACGATGATCCTGTCGCTGCTCTACCGCATGACGCCGGAACAGTGCCGCCTCATCATGGTCGATCCCAAGATGCTGGAACTCTCCGTCTATGACGGCATTCCGCATCTGCTAACGCCCGTCGTCACCGATCCGAAGAAGGCCGTCATGGCATTGAAATGGGCGGTGCGCGAGATGGAGGAGCGCTATCGCAAGATGTCGCGTCTCGGCGTGCGCAATATCGACGGTTATAATGGCCGCGTCTCCCTGGCCCGTGAGAAGGGCGAGACCATCCATATCATGGTCCAGGTCGGCTTCGACCGGCAGACCGGTGCGCCGATCGAGGAACAGCAGGAGCTGGACCTTGCACCGATGCCCTACATCGTCGTCATCGTCGACGAAATGGCCGACCTGATGATGGTTGCCGGCAAGGAGATCGAAGGCGCGATCCAGCGGCTTGCGCAGATGGCGCGTGCTGCCGGCATCCATCTCATCATGGCGACACAGCGTCCTTCGGTTGATGTCATCACCGGCACGATCAAGGCGAACTTCCCGACCCGCATCTCCTTCCAGGTGACCTCGAAGATCGACAGCCGCACGATCCTCGGCGAACAGGGTGCCGAACAGCTGCTTGGCCAGGGCGACATGCTGCATATGCAGGGTGGCGGCCGCATCTCCCGTGTCCATGGTCCCTTCGTTTCCGATGCCGAAGTCGAGAAGGTCGTGGCACACCTGAAGACGCAGGGTCGGCCGGAATATCTCGATACGGTCACGGCCGGCGAGGATGAAGAAGCCGAGGACGAAGAGGACGGCGCCGTCTTCGACAAGAGCGCCATGGGTGCCGAGGATGGCGACGAGCTTTACCAGCAGGCCGTCAAGGTCGTCCTGCGGGACAAGAAGTGCTCGACCTCCTATATCCAGCGCCGCCTCGGCATCGGCTACAATAGAGCAGCTTCGCTCGTCGAGCGCATGGAGAAGGAAGGGCTGGTCGGTCCGGCAAACCATGTCGGTAAACGCGAGATCGTCTCGGGCCGCGGCGACAACGAATAATCGGAGCGCGGCTGGCTATCCTTCTTCGGAGGCCAGCCGCAGCGTCTCGAGCACGAAGTTACGCTTGCCGCCGGTATAATAATCCCAGTCGTCATTGGCCTCGCCCATGAGTTTCATCTTAAGGGCGGCATAGGCGTTCGCGCGCTCCGCGTGCGAGCGTAGATAGTCCCGAAACGCGAGCCGGTCTCGCAAAACGACATTGTTCGCCGAGCAGAGATATAGTCGTGCGCCGTAGAAGCCCTTGCCGCCGGTGAAGGTCCAGGTCTGCTGCTGGTATTTGTCGCCATGGAAGGTGAAGGCGCCAAGCGATTCTACGCGCTCGATTGCTTCGGGAAGCACATCCGCATTAGCGAAGGCAGCGTGCAGGTCGATCTTCGGCTTTGCCGCCAATCCGGGCACCGATGTGCTGCCGACGTGATGAAAGACGGGGGCGAGATCGGCAAGAAGCGGCTCCAGTTCGCCGACGATCCGGCGGAAGAGAGACGGCCATTCCGGGTCATAGTGGACGACACGAATGGCCATTCTCGTTTCCTGCCTCGTTTAGACGATTTCCTTCAGGAAGCCATCCAGGATGTCGACCATCTTGCGCTCGGCCTCTTCCAGCGAGCCGCTATTGTCGAGCTCCACGACATCGTAATCGCCGCGCACCGTCAGCGGGCCGCGTGCGAGGCGGGCCATGATGTCCTCGTGCGTCTCGCGGCCGCGCGCCTCCAGGCGGCCGGCCAGCACTTCGGGGCGGGCCGTAACATTGATGACCTTTAGCCGCGGGAAAGCAGCCTGGAAACGGTGCAGGGCCGAGCGCGAGCCATTGGCCACGACGAGGTGACCCCTGGAAAGTGCAACGGAAACCTCCGCCGGAATTGCATATTTCAAGCCGTGCGCCTCCCACCAGACGGCAAAGGCACCAGACTGCTCCATCGATGCGAAACCGGCATCCGAAACGGCGAGGTGATCCTCCCCACCGGCATCGCCATCGCGAGTGATGACACGGCGGGCAAAATGCACGTCTTCGCGGCGATCGAAATGCCGGGCCGCAAGGTTCATCAGCGTGTCCTTGCCGGCCCCGCTCGGGCCGACGACGACGACCATGATGCCGCGTTCGGCGCCAGCGCCCGGATGGGGTTCGTGTGACATCATCATGCGACACGGCGTCCTTCACGCCAGACGGATCGCGTCACCGGCACGCCATGTGAACGGTGGACGCGGACGAGATCGGCACGCAGGCCGGTTGCGATGCGGCCGCGATCGTTGAGGCTGACGGTGCGTGCTGGCGTTGCCGTCACCATTGCAATTGCCTTCGACAAGGTAATGCCCTCGACCTCGTCGGCAAGAATGAAGGGCGCATGCAGCAGGCTGAGCGGCACATAGTCGGACGAAAGCACGTCGAGAACGCCGAGCTGCGCTAAATCACGCGCGGCGATATTGCCGGAATGCGACTTGCCGCGCACGATGTTCGGCGCGCCCATCAGAACGCTCATGCCGTTCTCGTGCGACAGCCGGGCTGCGTCGATGCTTGTCGGGAATTCGGCCAGGCGAACGCCGTTTTCGATCGCCTCATCGACATGGGCAGATGTGGCATCGTCATGGCTTGCGACAGTGATACCGCGTTCGGCGCAGACCTTCGAGATCGCGTCGCGATTTGGCGTCGAATTGCGATCGGACTCGGCGATGCGTCTGGCGCAGAAGCGGGCAAACTCCTCATCGGAAAGACCGCGCTTCTTCTGATAGTAGAAGATGTACTGGTCCATTGTCTGGAACTGGCGCTGGCCCGGCGCATGGTCCATCAGCGAGACGAGACCGACATAAGGATCGTTTTCGAAATCGGCGAAGTGCTGCAGCACGTTGTCGGCCGAAACCTCGCAACGCAGATGGAGGAGATGTTCGGCACGCAGGCGCCCTTCCTTTTCGGCGGACTGGATGGCATCGGCCATCTCGCGCATCTCACCGTGCTCGAAGCCACCGTCTTCGTCAGCACCCATGCGCAGGCAGTCGAAGACCGTTGTGATACCCGAAGTGACGATCTGCGCGTCATGGGCCTGGATCGCCGCCGTCTTGTTCCAGCGGATGCCCGGACGCGGCGAATAGTGGCCTTCCAGATGGTCCGTGTGCAGCTCGACGAGGCCCGGAATGATGTAGTCGCCCTCAAAGTCTTCGCCGGCTACCGAAATGCCTTTTGAAATATCGGCGATCTTGCCGTCGCGTATCAGGATAGAGCCCGAAAGGATGTCGTCCTCGAGTACGATACGGGCATTTGAAAGAACGGTTTCTTTGCTCATGTCAGGAAATCTTTCAGCTTTTGGCGCCAGCAAGAGGCAGCCATGTGTGGACTTTGAAAGGCGCGCCGCGCGCCTCCTCGCTAAAGACGGCGAGGCCGGAAATGTGAAGCGGCCTGCCGGTAAAAGCTGCAAAACGCTCCGTCAGGATCGCCTTCATCACTTCCGCGCGCTCTTCCGGCACCTGACCGGTCAACGTCATATGGAAGCCGAAGTCATCCATGACATATGGATAGCCCCAGCGCATGAGATTATTGCGCTGGCTCTCGGAGAGCCTTTCCGGTTTGCGCCTGATAATGTCGGCCTCGGAGAGTGCCGCCCGGAATGGCTCGAAAGACTTTACCACCTTTGCGGCGAAATCCTGAAGCGGCTGGTGCAGCGAACCCGGAACAAGTGCGAAGAAGCGACCGAGCTGGCCGAGCACCAGCTCGGGGATTTCAAAGGCCGGCGTCTTGGCGGCAAAATCTTCGACGACCGCCATCAGGTCCTTTTCGGTCACGGAGGAGGCAAGCTCGAAGGGCGCCTTGATCGTCGCGTGGAAGCCGTAGCGGCGCGGATCGGCGGTCAGTTCGAATTGTTCGTTTGACGGCAATGTCTTGTATTCGGGTGCAGGATAGGTCTCGCCGGTAAAGGCATTGCGGCCGAGCCAGACAGAGGCCGCATCCGTCAGGGAATCATCCTTGGACGGCGAAAAATAGAGAGCGTAGCGCAAGGCTTTTATCCTGGAGATCGTCCGAATGGGGAGCGCAATGTGCATTGATTTGGCGGTGAACCGCAAGCACGCTCCGGCTAAAAGATTTCCATGACAGAATGATGATGACGGCGGGCCGTCATCATCATTTGATCGGGCTTAGTGGCCGGCCTTGGTGCCCATCAGGCGATGGCGCAGTGCATTCGATGCGGTATCGAACAGGAAGACAACGATCAGGATCAGGATGACCATGTATGCGACGTTTTCCCAATTGGAATTGGTGCGCATGGCTTCCCAGAGCTTGAGACCGATACCGCCGGCGCCAACGGCGCCGATGATCGTCGCGCCGCGTACGTTCGATTCCCACTGATAGAGCGTCTGGCTGACGATAACAGGGACGATCTGCGGCATGATGCCGTAGCGATGCACCAGCACGGTCGAGGCGCCCGTCGACTTCACGCCTTCGCGCGGCTTGTTGTCGATATTCTCGAGACCTTCCGAGTAGAGCTTGCCGAGCGTGCCTGTCTCCGTGAGGAAGATGGCGCCGGAACCGGCAAGAGGACCGGGGCCGAAGGCGCGCGTCAGGAACAGCGCCCAGATCAGCATGTCGACCGAACGCAGGAAGTCGAAGAAGCGCTTCAGGGCCTGATTGAGGAACCTGTTTGGCGTGATATTGCGCGCTGCCATGAAGGCGAGCGGGAAGGCCGCGAGCGAACCGAGCAACGTGCCGAGGAAGGCCATCACGATCGTCTGGAACAGCTTGGTCCAGACATCGCCATGCTGCCATTCGCTGTTGTTCCAGATATCGTCGAAAGCGAGCGACAGGTTCGACTGATCGGGATGGATACGCGGGCCGGAGACGATGAGACTGATGACCTCGCTTGCCGGCTTGTCGAAGAACGGCGACTGCGTATCGAAGACGAAGTTCGCCCAGCCGATAAATCGCTTGCGCACTTTCACGCGGTCGACGGAAATGCTGACATCCCCTGCAAAACCAAGATTGGCAAGCACGTTGTCGTCATAGACCGTCATCCAGCCCGGAACCGGACCGACGACTTTCGGTGCGCCGCTGCTGACATCGACCGGCACCGTCATGCCATGGGCAACGATCGTCGTCTGGCTCTTGCTGACCGTCACTGTGCGGCCGCTGCCGCTGACGAGAACCGTGATGCTGCCATCCGTGTTGGTTTTCAGCCAATCCGGATGCGGATCGTCGCCAAGCGGTGAGAAGCGTGGATAGCGCGTCTGGATCGTGCCATCGTCCTGGATACGGAATTCCGGCTGCACGTCATAGCTGATCCACTGGCTCATATAGATGCCGAAGCGTTCCCAGTGGGCTTCGGCGATGAGCTTCGGCAGGTCGAAAAACCAGACGGCATAAAAGCCGTAGAGGATTGTCGCGAGCACAATGAGGAGACCGCCGAAACGCTGGCGGAAGGACTTGTGAAAATATTCCGGATAGCGCGTTTCGATCTCATGCATGCGGTTTGCGTCGATGACCGTCATGGCAGCCTCAATGTTGCAGGAGGAAGGCGTGTTCGCCGACGAGCCGGCGGCGCAGCCAGGCGGAGAACTGGTCGACAGCGACAATCGTCACGAAGAGCAGCAGCACGAGCGCCACGGTCTTCGCGCCGAAACCGCGGGAAATGGAAAGCTTGAGCTCTTCACCGATACCGCCGCCGCCGACAGCGCCGATGATGGTCGAAGCGCGCACGTTGATCTCGAGGCGCAGCAGCGCATAGGACGCATAGTTCGGCATGACCTGCGGCAGAGCGGCGAAACGCACGCGCTCCAGCCAGTTCGCGCCGACGGCGCGCATGCCTTCGTCCGGTTTCATGTCGATGTTTTCAGCAACTTCATAGAAGAGCTTGCCGAGTGCGCCGATCGTGTGGAGCGTGATCGCGATAATGGCGGCCACCGGTCCGATCGAGAGGATCGCCGAAAACAGGCCAGCGATGACGATTTCTGGGAAGGCGCGCAGGAATTCCATGATGCGCTTGGTAAAGATGCGCAACGGCCAGTTCTTCGTCAGATTGCGTGCCGCAAAGAAGCTGAGCGGAACGGCGAAGATGAAGGCGATGATGGTCGAGACGAGCGCGATATTGATCGTGACGATCATCAGCTCGAAATACTCAGGAATGTAGAAGCTGCCCCAGACATAGACGCGGCCATTGGCGAAATTATATTCTTCGCCACCCTTGTCGTTCGGGCTCGCAATATCGAAAAGCGCGCGCCAGACATCGGTCCAGTCTTTCGGGATAAGCCAGCTCAGGAAGTCGAACAAATGCGGCAGGCGTTCGAAGAAGTGACCGGCATTGCTCTCGTCGGCAAAGCGTACGGAGCTGACGAAGGCGGCGATGAGGATCACCAGGCCAAGGGCGGTATAGAAACGCCGCCTGGCGATCATCCTGTCCCAAGCGGTGGCGATTTCCTTCGCGCTCTGCATCGGCACATGCGGCTGTGTATCGGCAATAGTCATGAACGCCTCGCCTGGTCACAAGAAAAGGGGCGGCCGTTGCCGGCCGCCCCGTATACGGATGGTGCAATCAGCCGCCGATAGCAGCCTTACGAACTTCTACGACAGCGTTGTAGAAGTCGTGCTTGACCGGGGCGTAGCCCTTGTAGTCGCCGCCTTCGATAGCTGCGAAGCACTTGTGGTCCTTCTCCGGCAGGGCCGTGAAGAAGGCGGTGAGCTTCTTCTGCCACTCTTCGCCGAGAGCGTTGCGAACGACGAGCGGGCCGTTCGGGATCAGCGGCGAACGCCATACTTCAACGAGCTTGTTCGGGTCGACGGCGCCCTTGTCGACTTCCTTGCGGAAGGTACCGGAGGTGTAGCCGTCCTTGAAGTCGCCGATGCCCGACGAATCGTCAACAGCAACGTCGACCTTGCCGTCGTAAGCAGCGAGCAGGTTGTTCTCGTGGCCGCCGTTGAACTGCGTGGAAGCGAAGAACTTGTCGTTCGGTATGCCCGTGTCCTTCGGGATCTGCGTCAGCGGAACGAGATAGCCCGAGGTGGAATCCGGATCGGCGTAGCCGAGCTTCTTGCCCTTGGCGTCCTTGATCGTCTTGATGCCGGAAGACTTCAGGGCGAGACCGATCGAGTAGTAACCCGTGGAGCCGTCCTTCTGCTGCGTCGTCAGGATCGGCGTAACAGCCTTCGGGTCCTTGATGTAAACGGATGCGTAGCCGGAAGCGCCGAGTTCAGCGAAGTCGAGCGTGCCGCCGAGGAGGCCCTGGATAACGCCGTCATAGTCGGCGGCCGGGAAGAGCGAAACCTTCTCGAAGCCGAATTCCTGCTTCAGGTGGTCTGCAAGGCAGGCATAGTTGCGCAGGCGGTCGGTTTCGTTTTCGCCGCCGAGGATGCCGACGCGGAATTCCTTGAGGTCAGCGGCATTGGCAGCGCCGGCTGCGAGCGACAGGATCGCCGTAGCCGCAAAAAGTGCTTTCTTCAACATGGGTTCTCTCCTGAATGACCGGGCGCCCGGTCGTTTTGGTACGAAGAAATCTGCCCTTGACGCGGGCATTCGATCGCGGCCGCCCCTCTCACAGACCGGCCAGCGCCAGCGGTTGGGTGCCGGCGGATTGGTTTTCGGCTCCTTCCGGAGCGATATTGATTGCGGTCGAGGTCATCGTTTCGTCGATGCCCGCACCGTCCTTGTCCGTGCCATAGATTTCCTTCACGGCCCCGGTGGTGAGTTCAGAAGGCTTGCCGTCGAAAACGACGCGGCCGCCTGCCATGCCGACGATGCGTTCGCAGTAGCTGCGGGCCGTATCGAGCGTGTGCAGGTTGGTGATGACGGTGATGCCCTCACGCTCGTTGATGTCGCGTAGGGCATCCATGACGATCTTGGCGTTCAGGGGGTCGAGCGAGGCGATCGGCTCGTCGGCCAGAACCATCTTCGGGTTCTGCATCAGCGCGCGGGCGATCGCCACACGCTGCTGCTGGCCGCCCGAAAGCGTGCCCGCTGCCTGCAGCGCCGTCTGCTCGATGCCGAGGCGCTCGAGCGCTGCGATTGCCTGGATGCGCTCTTCACGGCTGAAGACGTTGAGCAGGCTAAGGGTCGTCGAGCGGTGGTTCAGGCGGCCGAGCATGACGTTGGTCAGCACATCGAGGCGCGGGACGAGGTTGAACTGCTGGAAGATCATTGCGCAGTCGCGCTGCCAGTTGCGCAACGCCTGACCGCGAAGGCCGGAAACCTCGACACCGCCGAAATGGATGGTGCCGGAGGAAGGTTCCTGCAGGCGGTTGATCATGCGCAGGAGCGTGGACTTGCCGGCGCCCGACCGGCCGATGATGCCGACCATCTGGCCCTGAGGAATGTCCAGCGTTACGGAGTCGACAGCGAGCTTCTTTCCGAACCGGCGTGTGACATTCTTCAGTTCGAACATCATGCTCTTCCCTCGCATTTCAGGCTTGCTTCTGGGATCGCATTAGTCCCGCTTCATGAACCTCGCGTGTCAGTTTTGTGTAAGTCCTGTCACAAAACTCTGCCCCGCAATATTCGGCTCAGCCGCCGTAGCGCGAAAGGAAGTCTTCGGCGCCAAGTGCCCGGAAATCAGCCAGTGCGCCGCGCAACCGGTCGTGTTCCCAGTCCCACCAGGCAAGCCTGTCCATGCGCTCGCCGATCTCCCTCGGAAAGCGCTCTCGGATGAGCTTGGCCGGCACGCCGCCGACGATCGTGTAGGGAGCGACATCCTTCGAGACGACGGCCCCCGCGCCGATGACGGCCCCGTTGCCGACGGTCACGCCGGGCAGGATCGTGGCGCCATGACCGATCCAGACATCATTGCCGATGACGACCCGGTTGGAGCGGCGCCATTCGAAGAATTCGCTCTCCATGTCGGCATCCGGCCAGTAATCGACGGCGCGGTAGGTGAAGTGGTGCAGCGTCGCGCGCCAGGTCGGATGGTTGGTTGCGTTGATACGCACTGCGGCGGCGATGTTGACGAACTTGCCGATCGTCGCGCACCAGATCGAGCCGTCCTGCATGATGTAGGAATAGTCGCCGAACTCCGCTTCGCTGATGCGGCAGCGCTCGGAAACTTCCGTGTAGCGGCCGAAGGTCGAGTTGGAGACGGCGGCGGTTTCATGGAAATAGGGCTCGATGCCCAGCTTGCGGCTCATGCTGCGATCGCCTTTCGCGGAGAGAATTGCTGGACGTCGAGAATGCGGTCGGCAACGGCTTCACGCACTTCCTCATCGTGGAAGATGCCGAGCAAAGCGACGCCCGCCTTCTTCTTTTCCTCGATCATGCCGACGACGACGGCACGGTTCTTAGCGTCGAGCGAGGCGGTCGGCTCGTCGAGCAGCAGGATCGTGTGATCGGTGATGAAGCCGCGGGCGATGTTGACGCGCTGCTGTTCGCCGCCCGAGAAGGTGGAGGGCGGCAGCTGCCAGAGGGCTTCCGGCAGGTTGAGCTTTTCGAGCAGGTTTGCTGCTTTTTCGCGGGCGCTGTCGGCCGCTTCGCCGCGTGCAAGCAGCGGCTCGGCGACGACGTCGAGGGCCGCAACACGCGGCACAGTGCGCAGGAACTGGCTGACGTAACCGAGCGTGTGGCGCCGCACGTCCAGGACGGTGCGCGGGTCGCCGGCGGCCAGATCGACGATCTTGCCCTTGTGGTTGACGAGGATCTGTCCGCTGTCGACGGCATAATTGCCGTAGATCATCTTGAGCAGCGAGCTTTTGCCGATGCCCGATGGGCCACCGAGCACGACGCATTCGGCCGATGCCACCGAGAAGGAGACATCCGAGACGACCGGCAGCTTGAGGCCGTCGCGCAGGTGCATGGTGAAGCTTTTGGCGACTTCTGAAACGACGAGAGGCGTTGCCATTTTCTTAAACCTGCAGGATCGAGGAAACGAGGAGCTGGGTATACGGCTCGCGCGGGTCGTCCAGCACACGGTCGGTCAGACCCTGCTCGATGACGTGGCCGTCCTTCATCACCATCATTCGGTGCGACAGGAGGCGGGCGACGGCGAGATCGTGCGTGACGATGATGGCCGAG
This sequence comes from Rhizobium sp. 05N49, assembly GCF_056396805.1. Lineage (NCBI taxonomy): Bacteria > Pseudomonadati > Pseudomonadota > Alphaproteobacteria > Hyphomicrobiales > Rhizobiaceae > Rhizobium > Rhizobium sp. 05N49. Next base: position 135,444 of record NZ_JBFTME010000002.1, read on the forward strand.
AGACCGAGATCGTTGACGAGGCCGCGCACCAGATCGAGGAGGCGTGCCTGCACCGAAACGTCGAGACCGCCGGTTGGCTCATCCATGAACACGAGGCGCGGGCCGGTGACGAGGTTGCGGGCGATCTGCAGGCGCTGGCGCATACCGCCGGAAAAGGCGCGCGGCTGGTCATCGATGCGGCCGGCGTCGATTTCGACGCGCTCCAGCCAGTCGATTGCGGTGGAGCGGATCTTGCCATAGTGCCGATCGCCGATCGCCATCAGGCGTTCGCCGACATTGGCGCCGGCCGAGACCGTCATGCGCAGTCCGTCGGCCGGGTTCTGGTGCACGAAGCCCCAGTCGGTGCGCATCAGAAAGCGGCGCTCGGCCTCGTTCATGTGGTAGAGGTCGCGGTAGCTGCCGTCGCGCATGTGATATTCGACGCTGCCGGTCGTCGGCATCAGCCGGGTAGAAATGCAGTTGAGCAGCGTCGTCTTGCCCGAGCCGGATTCGCCGACGATGGCGAGCACTTCGCCCGGCCAGAGCTCGAAGGAGACATTCTTGCAGCCGATGCGGTTGCCGTAGAATTTCGAGAGGTCGCTGACTTTGAGAAGCGGTGTTTCGGTCATTCTGCAGCCTCCCGGGCCAGCATTTCGCCGGCATGTCCATGTGCTCGGCGGTCGTCGCAATAGTCGGTGTCGGAGCAGACGAACATGCGCCCGCCCTTGTCGTCGAGGATCACCTCGTCGAGATAGACTTCCTCCGCGCCGCAGAGCGCGCATGGCTTGCCGAAGCGCTGGATCTCGAAGGGATGGTCTTCGAAATCGAGGCTGACGACATCCGTATAGGGCGGCACCGCATAGATGCGCTTTTCACGACCGGCGCCGAAGAGCTGCAGTGCCTCGGACTTGTGCATCTTCGGATTGTCGAATTTCGGCGTCGGCGACGGGTCCATGACATAGCGGCCGTTGACCTTCACCGGATAGGCATAGGTCGTGGCGATGCGGCCGTTGCGGGCGATATCCTCGTAGAGCTTCACATGCATGAGGCCGTATTCTTCCAGCGCATGCATCTTGCGTGTCTCGGTTTCGCGCGGTTCGAGGAAGCGCAGCGGTTCCGGGATCGGCACCTGGTAGACGAGAACCTGCCCGGTCCCGAGCTTTTCCTCGGGGATGCGGTGGCGCGTCTGGATGATCGTCGCGTCCTTGGTATGGGTCGTGACGGCGACATTGGCGACTTTCTGGAAGAAGGCGCGAATGGAGACGGCGTTCGTCGTGTCGTCGGCGCCCTGGTCGATGACCTTGAGAACGTCATCAGGCCCGATGATGGCCGCAGTCACCTGCACGCCGCCGGTGCCCCAGCCGTAGGGCATCGGCATTTCTCTGCTGGCAAAGGGAACCTGGTAGCCTGGAATGGCGATCGCCTTCAGGATGGCGCGGCGGATCATGCGCTTGGTCTGTTCGTCGAGATAGGCGAAATTGTAGGTGGCGAGATCACTCATTCGGCGGCCTCCTTTTGGGTCTCGCCGCTGTCGCGGGCGGTTTCGAAATCGCGGCGCATGCGGCGGACGAGGTCGAGTTCGGCCTGGAAGTCCACATAATGCGGAAGCTTCAGGTGTTCGACGAAACCGGTCGCCTGCACGTTGTCGGAATGGGAAATGACGAATTCCTCGTCCTGCGCCGGCGCGGTGATATCCTCGCCAAGCTCTTCGGCGCGCAGCGCACGATCGACGAGAGACATGGCCATCGCCTTGCGCTCGCTCTGGCCGAAAACCAGGCCGTAGCCGCGGGTGAACTGTGGCGGCGCCTTGGCCGAACCCTTGAACTGGTTGACCATCTGGCATTCGGTGAGCTGGATAGGTCCCAGAGAGACGGCGAAGCCGAGTTCCGGCACGTCGAACTCCACCTCGACCTCGCCGATGCGGATTTCACCGGTGAAGGGGTGGTTGCGGCCGTAGCCACGCTGGGTGGAATAGCCGAGCGCCAGAAGGAAGCCTTCGTCGCCGCGGGCAAGCGCCTGCAGGCGCAGGTCGCGGGTCATCGGGAACTCCATCGGCTCGCGCGTCAGGTCGCCCGTCTCGTGGTCCTCGGGCAGTTCGCCGTCGTTCTCGATCAGCCCTTCCTGGCCGAGGATCTCGGAAACGCGCATGACGCGGCCGCTCTCCGCCTCCCGCAGCGCCGGCTCTTCCACGGCCTCATCCGAAAGCAGCGAGGGATCGAGCAGGCGGTGCGTGTAGTCGAAGGTCGGGCCGAGCAGCTGCCCGCCCGGAAGATCCTTATAGGTCGCTGAAATACGGCGCTCGATCTGCATCTTGGCGGTGTCGAGCGGCTTCGAATAGCCGAAGCGCGGTAGCGTCGTACGATAGGCGCGCAGCAGGAAGATCGCCTCGATCATGTCCCCGCGCGACTGGCGCACGGCAAGGGCTGCGAGCGTCCGGTCGTAGAGCGAGGCTTCGGCCATGACGCGGTCGACGGCGAGCGCCAGCTGTTCGACGATCTGCTCGATGCCGATGGCCGGCACCGAGCGGTCGCCACGCCGGCGGTCGGCGAGCAGGCGGTGAGCATTGGCGATGGCGGCCTCGCCACCCTTGACGGCAACATACATGAGCTCAGATCTCCGTTGCTGTGATCTTGGTGGTGCGCGGCAGGCAGAGGAAGCGCTTGCCCGCCGTCAGCACGATGTCGACGCCGCGCGGAAAAAGCGCGCGGTTTTCCGTCCAGAGGCGCAAGAAGGTTTCCGGCAGGCCGACCGGTGCGATCTCGGCCACGCTCTGGATGCCCGGTCCCATCAGGGCGAGCCGGCGGCCGCCTTCGAGATCGGCAAGTTCGATCACGACAGTCGTGGAACGATCAGGATATTCCTGCGTGCCTGATGCAAACAGGCCGAAGGTGGAAAGCGTCATGCCGGCTTCCACGAAGGCGAAGCGCGCTTCGGCCTTTTCGGTGGTCATAGGTGCGCCGGCGTGGAAGCCGAGCCATTGCGGAACCGCCGACTTGGCAAGCCCCGCGGAAAGCCAGACCGGGGTGTCATGGTCGCAGAGCGTCAGGCCGATCGCGCCGGCGGCAATGCCGAGTGGTGCCGGTGGCACGATGTCGGGTGTTACGGTCTGGATCGTGCCGGGCCGGGCCATGCCGTCCATCAGCATCTTGAACACGCTCTGGGCCTGGAAGACCGGCTCGACAAAGCCGCCGGTCAGAACATCGGTCTTGGCACTCATCAATCTTCTCCCCGGACCATGGTGAAGAAATCGACGCGGGTCGCAGCCGTTTCCTCAGCCTTGCGGTTGACGTCGTCGCCGATCCGCCGAGCGATCGGCGAAAGCAGGTTTTCTTCGACGAAGCTCTTGGTCGCCTCTTCCTGCCAGAGCGCATCGAAGATGGCTGAAAGCCGCGCCTTCTCACGGTCGGTACCAAGTGCCTGCGCATGGCCGACGGAACCGGAGGCGAGGCGCAGCGTCGCGCGCGTCACCGTCACTTCGCCGAGATTGAAGGGCGCTCCGCCGCCGCCGATGCGGCCGCGGACCATGACGAGGCCGGTTTCCGGGCCACGCACCGGCTGAAAGACCGGCTTTTCCGCCAGCGCATCCCACGCTGCCAGCAATTCCTGTGTCTCGGCGCGGGCGAGCAGATCGACGGTGCGTTTACGCCCGTCATCCGTTCGCGCCGCAGCTACCGTCTTCTCCGCTGCCGTCATCATCTTTTCCTTGAAATGTCTATTGATATAGACAACCATACAAGCTATACCTATCCCTAAATCGGCGAGGTGACAAGCGTGTGACATGGCGCGACCGAAATTGGCCGAGCCCGAAGATGAATTCGGGCGGAAAATAAGCTGGCAGGGGTGCAATGGCAGGAATAAAGCAGGTACAGCGGCAGACAGGGGTGGCGCTGTGGCGGCAGATCGCCGACAGGATCCGCGAGGCGATCAGCCGTGGCGCCTACGACGAAACGGGCATGGTGCCGCCGGAAACTGTTCTGGCGCTGCAGTTCGGCGTCAACAGGCATACCGTCCGCAGCGCACTCGCAGCCCTTGCCCAGGAAGGCATCGTGCGCGCAGTGCAGGGCCGCGGCACGCTGATCGAGCGCAAGGAGCGCCTGAATTTTCCGATCAGCCGCCGTACCCGTTTCACCGACGGTCTCAGAGATCAGGCACGCGAGACACACGCGCTCCTGCTCGGCCATGCAGAAGAAGTGGCCGATGCCGAAGTGGCCCGCTGGTTGCGCGTGGCCGAGGGCACGCCGGTCATCCGGCTGGAAACGGTGCGTGATGCGGATAAACGGCCTGTCGCGCGCGGGACGAGCTGGTTCCCTGCCGCGCGTTTTGCCGGCATCGGCGAGATCTACAGGAAGACTGAGTCCATCACCAAGGCTTTCGCGGCACTTGGCCTGTCGGATTATGTGCGCGCCACGACGGAGATCACTGCCACCCACGCCGACGCCGGCGATATCGCCGATCTCGAGCTGACACCGGGCGCCGTGCTGTTGATCACCAAGGCGATGAACACCGATCTGGAAGGTGTGCCGGTGCAATATTCCATCAGCCGTTTTGCCGCCGACCGCGTCCAGTTCACCATCGAAAACTAAAATGGCGAGAACTGAAAACGAAAAGGCCGGGCGCGAGCCCGGCCTTGAACCTTATCAATGCCTGATCTCGCTCAATGCGCGCCGGACATGTCCCCAAGCACTTCCTTGGAAGCGACGGTCGAATCTGCCTTCAGCTTGTAGACCATCGGCACGCCGGTCGCGAGATTGAGCGACAGAACCTGCTCGCGGGTGAGCCTGTCGAGAACCATGACCAGCGAACGCAGCGAATTGCCGTGCGCGGCAACCAGCACCTTTTCGCCGCGCAGGACGCGCGGAAGGATTTCCGTCAGATAATAAGGCCAGACACGGGCGCCGGTATCGCGCAGGCTTTCGCCGCCCGGAGGCGGAACGTCATAGGAGCGGCGCCAGACATGCACCTGCTCTTCGCCCCACTTGGCGCGGGCATCGTCCTTGTTGAGGCCGGAGAGGTCGCCGTAGTCGCGCTCGTTCAGCGCCTGGTCGCGGATCGTCTCGAGATCAGGCTGGCCGACCTTGTCGAGGACGAGCTTCAAGGTGTGCTGCGCGCGCACCAGCGCGGAGGTGAAGGCGATATCGAACTTGATGCCATAGTCGGCAAGCGCCTGGCCGCCGGTCGTGGCTTCCTGGATGCCGAGCTCGGTCAGATCAGGGTCCTTCCAGCCGGTGAAAAGATTCTTGAGATTCCAGTCGCTCTGGCCGTGGCGAACGAGGACGAGGGTACCGCTCATGAAAAATGCCTCCGAGAAATGGTCAATGGGAAGAAAGCCCGAGAACGTCGAGCATGGAATAGAGCCCCGGTTTCTTGTCGCGCGCCCAAAGCGCTGCCTTGATGGCGCCACGCGCGAAAATCGAACGGTCGGTTGCGCTGTGCGAAAGGGTGACGGTTTCGCCTTCGCCGGCAAAGAGCACCGAATGCTCGCCGATGACGGAGCCGCCGCGCAATGTCGCAAAGCCGATCGTACCGGTTTCCCGCGCGCCGGTATGGCCGTCACGCACGCGTACGGATTTCGCGGCAAGATCGATATTGCGGCCCTTCGCTGCCGCCTCGCCGAGCAGCAATGCCGTGCCGGAGGGTGCGTCGACCTTGCGCTTATGATGCATTTCGAGGATTTCGATGTCCCAGTCGACAGGATCGAGCGCCTGGGCTGCCTGCTGCACGAGAACGCTAAGTAAGTTGACGCCGAGGCTCATATTGCCGGATTTGACAATGCGGGCATGGCGCGAAGCCGCCGCAATCTTCGCATCGTCCTCTTGCGAGCAGCCGGTCGTGCCGACGACATGAACGATACGGGCCTGCGCGGCGAGACCGGAAAATTCGATGGAGCCGGCAGGTGACGTAAAGTCCAGCACGCCCTCGGCATGCAGGAACGCTGCCAGCGGATCGTCGCCGATGATGATGCCGTTGGGACCGAGCCCTGATATTTCGCCGGCATCCTTGCCGATGAAAGGAGAGCCCGGCCGCTCGACCGCTGCATGCAGCGTAACACCATCGATGGAATGGATGAGACGGATGAGCGTCTGCCCCATGCGCCCCGCCGCTCCGACCACAACCAGTTTCATCGCAGCGTCGCTCATGTCAGTCCATCATCCTGATCAGTATGAATCAGAAGCCGAAGGCCTCTGCAGATTATTGAGGCGAGCGTAAAGACCGTCGCTGACCTTCGCAAGCGTCTCGTGATTGCCTTCTTCCACGACGCGGCCCTGCTGCATCACGATGATCTTGTCGGCGCGCACCACGGTGGACAGACGATGAGCGATGACGACGACCGTGCGGCCGGTCATGGCCTCGTCGAGCGCCTTCTGCACGGCTGCTTCCGATTCCGTATCGAGCGCCGAGGTCGCTTCGTCGAGAAGCAGGATCGGCGCGTTGCGCACCAAGGCACGGGCGATCGAAAGCCGCTGGCGCTGCCCGCCTGACAGTGTCACGCCGTTTTCGCCCACGGGTGTGTCATAACCCTGGGGCTGGGAAACGATGAAGTCATGCGCATAGGCAAGCCGCGCCGCCTTTTCGATCTCTTCATCCGTCGCTTCCGGACGGCCGTAGCGAATATTGTCGCGGATCGTGCCTTCGAAGAGATAGGGCTGCTGCGAAACATAGGCGAGCTGCTGGCGCAGCGACTGCTTGGTCACATGCGCAATATCCTGCCCGTCGATCAGGATCTGGCCTTCCTGCGGATCGTAGAAGCGGGGAATGAGGCTGATGACGGTGGACTTACCGGCGCCCGACGGGCCGACAAGTGCTGTCGTTTTTCCGCCCTCTGCCGTCAGCGTCACCGTGTTCAGCACGCTTTCATTGCCATAGGCAAACGAGACGTTTCGCAGCTCGATCTTTGCTTCGGTCACGACAAGTGGCTTTGCATCCGGTAATTCGCGCTGACGCGGTTCCATGTCGAGCAACTCGTAGATCATTCGGGCGTTGACGACGGCGCGCTCCATCTGAACCTGCAGGCGGGCAAGGCGACGGGCCGGATCATAGGCGAGCAGCAGCGCCGTGACGAAGGAGAAGAAGGCACCCGGCGGTACGCCCTGGTAGATCGAGCGGTAGGCCGCATAGGCAAGCACGCTCGCAACGGCGAATCCGGCAAAGCTCTCCGTCAGCGGCGAGGTGCGTTCGGAAAGCCGCGCTATGCGGTTCGCCCTGCCTTCGGCCGCCGAAATCAACTTGTTGACCTTGTTTTCAAGTGCCTCTTCCATCGTGAAGGCCTTGACGATGGAAATGCCTTGAATCGTCTCCTGCATGGCGCCGAGAACATGGCTGTTGAGGTTGACCGCCTCGCGGGTTGCCGAGCGAAGACGCTTGGAAACATAACGCAGCGCATAAAGCAGTGGCGGTGCCAGAATGAAAACGGCAAGGCTCAGTAACGGGTCCTGAACGACCATGACGCCGATCAGGGCGACGAAAGTCAGGAGGTCACGGACCGTCGAGGTTATGGTGAGGTTCAAAACGTCGCGGATGCCGGTGACGTTCTGGCTCACCTGGGCGGCGATATGCGCCGAACGAGCCTCGTTGTAGTAGCCGACGGAGAGCGTCATCAGATGCGAATAGATCCGCCGCTGGTAGCGCGCGACGATATCGTTACCGATCCGCGATAGCGCGACACCCTGCCCGTAGCTCGCAAAACCGCGCAGCATGAAGGCGATAAAAATGGAAAGACAGATGATCCAGACAACGTCCGCACGCCTGTTGGCGAAGGCCTCGTCGATGATCGCCCGCATGATCCAGGCGGTGAAAGCCGTCGAAAGCGCCACAACGATCAGGCAGGCAATCGCGAAGACATAGCCCCAGAGATGGTCCCGGCCGTTTTCCGCAATGATGCGTTTCAGGATGCCGGTCACGGTATCGCTGTTGGCGTGTGGTTGTCTGCTGTCGGCGGCTTCCAAAAAAGATTTCCTGTCTCAGGATCGCATGCCTTGAGCGCGGCACGCATATTCGCGGGCTCTATAAAGAGTCGAAGAAGCTTTGGCTAGACAGGCTCAGGCCCGCCAGCGCCGCCCATCCGTCGAAAGGCCGAAGTTTCCTGGCATGCGCGCATAGGAAGAAAGCCCGGCAAGAGCAGCCAGCGGATGCGTGACGACATAGGTCGGGATCGTCCGCAGCAGCGCCGAATGCGGTGCCTTGTCTTCGAAAGCGGCCCGGAATTCCGGCATTTTCAGTGCCGGAAGGATCTTTTGCGAGATGCCGCCCGAGAGATAGACACCGCCGCGGGCCATGAAAAGCAGCGCCATGTCGCCCGCCACGCGGCCGAGATAGGTGGCAAACAGCGAGACGGTTTCGACCGCGACCTTGTCGCTGCCGGCAAGCGCATGCGACGTGATGTCCGCCGGGTCGCTCATGGTCGGCCCCACACCGTCGGCAGCGCAGATGGCGCGGTAAAGATTGACGATGCCGCGTCCGCAGAGGATCTGCTCGGCCGAAATGCGGCCTTCGATGGTCTCGACATGCGGGAAGATTTCATAGTCGCGCTTGCTGCGCGGCCCGAGATCGACATGCCCGCCTTCGCCCGGAACCGGAATCCACGTCGACTGGGTATGGACGAGGCCACCGACACCGAGGCCCGTGCCCGGTCCGAGAACGACGCGGGAGGCGACCATGTCACCAGAGGCATTGCCGATACGTTCGCGATTATCGTCCGAGAGTGCCGCGATCGCCAGGGCCTGCGCTTCAAAGTCGTTAACGACGAGCACGTCGACGAGCCCGAGGCCCTCTATCATCCTCTTTGGGCGGACCACCCAGGGGCAGTTGGTCAGCGGGATTTCATCGGCCTTGATCGGGCCGGCAACGGCGAGGATTGCTGCACGCGGCTGCACGGAGGTCTTGTCGAGCACGCCCTTCTGGATCGCCTCGTCGATCGTCGGATAGTCGGCGGTGCGCACATTGGGAAACTGCTTCGGCTCCGCATAGGCATCCGTCAGAATGGAGAAGCGGGCATTCGTGCCACCGATGTCACCGATCAGGATCGGAAAGGGCAAGGGAGTAGAGGATGCAGTCATGGCCGGTTCCGTGCTGTAGCCCGAGGGATCAGGCGTTGAGGGTAGGGAGAAGCTTTTCGGCTGTCGACCCGTTGAGCGCCATCGGAATGTCGTACACGATCGCAAGCCGCATCAGCGCCTTTACATCGACATCATGCGGCATCGGCGTCAGCGGGTCCACGAAGAAGATCAGGGCGCTGACCTCGCCGGTGGAAATCAGTGCACCGATCTGCTGGTCGCCGCCGAGCGGGCCGCTTTGCAGCCGGGTCACGTGAAGGTCGGGTGCGGCATCGAGCACACGCCCGCCGGTCGTGCCGGTAGCGACGATTTTCCATTGGGCGAGGAGATCTCTGTTTCGGCGGGCAAATTCCGCCATGTCGTCCTTCTTCTGGTCATGCGCAATCAATGCTAGGCACTTGCTGCCGGCCATGGTCGGACCCTCCGCGCGAGAATTCAATCGATTTGGCCGCTTCTACACCAGGCGTTTGTGATTTGAAAGACAGCCGCCCGCCAGCCCGTTCAGCCTATTGCACCATCGGCTTGTCGTTCGGAACCGGGCCGACGGAAGGAAGCGCGCTGCCGGTATCGACAGGGGGTGCCGCCGCCGGCGCCGCCGTCAGTGCACTCGCCGCGGAGGGACCACCATAGGTCCCGGCTTCCGCGGAGGCGATGGACGGGGCGTTGACAACGGCCGAGCAAGCCTTCGGCAGGTCGGAGACCATGACCTCACGCGGCGGCTTCGGCGGCTTTGCACTCGGCTTCGGCGCCGCCCACGGCTCTTTCGTAAACCACCAGGCCAGCGACTTGTCGCAGCCGTCCCCGGCCGCCACCGGCGCCTGTCCGGTGCAGCCCTTGTCGCCCGGCGGGCATTTCATGCGGATGTGGAAATGCGAATCGTGCCCATATTCGGGCCTGAGCTTGCCGAGATTGGTGCGGTCGCCGGTCCACGTGTCGCACATCTTCTTCTTGATCGCCGGGTTGACGAAGATGCGCTGGACTTGCGGATAGCTTGCCGCCAGCATCAGAAGTTCTGCCCGCTGCTCGCTCCACACTTTCGGGTCGACGGTCAGGAACTTGTCTTTCTGCAGCATGGTGGTGAAGGGCAGGTCTTCCCGCTGTTCGTAGGTCAGGCGTTGGGCGGGCATGGGTGTAAACCAGACATCGGCATCCAGCCCGATCTGGTGCGAGGCATGGCCGTTGAACATTGGCCCGCCGCGCGGCTGGGCGATATCGCCGACGAGGATACCGGGCCAGCCGATCCTGGCCCGCGCATCCTGAGAGAATTTTTCCAGGAACGAGATCATCGCCGGATTGCCCCAGCGCCGGTTGCGCGAAAGGCGCATCGCCTGCCAGGTCGGCCCGTCGGCCGGCAGCGCCTGCGCACCGGTCATGCAGCCTTTGGCGTAGAAACCGATCGGCTGCGCCGGCCCCTGCGTCGGCAATTTCACCGCGCCGAAGATGGCCTTGGCGCTGCCGGGGCTTGGCGTCTTCTGCTGTGCGCCGACATCGCCGGCGACAAGGCTTGCGCCGATTGCGCCGGCAAGCGTTAGCTTGCCAAACGTCCTGAAGTCAAAGGCCAATTTGCCGAGTGTCCTGAAAGTCTGGGCCTTGAAAGCCATGCCGTTCCCTTGCCGCATTTACCAAAGTGATTTGCGATCGAATCTATCGTGAAAAGCAATTTTGGTGAATCGATGTTTTGGCCGGCGGGACGAGGACGGATCGCCGCATCGTCAGTTGTTGGTCAAGACCTCGGCCGTTTTGCGCACGCGCGAAAGGCGCGGCAAGATGCGCTCGCAGGACAGTGAATGCATCTCGGCGGTGAAGGTGCTCATCGCATCCTCGACGGCGATGACAGCGTAATTATGGGCATAGGCATCGCGGATCGTCGCCTCGACGCCGAAATTCGTGGCGATGCCCGTCAGGATCACGGTCCTGATGCCGCGGCGGCGAAGCTGGAGATCCAGTTCCGTGCCGTAGAAGGCGCTCCATTGATGCTTGACGATCTGAACGTCGGCCGCGATCGCAGCGATTTCCGCCGGTGCTTCAAGCGCGGCCGCCGGAAGACCACCCTCGGGGAAAACCGCCGGCTCGTCCACCGGCTGGTTGACAGCATCGGCATAGTCCGGGGAGAATCCGACAGTGACGAGTATCACCGTCCCGCCTTCGGACTTCAGCTTGGTAGCGATGGCGGCGGTATTCTCGATCACCTGCCGGGCCGAATGAGGGGCGAGTTGCCGGCTGACGATAAAGCCTTGCAGGTCGATGGAAATGAGTGCGGTGGTCTTGGGATCGTAGAGGGACATGGGAAGTCTCCGTGGTGAAGAAATATGAGGATATCCTCACAATGACAAATACGAGGATAGCCTCACAAAAATCAAGCCCGGAACCGCAAACCCGTGTGCCGAAGCGCCAGCGCGGGCATGAGCGCGTCGCCGTGCTGCTCGAGGCAGCAGCGAGGGTCTTTCTCGAAAAGGGTTATGACGCCGCGACCATGACGGAGATTGCAGCGGCAGCGAATTCGTCGATTGGCTCGCTCTATCAGTTCTTTCCGACCAAGCTTCTGCTTGCCGAGGCGCTGCATATCGATCGCCTGCAGCGTTTGAACAGCGGGCTCGCAGATCTCGCTGAGAAGACCCGGGGGAAGGGTGCTGCCGAAATCGGTGACGCCATCTTCACGCGGTTTGGCCGCTTCATCGAGGATTATCAGGAATTTCCGGTTCTTGCCGCGCGGCGCGACGTTCCCAAGGAGCGTAAGGCGAAATCGCGCGCGGAGCTTCGCACCAGCATTACCGCACTCCTGAAGAATGCCGAACCGTCGGTCGAGCGCGATGTGGATCTCCTGGGCGCTCTCGTCCTGGAGCTTTTGCGCATCGTTGTCGCCGCCGCCAACGACCCCGACGGCTCGGGCGATCCGCGCCTCGTCGGGGAGCTGCGACGCATGCTTCGCAAGCGTCTCGAAGAAGTGACGCCCTGACCTCCGATGATAAGGTCAAAATTTCGCGAGCCTGCTAAAAAACAAACTCTTTCCTGTTTTTCGCCTGCATTTCTCGTATTGTCGACAATGCAAAAAAGAACAAGGGGTTTGGTGAATGGCATCTTGGACGCCGAAATTTTTTCTGTCCGCGGCAACGTCTCTGTTTCTCGCTTTCGGGGCTTTTGCACAGGATGCGGATGGATGGCGGGCCGGGATTTCGACGGTCGGCGATCTCAAGCATCCCTCTGGTTTTGATCATTTCGACTATGTCAACCCGCAAGCGCCGAAGGGCGGTACCCTGCGTCTTTCAGACGAAGGCAACTTCGATACGCTGAACCCATTGCTTGCGCGCGGAGAGGTGGGCGCCGGTCTGGGCACGGTGTTCGATACCCTGCTGACCCCTGCGCTCGACGAGCTGTCGTCGTCCTACGGCCTTTTGGCCGAAGGCGTGAAATATCCCGATGACTTGACCTCGGCGACCTTCCGCCTGCGCGCCGAAGCCAAATGGGCCGACGGCCAGCCGGTGACGCCGGAGGATGTCGTTTTCAGCTTCGAGCAGGCGAAGAAGAACGATCCGCAGATGGAGTTCTATTATCGCCATGTGAAGTCGGTCGAAAAATCGGGCGATCGTGATGTGACCTTCACTTTCGACGAACCCAACAATCGCGAACTGCCGCAGATCGTCGGCCAGTTGGTGATTGTGCCCAAGCACTGGTGGGAGGCGAATGGCGCAGACGGCAAGCCGCGCGACATTTCCCGCACCTCGCTGGAAATCCCCATGGGTTCCGGCCCCTACAAGATGGTTTCGGTGACGCCGGGCTCGAAGATCCGCTACGAGCTGCGCGACGACTATTGGGGCAAGAACCTCAACGTCAATGTCGGCCAGAACAATTTCGGCGCGATCGAATATACCTATTTTGCCGATCGCGACGTGATGTTCGAAGCCTTCCGCTCGAACAATACCGATTACTGGTGGGAAAATGCCGCCAAGCGTTGGGCCACCGCCTATGATTTCCCGGCCGTCAAAGACGGGCGCATCAAGCGTGAGGAAGTCGAAAACGAAATGCGCAAGGTCGGTGTCATGGTCGGCTTCATCTTCAACCTGCGCCGCGACAAGTTCGCCGACGAGAAGGTGCGCGAGGCGCTGAACTACGCCTTCGATTTCGAAGAGCTGCGCCGCACGATCTTTTACGGCTCCTATGAGCGGATCGACAGTTTCTATTTCCGTACCGAACTTGCTTCATCCGGACTTCCGCAAGGCCGCGAACTGGAAATCCTGAACGAAGTCAAGGATCTGGTACCGCCCGAAGTCTTCACCACGCCCTACACCAATCCGGTCGGTGGCGATCCGGCCAAGCTGCGCAACAATCTTCGTACCGCGATCGGCATGTTGAAGGAGGCTGGCTACGAGCTGAAGGGCAACCGCATGGTCAATGTGAAGACCGGCCAGCCGCTCTCCTTCGAAATCCTGCTCAACGGGCCGACGATCGAGCCTGTCGCACTCGCCTTCTCGCAGAACCTGAAGAAGATCGGCATCGATGCCAGCGTGCGCAGCATCGAGCCATCGCAATTTACCAACCGCTGGCGCTCGCGCGATTTCGACGTCATGTACAATGGCTGGGGTGAATCGATTAACCCCGGCAATGAACAGGCCGAATATTGGGGCTCGGATGCTGCCAAGCGCGAAGGTTCGCAAAATTACAGCGGCATCAGCGATCCCGGCATCGATGCGCTCATCAAGAAGGTGATCTTCGCCAAGGATCGCGACGAGCTGGTAGCGGCGACGAGGGCACTCGACCGCGTTCTGCTTGCCAAGCACATTATCGTGCCGAGCTATAGCTCACGCACCTCGCGCCTTGCCTACTGGAACAGCATCGCGCATCCGGCCGAATTGCCCGAATACGGGCTCGGCATGCCGGGTGTGTGGTGGTCAACCCATGCGGGCAAATAAGGAAATCCTTGCCTTCGATGGCCGCGGGCGTCCAAATTATGCGCGAATCAGGCGATAGCCGACGAGGGCAAACAAAAGGAAAGTTGGGAATTGGCGAAATCTGAACGTCGCAGCATCGCGGCTGTCTACCGGATCGGCGGACGCTGATGGGGGGCTATATCCTTCGCCGCCTGCTCCTGATGATCCCGACGATTGTCGGCATCATGGCAATTTCCTTCATCGTCGTGCAGTTCGCCCCCGGTGGCCCGGTGGAGCAGGTGATCGCCCAGCTGACCGGACAGGCCGACAGCGCTGACCAGCGTCTCGGCGGTGGTGGCGATACCGGCCAGCAGTTCGACGATGCCGGCTCGAAATATCGCGGCGCTCAAGGGCTCGATCCAGAGCTCATCGCCAAGCTGGAAAAGCAGTTCGGCTTCGACAAACCACCGCTGACCCGCTTCGGCGAGATGATGTGGAATTACATCCGCTTCGATTTCGGCGAAAGCTTCTTCCGCAATACGACCGTGCTCAATCTCATCAAGGAGAAGCTGCCCGTCTCGATCTCGCTCGGCATCTGGATCCTGATCTTTTCCTACGCCATTTCCATTCCGCTCGGCATCCGCAAGGCGGTCAAGGACGGCTCCTCATTCGATGTCTGGACGTCGGGCGTCATCATCGTCGGTTATGCCGTGCCGAGCTTCCTGTTCGGCATCCTGCTGATCGTGCTGTTCGCCGGCGGCTCCTTCTATGACTGGTTCCCGCTGCGCGGCCTGACATCCGATAATTTCGATCAGCTCGCCTGGTGGCAGAAGCCGCTCGACTATTTCTGGCACCTCACGCTGCCGCTGATCTCGCTGGCGCTCGCATCCTTCGCCACCACCACGCTTCTGACCAAGAATTCCTTCATCGACGAGATCAAGAAGCAATATGTCATCACCGCGCGCGCCAAGGGCCTGAACGAACGGCAGGTGCTCTACGGCCATGTCTTCCGCAACGCCATGCTGATCGTCATCGCAAGCTTCCCCAGCGCCTTCATCTCCGCCTTCTTCACCGGCTCGCTCCTGATCGAGAACATCTTCTCCCTCGATGGCCTCGGCCGCCTCGGTTATCTCTCGGTCGTCAACCGCGATTACCCGATCGTCTTTGCGACGCTCTACATCTTCTCGCTGCTCGGCCTCTTCGTCGGCCTGATTTCCGACCTGATCTATACCTGGATCGATCCGCGCATCGATTTCGAGCGGAGGGACGTCTGATGGATGTCGCCGCAAACCCGACGACGGCTGCACCCGTCCGCCCGCCCCGCAAAGGCCTGCTCTCGCCCACCAACATCAGGCGCTGGAACAACTTCAAGGCCAACAAGCGCGGCTACTGGTCGCTCTGGCTGTTCCTCGTCCTCTTCGTACTCAGCTTGCTTGCCGAATTCATCGCCAACGACCGGCCGATCATCGCCTCCTATAAGGGCGAGATCCTTTTCCCCGTCGTCGTCGATTACCCGGAAGATAAATTCGGCGGCTTCCTGGCCGAGACCGACTATCGCTCTTCCGTCATCGCGGATGAGATCGATGCCAATGGCTGGATGATCTGGCCGCCGATCCGCTATTCCTACCAGTCGGTCAATTCCAACATCCCGCATTCGGCCCCGACCCCGCCCTTCTGGCTGATGTCGAAGGAGGAGCGCTGCTCGGCCTATCCGCAGGGCATCAACGATCCCGGCTGCAGGCTCGGCAATCTCAACTGGCTCGGCACGGACGATCAGGCCCGCGACGTTCTGGCCCGCGTCATCTATGGCTTCCGCATTTCCGTTCTCTTCGGCCTCGTGCTCACCATCTGCTCGGCCGTCATCGGTGTGACGGCGGGTGCCGTCCAGGGTTATTTCGGCGGCTGGACGGACCTGTTTTTCCAGCGCTTCATCGAGATCTGGTCCTCGATGCCGGTGCTCTACATTCTGCTGATCATCGCCGCGATCCTGCCGCCCGGCTTCTTCGTGCTGCTCGGCATCATGCTGCTCTTCTCCTGGGTCGGCTTCGTCGGCGTCGTGCGTGCCGAGTTCCTGCGCGCCCGCAATTTCGAATATGTGCGGGCCGCAAGGGCGCTCGGTGTCAACAATCGCACCATCATGTGGCGGCACATGCTGCCGAACGCGATGGTCGCGACGCTGACCTTCCTGCCCTTCATCCTCTCGGGCTCGATCACCACGCTGACCTCGCTCGACTTCCTGGGCTTCGGCATGCCGCCGGGCTCTCCCTCGCTCGGCGAGCTGATTGCCCAGGGCAAGGCCAATCTTCAGGCGCCATGGCTCGGGCTGACGGCCTTCTTCACCATGTCGATCATGCTCTCGCTCTTGATCTTCGTCGGCGAAGCGGTGCGCGATGCCTTCGATCCGAGAAAGACGTTCCAATGAGTGCAGCTCTGCTCTCCGTCCGCGATCTCTCCGTCGCCTTCCATCAGGGGGGCGAAACCTCGCTTGCCGTCGATCGCATCTCCTTTGATATCCAGAAGGGCGAGGTTCTGGCGCTTGTCGGCGAATCCGGGTCCGGCAAGTCTGTCTCGGCCAATTCGGTGCTGCGGCTCCTGCCCTATCCCGCTGCCAGTCACCCGAGCGGCGAAATCCTGTTCAAGGGCAAGGATCTGCTGAAAGCCTCCGATCGCGAGATGCGCGCCGTGCGCGGCAACGACATCACCATGATTTTCCAGGAGCCGATGACCTCGCTCAATCCGCTCCATACGATCGAAGGGCAGATTGCCGAAATCCTGGCGCTGCATCAGGGCATCACCGGCCAGGCGGCGCGCACCCGCGTGCTGGAACTCCTGAATCAGGTCGGCATCCGCGAGCCGGAAAAGCGCCTGAAAGCCTATCCGCATGAACTCTCGGGCGGCCAGCGCCAGCGCGTGATGATCGCCATGGCGCTCGCCAATCGGCCGGAATTGCTGATCGCCGACGAACCGACCACCGCACTCGACGTCACGGTCCAGGCGCAGATCCTCGAGCTCCTGCGCAAGCTGAAGGGCGAGCACGGCATGTCCATGCTCTTCATCACCCATGACCTCGGCATCGTGCGCAAATTCGCCGACCGCGTCTGCGTCATGACCAAGGGCAAGATCGTCGAGACCGGACCGGTGGAAGAGGTTTTCACCAATCCGCAGCACGAATACACCCGCCATCTGCTTGCCTCTGAACCGCGCGGCGATCCGCCGGCGACCGATGCCTCCAAGCCTGTTGTCATGGAAGGCAATGACATCAAGGTCTGGTTCCCGATCAAGGCCGGTTTCATGCGCAAGGTGGTCGATCACGTGAAGGCCGTCGATGGCATAGACCTGACGCTTCGGGCCGGGCAGACGCTCGGCGTCGTCGGTGAATCCGGCTCCGGCAAGACCACGCTCGGCCTGGCGCTCACGCGTCTCATCTCCTCGAAGGGGCGCATTTCCTTTGTCGGAAAAGATATAGCGAGCTATTCATTCACGGACATGCGGCCGCTGCGCAACCAGCTTCAGGTCGTCTTCCAGGATCCCTATGGTTCGCTGAGCCCGCGCATGTCCGTCGGCGATATCGTTGCCGAAGGCCTGAAAGTACATGAACGTTCGCTGTCATCAGAAGAGCGCGACCAGCGCGTCTGCTGGGCGCTCGAAGAAGTCGGCCTCGATCCGCTCACCCGCTGGCGCTTCCCGCATGAATTCTCCGGCGGCCAGCGTCAGCGCATCGCCATCGCCCGCGCCATGGTGCTGAAGCCACGCTTCGTCATGCTCGACGAGCCGACCTCGGCGCTCGACATGAGCGTGCAGGCACAGGTCGTGGACCTCTTGCGCGACCTGCAGAAGAAGCATGATCTCGCCTATCTCTTCATCAGCCACGACCTGAAGGTGGTGAAAGCGCTTGCCAATGATGTCATCGTCATGCGCTTCGGCAAGGTGGTGGAGCAGGGGCCGTCAGCGGATATCTTCCAGGCGCCGAAGGATGACTATACCAAGGCATTGATGGCCGCCGCCTTTAATATCGAGGCGGTACCGACATCAGCCGTTCAGCAGTAAAAGACGGGCAGCAGTAAAGAAGATCATGTCAGCAAGACCTCCCATCCTCGTCGATCTCAAGTTCGATCCTGAGACCGTTGCCCGCATCCTGAAGACCGCCTTTGCCGATCGCGGCAGCATCAATTCAGCCGATCCGGCCAGCAAGGAACTCGACCTGACCGGCGTCGATTATGCGCTGCTCTGGAAGCCGGATGCCGATATCTTTATGCGGGCGCCGAACCTGAAGGCGCTGTTCTCCGGTGGTGCCGGGGTCGATAGCATCCTCTCCATTCCCGATCTGCCCGACATCCCGATCGTCCGCTTCGCCGACCGCAGCCTGACGACACGCATGAGCGAATGGGTGGTCATGCAGTGCCTCATGCATCTGCGCCTGCAGCGCGCGCATGACCGGGACCAGCGCGACCGTGTCTGGGGCAAGCTCGTCCCGCCGGAAGCCGCCGAAATTACCGTCGGCGTCATGGGTCTCGGCATTCTCGGCCAGGACGCGGTCGCCAAGCTGAGGGTCATGGGCTTCAATGTCATCGGCTGGTCACGCTCGAAGAAGGAAGTTGAAGGCATCGAAACCTTCCACGGCCCGCAGCTCGATACCTTCCTGTCGAAGACCGATATCGTCGTCGGCCTGCTGCCGCTGACGCCTGAGACGTCGGGCCTCTACAACAAGGCCTTCTTCGCCAAGCTTCGCCAGGGCGGGGCGCTCGGCAAACCGGTCTTCATCAATGCAGGCCGCGGCAAGAGCCAGGTCCAGGCCGATATCGTGGCGGCGATTGAGGGCGGCGTGCTCGGCGGCGCCTCGCTTGACGTCTTTGAGGTCGAGCCGCTGCCGGCGGACGATCCGCTCTGGCATCTGGACAATGTCTTCGTCACCCCGCACGACGCCGCGATCTCCGAAGAGAACGCGCTTTTCCGCCATGTCGAAACCCAGATCGCCCGTTTCGAACGGGGCGAGGCGCTGCAATTCGTCGTCGATCGTAAATCTGGGTACTAAGCATGTCGCGCAAAAGTGTGCCGCGGTTTTGCAATAACGACATGCTCTAAAGAGTCCTTCTCGGAACCATACTACGCTGCTCCTCGTTTCATTCCGGAAGCTCCGCAGGCCTTTGTCTACGGATTACCGCAAGGAGACGATCATGACGCATACGGAAACGCGTTGGGAAAAGTCCGATCAAAAGCTTCATGCCGAAGAGCAGATTTCGCCTGTCAAGGCCAAGCAGGGCCGTACCGGCTATCGCATCCTGACCGTACTGGTCGCTGCACTGGTGCTGGCTTTCCTTGTCTGGATTCCTGTGGAGATCTGGGGTCAGAAGGAGGCCGATGATGTCGCCCCGCAGCAGCCAGGTCAGCAGATGCAGTCTCAGGTTCCGGCGGCTCCGCCTCAGAATGGCGGCACAGCGCCGGTCCAGCCCGCTGCACCCGCACAATAACGAGCTGATATCAAACGTTTAAACCACGCCCCGCAGCAAGAATGGCTGCGGGGTGTCGCTGTTGTTTTTTCTGGACTTTGTTTATCGATTTTTCGATAAGAAGGCGCACGAGCCGGTTTCGTGCGTTGGCCGCGAGACGGTCGCGCCTGACCGGATTGACGGACAGGCAGGAGCTTCATGGCCAGGACCGATATCGCAAGACGCGTCTATAATCACACCTGGAAACTCGATCCGATCGTCCGCAGTCTGATCGATACGGACTTCTACAAGCTTCTGATGCTGCAGATGATCTGGAAGCTGTATCCAGATGTGAACGCCTCCTTCACCCTCATCAACCGCACCAAGCGCGTGCGTCTCGCCGAACAGATCGACGAGGGGGAGTTGCGCGAGCAGCTTGATCATGCGCGCACGCTGAAGCTCGCCAAGAAGGAGATGATCTGGCTCGCCGGTAACAGCTTTTATGGCCGCGCCCAGATCTTCGAGCCGGAATTCCTTGCCTGGCTCTCCAATTTCCAGCTGCCGGAATACGAACTCTCCAAGAAGGACGGGCAATATGTGCTGGATTTCCATGGGTCGTGGAAGGAAACGACCATGTGGGAAATCCCGGCCCTTGCCATCATCAACGAGATGCGCTCGCGCGCTGCCATGAAGGCGATGGGCCCCTTCACGCTCGATGTTCTCTATGCCCGCGCCAAAGCCAAGATGTGGGCCAAGGTGGAGAAGCTCCGTGAACTACCGGGCCTGCGCATTTCCGATTTCGGTACCCGCCGCCGCCACAGCTTCCTCTGGCAGCGTTGGTGCGTCGAAGCGCTGAAGGAAGGCATCGGCCCGGCCTTCACCGGGACCAGTAATGTATTGCTGGCTATGGATTCCGATCTCGAAGCCGTCGGCACCAATGCCCACGAGCTGCCGATGGTGGCCGCAGCCCTTGCCGAGACCGACGAGCAGCTCAAGAACGCGCCCTACAAGGTGCTGCGCGACTGGAACAAGCTCTATGGTGGCAACCTGCTGATCGTGCTGCCGGATGCCTTCGGAACCGCCGCCTTCCTGCGCGACGCGCCGGAATGGGTGGCCGACTGGACCGGCTTCCGCCCGGACAGCGCTCCGCCGGTCGAAGGCGGCGAAAAGATCATCGACTGGTGGAAGAAGATGGGCCGCGACCCGCGCCAGAAGCTCCTGATCTTCTCCGATGGCCTCGATGTCGATGCGATCATCGATACCTACAAGCATTTCGAAGGCCGCGTGCGCATGAGCTTCGGCTGGGGCACGAACCTGACGAATGACTTCGCCGGCTGTGCACCGAACGACAGTTCCGACTTCCTGCCGATTTCGATCGTCTGCAAGGTGAGCGACGCCAATGGCCGCCCCGCCGTCAAGCTTTCGGACAACCCGCAGAAGGCGACCGGCGAACCGGCGGAAGTAGAGCGCTATCTGAAGTTCTTCGGCACCGAGGACCGCACCGATCAGGCCGTGCTGGTCTAAATCGTCGACCGCAGCGCCGGCCAGTGCCGGCGCGGCTCCTCGACCGCCGTCCTGCCGCCCCGGCTTTTCGGCTTGACGACAAGACCATCATCCGGCGGCCGGGCGACGCCGAGCTTGTCGGCGAGTGAACGGGCATCGGCCGGCGCGTGTACCTTCACGTCGTTGTCGAAGTAGACATAGACGTCGCGCCCGCTCGCCGAGCGTTTCAGCGGCGGCTTGATGCGGTCGGCATCATCTGGCTCCATTCCATGCGTCCACGCATCGATGCGCCGGGCCCAGCGATCAAGCGCCTCACCGCTATAACCGCTGACGTAAAGCTGCTCCGATCCGTGCAGGCGGCAATAGATGAAATCCGCCGTCACATCCATCAGCAGCGGCCATTCCACCGTATCGGCCACCACCAGCCCGACCTTGTGCTTGCGCAGCAGTTCGATGAATTCGGGTGCGCGGAAACTGTCGTGGCGGATTTCCAGCGCATGGCGCATCGGCTGCCTCGTCTCGCTCTTCGTCCAGGCGCGGCCGTCAAGCCGTTCGTCATGCCGTTTCGCGATGTCGGCCGCAGCATCCGTATTCTCGGGTAGCATTGCCAGGAAATTTGCGAAGAGATCGGCATCGAATGTCAGGCCTGGCGGAAATTGCCAGAGGATCGGCCCGAGTTTCGGGCCTAGTCGCATGAGGCCGGAGGCGAGGAAATTGGCAAGCGGCGTTTCGATGTCGCGCAGGCGTTTGAGATGGGTGATGTAGCGCGAGCCCTTGACCGAAAAGACGAAACCATCGGGTGTTTCATCGCGCCAGCTGGCGAAGACATCCGGCTTCTGCAGCCCGTAAAATGTGCCGTTGATCTCGATGGAAGGAAATTGCCGCGAGGCATAGGCAAGCTCGCTCTTCCCAGCCAATCCCTTGGGATAGAAGACACCGCGCCAGGGCGCATAGGTCCATCCCGATATGCCGATGCGGATCGTGCCTGTTTTTGCCCTTGTTTTTGTCATGCAAAGGGAACTGTGCCGTTGCGCTCTTGTTCCCGAATGAAGAAAGGCGCCGCCTTGCCGGCAGCGCCTCATCTCAAAATCAGCCGGCCGGCTTCAGCGAGCTGATGATGGCGATCAGCTCGTCGTCATGAGCGTCCTGCTTGCCCTTGGTGCCCCAATAGGTGATCAGGAGCAGCTTGCCCTCAGAAGGCGAAAGGACGGCGACGCCGATATTGACCGGGCCTTCCTTGTCACTGCCGTCCCAGTCGAAGGTTTTCATCTTCATGCCGTTGATTTCGGCTTCGGATTCCTTCTGGGTCTTCTCCTCGATGGCGACGCCGTTCTTCTGCAGGAAGGCGAAGGCCTCGTCGATGATCTTGTCGCTGGTCTTTTCATCGGCAACGTCGATTGAAAGATAGATCGCCGAATCCTCGGACTGGGCATCGATGCCGGTCTCCGTCTCCTTCGGCCCCCAATTGTCGGGAATAGTGACGGTCGCGACCGGATCGTCGCTCGGAAATTCCAGCGTTTCCGCCTGGGCAATCACAGGCAGGAATGCCGCAAAGGCTGCGGCAATGATGAGCTTCTTCATGGTAGGTCCCCGCATGGTCGCGTCCCGGCGGGCAGCAGCCCTTGCCGCCCCTCTCGCTCCGGATCGCGCCACATAGGATCGTTACCGGCTTTTGCTTTGCCAAGCCTTACCGATCGCGGGCCTCAAAGCGCCCAATATTTAAACGCGCAGTCCATTTTTGGTGTCTTCAAGCAAAGACATTGCGAAGGCGACCGCGCTAGGCCGCACGGAGGCCTTCTTGGGGATGGATGTCCACCGCGGCAGCCAATCCCATCCTGGCGGTGGGGCTTTCAACTACCGCCGCGCATAGGACGCATAACTGGCACAAGTTTGCCCATGCGCGGTGTGGGAAATGTCAGATTGTGACATGACAGGCATTGATCTGACATTCGCTATAGAGCAGTTGAAAACTGCGGCACCCTATGCAGCAGATAAGATTATCTACTTCGACAGCCAGCTTTCGAAATAGTGGCGGACAGCCGCACCCGCGCCGAAATGATCGGTCGTATCCAGCCTCGCAACTGCGCCGCGCACGACATCCGCCATAACGGATGCAGGCAGGATGCCGGACTTGACCATGGTTTGAAACAGTTCCTCCACCAGGATGATCGTTCCGATCGCTTCGTCTTCAGCCTTGAAATTCGCCATTGCTGGTCTCCCCTCTGTGTCGTTGGCAATGAAAATGTGGACCAACCTATCGCGTTAGGGTCGAGTTGTGGAGAAGCCCACGAATTTCGTCGCGCCGCCGAACTTGGCCGGCGGGATGTGCAGGCGGATATCATCGTTGATGGGGCAGGGAGAAGTTCGGACATCGACACCTCGCGCAATTAAGCCGCGCCTCAACAATGCTGAGATTTGTTTCGCCGCCGACTATAGGAAAGACGGCTCTGGATCAGGGTCGATCTCCTCGATGATATCGGGCTGGTCATTCCTTGGATTGCCGACGTTGGGTCCGATCGGCCACATGGTCATTAGTTCGCTTGGAAACTGCGTCATCAAATCATGCGGCGGCGGCACGTCGGATAGCCAGCGCTGATAGTCCTTTTCATGCAGGATAACAGGCATACGGTCGTGGATAGTCGACATCATTTCGTTGGCGGCGCAGGTGAGGATGGTAAAAGTCCGAACCTGCAAATCGGTTTTTGGATCGCGCCACCTCTCCCAGAGGCCGGCGAGAGCAAAAGGCTGCCCGCTCTTCATCGCGATTGCATAGGCCTGCTTCTTCTTTCCCGAAGGTTCGAGTTTTTTCCATTCAAAATACCCGTCGATCGGCACGAGGCAGCGGCTGCTCTGGTAAGCATTCCGGAACATTGGCTTGTCGGCAACTTCTTCGCATTTTGCGTTGACCGGCGTAGGCATCCCGGCTTTCCACCAGGCCGGCTTCAGCCCCCATTGCGCCGGTGCGAAGTTGGCGCCCATGTTGTTGTTCCGGTCAACATCCATGATGATGATAGGGTAATCCAGGCTCGGAGCGCCGTTGTAGCGCGGAAACTGGTTTGCCATGCCGAGTGCACCTTCTCTGCCGGCAAAGGCAAAAGCCTGCATCAGCGTGACCAGATCGGATTTGACGAACACTCTCCCGCACATGCTTTTCCCTCCGCTCTGAGCTCGGCCCTGCTTTGCGCTGATCGGACAAGGTTGCGGCCAATCAACGGAACATAAAGAGAACACATTAGGCGAAGCTAAAGAACCGTCAAGGATTTGTTTGCATGAAAAATGTTGGCGTTAACGCGGCCGCAGAGTTTGTGCGTTTGAAGCGACGAGGCGAAGCCATTGCGTTACTGGGATCAATTCCGGGGTCACCCCCAACCGGGAATCAGAAAAGGATAAGGGAAGACAGGTAGTTAGATGAAAAATGGCGGACAAGGTGGGATTCGAACCCACGGTACGCTTTCACGTACACACGCGTTCCAGGCGTGCGCCTTAAACCACTCGGCCACCTGTCCTTTTTGGGCGTTCGCGCCTTGGAGAGGAGCAAATCGTCGGAACGGCGCGATATATACCCAAGAATTTTTGCCGATCAACCCAAATCTAACAGTTTTTTGACTTCTTCCGATAAAACTGCGCGCATGCCGTCCATTGCGCTGTGTCTGCTCCGAGCCTATCTCTAGGTTTGAGTGGAGATTGGCGCGGCTCGCCGGACATCAAGGCACACCCGTCATCGGAGGATTTGATGCGTTTCTTGTTGCGTCTTGCCAGCCTGTTTGCGCTGGCAGTTGCGGTCATTGCCGGAACCATCGATTCCATTCAGTCCGTTGCATCCTCGCAAGTGCTCATGACCCCGATGTCGGATGCATGGCAGGATGTCAGCCCCTCGACGCTTACCGCGCTCCAGTCTTCCGTTTCCTATTATGTCCATCCGCGTTTCTACGCTTTCATCTTCCAGTGGCTCATGCTGCAGCCGGCCTTTGCCGTGTTTCTGGTGCTGTCGCTCATCCTGTGGATGGTTGGCTACAAGAAGCCGCCCGTGGCCGGCCGCTTTACCGCATAGCTGAAGAGCTGGAGGGTGTGAAAAAGTGCAATCGGCAGTTCCCGAAATGGCGGGATGATGAGCCCGATGCCGCCAGGCCACTGGTTAGAAAATCCGCATTTTAGCGGTCGATTTGCCCAGAATTCAGGACCTGTGGATTGATTTTCGGCAATAATGGCAAATCTTTACCAACCGAAAAATTTCTCGTGAATTTTTTGCGGAGCCATGCAAGGATGCAGGCAGCCAGGCCTCCGGGGGGAGGTCGGTGGTTCCGCAGACATGCCTGAAAAAGGCTTGCGGGAGGACCCCAAACAAATAGCAACAACAGGGCTGCAAACTCATGAAAAAATCCCTTCTCACCCTCCTTGCCGTGGCAGCGATGTCGACGACGGCGCTTGCCGCCGACATCAAGCCGGCTCTCGTTTACGGCACCGGCGGGAAGTTCGATAAGTCCTTCAACGAAGCTGCTTTCAACGGTGCTGAAAAGTTCAAGAAGGAAACCGGCATCGCCTACCGTGATTTCGAGCCGACCGGCGACACCCAGGGCGAGCAGGCCATCCGCAACTTCGCAAGCCGCGGCTTCAACCCTGTTGTTGCCGTTTCCTTCGCCTGGACCTCGGCTGTCGAGAAGGTTGCCGCTGAATTCCCGGATACCAAGTTCATCATCGTCGACTCCGTCGTCGACAAGCCGAACGTCCGCTCCGTCCTCTACAAGGAAGAGGAAGGCTCCTATCTCGTCGGCGTTCTCGCTGGCATGGCATCCAAGACTGGCAAGGTCGGCTTCGTCGGCGGCATGGACATTCCGCTGATCCGTAAGTTCGAATGTGGCTACGAGCAGGGTGCACGCGCCGCCAAGGCCGACATCGAAGTCTTCCAGAACATGACCGGCACGACCGGTGCAGCCTGGAACGACCCGGTTCGCGGCGGCGAGCTCACCAAGAACCAGATCGACCAGGGTGCTGACGTCGTTTACGCGGCAGCCGGTGCCACCGGTCTCGGCGTTCTGCAGACGGCAGCCGACAACAAGAAACTGTCGATCGGCGTCGATTCCAACCAGAACCACCTGCATCCGGGTTCCGTACTGACCTCGATGGTCAAGCGCGTCGACCTCGCCGTCTACAACGCCTATAATGACACCAAGAACGACAAGTTCACGGCCGGTGTCCAGTCTCTCGGCGTCAAGGAAGACGGCGTTGCCGCCGCCATGGACGACAACAACAAGCCGCTGATCACGCCGGAGATGCAGGCTGCCGTCGACAAGGCCAAGGCCGACATCATTGCTGGCACCGTCAAGGTTCACGATTACACCACGGACAATGCCTGCCCGAAGTGAGTCGTAACTGAGATCGGGCGTATGGCGGACAAGGATTTTCGCCATACGCCCTTTTCTTATTTGGAGCCTGCTGTGACAGACCAGCCTGCTATCGAACTTGTCGGCATCGACAAGAAATTCGGCGCCGTTCACGCCAACAAGGACATCAACCTGACCGTCGCCAAGGGCTCGATCCATGGCATTATCGGGGAAAACGGCGCTGGCAAATCGACCCTGATGTCCATCATCTACGGTTTTTACCAGGCCGATAGCGGCGAGATCCGCGTCAACGGCCAGCCCATCACCATCAAGGATAGCCAGGCAGCGATCGCCGCCGGCATCGGCATGGTGCACCAGCACTTCATGCTGGTCGACAATTTCACCGTCCTCGAAAACATCATGCTCGGCGCCGAAGGCGGCGCGCTGCTGGCAAGGGGCGTTGCTTCCGCGCGCGCCGAGCTCAAGCGGCTGGAGACCGAATACGGCCTGGAGGTCAACCCGGACGCGCTGATCGAGCAGCTTCCGGTCGGCCTGCAGCAGCGTGTGGAAATCCTCAAGGCCATGTATCGCGGCGCCGAGATCCTGATCCTCGATGAGCCGACGGGCGTGCTGACACCAGCCGAGGCCGATCACCTGTTCCGCATTCTCGGCGTGCTGCGCGACGAGGGCAAGACCGTTGTCCTCATCACCCACAAGCTGCGCGAGATCATGGCGATCACCGACACTGTCTCCGTCATGCGCCGCGGCGAGATGGTCGCCACCCGCAAGACCAGCGAGACCACGGTCGAAGAGCTCGCCGAACTCATGGTCGGCCGCCGCGTGCTACTGCGGGTCCAGAAGGGCGAGGCAAAGCCCGCTGATGTCTTGCTGTCCGTCCGCAACCTGACGGTCAAGGACAACAGAGGCGTGACGATGGTCGACAACGTCTCCTTCGATGTCCGCGCTGGCGAGATCGTCGGCATTGCCGGTGTGGCCGGCAATGGCCAGTCGGAACTGCTCGAGGCGATCGCAGGTATCCGCAAGCCGGCATCCGGCGAAATCCTGCTCGACGGCCAGCCGATCGACAAGGCCGATCCGGCCCGCCTACGTGAGCTCGGCCTCGCGCATATTCCTGAAGACCGCCACCACATGGGCCTGGTGCTGAAATTCGAGGAATATGAAAATGCCGTACTCGGCTATCACCACCGTCCCGAATACAGCCGCGGCCCGCTGCTCGATCTCGACGCCATCCGCAAGGATGCGATGGAAAAGATCGAGAAATACGACATCCGCCCGCCGAACCCGCGCCTGAAGACAGCGAATTTTTCCGGTGGCAACCAGCAGAAGATTGTCGTCGCCCGCGAGATCGAGCGCGATCCGAAGATGCTGATTATCGGCCAGCCGACCCGTGGCGTCGATATAGGCGCCATCGAATTCATCCATCGCCGGATCATCGAGATGCGCGATGCGGGCAAGGCCATTCTGCTCGTCTCCGTCGAGCTCGACGAAATCCGCGCCCTTTCAGACCGTATCCTTGTCATGTTTGCCGGCCACGTCGTCGGCGAGAAGACGCCCGATGCCGGTGAACAGACCCTCGGCCTGATGATGGCCGGCATTGCCGCGTGAGGCCTCGATGAGCACTGCTTCCGTAACACTACCGAGATGGATCAATTACGGTCTGATCCCTCTTTTGAACCTGGTCGTTGCCTTCCTGATCTCCGGCTTCGTCGTCTGGCTGATCGGCGAAAGCCCCCTGGCTGCCCTCTCGCTGCTCATCGAAGGCGCCTTCGGCAGCGGTGAAGGCATTGGCTTCACGCTCTATTACGCGACCAGTTTCATTTTCACCGGCCTTTCCGTTGCCGTCGCCATTCATGCCGGCCTCTTCAACATCGGCTCAGAAGGCCAGGCCTATGTCGGCGGCCTTGGCTGTGCGCTGGTGGCGCTGGCGCTCGACAACTATGTACCCTGGTATGTGACGATGCCGATCGCCGTTATCGGAGCCGGTCTCTTCGGGGCAGCCTGGGCCTTCATTCCCGCCTTCCTGCAGGCCAAGCGCGGCAGCCACATCGTCATCACGACGATCATGTTCAACTATATCGCAGCCGCCCTTATGGTCTATTTGCTGGTGCATGTGCTGATCGTGCCGGGCAAGATGGCGCCGGAAACCCGCACTTTCCTCGAGGGCGGGCAGCTTCCGAAGCTTAGCTGGGTCATGACCATGTTCGGTTCCAAGCTCGGTGCGGCCCCGTTCAACGTCTCCTTCATCATCGCGCTGTTCGCCGCGTGGTTCGTCTGGGTATTGGTCTGGCGCAGCAAGCTCGGCTTCGATATGCGCACGCTGGGCGTCAGCCCGACAGCCGCCGCCTATGCCGGCACGCCCCATGCGCGCACCATCATCATCGCCATGCTGCTGTCAGGCGCGCTCGCCGGCATGATGGCGCTCAATCCGGTCATGGGCTCGTCGGCCCGTCTGCAGGTGGAGTTCGTCGGTGGCGCCGGCTTCGTCGGCATCGCCGTATCGCTGATGGGACGAAACCATCCGCTCGGCATCATCTTCGCAGCGATCCTTTTCGGCGTCCTCTATCAGGGCGGCGACTGGATCTCCTTCGAAATGCCCAACATCACCCGCGAGATGATCCTCGTCATCCAGGGTCTGGTGATCCTGTTTGCCGGTGCGCTGGAATACATGTTCCGCCCGGCAATGGTGCGCATCTACCAGCAGTTCAAGCGAGCCTAGGGAGCGGACGATGGAATATTATGAAATTTTCATCAGCGTTCTGAGCTCGACGATCCGGCTTTCCATTCCGCTGATCTTTACCGCACTCGCTGGCCTGTTTTCCGAACGCGCCGGGATTTTCGATATCGGCCTCGAAGGCAAGATGCTGGGCTCGGCTTTCGCCGCCGCCTGTGTGGCCTATCTCACCGGATCGGCCTGGGCAGGCTTGGGCGCCGGTGTGGTCTGCTCGGTGGCACTCAGCCTCGTGCATGGCTTTGCCTCGATCACCAATCGCGGCAACCAGATCATCTCGGGCGTGGCCATCAACTTCTTCATCGCCGGCATCACCATCGTGCTCGGCCAGGCCTGGTTCGGGCAGGGCGGCCGCACGCCGCAGCTTGCACCCGACGCCCGCTTCGCACCGATCATTCTGCCGGGTGCCGAGGCCGTCAGGGACGTGCCGCTCATTGGCCCGCTCTATGCCGGCGTGATCTCCGGCAACAACATCCTGACCTATCTCGCCTTTCTCGCCGTGCCCTTCTCCTGGTGGGTCCTCTACCGCACGCGTTTCGGCTTGCGTCTTCGTGCTGTCGGCGAAAATCCGGGTGCGGTCGATACGGCAGGCATTTCGGTAACCTGGCTGCGTTACCGCGCCGTCATGTGCGCCGGTATCCTCTGCGGCTTCTCCGGCACCTATCTGGCGATCGCCCAATCGGCGGCCTTCATCAAGGACATGTCGGCGGGCAAGGGCTATATCGCGCTTGCCGCTCTCGTCTTCGCCAAGTGGAGGCCGGTGCCGGTCATGTTCGCCTGCCTGCTCTTCGGCTTCCTCGATGCGCTGGCGAATTTCATGCAAGGCAAACAGGTACCGCTGATTGGCGAGGTACCAGTTCAGGTTTTCCAGGCCCTGCCCTATATCCTGACCTGTGTTCTGCTCGCCGGTTTCATCGGCGTTGCAATTCCGCCGAAGGCCGGCGGCGTGCCCTATACGAAGGAGCGTTGATATGTCTCACGACCTGTTCGAAGCCGCGCGCGGCGCCATGGCCTTCGCGCACGCTCCCTATTCCAAGTTCCCGGTCGGCGCGGCGATCCGCGCCGAGGATGGCAAAATCTATACCGGCGCCAATATCGAGAACCTCTCCTTCCCTCAAGGGTGGTGCGCCGAGCCGACGGCGATCGGCGCCATGATCATGGGTGGCGCCAAGAGGATCGTCGAAATGGCCGTCATCGCCGAAAAACTGCCGCTCTGCCCGCCTTGCGGCGGGTGCCGGCAGAAGATCTCGGAATTCGCCTCGAAGGAGACGAAGATCTACCTTTGCGACGAAGCCGGCGTGAAGAAGACCATGACCATGGAAGAGCTTCTTCCCTTCAGCTTCGAGACGGAACTCGGATGATCGCAACCATCGATCTGCTCGCGGCTCTGCTCGGCGGGCTCAAACCGCGCTACGGCATCGTGCTTGGCTCCGGCCTCGGTTCGCTCGTCAGCGAGCTTACCGATGTGGTGTGCATTCCTTACAAGGACTTGCCGGGTTTCCCGGTCAGCGCCGTCTCCGGCCATGCCGGAGAGGTCGTCGCCGGCCATCTCGGCTCGGTGCCGGTCATCATGCTCTCCGGCCGTGTCCACTATTATGAAAAGGGCGATGCCAATGCCATGCGCCTGCCGATCGAGGTCTTGCACGCCCTCGGCGTCGAGGCCCTGATCCTCACCAATTCGGCGGGCTCCCTGAAAGAGGACATTCCGCCCGGCTCGGTCATGCAGATTGCCGACCACATCAATTATTCCGGCATGAACCCGCTGATCGGGCAGGAGAGCGATCATCGTTTCGTCGGCATGACCAATGCTTATGATGCCGAGCTTTCGGCGGCGATGCAAAAGGCAGCGAAGACGCTCGGCATCCCGCTCGCAAGCGGCGTCTACATGTGGTTCTCAGGCCCGAGCTTCGAGACGCCGGCCGAAATCCGCATGGCGCGTATTCTCGGCGCCGATGCGGTCGGCATGTCGACCGTGCCTGAAGTCATCATCGCAAGAATGCTGGGCCTGAGGGTTGCGGCAGCCTCGGTAATCACCAACTATGGGGCCGGCATGACCGGAAACGAGCTCAGCCACGAGGAAACCAAGGATATGGCGCCGGTTGGCGGTGCCCGTCTCGCCGCCATACTCAAAGAAATGATTGCCGGACACTGATTGCCGGTGGAGGAAGCGAAAATGAACAGCCATTCCAGCCGGGAAACGGCCGCCGTCGCCCTTTCCCTTCTCGATCTCACCAACCTGAAGGACGATTGCACCCAGGAGCAGATCGACACGCTTTGCGCCCGCGCGCAGACCCCCTATGGCAGCAGCGCTGCAATCTGCATCTGGCCGCGTTTCGTCGCCCATGCCCGCATCGTGCTCGGCAAGGGCCACCCGGTCCGTATTGCGACCGTTGTCAATTTTCCCTCCGGTGATATGGAAATCGCCGATGTCGCTGCCGAAACGCGCGAGGCGATCGCCGATGGTGCCGATGAGATCGATCTCGTCATCCCCTATCGCAAGCTGATGGCAGGCAACGAGAAGGCCGTTACCGATATGGTCGCGGCCGTGCGCGCCGAATGCGTTGCGCCTGTCCTGTTGAAGGTCATTATCGAAGCTGGCGAGCTGAAGGATGCCGCTCTCATCCGCCGCGCCTCGGAACTGGCGATCGAAGCCGGCGCCGATTTCATCAAGACCTCCACCGGCAAGGTCGCCGTCAACGCGACGCTCGAAGCGGCCGACATCATGATCCGCGCGATCAGGGAGAGCGGTCGCAAGGTGGGCTTCAAGCCGGCCGGCGGCATATCGACCGTTGCGGATGCTGCCCTTTATCTGAGCCTTGCCGAAACCATCATGACGCCGGACTGGGCGATGCCCTCCACCTTCCGTTTCGGCGCGTCCGGCCTGCTCGACAATATCCTCTCCGTTCTCAGCGGCACGGAGCCGAAGCCGGCGGCAGCCTCGAGCTATTGAGATGATCCCGCAGGAGATCATCCGCCAGAAGCGCAACGGCGCGGAACTGCCGACTGGTGATATCGACGCCTTTATCGCGGCGCTGGCTGCCGGCAATCTGTCGGAAGGCCAGATCGGCGCATTCGCCATGGCCGTCTGGTTCAAGGGCATGTCGCGCACCGAAACCGTCGCACTGACGCTCGCCATGGCACGCTCCGGCGACATGCTCTCCTGGGAGGGCATCGATCGGCCCGTCGCAGACAAGCACTCGACCGGCGGGGTGGGCGACAACGTCTCGCTGATGCTTGCCCCGATTGCCGCCGCCTGCGGTCTGGCCGTGCCGATGATATCAGGCCGCGGCCTTGGTCATACCGGCGGCACGTTGGACAAGCTCGAATCCATTCCAGGCTATACGATCAATCCGGATGCCGGTCTCTTCCGCAAGGTGGTGAAAGAGGTTGGCTGCGCCATCATAGGCCCGACCGGCGCTTTGGCCCCGGCCGATGGCAGGCTCTACGCCGTGCGCGATGTGACGGCGACCGTCGATTCCATCCCGCTCATCACAGCCTCGATCCTGTCGAAGAAGCTTGCCGCCGGCCTGCAGACATTGGTGCTCGACGTCAAGACCGGCAACGGCGCTTTCATGGCCGATCCCGAGCAGGCAATCGTGCTCGCGCATTCCCTGGTGCAGGTCGCAAATGGCGCGGGTGTGAAGACATCTGCGCTGATCACGGACATGAACCAACCGCTTGCCGATAGCGCCGGCAATGCCGTGGAAGTCCGCAACTGCCTCGATTTTCTGGCAGGGCGAAAGACCGGTACCCGCCTCGAAACGATCGTGCTTGCCTTTGCCGCCGAAATGCTCGTGCAGTCGGGTATCGCGACTTCGCTTCTCGAGGCGGAGAGCAAGGCGCAGGATGCTCTCTCTTCCGGCAAGGCTGCGGAGATCTTCGCGCGCATGGTGCATATGCTCGGCGGCCCGGCCGATCTTCTGGAACGGCCGGATGCCTATCTGCGCAAGGCGCCCGTCGAACGGCCCGTTCCGGCGTCGCGCGCCGGCTGGCTCGCCGCCTGCGACGCCCGCGACGTGGGCGTCAGCGTCATCGATCTCGGCGGCGGACGACGCCACCCGGCCGACCGGATCGACCACAGCGTCGGCTTCACCCGCCTGCTGCCGCTTGGAACGCATGTGCATGAGGGCGATCCGATCGCGCTCGTTCACGCGGCAGACGAGGCTTCGGCCGAAAAGGCCGTCGCCGCTCTTACTGCAAACTATCGCCTTGCAGACGAGAAGCCGGAGCTTCCACCTGTCATCGCCGGCCGTATCTGATGGAATTTACTGCTTGAGGCTGAGGGAGCCGTCAGCGACGGAATAGGAGGCAAGCTTCTGCAGGAAGCTCATGCCGACAAGCGTGCCGCTCAGCGCCTCGTCTTTCAGCACGAAGGCTTCGACGCTACGAACGCGAATGCCGCCGATCTCTATGCGATCGAGCATCACATGCGCCGCCTTGGTCTGGCCGTTCGCGGTATTGACTGCATAGCGGAAATCGAGCTGGTTGCCGGTGAAGCCCAGCCTGCGGGCGAGGCTTTCGTTCAGCGCGACATAGGTGGCGCCGGTGTCGATCAGCCCCTGCACGGGCTTGCCGTTGATCCTGAAATTGCCGGTATAATGGCCCTGGGGATCGGCCTGCAGGCGCATCATGCCGCCGTCGGCGATCGTGGCCGGCGCATCAGGCGCGCTATCTTCGGTCGAGACGAAATTTGCGGAGATCGTATTGCCGGGCGGCGTCGTGCGGGTGAGCAGGGAAGGCACTTGTGTTGCCAGCGCAGCCGCGATGCTGGCAAATATGACGGTACGCATGAGCATGAAACAGAAATCCTTCCTGTATAACCCCCGCCTCATGCGGGACCTCACGCTTCAAGCAGCTAAGCCATAAGTGCTGAAAAGTTGCTAACGGCGACATAAAAAGGCCCGGAACGAACTGCCCGGGCCTGGAAGGCTTTCGAATTGGTAAAGGAAGCCGAAATTATTTGGTACCGTACATGCGGTCGCCGGCATCGCCGAGACCGGGCACGATATAGCCCTTCTCGTTCAGATGACTGTCGATCGCCGCCGTGAAGACCGGAACGTCGGGATGCGCGGCACGGAAGTTCTTGATACCTTCAGGGGCGGCCAGCAGGCAGAGGAAGCGGATATTGTGCGCTCCGCGCTCCTTCAGCTTGTCGATGGCGGCAATCGAGGAGTTGCCGGTAGCAAGCATCGGGTCGACGACGATGATCAGACGCTCGGCGACATCCTCAGGCGCCTTGAAGTAATATTCGACCGGCTGCAGCGTTTCGTGGTCGCGATAGACGCCGATATGGGAAACGCGGGCGGAAGGGACCAGATCGAGCATGCCTTCCAGGAGCCCGTTGCCGGCGCGCAGGATGGAGGCAAAGACCAGCTTCTTGCCTTCGAGGATCGGCGACTGCATCTGCTGGATCGGCGTTTCGATCGTCTCCATCGTCAGTTCCAGATCGCGCGTCACCTCATAGCAGAGCAGTGTCGAAATTTCGCGCAACAGCCGGCGGAAGCTGCCTGTCGAGGTTTCCTTACGCCGCATGATGGTGAGTTTGTGCTGCACGAGCGGGTGATCGATGACTGTGACGCCGTCCATAGGGAAACCTTCCAATTCTTTGTACTTATCGGCTGTTTCTTCCATGGAAATCGCCTCCACTGCAAGAGCGGAGACTGATTTGCCTGGACCATTAACAATCCCACGCGCCTTTAAAGGCGGGCAAGCAACGCCTTGCGTGTCTCTTCGTCGACGAAGGCAGCCTCGATGGCCGTTAGCGTCATAGCATCGATTTCAGTATCGCTGAAGGCAAAGGCCTCCGAGGCAAGCTCGTATTCCCGCTTGAGCGATGTGTGGAAGAAGGGTGGATCGTCGGAACTGATCGTCACCTTGACGCCTGCTTCTCTCAGTCTGCGCAACGGATGCGATACGAAATCTGGAAAGACCTTGAGCGCGATGTTTGAACCCGGGCAGACCTCCAGTACCGTGCCGAGGTCCGCAAGCCGCCTGACGAGGTCAGCGTCCTCGATCGCCCGTACGCCATGGCCGATACGCGAGGGACGCACCTCGTCCAATGCGTCCGAAACGCTGAAGGCGCCGCAAACTTCACCGGCATGTATGGTGAGGCCGAGCCCTGCATCGCGGGCGATGTCGAAGGCGCGCGCATAATCGGCGACGCGACCCATCCGCTCCTCGCCGGCGAGATTGAAGCCTGTTATCAGCGGATTATTGGCCTTTGCCGCATATTCCGCAGCGCCGATGACCCTATCCGGACCGAAATGCCGTTCCCCGGTCACGATAAGCCGTGCCTCGATACCGCTTTTCGCCTTTGCCCGGCGGATGCCTTCACACACACCCGATATATAGGCGTCCGCGCCGAGCCCGATGCGCTTGCCGTGGTCTGGCGAAACGATGAGCTCGCTGTAGATCGTACCGATGCCGGCAAGTTCTTCCAGATAGGTTTCCGTCAGCAGCGCATAGTCTTCCTCGGTCTTGTAAACCTCGGAAACCTTGTCGTAACATTCCAGAAAGCTCGCGAAATCATGCCAGACATAGGCGCCGTCCTGCAGGCAGGCGCTGATGTCGATACCATATTTGCGCGCCTGTGCCTCGGTCAGATCAGGCGGAGCCGCACCCTCCAGATGGCAGTGCAGCTCGACCTTCTTCAAATGCGATGTCACAGAAAACTCCTCCCATGCGGCCCCGCGGGAATGCCGAGATGCCGCGCAATGCTTTCGCCGATATCGGCATAGGTCCGCCGTATACCGACCGAGCGCGATCTGATGCCGGGACCGTAAGCGATGATGGGCACGCGCTCGCGCGTATGGTCCGTGCCCCGCCAGGTCGGATCGCAACCGTGATCGGCGGTCAGGACCACGAGGTCGCCGGCCCGCAGCTTCTGATGAACTTCAGTAAGGCGCGTGTCGAAGGCTTCGAGGGCAGCCGCATAGCCCGGCACGTCGCGGCGATGGCCATATACCATGTCGAAATCGACGAAATTGGTGAAGACGATATCGCCATCTTCCGCCTCGTCGATTGCGGCAAGGGAAGCATCCATCAGGGCATCGTTGCCATTTGCCTTTATGACCCGCGAAACGCCGTGATGGGCGAAGATATCGCCGATCTTGCCGACCGCATGCACATTGCGGCCATGTTGGACGAGCCGGTCGAGCAGCGTCGGCTCCGGAGGCGGCACCGAGAGGTCACGGCGGTTGCCGGTTCTCTGGAAGGTCGCAGCACTTTGGCCAATGAAGGGACGCGCGATGACGCGGCCGATATTGTAGGGGTCGAGCAGGCTGCGGGCGATTTGGCAAAAGGTGAGCAGGCGGTCGAGGCCGAAATAGACCTCATGAGCTGCGACCTGGAACACGGAATCCGAGGAGGTATAGCAGATCGGCTTGCCGCTGCGCATATGCTCTTCACCGTAGCGGGCTATGATCTCGGTTCCCGAAGCATGGCAATTGCCGAGAATGCCGGGAACGTCAGCCGCGCGGCAGAGCGCATCGATCAGTTCCTGCGGAAAGGCATCGCCCTCGCTCGGAAAATAACCCCAATCGAAGGTAACAGGCGTTCCGGCGATTTCCCAATGACCTGACGGCGTGTCCTTTCCGCGCGACGTTTCGTTGGCAGCGCCGTAGATACCGTAGATCTTGTCCGGCAGCGGCATACCGGCCGGAAACTGGCCGCTGGCCGCCCGGGCAATATGCAGCAGCCCGAGTGCAGACATGTTCGGCAGCGCAAGGGGGCCGGAACGGAGGCCGGCGCGGTCGGCTGCACCTGCCGCACAGAATTCGGCGATATGGCCGAGCGTATCGGCGCCTTCATCGCCATAGGCTGCGGCATCCGGCGCTCCGCCGACACCGAAGGAATCCAGAACGAAGAGAAAGGCCCGCGCCATTTTTCACCCGTATTATCTGCTGTCGTCAGCGTATGGCTGGAACGATCTGTCTGGCGCCAAGCCATATATTGACGGGAACCGCTTGGCAAATTTGAGCTGCGAAAGCGCCGCGCATCTTGCCCTAAAGCGGTTTTGCGAGAACGACATCTATCAAACAGGGACTTGAAGGGTGTCGGCGGAACCTAGCGATCACGTTACGCTTTAGCAGTCGCCGCAGGGAATATTGTCGTTTTGACGCTGGCGATAGAAGTAGCTGCGGCTGATCGTGATGGTGCGTGTCTCTGCCGGCAAGAAGCTGGGAGCAAAGACGAGCAGCGTGTAGGGTATGCTGAGCTCGGTGCGGATGAGGAAGCTGTTTGCCTTCTTCATTTCCGTGGGCACATCGGAAACCGCGCTGTTCTTGGCATAGGGTGCCGCACCGCTCTGGGCCCAGGACCAAAGAACGGTAGGATTGGCGCTGCCGTCGATCTGGATTGCGGTGACCTTCAACGAAAGACCGGAACTGTCATAGGGTGCGAAGATTGCCGGGGCGGCTTTGGCGATATCCGTTAGCGAGCTTTTTGTGACGCTCTGCTGCTGGGTAATGATATCGGCGATCGAGCCGGCAGCACGTGTCGTGCGCTTGCTGACGCTGAGCCCGATCGTGATCTCGAACGCACCGAGATAAAGCATGACGAGAACCGGGAAGATGATCGCAAACTCAATGGCACCGACGCCCCGGCGGTCGCGTGCAAATCGCCGCGCCGTTGAACTCAACCGTATGAAAAGGCTGCTTCGCGCCATTATGGATACTGCTCGTTCTGAAAGGCACCCGTCGCGACGATCAGATATTCGCTCGGCATGGAACTGCCGACAGGGCGAAGGCCTGTGACATAGGGACGAACGAGATCGACAATGATGGACCAGCGGTAATAGGCACGCACCATGTTGATCGAGCCGGGGCCGCCGGGCGTGAACTTGAAATCCGAAGTCTTGAGGTCGGAATACTTATCCGAGGATGCTCGGGGGATCGTCGTCGGGATCGAGGCAAAAGTTGTGAAGCTCCGTACATCCAGATAGAGCTTGCTGGGTGTAGCCGCCTCGGTCTGCGAGCAGCGGATGATGATCGAAATCTCGTTGCAGAAGGCCTGCCGGAACTGTGTCTGCGTCTTGTAGGTCGGGCGGGTAGAATCGAATGTGATCTGCCCTGTGCGCATCTCGCGGCTCATCGTATCGACGGCATTCGAAACAAGTTCTTCCGCAGCGAAGGCGATGAAGGTTTCCAGGATGGCGAATATGATGATGAAATAGGGAATGGCTAGCAATGCGAATTCGATCGCGGCGGAACCATCACGCGATCGTGCCAAGGCGCAAAGTCTGGATAGACGGAGGGACGTACGCACGTTGTCCGTCTCCTGCTCACTGATCGCCATAGTCTGGCCCCGAAAATGTTCTTCGGGCGCCACACTAAGCCGCGTTCGTTGATTTTCCGTTTCAGCTCGGAGCAGCTATTTTAACGAATAGGCGTGAGCTGAGCATATATCAATTGGTTGCGGCGGCGGCTTCACCTTGTTGCGAATGCTGTTCGCAATTGGGCGTGCAGGAAAGAACCGAGCGTTCGGTCTGGCGATAGACGCGCACCGTATTGCCCTCGTCTATGGAGACGAGAATGCGGTCGTCCAGAATGGCGTTGCCGTCGCCATCGAGCAGCACGATATTGGTCGTGCCGAAGCTGCGGCCCGTCAACACGATTGTCTTGGAGTCGGCAACCGTTGCGTCGGCAACCTTGGAATTGCCGACGATGACCTTACTGACCGGACGGTCGAGCTTCAGGACGCGCGCGTGGTCCATATAGACGCGCAGCATGTCCTCCTGGGCGGAGGCCGCGGATGCCGTGAGAGCCGCAATCACCCAGGCAAAGAAAACGGTCTTGCCGTTCGATGGCATTTGGCCCTCTTTCACGATCGCAATGCAGATTGCAGATAGAATGGAAAAAAATGGTGAACGAAGCCTTAAGCTTTTCCTGCCATGTTCGTTTGCGAAACGTATTGGACCGTATCGGCACGCTCTGATGAGGCGTGGAATCGACAGATAGCAGAAACGTGTGCCGTTTCTGGATGCCTGGAAGCTAATGCTACACATTACTTCCGGAAACTCCTTAGAAATGCAAGCAATGCGGTAAGAGATTACTTACCCTGACTGGGCCGGTTGTCTCGTTTACACCTTGTTAACGCATTTCTTTAAGTCGATGGAAACGGCCATTCGGTAGGTTGCAGCCATCCGATCAACGGCAACAGTTGGCGGACGTGCTGAACATCAACTGGAGTTAGGAGTAACCATGACCAAGCTTTTTAGCCGTTTTCTGAAAGATGAATCCGGCGCGACCGCAATTGAATACGGCCTGATCGCCGCTCTGATTTCCGTAGCCCTCGTTGCTGGCGCCACCACGCTTGGCGGCAAGCTCAATTCTACCTTCGTCGAACTCGGCAACAAGCTGGACGACGCTGTGAAGTAATAATTGCTGGGGCGTAGCTCTGGTTTAGTAAGGTCAGGCTCACGAGCGAATCGCCGTGAGCCTGTTTGTCTTGGTGCAGATGAAAACTTGGGGCAGGTGAGAAGATGATCGTAGCCGCAATCCTTCTGGTTTTTCCGCTCTGCCTTGTTTTTGCGGCCATATCCGATCTGTTGACGATGACGATCCCGAACAGGGTGTCGTTGATCCTGATGATTTCGTTCGCCGTGCTGGCGCCTTTGAGTGGCATGGCTCTTCCTGCAATCGGAATGCACGCACTTGGCGCCGCCATCGTGTTCTGCATTTGCTTTGCACTCTTTGCGCTCAATGTGATGGGCGGCGGAGACGCGAAACTTCTGAGCGCGGCTGCGATCTGGTTCGGTTACGATCCCGCGCTGTTATCCTTTCTCGTTTATGTCAGTTTCATCGGCGGTTTGGTGACGTTGGCAATCCTGTTGATCCGCTCGCAGGCAAATATGATATTGGCGATCGGCCTGCCCATTCCCAATTCGCTCCTGCTCGCCAAGAAGATCCCCTATGGTGTTGCCATCGCGATTGGCGGCTTCCTCGCCTTTCCGTCCTCGCCGCTGTTTCTGGCAGCGCTGGAAAGCCTGAAATGACGGCGTATTAATCGGCCGTTAACTTAAAATGTAAGTGTTCCATTAACTATAATTATACCAATTCCTGAGCATTCTGCGGGGCGAACGCGTCGTGCCCTAAGGAATGATCAATGAAACCGGCCCGCCTTATTATCCTAGCTGTCGCCGTGGTGGCAGCCGGCCTTGCCGGTCTTCTTGCGATGAACATGGCCGGTAGTGGCAACGTCGTCACGAAGGTTCAATCCGTCATCGAGAAAGAGCCGACCGTCAACGTCTTGGTTTCCAGCGCCAATCTCCCCGTCGGCGCGCGACTGGATGAGAAGGCGGTCCACTGGATAGCCTGGCCCCAGAACGGGGTTGTCCAGGGCTTTATTACCGAGACCGATCGGCCGGACGCTATCAAGGATCTGCAGGGCGCTGTCGTGCGCTTGCCCGTCTTCGAGGGCGAACCGATCCGTCCCGAGAAGGTAGCCGATTCCAACAGCCGAATCCTGTCCTCGCTGCTGCCTGCCGGTAAGCGCGCCGTAGCGACCGAAATCTCCGTGGCGACCGGTGCCGGTGGCTTCATCCTCCCCAATGACCGCGTTGACGTGATCATGGTGCGTAAGGGGCAGGGCACGGACAAATATATAACCGAAACCGTTTTGAGTAACGTCCGCGTTCTCGCCATCGACCAGCAGATCGAGGAAAAGGAAGACGGCACCAAGGCTGCGGTTGGCACGACAGCAACGCTGGAACTCACCCCCGACCAGACCAAGGTTCTGGCCGTCGCCCAGCAGATGGCCGATCGCCTTTCACTCGCCCTGCGCTCCGTTGCCGACGCGCAAGAGCAGGACACCAGCGCGGCAGACTACCTGCTGAGCGGCGACAACGGCAGCGCAATCGTCCAGGTCATCAAGTCCGGCTCCATCGTTACGGATGCCACCGGCTCAGTGAAGCCGGAGTAAGGGAAATGCAGATGGGCAACTCAAAACAGCGCACCAGGCTTTTCCTGACCGGCTGCCTTTCTCTGGCAATGGCGGCGACGGGCGTTATGCCGTTTTCCTTTCATGCGCCTTTGGAAGTGAAGCAGGCCAATGCCGGCTCGGAAAGCCTCATCCGTATTTCGCAAGGCGGTCCCGGCGCGCATCGCCGTCTGAAGCTCGGCCTCAACAAGGCGCTGGTGGTCGACCT
Source organism: Rhizobium sp. 05N49 (assembly GCF_056396805.1). Lineage (NCBI taxonomy): Bacteria > Pseudomonadati > Pseudomonadota > Alphaproteobacteria > Hyphomicrobiales > Rhizobiaceae > Rhizobium > Rhizobium sp. 05N49. The sequence continues at coordinate 176,482 of NZ_JBFTME010000002.1, forward strand.
GCCGGAAGACGCCCATGACATTCTCGTTTCCGATCCCAGCATGGCCGATGCCGTAACCCGTACGTCGCGGCGCATCTACCTATTCGGCAAGAAGGTCGGGCAGACCAACATCTTCGTTTTCGGCGCCAGCGGCGAGGAGGTCGTCAGTCTCGATATCGAGATCGAGCGCGACGTATCCGGGCTTGAGGTCAATCTGCGCCGCTTCATTCCCGACTCCGCCATCAAGGTCGAGATCGTTTCTGACAATATCGTGCTGACGGGTACCGTTCGCACGCCACAAGATGCAACTCAGGCAGCATCGCTCGCTGAAGCGTTCCTGAAGGGCGGTGAGGCCACCACGCGTACGGAAACCGCGTCAGGCACCGGCGGCGACAGTGCAGTTGCACTCTTTGCCGAAAACCGCCAGGTCTCACAGGTGGTCAACCTCTTGCAGATCCAAGGTGAAGACCAGGTCACGCTCAAGGTCACGATCGCCGAGGTTCGTCGCGAAATCCTGAAGCAACTCGGTTTCGACAATCTCGTTACCAACTCCTCGGGCATGACGGTCGCCCAGCTTGGTAGTCCCTCGGCGGATACGGCCACATCCGTCGTCGGTGGTGGCCTTGCGGCACTCTTCAAGAACTCGATCGGCAAGTACGATATTTCGACCTATCTGAACGCACTGGAACAGGGCAAGGTCGTCCGCACGCTGGCCGAACCCACTTTGACCGCGATCTCTGGTCAGGCCGCGACTTTCAATTCAGGCGGTCAGGTTCTTTATTCGACGACGGACAACCAGGGCAACGTCACGGTCGTTCCCTATAACTACGGTATCAATCTGGCTTTCAAACCGGTGGTCCTCTCTTCGGGCCGCATCAGCCTGCAGATCAAGACCAATGTCTCGGAGCCGGCGCCGTCGGTATCAGGGACCGCGCCCACCTATCAGCGCCGCTCGGCAGAGACCTCGGTCGAACTCCCCTCGGGCGGTTCGATTGCTCTAGCTGGCCTCATCCGCGACAACATCTCTCAGACGATGAACGGCACTCCCGGCGCATCGAAGATCCCGCTTCTCGGCACGCTCTTCCGCCAGAAGGGGGTTGAACGTCAGGAAACGGAACTCGTCATCATCGCGACGCCCTACCTGGTGCGCCCGGTGGCACGCAATCAGCTCAATCGGCCGGATGACAATTTCAGCCCGCCGGATGACGCATCCGCCTTCTTCATGAACCGCGTCAACAAGGTCTACGGCAGCTCCCAAGCGCCGGTTGCCGATGCGCAGTTCCATGGTTCCATCGGATTTATCTACAAATGAGCGGGGCAGGGTCTGAACCGATGAAAACGAACAGAGATCAGGCGATGGCCCATTGCAGCGCGATACATTTCCGCACGACAAGGCCTCTGCTCGTGGCTGCATCACTCGCCGTTGCAATTCTTTCCGGCTGCGCCGGTCCGCGTGACCAGCTCACGACCGGAGGCATTCCTGATGATTACCGGGAGCGCCACCCGATCGTCGTGACGGAAGCCGAACAAACGGTCGATATTCCCGTTGCCTCCAGCGATCGCCGCCTGACGATTGCACAGCGCGAGTTGATTCGCGGCTTTGCGCAAAACTACGCGTCGCGCGCTTCCGGTCCGGTCTACATCCTGTCTCCGGAGGGATCCGCCAATGCAGGCGCGGCTCGCGCCCTGCGCAGCCAGGTTCGTGCCGAACTTGCTTCGCGTGGCATTGCCAGCAACAAGATCATCAATACGTCCTATGCAGCAACCGGTCTCCGCGACGCTGCGCCGATACGCTTGAGCTTCACCGGTATGACGGCGGTAACGACCCAGTGCGGTCAGTGGCCGAGGGATATCTCGGCAGACTTCACGAACCAGAATTACTACAATTTCGGTTGTGCCTCGCAGAACAACCTCGCCGCTCAGGTCGCCAATCCGGAAGATTTTGTCGCTCCGCGCGGCATGACTCCGATCGACGCCGAGCGGCGCAATCAGGCGATCCAGGAATACCGGACGACCACGACCACGATCGATGATGTCGATTCCGGCCAGACCGGTTTCTGATCAGGCGGGATGAAACGATGAGCACCGTCGACTACGAAATCAAGAATACCAGCGAGCTCCGCCATGCCGAAGAGGCTATGCGCATGGGCGAACTGGAAAATATGCGGCCGCTGCCGCGCATCTCCGTGCACGCTTTCTGCGAAAGCGAGGGATTGCAGCGGGTGATGGAGCGCTGCGCCAATGACCGTCGCATGTCGAAAGTCAGTCTGCGCATTACCAGCGGCGGAACGGCGGCGGCTGCAAACATGTTTTCCAGCGCACCGACCCCGAACCTGATCATCCTTGAAACCAGGGCGAATCCTGCGGGCCTGCTTGCCGAGCTCGCGCCACTTGCTGCCGTCTGCGATCCCTCGACCAAGGTCATCATCGTCGGCTACTACAATGATATCGGTCTTTACCGCGATCTGATCCGCAACGGCATTTCCGAATATATGGTCCAGCCTGTCGCCATGCCGGATATCATGGCCGCAATGGCGACGATCTTCGTCGATCCGGAAGCCGAGCCGCTTGGCCGCTCGATCGCCTTTATTGGCGCCAAGGGCGGTGTCGGCGCATCGACCATCGCTCACAATTGCGCCTTCGGGATCTCGAGCCTGTTCTCGACCGAAACGATCCTGGCCGATCTCGACCTGCCTTATGGCACGGCGAACATCGATTTCGATCAGGATCCGGCCCAGGGCATTGCCGAGGCTGTCTTTGCGCCGGAACGTCTTGACGAGGTTTTCCTCGACCGCCTGCTGACCAAGTGCTCGGAGCATCTCTCGCTTCTGGCTGCCCCTTCGCTTCTCGATCGCGCCTATGATTTCGATGGCCAGGCCTTCCAGCCGGTCATGAATGTGCTGCAGCGCAGTGCGCCGGTGACGGTGCTCGATGTTCCTCATGCCTGGTCGGACTGGACCCGTTCGGTCCTGTCGAGCGCCGATGAGGTCGTCATTTGCGCCGTTCCCGACCTCGCTAACCTTCGCAACACCAAGAACATGCTTGATGCGCTCCGCAAGATGCGTCCGAACGACAAGGTGCCGCATCTCATTCTCAATCAGGTCGGCATGCCAAAGCGGCCGGAAATCTCGATTTCAGATTTCTGCGAGCCGCTGGAAGTCGAACCGATCGCCATCATTCCCTTCGATATCGGTCTTTTCGGTAACGCCGCCAATAGCGGCCGGATGATCTCCGAGGTCGATCCGAAGTCGCCGACATCAGAGACCTTTTCGCAGATCTCGCACATCGTCACGGGTCGCGTGGCGATCAAGAAATCCAGGAAGGGCGGCCTGCTCGGCCTTCTGAAGCGCAAGTGAACGAGTAGAATTGGATCGGATCAATGTTCGGAAAACGCGGAAATGAAGGTTTCGGAAAGGCCGGTGCCGGCGGGATCGCCGCTCCTCCGCCGCCGATGCCGGCTGCCGCCCCGGCAGCGCCATCCGGTCCCGCGGTGCTCGTCGAGCCGTCGCGCGAGCCTGTCCGCCAGCAGGTGGCGCCGCCGCCTATACAGACGCCGCAGCGCAAGCGGCCCGCCCGAACGGACGAATATTACGATACCAAGGCGCAGGTCTTTTCCGCGCTGATCGATACGATCGACCTCTCGCAGCTCTCCAAGCTGGATGGCGAAAGCGCACGCGAGGAAATCCGCGATATCGTCAACGATATCATCACCATCAAGAATTTCGCGATGTCGATCTCGGAGCAGGAAGAACTGCTCGAGGATATCTGCAACGACGTGCTTGGTTACGGTCCGCTCGAGCCGCTGCTGGCGCGCGACGACATTGCCGATATCATGGTCAATGGTGCCGGCCAGACCTTCATCGAAGTCGGCGGCAAGACCATCGAATCCGAAATCCGCTTCCGCGACAATTCGCAGCTTCTTTCGATCTGCCAGCGCATCGTCAGCCAGGTTGGCCGCCGCGTCGATGAATCGAGCCCGATCTGCGACGCGCGCCTGCCCGACGGCTCGCGCGTCAACGTCATCGCGCCGCCGCTGTCGATCGATGGCCCGGCACTCACGATCCGTAAGTTCAAGAAGGACAAGCTGACGCTCGATCAGCTGGTGCGCTTTGGCGCCATCACGCCTGAGGGCGCGACAGTGCTTCAGATCATCGGCCGCGTCCGCTGCAACGTCATCATCTCGGGCGGAACGGGCTCGGGCAAAACCACGCTTCTGAACTGCCTGACGAATTATATCGACCGCGACGAGCGCGTCATTACCTGCGAAGATACGGCCGAACTGCAGCTCCAGCAGCCGCATGTGGTGCGCCTGGAAACCCGCCCGCCGAACATCGAAGGCGAGGGCGAGATCACCATGCGCGACCTCGTCAAGAACTGCCTGCGTATGCGTCCCGAACGCATCATCGTCGGCGAAGTGCGCGGACCAGAGGTTTTCGACCTGCTGCAGGCCATGAACACCGGCCATGACGGCTCGATGGGCACGATCCACGCCAACAACCCGCGCGAATGCCTGAGCCGTATGGAATCGATGATCGCCATGGGTGGCTTCACCCTGCCGGCAAAGACCGTGCGCGAAATCATTTCCTCCTCGATCGATGTCATCATCCAGGCGCAGCGCCTTCGTGACGGCTCGCGTCGCATCACCCAGATCACCGAGGTGATCGGCATGGAAGGTGACGTCATCATCACTCAGGATCTGATGCGTTACGAGATCGAAGGCGAGGACGCGAGCGGCCGTCTGATTGGGCGCCATATGTCGACCGGTATCGGCAAACCGCATTTCTGGGATCGCGCCCGCTACTACAACGAAGAAAAACGCCTCGCCGCCGCGCTCGACGAGATGGAACTGAAATCGAAGGATTGAGATGTTCGGCATCGATCCGACAGTGCTGGCAATTGTCGTTCTTGCAGCTGTTGCGGCGGCAGCGGTGAGCTATGCCGTATTGTTCTCGCGTATCGAGAGCGACAAGAAATCGGCAAGTCGCATCAACCGCGTCAAATCGGCCGAAGTCGATCGCACCAAGGTCAAGGCTGCCCGCGACCGCGTGCAGGAACTGTCGAAGCGCCGAAAATCGGTACAGGACAGCCTGAAGGATCTCGAAAAACGGCAGCACGAGAAGACCAAGAAAACGCTGTCGCTGAAATCCCGCCTGGTGCAGGCGGGACTGCCGATCACGCCAACCCGTTTCTATCTCTTCAGCGCGTTCTTCGCACTTGTGCTGCTGGTCTTGCTCTTCATTGCCGGCGCATCGACACCGGTCATGCTCGGTATCCCCGTGGCCGCAGGGCTTGGTCTGCCGCGCTGGGTGCTGGGCTTCCTCATTTCGCGCCGCCAGAACAAGTTCCTCGATGAATTTCCGAATGCGCTCGACGTTATCGTCCGCTCCATCCGCTCCGGCCTGCCGCTGAACGACGCGATCCGCCTCGTTGCGACCGATGGGGTCGAGCCGGTCAAGGGCGAATTCCGCCGTATCGTCGAATCGCAGCAGGTCGGCCTCAGCGTGCCCGAAGCCTGCGCCCGCATGACCAATCAGATGCCGTTGCAGGAAGTCAATTTCTTCGCGATCGTCATCGCCATCCAGTCGCAGGCTGGCGGCAACCTGTCGGAAGCGATCGGCAACCTTTCAAAGGTGCTGCGTGACCGCAAGAAGATGAAGGCCAAGGTCAAGGCGCTGTCGATGGAAGCCAAGGCATCGGCCTGCATCATCGGCGCCCTGCCTTTCATCGTTGCCCTGCTCGTTTACCTCACGTCGCCGCAATACATGATGCTCTTGTTCACCGATCCGCGCGGCCACTTCATCATGGGCTTTTCGGCGGTCTGGATGTCGATCGGTATCTTCGTGATGCGCAACATGATCAATTTCGATATCTAGCGGGAGCAGGGCACATGTCGCAGGAACTAGCCGCAACATTGACCGATCCCGCCATGATCGTGGCGGTGCTCGTCGCCATCGCTGTCTTTGCCACCTTCTACACGCTTGCCGTTCCCTTTTTCGAGCGTGGCGATCTCAACAAGCGCATGAAGGCCGTCTCGACCGAGCGTGAGCAGATCCGCGCCCGCGAGCGCGCCCGTATGAATGCCGACACTGGCAGCAAGGCGACGCTCAGAAACCAGAACAATCGATCCGTCCGTCAAATTGTCGAGCGGTTCAATCTGCGCAAAGCGCTTGTCGACGACAACACGATGAACAAGCTGCGCGCGGCTGGTCTGCGTTCGGAAAATGCGCTGAACACTTTCCTTGTCGCGCGCTTTCTTCTGCCGTTTCTTTTCCTGGCGGTTGCCGCATTCTGGATGTTCGGTCTCGGCAATCTTGCCGACAAGGGCCTGCCGATCCGGATCTTCATCGTCATCGGCATCGCCTATATCGGCTTCTATGCGCCGAACATCTATATCTCCAACCGTATGGGCAAGCGTCAGCAATCCATCAAGCGCGCCTGGCCGGATGCGCTGGACATGATGCTGATCTGCGTGGAATCGGGTATTTCCATCGAGGCAGCCATGCGCCGGGTTTCCGAAGAGCTCGGCGAACAGTCACCGCCGCTCGCCGAAGAAATGGTGCTTACGACCGCTGAGCTCTCCTTCCTGCCGGATCGCCGCGTCGCCCTCGAGAATCTCGCGACCCGCACCCAGATCGATCTGGTCCGCTCCGTCACCCAGGCGCTCATTCAGGCCGACCGTTACGGCACGCCCGTTGCGACAGCGCTGCGCGTCCTTGCCCAGGAGGGCCGCGACGAACGCATGAACGAGGCGGAAAAGAAGGCCGCTGCCCTGCCGCCGAAGCTGACCGTTCCGATGATCCTCTTCTTCCTGCCGGTGCTGATCGCCGTCATCCTTGGCCCTGCCGGCATCCAGGTCGCCGATCGGTTCTGATTAAGAGATCCGGAAACCCCGCTTTTCCCAAGAACGGCAAAACAAACGGCGATCATCGGCGAGCGGCCCTTGATCGGGTGGGCATTTCCAGCAAAATTGCATGGCGGTTTTACATCCGGAATTGTGTGAGAATGGAGTTTTGCCATGTCATCTCTGGGCATCTTTATCAGCATCATCAGCGCTTTGATGATCGGCGCCATGAGCCCCGGCCCGAGTTTCGTCGTCGTCTCGCGCATCGCCATTTCGCGTTCCCGCTTTGATGGGCTTGCCGCTGCACTCGGCATGGGCATCGGCGGCGTGACCTTCGCCATCCTTGCCCTTGCCGGCTTGACGGCGCTGCTCTCGCAATTCGAGTGGCTTTACCTCGTTCTCAAGATCGCGGGCGGCGCCTATCTGATCTATATTGCTGTCGCGATCTGGAAGGGCGCCAGCGAACCGCTGGCGCTTTCAGGCGACATAGCCGGTAAAAGCACGCCGGCGCGCAGTTTCACGGCAGCGATGCTGACGCAGTTGAGCAATCCCAAAACGATCGTGGTCTACGCCAGTATCTTCGCGGCGCTGCTGCCCAAGACGGTGCCGGTGGAGCTTTTGCTGGCACTGCCGATTGGCGTGTTCCTGGTCGAAGCGGGATGGTATGCGATCGTTGCGCTCGCCTTTTCGACCCAGCAGCCGCGCAAAGTCTATCTTGCTGCCAAGGCCTGGATCGACAGGGCCGCGGGCGCGGTCATGGCCGGTCTCGGCCTGCGTCTCATCCTGTCCGGATTGAGCAGCAGATGACTTAGTTGGTATTGCTGGCGGCAGGTGTGGAGTCCTTCGCCGCGAGCTTCTGCCAGGAATTCTGCTGGGAAAGCATGCCGCGCAGATAGGCGACGTTGGCGTCGGCCTGCTGCGACGAGAGTTCGCGGCGGGCGATCTGCTCGGCCTCGGGGAATCTGCCCTGCAGGCCGACGACGAGAGCGAGGTTCTGGCGCACGCGGCTATCGGCCGAGGGCTGGCCAGCAGCCGAGCGCAGATAGGTTTCCGCCGTACGCAGATCGCCTGTCAGAAGATAAGACATGCCGAGATTGGAAAGGATCGAAGGTTCGTTCGGCTGGATGTCGAGCGCATCGCGATAGCGCTGGCGTGCGTCGTTCGGCTTGCCCATCTGATCGAGGATCGCGCCTTCCGCCGAGATCAGTCGCCAGTCGGGACGGTCGGGCGTCTGTGCTCTGCCGATCGTATCGAGCGCCTGCTGAAGCTGCCCTGTGGCCGCTTGCGCCTTGCCATAGGCTGCCAGCACGTTGCGATCACCGGGATTGGCGATCGCGACCTGCTGCATGACGGCAAGCGCTTGCGCGTCGCGTCCACTCATCCGCAGCAGGTTGGCATAGTTTACGCCATTGACCGGATCGCGCGGGTTCTTCTCATAGGCCTGGCCGACGCGGTTGGTGGCGGCCCGCAACTCGTTGGTGTCCATCTGCTCGACCGGCTTGTCGAGCTTGGGGATGGAACCGGTTGTCATCCGGTCCTTTGTCGTTGTCGAGCAGCCGGCTAGCGCGAGCATGACGAGAACAGCGGCGGTTCCTTGAAAAGCACGCTTTTTAGGAGGAGTAGAGGCCGAGACGGGCATTGCGCGTTCCTGAATGAAATCGGCGCCTGACCTCAAAACGGAACAGGGAAAGGTTTTGACGCAATCTTCGCTCCAGCAATAGTCTGTTAACCCTAACAGACCGTTAAGAAGTGATTCTGCCCCCCGCCTCTAAGGACAAACATGGCCCCCTTCCAGTTCACCGAAAGACCGACGCCTTTCAACACCAAGGGTGGGTCGACGCTACCGATCTTTGCTGTCACGCCCGCCCATATCGAGACCGCAACAATCGATCCGATCGCCCTCGATTGGGCACGCAAAGCCGGCTACAAGGCGGAAAGTGGTTCGCTGCTTCTGATCCCGACAGCCGACGGTCACCTCGGCGGCGCGCTCTTCGGCCTTGGGACCAATCCGTCTGAGCAGCCTTACATCACGGGCAGGCTTGCCCGCGCACTTCCGGCCGGCGACTGGCACATCGAAACGGCTCCGCTGACAGCCAATCGCCTGGCGCTCGGCTTCGGCCTCGGCAGCTACCGTTTCGACCGTTACAAGTCTGAAAAAATCCCGGCGGCGACGCTGATGATCCCGCGCGATGCCGACGGCAATGAGATCAAGCGTCAGCTCGCCGGCGTTTTCCTCGCTCGCGACCTCATCAATACGCCGACCAACGACATGGGACCGGAACAGCTCGAAGCGGCTTTCCGCGATCTCGCTGCCCACTACAAGGCAGAGATGTCGGTTATCATTGGCGACGACCTGCTCAAGGAAAACTTCCCGCTCGTGCACACGGTCGGTCGCGCCAGTGCCGATGCGCCGCGCCTCTTGGAGCTGCGCTGGGGCAAGAAGGGACACCGCAAGGTCACGCTGGTCGGCAAGGGCGTCTGCTTCGATACGGGTGGCCTCGACATCAAGCCGGCTTCCTCCATGCTGCTGATGAAGAAGGACATGGGCGGCGCGGCAAATGTCATGGGCCTGGCGCTCATGATCATGGATGCCAAGCTGAAGGTGGACCTGCGTGTCATCATCCCGGTCGTCGAGAATTCCATCTCGTCCAATGCCTTCCGTCCCGGCGACATCTACAAGAGCCGCAAGGGGTTGACGGTCCAGATCGACAACACCGATGCCGAAGGTCGCCTGATCCTGGCCGATGCGCTCGCCTATGCCGACGAGGAAGAACCTGATCTCTTGATCGATATGGCGACCCTGACAGGCGCTGCCCGCGTTGCACTCGGCCCCGATCTGCCGCCCTTCTTCACGGATGATGCGAATCTTGCCCACGACCTGATGGAAGCAAGCCTTGAGACGGATGATCCGCTCTGGCGGTTGCCGCTTTATGCCGGCTACGAGAAAGATATCCGTACCAAATTCGCCGATATCACCAATGCTCCGGTGGGGGGCATGGCGGGCGCCATCACCGCCGCGCTTTTCCTCAAGCGCTTCGTCAGCAAGGCGAAGAGCTGGGCGCATTTCGATATCTACGGCTGGGCGCCGAACGAGCGCCCACATTCGCCTGGAGGCGGCGAGGCGCAGGCTATCCGCGCGCTCTATCATCATATCCGTCACAGCATGCGCTGAACCGCCAAGGCCATCGCTGACCCGATCGTTAAAATTTTATTCACCTTGCGAGGCGGCATTCTGTGCCGCCTCTTGCTTGCTCGCTGTAACTGCCGGAAAATGAAACGTTAGCGTAACGATTTCCGGAGGGGCCGTGCCGATTGAACTGACCGCCTCGCAGGCGCTTGGCCTCTGGCATGGCGTGGCGCTCAACCAGGTCCGTCACGACGACAGAGATTTGACGTTGCGTCAGATGGCGATCCTGCTGCATATCTATCTCGTGCCGCCACCACATACCGTGCGCGGACTGGCCGCGACGCTGGACGTGACGAAACCGGTCATCACCCGTGCGCTGGATACGATGGGGGACATGGGCCTTGTCGATCGCGTCCGCGACGATGCCGACCGGCGCAACGTCATCATCAAGCGCACCGTTGGCGGGGCGCTCTATCTCGAAAAGCTCGGCGACCTCGTGCGCGAGCAGGGCCGCAAGCTTCCGGTCTGAAAGGCCAGCTCAAAAGGCCACGCTGAAAGGAATGTCATGACGATGCTCGACCGCCGCCTCCATGCCTATCGCCCGGATCTTGCGGAAGCCGGCCTTGAGGGCAAGGTCGAAGCGGCGCGCTTTGTGAGCGGCACGCCGGCCCACGTCTGTGTCCCGGTCATCGCCCTGCGCCCCGAACCGGACCTTGCCCGCGGGATCGATACGGAACTGCTCTATGGCGAGGATGTCACTATATTCGATCGCGCTGACGGCTGGTGCTGGGTCAAGGCTACATCCGATGGCTATGTCGGTTACCTGCCAGCAAGCGCAGTTGCAGAGGCAGCCAACGCCCCGACTCACATCGTCGTTCCGCAGCGCACTTTCCTTTATCAGGAACCGGAATTGCGCAAACCGTATAAGACAGTGCTGTCGATGGGCAGCCGAGTCCACATTGCCGGTCAAGCGGAAGCGCGCGGCAATCATTATCTGGTGCTCGACGATGGCACTGCGATCTTCTCCAAGCATCTCCAGCCGCTTGGAGCGCTGGATGGCCAGGACTATGTCGATATCGCCGCCCGCTTCCTGGAGGTGCCCTATCTTTGGGGCGGCCGCTCCGGCCTTGGCATCGATTGCTCCGGCCTCCTCCAGCTTGCCCTACAGATGACCGGCAGAAGCGCGCCGCGCGATACCGACATGCAGGCGGCAGGCCTTGGCGAGCCGATCGAGCGCTCGGAAGTGCGCCGCGGCGATCTGGTCTTCTGGAAAGGGCATGTTGCCGTTTTCGAAGATCCCGAAACCATCATCCACGCCAACGGCCATACGATGACTGTTGCGCGCGAGAATTTCGAGGCGGCCGTCAAGCGCATCGGCTGGCTCTACGAGCAGCCGACAGGCTATCGCCGCCCGTTCTGAGATTGCCTTCAGGCCACCGGCGGCTTCGGCCAGTCCTTGATGCCACCCGTCCAATCCTCGAATGCTTTCGAGAGTTTCAGCACCCGCATGTCATCGAAGCGCGGCCCAACGATCTGCAGGCCGATCGGCATGCCCGATGCCGAAAAGCCGCAATTGATCGAGGATGCCGGCTGTTCCGACATGTTCCACGGCACGGTGAAGGCGATATGCTCGAAGGGCTGTTTCGGATCATTGGTCGGCGAAGCCCATTCTGCCGGATAGGAGACGATCGGATTGGTAGGAGAGAGCACCGCATCGACCTCGGTGAACAGGCGCCCGCAGGTCTTGCGCATCTCGATCGTCTGGTTGAAGCCCTTCACGGCATCGACACCGCTGATATCGGCACCGCCCTTCGCCCATTCATGGATATAGGGGAGAATATTTGCGCGGCGCTCTTCGCTGAGCCCGGCAATGTCGCCCCAGAAACGAGAGCGCCAGAAAGTGTCGAGCCCGTCCAGCATGGCGCGCGTCAGCACCGGTCCGACAGGAATAATCGTCGCCCCCGCTTTCTCGAAAAGCCTGGCCGCTTCTTCGACCGATATCCTCACATCGTCATCGACGGCAAGACCGCAGCCGGCATCGAGCATCAGACCGATCCGCATGCCGGTGAGATCGATGGCAAGATCCATCCAGTTGAAATCATTCGGCGGCAGGCTGGTGCCGTCGCGCCAGTCTGGGCGCGAAAGCGTCGCCATCGAATAGGCGGCATCCTCCACCGTCCGGGTCATCGGTCCCGCGCAGCGGCCGACATAATAGGGATCGACCGGAATGCGCCCATGGCTCGGTTTGAAGCCGAACACGCCCGTCCAGCCGGCCGGCAAGCGAACTGAACCGCCAATATCGGTGCCGATATGCAATGGCCCGTAGCCGGCAGCAGCCGCCGCCGAAGCGCCGGCGCTGGAGCCGCCGGGGTTCTGTGAGGTATTCCACGGGTTGCGGCTCAGATGATGGAAGCTCGAAAGACCCGACGAAAGCATGCCGTAGTCGGGGCAGGTCGTCTTGGCAAAGATAACAGCGCCATCCTCCCGCAGCCGCGCCGCCGCCGGCGCATCCGCTTCCGCTGGCTTCAGCTCGACCGCCTTCGTGCCGAGCGGCACCGGTTGTCCCCTGGTGGCGATCAATTCCTTGAGCGTAACCGGAATGCCGTCGAGCGGGCCGAGCGTTTCACCTTTCATCCAGCGCTCGCCCGATGCCTTTGCTTGCTCGCGCGCCGCTTCCGGATCGTAGAGGTATAGCGCTGCGATCGACGGCTCCCAGGCGTCGATATGCCTTTCGAGCGCAAGCCAGTATTCGAGCGGCGAGAGGGTTTTATCGCTGAAGCGTCGCCTGAGCTCGCGGATGGTGAAATTGGTATCTGGCATGGTCTGGTCTTTCGGGCGGTTTGTCTCGGGAGGACATCAGCGGCTCGCTTCGCGCGGGTCGAGCAGATCGCGCAACCCATCACCCAGCATGTTGAAGCCGAAGACGGTGAGCGCGATAGCAAGACCGGGCAGGATCGCCAGCCACGGAGCAAGCGAAAGGAATGTCTGGGCGTCTGCCAGCATGCGTCCCCAGGTCGGAGCCGGCGGCGCCATGCCGAGACCAAGGAACGAGAGGCCGGCTTCCGTCAGGATCGCGAGACCGAGCTGGATCGCTGCATGCACGATGATCTGGCTCATGATGTTCGGCAGCACGTGCCGCACCGAGATCGTGAAACGGCTGTTGCCGATCGCCTGTGCCGCCAGCACATAATCGCGGCTCCAGGCCTGCAGCGAGGTCGCGAGCGTTACGCGCGCAAAGACCGGCACCATGAAGACGGCAATGGCCGTGATCGCCGTGAAGCGTCCTGGCCCGAGGAAGGCACCGAGGAGCATCGCGGACAGGATCGGCGGCAGCGCGAAGATGACGTCGCAGGCGCGCATCAAAAGCGCCTCGTAGGGGCCGCGGATGGCAGCCGCGGAAATCCCCGCAATGGAACCGAGTGTGCCGCCGATGGCGACCGCGCTGACGGCGATCGACAGCGAATTCCAGCACCCGACCATCAGCATGGAAACTACGTCGCGGCCGAACTGATCCGTGCCGAGCAGGCCGAAGGCAAGCGGCGGCTGCAGCTTGTGAATGATCTGCATCTTGGCCGGCGGCAGCGGCGTCCAGAAAAGCGATAGCAGGGCAATGGTGGCCAGAAGGCCGATGACGATGGTTCCGGCGATGAGATTCTTTCGCCGACTAAGCCTGAAGCTTTGGCGCCGTGGAAAGATGGCGGAGGAGACGATGGGAGCCATCATGCCGCCTTTCGCATGCGCGGGTCGATCGCCAGGTAGGAGAGATCGACGATGAAGTTCATGACGATGACGAGGCCCGCGAAGAACAGCACGACATCCTGCATCACGATGATGTCGCGCTGTGACAAGGCTTGAAAGGCAAGCCGTCCGAGACCTGGCAGATTGAAGACGTTTTCGACCAGAACTGCGCCGGCAACGAGAAAAGTGAATTGCAGCCCGAGAATGGTCAGGATCGGCACCAGCGCATTCGGCACGATATGCCGCCACAGCACCGTTCTGCGCGACAGTCCTTTGGCGACGGCAGTGCGCGCGAAATCCTCGTGCATGGTGTCGAGGACGGCGGAGCGCGCCACGCGAGTCAGCACGCCGGATTGCGGCAGGGCCAGTGCGACAGCCGGCATCAACAAGGCCTGCAATGCCGGCAGAAGTCCGGCATCCCACCCGGGAAAACCACCTGCCGGCATCAGACCGAGCGTGGAGGAAAACAGGATGATAAGCAGCAGCGCCACCCAGAAGGCAGGCACGGCGATGCTGATCTGCGAGAAGACAGTGGCGATCGCATCGACGATCCCGCCACGTCGCGCCGCTGCCAACACGCCGAGCGGCAATGCGATCACCACTGAGAGAACGATGGCAATCATCGCAAGCGGAAGCGTCACCGCCAGACGCTCGACGATCAGCCCGGCGACAGGTACGCCATAGGTATAGGACTGCCCGAGATTGCCGGAGAAGACGCCGGCGAGCCATTGGCCGTAGCGAATGAGCAATGGCTGGTCGAGGCCGAGTTCGTGGCGCAGTGCCGCCAGTGTTTCGGGACTGGCCGACGTGCCGAGCATGATCGACGCGGGATCGCCGGGCAGCAGGTCCATGACGGCGAAGATCACCAGGGACACGATGAGAAGAGTAATGGCGAGACCGGCGAGGCGGCGGGAAAGCAGTGCGATCATATCGTCTTCAACACCCTGTCCGCCGCCCGCATCAGCAGTTTATTCGTCCCAGGAAACATTGCTGAGGACGTTGGAGGGGATCGGCTCGTTCTCCCACAGGCCCTTCAGCTTCTTGTCCCAGACGCCGAGCTTGGGCATGACGAAGAGATAGAGCGCCGGCACGTCCTCGGCGAGGATCTTCTGGGCTTCGCCATAGATCTTGGCCTGTTCCGATGGATCGGCCGTCTCCTGCACCTTCTTCATCAGGTCATTGAAGGCCGGATTCTTGTAATTGAAGTAATAGGGATCGCGCGAATAGATATCGATGTCCATCGGTTCGGCATGGGCGACGATGGTCATGTCGTAGTCACGGCTGGTCATGACATCCTTCACCCATTTCGCCGGAAATTCCGTGGGCTCGATATTAACAGTCACGCCGATCTCGGCCAACATCGCCTGCATGACCTGGGCGCTGCGCGGCGCATAGGCCATCTGCGGCGATTTGATCGTGAAGGTGAAGCCGTTGGGATAGCCGGCCTCGGTTAGCAGCGCCTTCGCTTTCTCGACATTGTAGGGCAGAACGCCGGTCATATCCTGATAGCCCGGATCGTTCGGCGTATAATGACTGCCGATCGCCGTTCCGAGGCCGGACCAGGCACCATCGATGACGGTCTGGCGGTCGATCGCCATCATCAGCGCCTGGCGTACGCGCTTGTCGTCGAACGGCTTGCGCGCATTGTTCATGCCGGCAACGACCTTGAGCTCGGTATTGCCGACCTTGGTCGCAAGACGCGCGTCGCCATCGAAGGAGCTCATCAGCTCCGGTGCGGCAAATTCCGGAAAGGCGTCGAGATCGCCGGATTTCAGTGCTGCTGCCTGTGCCTGAGGATCGTTGATGAAGCGGAAGGTCACCTTCTCGAGCTTGGCCGCGCCATCCTTGTTCCAGTAGTCGGCATTCTTGACGAGTTCCACGTGGTCGCCCTTGGCCCAGGCGGAGAATTTGAACGGCCCGGTGCCGACAGGCGTGGTCTTGTCGTCAGCTGCAGACTTCGGTCCGACCATGATCGAGGCCGGCCAGCCGAGCCAGTAGATCAGGCTGCCGGTCGGGCTGGAAAGATGCAGCACCAGCGTCTCGGCATCGGGCGTTTCGATGGAGGCGATCGAGGCGAAGAAGCGCTTCTGCGGATTGACCGAATCCTTGCCGCGGGCGCGGTCGAGGGCGAATTTGGCGGCGGTGGAATCGAAGGCCTCGCCGTCGTGGAATTTGACACCGGTCTGCAACTTGAACGTATAGGTCAGGCCATCGGGGGAAATGTCCCAGCTTTTGGCGAGTTGCGGCTGCACCTTGCCGGTCTCATCGATGCTGACCAGGCCTTCGAAGATGTTTTGCCAGGTCACCTGGCCGATGGCGACAGGCGCGGCAATCGTCGGGTCGAGTCCAGCAGGCTCGACGCTCATGCCGAGATTGAGCGTTGTTTTGGCGGCTTCGGCGGGTGTCAGCGCCAGCATCATGATGCCGGCTGAAAGCGCGGCACCCATGGAAAGACGCCGCATGAGACGCGCTGACGGCGCGAGCGAAACCTTGATCATCCTGTTCCCCTGTCTGGCTCCGCTGCTTGGCAGATCCCTTTTGCGAGTAGAGTGGCACTACGAGGGTGCACACACAATGACGATTTTGTGTGCTCAGTGTAGCCGAAAAAGCTACACCGTAATTCCTGGCCCAATGCAAGCCCGTGGGTCTACTCTTTGCTTCCCGCCCTGCGGTTGGCGCGCTCGCGCATGAAGCGTTCGATGAAATCGAGAAGCTTGGTTGCGGCAAAGGAAAGCTGTCGATCAGGTGCCACGCAGAGATCGACATGCGTGCGGATGCCGGTCTTGCCGGCAAGGGGAATGGCGCAGAGCTGGCCGGCCTCGATCTCGCGGCGAACGGTCAGTGCCGGCAGCAGCGTCACGGCTGCGCCGCTCAGAACCAGTTCCTTCAGCATCTCCAGCGAACTCGTCACGAACACCGGATCGAGGCTCAGCCCTTCCTTCTCGAAGAGCGCGTCGAAAGCTTGGCGGAAACCAAAGGATTGATCGGGCAGTGCCAGAGCGTAGTCGGCGAGCTCCTTGAGCGGAATATCCTGGCGTGATGCTGCCGGGTGGTTTGGCGCTGTGATAAGATCGTAAGTGATCTCCGAACGCAGCCGCACCTTGGTACCCGACGTTGGCGGCGCAAACAGGGTCACCGCAATATCGGCCTCGGCGCTGTTGACCGCTTCGACTGCGGCCCGTGCGCTGGTGATCGTCACGGCAAAACGCAGCTTGGGATATTTCAGGCTGAATTCTGCCAGCGCCGGCGCAAGCAGATTGGCAACGGTCGCGCCGTTGGCGTAAATGTTGACGCGCCCGCGCTGTAGCCCCTTCAGGTCTTCGATCAGCTGCAGCACATGGTCGAGCTCGCGCAGCGTCCGACCCGCACGGGCCGCCAGCAGCTCGCCCGCCGCCGTCAGCTTCACGCCACGCGCGCTGCGTTCCACCAGCGGCGCACCGAAATGATATTCGAGGTTCTCGATCTGCCGGCTGATGGCCGTCGGGGCGACATTCAGGTTTTCGGCCGCCTGACGCATGGAGTTGGTTCGCACCAGCTCGTCGAAATACATCAGCGCCCGAATCTGCATTTACCTGTTCTCCGCCGTCAGGCTCTCTTCTTGTAGTGTAGGCAATCAGCGCCCGGCCGCATAGCGGTCGCGCCATGCAGGCAGCGCGCTCGGCACCGGAAGCGCGGTTGCTTCGTAGACCCCGCGCGCAATCGCCCGCGCCATCACGATCCCCGCCAGATGGCACAATTCCATCAGGCTTGCCATGTCGTTGCGCTTCTGTTTGCCGGTGGAGGCTGCAAAAATCGTGTCGCCGTCGAGTGGCAGGTGGGCTGGCAGGACCGCGCGGGCCAGTCCGTCATGGGCGGCAATGGAAAGCCGGTGCGCTTCCGCCTTGATGAGCGACGCGTCGGTGACAACGGCGCCGATCGTCGTGGCTGTCGTTTTCACGCTTTTGAGCCGCAATCGATGATCGATTTCCGTGGGCATGCCGAGCCCGCCGAATTCATTATTCTGCTCGAATGGAGCCGCCCAGAAATGCGGGCCTTCGCCGATAGTCGCCGTGCCCACAGCGTTGACGGCAACGATCGCCGCGATGCGATGCCCGACGCTGCTGACTGCACTTGCCGAGCCAAGGCCGCCCTTGAAGGTAGCAGTCGTTGCACCCGTGCCGGCGCCAACCGTGCCGAGATCAAACGCACCCTTGTGTGCGGCCCTCGCGGCCTCATAGCCCATCTCGCGGTAAGGCGAATGTATGCCCCAGCCCTTGTCGCCGCCATTCAGCAGATCCATCAGGATCGCCTGCGGTACGATCGGGATACGAACCGGGCCGACCTGGAATCCGCGTCCCATCTCGCGCAATGCCGCCTGCACGCCGCCCGCCGCATCGAGACCGAAGGCCGATCCGCCCGACAGCACGAAGGCGTCGACGGCATCGACGACCATGGAGGGATCGAGCAGCGCCGTATCGCGCCCGCCTGGTGCGCCGCCAAGCACGCTGCCGGAGGCAACTGCCGGCTCATCGAAGATGATAGTCGTGACACCGGAGCCAAGCGGCAGGTCGGTTGCGTGACCGACGGAGACGCCTTCGATATCGGTGAGGAGATTGAGAAGATCGGACAAGCGCGTCTCCTGTCTTGAGGGAAGCGTGCCGATAGGAAGTCAAATGCCCTCAAAAAACAAGACCGGCCCGTTTTGCCGGGCCGGTCGGAAATCCTCTGATAGTATTAAAGCCGCGTTCCGCGTCAGGCATGAAGGGGCTTCGGGTGGCGGCGGGTCATCAGATCGTGAATGGCCAGCTTTACCTCGGCGGGCGAGCTGAAATGCTGCTCGTCGAGGTCATGGACATGGAATTTGACGGCGATGAATTTCAGCCGGTCTTCATCCGGAATGACGATCCCAACAGGGATGCCTGCATATTCGATAACTTCTTTTTTCATTACATAGAACTCCTGCCGCGCGGATGCGCAGGCTATGGCGAATTGACTTGTCTGGTACCGTTGAAAGGGGGACGATCGTCACATTCGACAGTTCGGGCGGGAGAGCGCGCCCGGACGGTCATTGCCAAGCACAGATCGCCCAAGGACTCGTGCGAGAATTTCGATATCAATCATGTCTCGATCCTTATGTTGGCGTTGTACTTGCATGATCCCGGAAGAGCCCGGGACCCGTTGAAGCCATCTTTATAGTCTACAAACTTAGTAGAAAATAGCCGATAGCCTATAAGAAACATATTCCGAAACGTGTCAAAATATCGACGATCCGAAAAATTTCATTCCATCACATCCCGGTTTCTAGAAAGAATTCTATCACGCTTTCGTGCAACCCGTGTGACGGTTCGAGGGTCTCTCGTCATCGCCGAGGCAGAGATAGGAAGTCTGTCTGATTCCGGCAATGGGACATCTGGTTAAAAATCGGAAAGCCTCGAAAAGACCGAATTGGTTAACGGCTGAACGTCCCGCCTACCAGCCTTCTGCAAGCACCTTTTCCAGCATGTTTGCGAAGAAATCGGCGCTTCCTTCGGTCAGGCAGAGCGGCGGCTTGATCTTCAACACATTCAGGTGATCGCCCGTCGGCTGCATGATGACGCCGAGTTCCAGAAGCCGGTCGCAGATCGCGGCCGTCTCCTCGGTCGCCGGCTCCAGCGTCACTCTGTCGCGCACGAATTCGAGGCCGAGATAGAGGCCCATGCCATGCACTGCGCCCACGATCGGGTAACTGTCGATCAGTGCCGCCAGCCGTGCCTTCAGATGGTCGCCTACCTCACGGGCATTGTCCTGCAATCGCTCCTCGGCCATAACGTCGAGAACGGTCATGCCGGCAACGCAACTGACCGGGCTTCCGCCGGACGAAGAGAAGAAATAGCCTTCCTTTTCCAGCGAAGCGGCAATCTCCTTCGTCGTGATGACGGCGCCGAGCGGATGGCCGTCGCCCATGCCCTTGGCGATGGTGATGATATCGGGCACGACGCCCTGCTGCTCGAAACCCCAGAAATAATGGCCGAGCCGTCCATAGCCCACCTGCACCTCGTCGGCGATGCAGAGCCCGCCGCGCTCGCGCACCTGCCGATAGATTTCCGTCAGATAGCCGTCGGGCAGGGGTATGCCGCCGGCATTGCCGTATACGGATTCGGCAATGAAGCCGGCCAGTCCCTCGCCCTTGGTATCGATGGCCTCCAGCACCGGCGTCACGGTGCCGAGATAATCCACAGTCGACTCCGGCCCGCGGAACTGGCCGCGATAGGTATTGGGCGACACGACGGCATGAACCCAGTCCGGCCTTGTCGTCAGCGCTTGCGGATTGTCTGCGATGGAGGTGGAGACCGCGTCGCTTGCCATCGACCAGCCGTGGTAACCTTCCATCAGGCATAGCATGTTGCGTTGGCCGCTATGCGCCCAGGCAAGCCGCAGCGCCAGATCATTGGCTTCCGAACCGCTATTGACGAGGAACACGGCATCCATCCCGTCGGGCGCCAGCGATGCGAGGCTCTCGGAGAATTCCGCGACTGCGGCATAGTGGAAGCGTGAGTTGGTGTTCAGCATCAGCCATTGCTGGCTGATCGCTTCCGCCATGCGTGGATGACCATGGCCGAGGATCGTGACATTGTTGACCATGTCGAGATAGGCGCGTCCCTCGATATCGAAGAGATGCTCCTTCCAGCCGCGCTCGATCCGTGGCGGATGCGCATAATAATTCTTCTGCGGACTGGCGAAATGCGCCCGCCGCAGTTCGAGAAGAGCCGATGTTTCAGGTTTTGGCGCATCGGCGCCCGGACCAATCAGCACTGAAGGCGAGGGGCAGAGGGCGGACCACGCTTCGGCTTGTTCCGGCGTGGCAAAGAGTGGCGGTTCGAAGCCGGCGATGCTGCAAAGCTGCAGGCGCAATCCGCCGAGCGAAGACGTCTCGCCGGAGACCGTACCGAGTGTCTGACCAGCGGCGATCTCGCTTCCATCCTCGACGGAAAGGTCGATGCCGTCGATATGCAGTTTCATGTCCCCGCCGGTGAGGACGAGATGCTGGTCGTACCAGGTGATCCGACCGGCAAAGGGTGCAGCAACGACGCTGGCGGCTGCGAGGCAGACATCCATGTGCAGCGCATAGGTTGCCTGGGCTTTTGCATGGTGCAGGCCGGCGCGGGACAGGCGATATTCACCGTAGCGGGTTGCCGCGGTTCCCGATTCCGCCGCTGCGCGCGCAAGCAGACGCCAGTCCATGTCGGCCGCCAGCCAGTTGCCGTCGGAAAAATGCGGGCTCTGCACGCCGAGATCGACATAGGCAATGGACGCGGGATCGATCTCCGGCAGAAGCGACTGCCAGTCTGCCGTATCGACATCGGCAATATGAAGACCGGCTGCTTTCAGGATGGCCGCTTCCATTAGTTCGAACGGCACGGACATTGCCGTATCGAAGATGTGCCGTTCGCCCTCCAGATTTCCTCTGACATAATCATTGTCGGGATCGATCGAGATCTGCTGTTCGCTGCTGGCGACGAGGATGACGGCGCGGGCCACGATGAGCGGCCAGAGTGCCTTCAGCTCTTCCTCGATCAACGGGTAGATCTCGTGATAGGCCTTCACCGCCGGCAGGATGTGAAAGGGATCGCCATCTGCCTGATGCAGCAGAGAGGCACAGGTTACCGCGAGGTCGCCGACCAGCCAGCCGCGAATGATGTCGCCGAAGTCGATCACACCATCGGGAACAGGCCGCCCATGCGCATCGGGACGGCTGACGACATTGTCATCCGTCACGTCATGATGAACCGCCTGAAGCCGCAGCGACGGTGCAAGTGGCTGGATGCGGCGCACGGCCATGACCATCGTCTTCGCGATCCTGTCACGAGCGGCGCTGTCGCTAATGGAAGACAACAACTGCACGGCCACGGGTCCGGCGCGGCGCAAATCCCATTGCAGGCTGCGGTCCAGTCCCGGATGGGTGAAGTCGGCAAGTGCTGCCGCCAATCTCGCGCAGAGCGCGCCGAGGGCCGCGACCGAGGCCGGCGCCAGATAGGCGCGGTGCGTCAGGCCATCTCCTTCGAGAAATTCGAGCAGCCGGACCTGGTAATCCTGTTCTCGCACACTGACGGGGACGATCTCGTGGCCCTCGGTGGAAGCCATCACGTTTGGAACACGTGGCGCATCCGCCTTGGCGCGCAGATGATGGAGCGCCGCATTCTGCGCTTCGAGCTCCTGGGTCTCGTAGGCGGCATGGCAGATCTTCAGCACATAGCGGCCGTCTTCCGTGTCGAGCCGGTAATTGCGATCCTGCTGGCTGCCGAGCTCCGACAGCGTGCCGGAAAGCCCGTAATGAGTAAGGAGGATATCCGCGGCCTCGGAAGCGGTAACATCGGGGCGCGGTAGCGCCATGCGGTCAAGAAGCGCTTCGTCGGTCATGGCACCCCTCCGCGGCATGATTCGATTACCTAATGAAACAGATAATCAAGCACTTGCCGACAAGCAACGGAAGATTGTGCCAGCCGAGGATTGGAAGGAGTGGGTCCTTGGTTCAACCCATGCGTTCGGAGGCGTAGCTTCCGGGGCTGGCGGGGAAGACGATCGTGCGGTTGCCGTTGAGGAAGACGCGCCGGTGGATATGCGCATGGATGGCGCGCGCCAGTACCTGGCTTTCGACATCGCGGCCGATCGACACATAGTCTTCGGCGCTTTGTGCATGGGTAATGCGGGCCGTGTCCTGCTCGATGATCGGGCCTTCGTCGAGATCGGCCGTCACGTAATGCGCCGTGGCACCGATCAGCTTTACGCCACGCTCATAGGCCTGCTTGTAAGGGTTGGCGCCCTTGAAGCTCGGCAGGAAGGAGTGGTGGATGTTGATGATGCGGCCTGACATCTTCTTGCACATGGCATCGGAGAGAACCTGCATGTAGCGGGCAAGCACGATGAGTTCGGTGCCCGTCTGCTCGACGATGTCGAGGATCTGGGCTTCGGCCTGCGGCTTGTTTTCCTTCGTCACCTTGATGTGGTGGAAGGGAATGTCGTGGTTGACCACAACCTTCTGGTATTCGAAATGGTTGGAGACGACGCCGACGATATCGATCGGCAGCGCGCCGATCTTCCAGCGGTAGAGCAGGTCGTTGAGACAGTGGCCGAAGCGGGAGACCATCAGAAGCACCTTCAGGCGCTCGCTCCCGTCATGTACTTCCGCGTCCATGCCGAACTTCTCGTAGATCGGTTTGAAGCCTTCGCGGATCTCGGCAAGCGACACACCCTCTTCCGAAATGAAGCTGACGCGCATGAAGAACTTGCCGGTGTCGAGGTCGTCGAACTGCGAACTATCGATGATGTTGCAACCCTTTTCGGCGAGGTAGGTCGAAATCGCCGCCACGACGCCGCGCGTCGACTTGCAGGTTACAGTCAATACATAGTCCGTCATGTCCTCTTCCCTCTCTCCAGCCGCCGGCCGTGCTTAGATCAAAGCCGCAGCCGCGAACAGGCCGGCAAGCTTTCATTTCTGCAATAAATTGCAAGCCGAACCTTCATGCCTGCGGCATTTGCTTTCATGACCGCAAGCTTATGACACGCCACGCAGAACTCCGTTCTGCCTGCGCCGTTCGAAATCCCGTCCTCGCCTTCTGATATTTTGAGGTCAGGTGGCTGGCCGGCTGGCGATCCGGACTTTTCTGCGTGGGGTGATGATTTCGTGAATGATCGCTCCCACGATGGAAGAGAGCACGAGGCATAGGATCACGAAGATGACAGGCTGCTGAAGCACGCCGATCGGGAAATGATTGGCGATGATCCGGAGAAACGCCAGTGTGAAGGCATGCGTGATGTAGATCTCGTAGGAGGCGTCGCCGAGATAGTTGAGCCAGCGGACAAAGGGAAGTTTCGAAAAATCGATCGAAACAGCGCTATAGACGATGAAGACTGCCGGTATGCCCCATGCATAATAACGATCCTCGGGCCGCACCAGATCCTCGTTGATGAAGAGGAAGGCGAAGCCGACGGCAAGCAAAACCCAAGCCCAGTGCTGCGGCAGCAGCAGCTTCTGGCCATAGAGCCAGCCGAGCGCCGCACCGGCCAGGAATTCCAGGATGATGGGTTGGCCGTAGAATTTGGTGGCGGTCGTTTCCGGCAGCAAATGGCAGACGATCAGGATGGTTGCAAAGGCGCCGAACAGAGCAGGCAGCCGATAGTCCTCGCGGATCGGCAATAGCAGCGCGAAGACGAAATAGAAGAACATCTCATAATTCAGCGTCCAGCCGGGCACGATGACGGGAGCGATCATCGTCGGGTCGACCGGATTGATCCACGGCAGGAACAGCATCGAGGCCATGAGATGCGGCAGATCGAAAGCGGTAGACTTGAGAAGCGACGGTGCGATAAGCGCGACAGCCGCCGAAAATAGCGTCGCCAGCCAGTAGAGCGGCACGATCCTCTTGACGCGCTTACGGGCGAAATCGGCCGGCGTCATGTTTCGTCCGCTTGTCGTCAGCCACATCACGAAGCCGCTGAGCACGAAGAAGATATCGACACCCGTTTCGCCATAAATGAACGAGGTCGCGTCGATGGCGGGGTTGACCTTGGCAAGCTGCAGAATGGCATGGAAAAAAACGACCATCAGCGCCGCGATGGCACGCAGATATTGCAGCTGGACAAGCATCTGATGTCTTGCTCCCACAGGCTTTGCGGATCGCCCGTCGGGCAGCCGCTTCGTCAACTCAGTACATTTGCCGGACGATCCTGCCGGATGCGTGGCGTGTCGCGGAAACGCATGAACCCGATGACAAGCCAGAGAAGGCCGGCAATTTTCATCGAGAAGATTGCCGTTCCCCCGATCATCATATTCAGAAAAATGAAAAGAGAAAGTGAATGGGCGCAGCGCTTCTGCGCCGGGCTGGTGCCCGCGGGAAACAGACAGACGAACAGCCAGAAGGCGATGACTCCGAAGACCGTGGCGCCGTAGACGAGATAGACGTAGCCGCTGTCGGCGAATTCGGCGACTTTATCGACCGAAAGCCCGAGGATCGCCAGCGGATCGAGATCCATCAGCTTCTTCATCGTCAGATTGATGCGCCCGGTGAAATTGTCGCCGATCGCATTGGGGTCCTTTATGTAGACGAGGAAGCCGGCGCAAACGATGAGCGGCATCAGCGCCAGATTGAAGGCCTTGGGGATTTTCGGAAAGACGAAGTAACCGCCGATACAGCAGATGCAGAAGATGAGCATCGTGCGGGTATCGTTGGTCGTCAGGATCAGCAGCGCTGTCGCAATGGCCAGCGCCCGGTCGAGCCGCGTCAGCCGGTCCCACATCGAAATAAGGTAGACCGCGATCACGCCGCAGAAATTGGCAAGCGACACCTGCTCAAGGAAGATCGACGAGGAGCGGTGGTCGATGATGCCGAAGGAGAATCGGCCGGGAAAACCGAGCGCATTCTGAAACAGGCCGGTCGTGTTGAAGCTGAGCGGCTTTAGCCCGCGCGTGTTTGCGAAATAGTCCGAGGGATGCACGATACTGACATAGAAGGGCACGCTGATGATCTCGAAGATCAGGAACAGCAGCACCATGAAACAGGCCACCCGGAAGATCAGTTTGAGCGTCCGCTCGTTGCACCAGCCGCCAAGCCCCGTGAAGCAGAAGATGATCAGGACGTTGCGGAGATGATCGATAAAGGCCATGCGGTTGATCGCGCTGACATAGATCGTCACGATCAGCGTGAAGAGCATGAACAGAAAGGCTGAAAGGTCTTCCTCATAGATCCCCTTGTGCAGGATGTAGATGATTGCGCTCGCCATGATCAGGCCTTCGCTGGCCGCCACATGCGTCATCGAGAGTGGCATGACGTTGTGGTTTATGAAGGCCAGGATGCCGTTATAGAGAACCGAGAGCAGCCCGAGGATCAGAACGGGATAATCGAGACGCGAAGCCGGGCTGGTTGCATCGGCAACCGTTTCGAATCTTGTACCTGTCTCTCCGACTGCTGCCATGTCACTTTCCCGCCGGCTTTACCGCCGCGCAGTCGGGCGCATGTTTGGGTACCATCTGCTCGAGCAGACGCATTTGCGGGCGCTCGGGCGTGTCACGCGGCTGTACGTTGAACGGTTCGGTGGCCGGCCACCATTCTCCAGCCGCCCAGTAGGAGAAACCGATCCACGCATCGCTATCGTCGGACATGGTGGTGAGCATCGTCTTCAGGCCATCGAGGCAATCCGCATTGGCAGACGCGCCGAATTCACCGAGGAAGCCGCGTTTGCCGTTCTTCTTTAGCCAACTCGTCACGTTGGTGATGGCATCGGTCGCGGCCTTTGCGCCCTCGCAGGTCTCGTGCGTGCCCGAAGAATCCGCGTCGAGATACTGATGAAATTCATAGGCGTAGAAATCGAGCGGATCACGCACACCGAGCATGACGGTTCCGTTCGCGCCGCCGATCACATCGGTTTCCCAGCTTGCAGCTCCGCTCCAGGCCGTACCGGGAACGACGATGAGATTGCGTGCGCCGACCGCCCGAATGCCGCGGATCGCAGCATTGGCGGCTTTCAGCCAATCGGCCGCGGGAATGTCATGCGGCTCGTTCATCAGCCCGAAGAGCACGCCATCGTGATTGGCAAATTCGACGGAAAGCCGAGCCCAGAAATCGGCGAAGGCTGCATTCGTCGCCGGCGGCTTGCCGATCTGATCCTTGTCGTAATAGCCGAAATTATGCGGATCGAGCAGCACACTCATCTTGTGCTTGCGAACCAGCGCGACCGTATCCTTCAAGCGCTGCAGTTCATCATCGTCGAGCCGTGCACCGAGCTTCGGCTGAAGCCGCTCCCAGCGGAAGGGCAGGCGGATGATCGTCATGCCCTTCTTCGCGAAATAGCTGATCGTTTCTTCGGTCGGGTAGGTGTAGTTCGTGCCGTAGACGCCACCGCGTTCGCCATATTCGCCGCCGGAGAGATTGACCCCGTAATAGCAAAGCGGTGCCTCGGTGGCATGAGCGATGGACGAAACGGCCGTAACGGCGGCAACCAGCAGCCCGTGCAGCAGTCTTTTCCGTCTCATGGCTATCCTCGCGGGGTCGCGGCAGGTCGCCACGTCGGCTTCGATGCCTGCATCTTAACGGTCCGTTAGCTAAGAATTTCTAAAGTCGCTCCTGCTTGGCCATGCTTTCTCGCCGGGCGGATGCGGTGTTATGAAACAATATGACGGGAACAGGGTGAGCCGCTTGCCTGCCTGGCGCAGTTATGAGTCGTCTCAGCCTGCGCCTGAAGGCACTCGTGCGCGCAGCCCGATCATCCGGCCGACAGATTTCGTTCTGCCCCCACCGCCTCCCGAGCCCGCCCCGCTTCCGGTTCGCCCGGCAGCTTCGGAAAGCCGCCCTGCCGGGCCGCTCCGTGGCGATATTCCTGTCGTGCCCGAAACCGTTTCAACGCCGGAACCCGTGGTCGAGCAGGCAACTGTTGTCGCAGGACCCTTGCTGGATATCAGATCTGCGGTTGCCGCCATCTGGAGCCGGCGCCTGATTATTGCCGGTCTTTGCCTCGTCGGTGCCGCTGCCGGTGCGGTGATCGCGCCTCGTATCCCGCAGAAATTCACCGCCGTTGCCGCCCTCTATTTCGATCCACGCCAGATCGGTCTTGCCGACAGCGGCTCACAGAATGCAGCGCCGTCGCCGGAAATGATTTCGACGCTGATCGACAGCCAGGTTCAACTGCTGACCTCGGGCAACGTATTGCGTCGCGTAGCCGATGCTATGAAGCTCGATCAGGATCCGGAATTCACCGGTGGCAGGACAGACGGTGCTGCCATCATCGGCACTCTTCAGAAGGCTCTGCTGATCACGCGCGAGAACAATACTTACGTCGTCTCGCTCGCCGCAACGACGCGGGACCCGGAAAAGTCCGCAAAGCTCGCCAATCAGGTCGTCACCTCCTTCATGCAGGAGGAAAGCAGCGCATCGACCGGTCTCTACGAAACCACCTCGTCAGCACTCGACGGTCGCCTCGACGATTTGCGCCGGAAAGTGCAGGAAGCGGAGCAGGCGGTCGAAACCTTCCGCGCCGACAACGACATGGCGGCGACCGAGGGCAATCTGATTTCCGATCAGCGCCTTTCATCCCTGAACGCGCTGCTCGTTACCGCCCAGGAAAAGACCATTCAGGCCAAGGCCCGCGCCGATGCCGCTGCAAATCTGCGGGTCGAAGATGTCGTCGCAGGCAGCCAGACGGACGGCGCCACGGGCACATCGCCGCTCGTCAGCCTGCGTCAGCAATATGCCGCCCAGGCCGCAGTCGTCGGCAGCCTGCAGAGCCAGATGGGTTCGCGTCATCCGCGCCTTCAGGCTGCGCGCTCTTCGCTGGGTAGCATCGGAGCGGAAATCAAAGACGAACTCCAGCGCGTCGCGACTTCGGCAAGGGCAGAATACGAACAGGCGAAGAAGGCCGAGGACGATATCGCCAAGGAGCTGGCGGTACAGAAAGCCCTGCAGGCCACGACCTCGGACAAGCAGGTGCAGTTGAACGAGCTGCAGCGCAAGGCGACGGCCGCCCGCGAACTCTACGAATCAGTTTTGAAGCGTTCCGGCGAGACCAGCGAAGAGCAAAACCTCAGCCAGAGCAATATCCGCGTCGTCTCCCCCGCAGAAGTTCCCGTGAAGGCAGATGGGCCGAGCAAGAAAGTCATCATGGTCGCTGGCATGATCGGTGGCTTGCTTGCAGGCTTTGCTGTCGGCGCCGGTATTGCGATCCTCGCCGGCCTCTTTTCTCATCCGACCATCAGAAGCTATTTCCGCAAGCCCATCCGCGCGTCCGCTTGATGGCAGCCTCCAATCTTCCTACATCCAGAACATGGGCATCGTAAGAAGTGTGCCCATGAAAGAGGTTATGATGCGGTTCGCTGCGATTGTCCTGCTGTCGCTTGTTGCCGGCGCGTCCGCTGCGCCCGCGTCTGCCATAGACTGGCAGAATTCCGGTAAGCAGGCCGTGCAGCCGCTCTATCCCTACAAGGATCTTCCGGGCGTGAAGGCGCGGCCAGACAAGAAGGTGGAAGAATCCTACGACTGCCACACCGAAACGGTGCAGATTCGCCGCCGCTACGACGAGATCTTCCGCTCTGGCGGCATGCCGACGCTGATGTATGTCTGCGAACGCGACGGCGTGATTTCGACGGATAGCCGCGTGCCGCTGCGCGGCCATTACCAGCCGGTGCGCTGAAAGCCGGGCGGTTTCTGCGCTGCGATTGTGTCCGAAGATCCTGACCGCGCCACAATCGTTCAGCGACTTGACGGCGATTGCGAGCAATCTTCCTGCGGCACTACACCTTAGCCAGCGGGCCGAAATGCCAATTGCGGTACCTCGCCACCAACGATGCGGTCGGCGAAGGACAGACTGGACAGACCGTATCGTTGATACAGCTCATTATCCTGATTTGCCCGGAATTCCGCCTGATCGGACGGTGAAGAGAAATATTTCCCGATCAGCAGTGGCAGGCGAATGGTTTTGAGATTCTTTTGCTGGAATACATGCCAGAACAGCGCATCGCCGACCGATCTGATCGGGGATCCGTCGCCAAAATAGCTCGGATAATATTTCCCGACCATCTTCGGGCTCCACAGCGTAGCCGGACCAAAAGTGCCGCGCTCGCCAGTGCCCGATCCAAGCCTCAGGCGTTCACGTGGCCTCGGAGGCCAGTCCGGCGCAAATTCGGATGCCGTCAGTATCGGCGCTTTGAAAGGCTCATCCAGATGGGAATTGTCAAAGCAGACCAGCCACTCGCCTCCAACCATTCCAGCAGACGATGCGCACGCCGCTCCGACCAGAAGCTCGACCGCATTTGTGGCCAGGCGGTCGTCCATATTCAGGTTCATCACGAACAATGAATTGCTCAATGCCACCGCTGCCGACCAGGCCTCATAGATCGAGAGCGGTTGGGAAAAGACGTAACAGTCCGCGTCCAGCCATTCGGGCGGCATATCACCATTGTCGAAAATATAGATGATGCGCACGTCGACACTTTGCTGGCGCAGGTTGATGTAGTGCGACTTCAGCAGGTCCAGCTTGTTGTTCTGGCGGTGCCATACCGCGCAGAACACCGTCACCAGCGCGGTCCCATGATCACTCTGCGTCCTTGCTTTAATAAAATGCATCTCAGGCAATTCCTTTCGCGCAAGGTTCGCGCATGGCAGAGGCGGCATTGGTGTTAACCATGAAGGAGATGGCATGAGCCGGGCATTCGCGTCAATTGCCGTGGTTGGAAATCCTGGGGGCGGCCACCCGGTCATCTGAAGTCGGCTTTTTAACGTGTTCGTTGTGTCGCGTAGGGACGCGCCCCAGCGGGAAATAAGGAAATTGGATGCAGCAAAAGCGCGACCTGACCTCTGCCAGCCGAAGGCTCCCGGCAGGGTGCGCAGTTCATCGAGAGGTGCGTCCATGCGGGTCCTGGTAACCGGGGCGGGCGGCATTCTGGGCAGGCATGTTATCAGGCATTTCGCCCAATTTGCGCCAGGCGCCGATGTGATCGCCAATAAGGCGGACCTCACGGATATCGATGCGTTGCGAGCCGCGATCTCTGCCCTTCAGCCAATCGATAAGGTTGTTCATCTGGCAGCTTTGGTGCCGGTGGCATCGGTCAAGGCAGACCCTGCCCGTGCCTATGCCGTGAATGTCGGCGGTACGATCAATCTTCTCTCGGCGCTCGAGGCGCACCCGGCAACGTTCCTCTACTGCTCATCGAGCCATATCTATGCGCCGTCGGACCTGCCGATAGCTGAGGACGCCGGAAAGGCGCCACCTTCCTTCTACGGAAGGACAAAATGGGTCGGCGAGAGCGTTGCGGCCGACATTTGCGAGGCATCCGGCCGCGCTTTCTGTGCGGCACGTGTTTTCTCGATTCACGATCCAGCGCAAACCGGTTCGTTCCTTCGGCCGTCCATCGAGCGTCGGCTGGCAGAAGAGGACCTGAGCCGACCCTTCATGCTTCCGGGCGGTGACAGCGTCAGGGATTTTCTGCCGGCTGAGGATGCGGCAGAGCTTGTCGTGCGCCTCGCCCTTTCCTCCGCAACGGGGCCGGTCAATGTCGGCTCCGGCCGTGGCACAACCATCCGCGATTTCGTTCAGGGTTTCAGCTCCCAGCCCCTCGATATCAGGGCGACCGGCGGCTCGGACACGCTCGTCGCCGATATCTCACGGCTTAGACAATTATTAGGAGACTTTGATGTCTGAGACTGTTTCCATCGTCATTCCGACCTTTAACAGGGCAGGGATGTTGCCTGTCGCCATCGACAGCGCCCTGAACCAAACGAAGGCGTGCGAGGTTATCGTCGTCGATCACGGGTCCACCGACGATACGCCGAAGGTGGCCGAGGCTTATGGCGACCGCATCCTCTACATCCGCCGTGAGCGTGATTTCGGGCCGCATTTCTGCTGGCTTGAAGGCGCACTCCACGCCACCGGAGAATTCGTCCACCTGCAATATGACGACGATTGGATCGCACCGACCTTCATCGAGGCGTGCCTTGCCGTCATCACTCCGGAAACCGGCTTCGCCTTTACCGGCGCCGACGTTATGGATGGCCCAGGCCTGCCCACCAAACTTCGCCAATTTATGGACTGGTTGCCCGCGACTGGCACCTATCCGGTCGATGCGTTGGAGAGACAGATTCTCGGCTCGCTGATCTCGCCTGGCGCAGCGCTCTATCGCCGGCAAATTCTGATCGACGCGCTCTATCCGGGGCGATTGCCGCTTCAGATCAACGAATATCGCGGCGTCGGACCGGATGCTTTCGTCTCGCTGCTTTCAATGCTGCGCTATCCAGCGATCGGCTACGTGCGTGAACCGCTTGCCTTCTTCCGCTTCCACGAGGGTTCGATCACCATCGACGCCTTCGCATCCGGCGAGAAGACTGCGCGACTGCGCGCCGCTTACGCAGAAGTTACCCGCCATTATCTCGAAATGAAAGTGATGCGCGCTGTGCGTATCAGGGAGGCATCGTAATGACCGTAGGGCGTCCAATCCGCTTAGTTACTCAAGATCGTCCAATCCGCCTCGCAGAGGAAACCATCGACCAGGGTGAACTCGAGGCGCTCTCTGAATGGATGCTCGCCGGCAACCGCCTGACCAAGGCTGAACAGACACTCGCCTTCGAGCAGGAATTCGCTGTCTGGATGAATTGCCGTCACGCAGTTTATGTCAACTCCGGCTCGTCGGCGAACCTCCTGATGATCGCCGCGCTCAAGGAAGCGGGCCGCCTGCGCAATAACAAGGCGATTGCCGCCGGCGTCAGCTGGGTCACCACCGTTTCGCCGCTGCTCCAGCTTGGTTTCGATGTGCGTCTCTGCGATTGCGATTCGAAGTCGCTGGGTATCGATCTCAACCATCTGGAAGACCTTTGCCGCACGGATCCGCCGGCGCTGCTGATCCTGGTCCACGTTCTCGGCCATGCCGGTGACATGGATGCTGTCAGGGACATCTGCGAGCGTTACGACGTCATCCTGCTGGAAGATTCCTGCGAGGCGCTCGGCTCGACCTACAAGGGCCGCAAGCTGGGCACGATCGGCACGGCAGGCAGCTTCTCCTTCTATTATGGCCATCACATATCGACGATCGAGGGCGGCATGGTCGTCACCGACGATCCCGATCTGCACCAGCTTATGCTTTCCCTGCGCTCGCACGGTTGGAGCCGCGATCTCAAGCCGGAACTGCGCCAATCTCTGGCAGAGCAGAACGGGGTCGATGAGTTCAAGAACCTCTACACCTTCTATCATGCCGGCTATAACCTGCGCTCCACCGACCTCCAGGCATTCCTCGGTCGGTCGCAGCTCAGGAAGCTCGATCAGATCGTCGAACGCCGCCGTATCAATTTCGACCTTTACCGCAAGGCGCTGCCGGACTTCTTCTCCCAGTCGGGAGATACCGAGGTTCTGTCGTCCTTCGCCTACGGCACCTTCATCGAGAACCGGCTCGAAACCTACAAACATATCAACGCGCTCGACATCGAATGCCGGCCGCTGATCTGCGGCAACATCGCGCGCCATCCCTTCTGGCTCCGCGACCATCCACGGCTCGCCCTTCCGAACGCCGATAAGGTGCACGACTACGGCATCTATCTGCCCAACCACCATAACCTGAACGAAGCGGACATTGCGCGCGTGGCCGACGCCTTCGCCTCAGTTGCCCGCCCCTGTTAAGAGCGAAGACACATGACGAATACGGCTCAAAGCGCGGTTCATCAGCGAGACAAGGACTGACGGATGAACCCGGCTTTTCAGATAGAGGGAAAACGGATCTGGGTCGCCGGCCATCGCGGTATGGTCGGTTCGGCCCTGGTCCGGGTGCTCTCGCAGCTGAACTGCGAGGTACTGACAACACCTCGCAGTGAGGTCGATCTCACCGATCAGGCCGCGACGCGACGCTGGCTGCAGGACAACAAGCCGGATGCCGTCATCGTCGCCGCTGCGCGTGTGGGCGGCATTGCCGCCAACAGCGCCTCGCCGGTTGCCTTTCTCTACGACAATCTGATGATCGAGGCGAATATCATCGAAGCGGCTGCTCGTGCTGACGTGAGCAAGCTTCTTCTCCTCGGTTCCACCTGCATTTACCCGCGCGACGCCGAACAGCCAATCCGCGAGGAATCCTTGCTCACCGGTCCGCTTGAAAAGACCAACGAGTGGTACGCTATCGCCAAGATTGCCGGCATCAAGCTTTGCCAGGCCTATCGTCAGGAGCAGGGACGCGATTTCATATCGGCCCAGCCGACCAATCTTTATGGGCCGGGCGACAATTACGACCTCGAGACAAGCCACGTTCTACCGGCCCTGATCCGCAAGGCTCACGAAGCCAAGGTGAACCGTGYTGAATCCCTGACGATCTGGGGCAGCGGTACGCCGTTGCGGGAATTCCTGCATGTGGATGACCTTGCCGACGCTGTCATCTTCCTGCTGCGCAATTACTCCGGCCCGGTGCCGATTAATATCGGTTCCGGTGAGGAATTGTCGATTGCCGAGCTTGCCCGTCTCGTGAGCAAGACGATTGGCTTCGATGGTTCACTCACCTTCGACACCACGAGGCCGGATGGGACGCCGCGCAAGCTTGCCGATCTTCGCCGTCTGCGCGAACTCGGCTGGAACAATGCCCGCCCGCTGACGGCCGGTCTCAAGCAAACCTATCAGAGTTTTCTGGATAGGCGCGAAAATTGAGGGCGCGGAACCAGCGAACTGATGCACGCCTGGACCAGAAGAACCGGTCGAGTTGCCTACGACAACACTCGGGAAAGCTTTAACATCATGAAAATATGCCTCCTGATAACAACGTACAGGCGCGATATCCAGCTGGTGCGTCTGCTTTCCCAGATCATCGATCTGCGAAGCAAATATACCGGCCTCGTCGCCTTCGAGACAGTCGTGGCCGACTCCGATCCCGACAACGCCGCCAGGCACATTCTCGAGCCGCTTTGTGATCTCTATGTAACCAACAAGGGGTCAGGCTTCGACGACAACCTGTTTCACTTTTACGCCGACCATGCTCGGAACTACGACTTCATCTTCAGCATAGGCGATGCCGACGTTTTCAGCTGCGGTCAGGTCAATCCGCTTGATCTGCTGGAGCTCGCTGCCAGGCAGGAGCACGATGCCGTTCTGTTCAATCATTGCGAATACAGATCGGCAGATATGCTCGCGACCGAGCTGACATATACGCTGTCGCCGCCATTCTATACCAATCCCAAGCTGATGGACGAGCCGGAAACGTTTCGCCGGCACTTCCTCGGCCACGTTCCCCGTCATGTCGGCCTTCTGTACCGGAGCAGCTTGATCATCGAAAGCCTCGGGAAGCTTGCTGCCTTCCGAGACACGCTGCATCTCTATGCCGTGCCTTTCCTGCTGGCACTCGAGAAGAACAGGGCGATGTTCTTCGACTATCCCTTGAATTACTTCGCTGCGGATGCGACCTCCGACGGCACCTCCAAGGATTGGACGGACGTATTCATGGGCCTGTATCGCTTCCTTCTTGCCGCGAAAGCCATTCTGTCGCCGGCAAGTTTCGCAATCACGAAGCAGGGCTTCATGGCCAACTACCTCAATGACCGTTCCTGGCTGCGCGGATCTCTGTCGCGCTTTGTTCCGAGCGAGGCGCAAATATTGCGAGAGTTGGATGGGGTGCTCGAAAGCTTCCCACAAGCTTAAATCTCTAGAAACATAGCTATCGGAAGGCGTGATGGCCTGGCGTCGATGAGCTCGAACGCGGCAGCCGGAACGCAGCGGGATGCGCACGCTCCCCACGATGGCGCAGCGAACGGTAAGGATTCCCAATGTTGAAATGTTGTTCTCTGTGCGACGGACAGATCTTGAACAAATTTCTGGATTTGGGGCGCCAGCCCCTCGCGAACAAATACCCAAAACCGAGTGATTTTCAGGAAGAGAAATTCTTCCCGCTCGAAGTGTTCTTTTGCGAGACCTGCAAGAATGTTCAGCTTGGCGAGATGGTGCCGCGATCCCTCATGTTCGAGGATTATTAT
The DNA here is from genome assembly GCF_056396805.1 of Rhizobium sp. 05N49. NCBI lineage: Bacteria > Pseudomonadati > Pseudomonadota > Alphaproteobacteria > Hyphomicrobiales > Rhizobiaceae > Rhizobium > Rhizobium sp. 05N49. Next base: position 211,598 of record NZ_JBFTME010000002.1, read on the forward strand.
TACCTGAGTTCGGTCAATGGGGGCCTCGTCCGCCATTTCGAGGCGCTCGCCGAGGAACTGAAGGAAGCGAAATTCGTCGTCGACGTGGGCTCCAACGATGGCGTGTTGCTGCGTCCGCTCAAAGGTCTCGGAGTTCGGGCGCTGGGCGTCGAACCTTCGATCAATGTCTCCAAGCTCGCCAATGACGAGGGGCTCGAAACGCTCTGCGCCTTCTTCGAGGAAACCTCGGCACGGCAGGTGCTGGACAGCCACGGCCCGGCGGATGTGATCGTCGCCAGCAGCGTCTTCACGCATCTCGACGCACCGGATCAGTTCATCCGCGCAGCGGACATCCTGATGGCGAAAGACGGCAAGCTGGTGATCGAGGTCGAGTATATCCTCAACATGATCAGCCAGGTGCAGTTCGAGCGATTCTACCTCGACCGGATCTTCTACTACTCGATCTCGTCGATGAAGCAGCTGTTCGGCAAGCACGGCATGGTGATCACCGGGCTTGAGCCTGTGGCCCAGCATGGCGGCTCCCTTCGGTTCACATTGATGCGCGAGGCGGCCGGCACCGAGGCCCCGGAGTTGGCGGAGCTGATCGCGACCGAGCTGAAGGTGCTGAACACTGCGGCACTGACAGATTTTGGCCAGCGCTGCCGCGATCTGACCGACAGGTTGGTCGCTGGCTTGAAGCGCTGGCGGGAAGAGGGCGTCAAGGTGGCAGGCTACGGCGCGCCTGCCCGACTTTCGACCATCACCAACTTTGGCGGCATCGACAGCGAACTGCTGCCCTTCACGATCGATGACAGTCCGCTGAAACAGGGACGCACCTCGCCCGGCGCGCATATCCCGGTTGTGTCTGCCTCTGAACTTGAGACCTATCGGCCCGAAGTGCTGGTGGTCTTCGCCTACGAATACATCGACGACATTCGGAAAAAGACTAGCAATGCATATGACTACTACATGCCAATTCCGCTTGTTGAACTCATAGCTTCCTGATCACTGGAATGGGGAAAGAAATGTCGAAAGAAATTCAACGTATTGTCGAGCGGCTTGGTGCTAATGCCCATCGGTTTTCCGGGAAGACTGTCCTGCTGGCAGGGGGGGCGGGTTTCCTTGGGAAGCACTTCGTCAAGGTGTTTCAGAAGCTGAATAACGACGTGCTGGACAAGCCCTGCTCGGTCATCTCGGTGGATAACTACATCACCGGCACCAAGAACCTCGATGAAAGCATCGTGCGCGATCCCAACATCATGCAAGTCTGGGCCGATGTGACCCATCCGCTGCCCGTGCGCGAAGATATCGACTTCATCATCCAGGCTGCGGGCATTGCATCACCCGTTTTCTACATGCGTTATCCGCTCGAGACCATCGAGAGCGCGGTGCATGGCACCCGCAACCTCTTGGACCTGGCTTCACGCAACAAGAACCTCGAGGGCTTCCTGTTCTTCAGCTCCTCCGAGATCTACGGCGATCCCGACCCCCGCGCGGTGCCGATCAAGGAAGATTACCACGGCAACGTTTCGACCGTTGGGCCGCGCGCCTGCTACGACGAATCCAAACGCCTGGGCGAGACGCTCTGCACGATCTACAAAGAGCACCACGGCGTGCCGGCAAAGATCGTGCGCCCGTTCAACGTCTTTGGTCCGGGCATGGGTCACAACGACCGCCGCGTGATCCCGATGTTCACCTATCAGGCGCTCAATGGCCGTACGATCCCGGTCCACGGCACCGGCCTGCAGACGCGCACCTTCTGCTACATCACCGACGCCATCTACGGCTTCCTGATGACGCTGCTTGAGGGCAAGTGCGGCGAGGCCTACAACATCGGCAACCCGGACAACGAAATCTCGATGATCAAGCTGGCGGAGATGTATCCCAAGCTGCTGCCGGGCGCCTCGTTCACCCGCATCGACTATCCGGACACCTATCCGGCGGGAGAACCTAACCGTCGCTGCCCGGATATCACCAAGGCGCGGGAAACCTTTGGTTATACCTCCGAGGTGGATGTCGAAGATGGTCTCGCGCGCTTCATCGACTGGGCTCGCAATGAGCGGAACTATATCGATTTCGAGCCCGAAGCGGCGCTCAAAAAGGCCGGATAACAATAGGTGGTAACACTAGGCCTCATCGGACGGGGTGCCTGGGCGCGCATCATTGGCGCCACTCTGGACAGCCTGCCCGAAGTGCGCTGGGTGCCGCTGAACGGCCCCGGCGCTTCTGTTGACGGCGTCATCATCGCCAACAGGAGCAAAGATCACGTGTCCTCGGCGCTCCCCTTCGTTGAGGCGGGGGTGCCGTGCTTTATTGAAAAACCTCTGGCCACATGCCTCGAGGACTTCCTGCGCCTCAAGGCGGCGGCTGGTGCAGCCGGCGGCCACATCTTTGCAGGGCACCTGCACCGGTTCAACTCGGCTGCAGAGGCCTTTTGTGCTGCCCTGCCGGAGATCGGCCCGATCCAATCGGCAACTGCGCTCTGCGCCAATGGCAAACCGCGCGACGATACGTCCGTGATCTGGGATTGGTTGCCGCACCCGCTATCGCTGGCAGCACGGATCTTCGCCACTCCGGCAGAGCGCGCGACGGCCCGCTCGCTTGAAGGCGGAGCGCGCCCGCTTCGCGTGGCTGCACAATTGTCCTACGAAGGGCGACCTTTCGACCTTGAGGCCAGCTGGCTTTCGCCTGATCCAGCCTTTCGGATCACGGCCGCAGGCACCAAGGGACGTCTCATCTTTGATGACAAGGCCGCGCAGAAAGTCACGCTCATCCGCGAAGGCGACAGTGTTGCCCTTACCTATGAGCCAGAGCTGCCTCTAACCCGCGAACTGCGCGTCTTTGTCGAGTTGATCCGTGGCGTGCGCTACAACCCCTCTCCACTTGATGCGGCAGAGGAAGTCCTTCGCAGCCTGGATGCCATCGAACGTTCGGCAGCAGCAGACGGCGCCCCGGTCGCGATCAATTGGCCGGATTGAGGTATCCGTAAATCTGCGCGAGGATTTCCTGAACGCGCGCGTCCAGGTGGCTGGTCGCCATGGCCAGTTCGTGACGCGCGAGTACGCCGGCCTCGCCCTGCTTGCGGAAATGTGCGTTCGCCGCCTCGACAATGGCCTGCGGGGCCGCCACATCGCTCGGCTCGAAATAGAACAGATGCTCCTGCAGAGCGGCCAGCGCGGGAAGATCCCTCAGGCTGGCTGGAAGGATTGGCACGCCCCCGGTGATCAGCGCATCAAAGACACGGATAGGCAGATCGCCACGGACCGGGACGATCCAATGGCTCATATGCGCCGCCCATTCGTCCAACCGGTCCAACTCCGTGCGGTCATGATATGTCCGCGCCGCCGGACCGACATGTTTGAAATGCGTGTTCAGCGTCTGGAGCAACGCATTGCGCTCGGGGAATTGCGGATAGAGGATATGTCGTCCAAGGGGTTCCGGATCACGCGTGGCGGCAAGGAGGCGATCGCGATGTTCGCTCAGATAGTCGCGTGACCACTGGATGACCGCTGCACTTACGGGGCGTCCCATCGCCTTGGTCACCTGCGCGTAAGTCTCATTATTGTGCGGATGGCACGGCACGTAAAAGTCGGACAGCATCGCAAAATTCAGGGACATCGCGACATCATGATGATTGTCGAAATCCCAGATGCAGACATGGGCACGCGGTTCGTTGGCGAACATGCCCACATACTTCTGCCCAATCTGAGCGATGTCATTGTTGTTCAGTATGTAGATGGTGTCGGGCTCGAACTGCTCGATGGCCTTGAGGTTCACCAACGAGATCTGGTCAGTCTTCTCGGCCTTGCTGAAGATCCCCTCGCTCAACCTGACCTGCGTTTGTCGGCGCAGTTTCATGCTCTCGGAAAAGGCCTTTCGGCGGAGTTCTTTCTGCACATTCAACTGTTCAATCTGCTCGTTTACGGATGACATGTCAGGTGGTTTCGCTCTTGCCTATCTGGAAATATTTCTAACGTTTTAAGGTTAAATTTTCCTAAAATTTCGGTGAGTTGGTCCCGCCAGCGGGAACGCTTTTCCCTCCGAGGGTGGGTTCGACCCGCTCCCCTGAAAAGTCTGCGGTTTGACGTTAGTCTATTCCTCGAACGCTTCGAATGGTCGCCGAAGGTGACGCAGGAAAAAGGCGTTTGCGTGCTGCTTCGGCTCTTTTGCCAATGAGTTGGAGGGACATGGCGGCGATCCGGGCGGAGAGGCCTCCACGGGATCGAATAGCCTAGAGAATCCGGTCGATCTTATGCTGAATATGCAGATTCGGCATCAACCCAGCCGTATGTGCGGCGCGATACGCGTTCCTCGCAGCATCGAATGTCACGCCCCACATGATGGCGCTGAGGAGAAACGCGATGATGTAAACTTGGATGCGCATAGTTCTATCAAAGTGCGGCATATCGGCATTTATATGGCAGTGCGAAGCATTGCTCGAGATCAATTATTATCGGTGAATAAAGACGCAGAGAACGAACACCACAACGGTGGGCACAGATAACAGGGAGATCCCGTATCTGTTTGATCTCATTGAGGATCAATGGGAATGGTGCCCAGAAGAGGACTCGAACCTCCACACCCTTTCGGGTACCAGCACCTGAAGCTGGCGCGTCTACCAATTCCGCCATCTGGGCGACGGAGAGCCATGTACGGGGGCGGCTCGTTACTGTCAACAGGGTTTTTGAAGTTTTCCTGACAGTCTGTGAAAAAGCTTCACGAAGCTGTGGTCGAACCCAACGGATCAGTGGATGGCATGGCTCATTTCTCAACCCTATATAATAGGTATTGGAAAGGAACGCGCCATGTTCGACCTTCGCTCTATCCTTCTTGCTGGTCTGTTTGCCGTATTGCCATTGATGGGAGCCAATGCCGCCTCGCCGTCGCTTGGGCCTCTCAATACGCAGTCGACGATCTGCGACTATCGCGGCTGCTTCGGCTTCGGTCCGCAGCAGTGGCATCGCCCTGCCTACGTCCAGCCGAACTATCTCCCACCGAATGCAGCCGGGCCGAATTATTATCAGCCGCCCGGGCAATTGCCGCCACGGCTGACCTACGGTCCGCCACCGGCACCGCGCCTGCAGCCTTCGGCGGATAATCAGGTCCGCCATCAGCAATGGTGCCGGAACGAATATCGATCCTACAATCCGCGCACCGATCGCTTCCTGACCTATGAAGGCATCTACAAGACCTGCAATTCGCCTTATAATTGAACGTCAGCTCTCCAGCGATGCGCGGTCGGTATGGCCGAGATCGCGGTCAGGCTCGATGATGTCGCGCACCCGCTGCTTGAGTTCCTTCGGTCCGGGAAAGCCGCCGTCGCGCTTGCGCTCCCAGATCAGGTCGCCATTGACACGGATCTCGAAATTGCCGCCGGTGCCGGGAATGAGCGCCACTTCGCCGAGGCTGTCGGTAAAGGTCTGCAGCAGTTCCTGCGCCATCCAGGCGGCGCGCAGCAGCCAGTTGCACTGCGTGCAGTAGAGGATCGTCACACGGGCTTTCTCGGTCATGGGAATCTCCTTTAATCCGAGGGGTCTAGAAGCTCGCAAAAGACGTTGCAATGCGCCTGGCACCGAATCTGCGGACGGAAAGTTCGGATTCAGTCTTTTTTGATAATTTTCCATTAGCTATTCCGGATTGGTGTTTTCACGGATCTGGTGAGGCACCCTGGTTCTTGTTTTGCGTCACGGTGCCCATGCGTTCCACGGCTATCCCAGCGATCCTCGTCGCCTGCCTTGCTCTGGCAGGCTGCTCTTCGGCTTCCGGTCCGGAAAATCTTTCGGCTGGTGTTGCTCCGAAGCCTTCGAAGGAAATCACGGCTTCTGTCACGCCGCCGCCGGCACCTGTGCCCCAGGCTACAGTTGCTGCAGCCGATGCCACTCCGCAGGCAAGCCTCGCCTGGGAAGCGCCCCTGCCGGAGTCCCGCGCCTTCTCGGCAGTGACGCCTTCAGCCACATCGCAGCCGGGTATGCCGATTCCGAGCGAACGCCCCGTCGAATTCGCCATGGCGGCGGCACCTGCCATAGAAGCGCCGACCCGTGGCCGCTCGCGCGTCTATGGTTATGGTTTCCGCGATGCCAAGCCGATCAACTTTGGCAAGGTCTCTCCGCGCAAACTCGCCGTCCACGGCGTCGACGTCTCGCGCTGGCAGGGCGACATCGACTGGGAAACGCTCCGGACCCGCGGCGCCAACTTCGCCTTCATCAAGGCAACGGATGGCGGCGATCATCTGGATCCGATGTTCAAGACAAACTGGCGGCGCGCCAAAGAGGCCGGCATCAAGCGCGGCGCCTATCATTTCTTCTACTGGTGCCGCACGGCCGGTGAGCAGGCCGACTGGTTCATCCGCAACGTGCCGCGCGATCCGGACGCACTGCCGCCGGTCATCGATGTCGAATGGAACGGCGAATCGAGCTGCAAAGTGAAGCTCTCCCGCGCCCGCGTGCTGGAAAAAATGCAGGTCTTCATGGAGAGGATCGAGCAGCACTACGGCAAGCGACCGATCATCTATACGGCCCCGGATTTCTACGCGGATAATCTCGAAGGCGCCTTCCAGAACTATCACTTCTGGCTACGCGCGGTCGCCGAACATCCTTCGAAGGTCTATCCGAACCGCAAATGGCTCTTCTGGCAATATTCCGGCTCTGGCCTCTCTCATGGCGTCGAAGGCCGAATCGACCTCAATGCCTTCCGCGGAAGCGAAGAAGAATGGCACCGCTGGGTAGCGGGGCTGTAGGAATTTCACTCCGCACAGAAGATGCCGCAGAACTGACGATATCAGCCCTGCGGCATTCGGCTTCGACCGCAAGGATCAGAGTCGCGCCTCGAGTACGAGGTTGAACGGGGTTGCCATCGCCCGACGGAACCGCGTGAAACCGGCCTTCCGGAAGATCTCGGCCAGCCGTTTCTCACCGGCTTGTGCGCCAAGCACGATATGGCCGCCATCAGAGATCGCATGAGCGCAGCAGATCGTCGTCGAGGCGGCATAATACATGCGCGCGACCGGCGAGATACTGTCTTCCACACCATCCTTCGCATAGGGCTCGACCAGCATTACCGTTCCCTCATGGGCGATGGTTCTGGCTGCGTGTCTTGCGACAGCGAGCGGGTCGCCCATGTCATGCAGGCAGTCGAAGAAGCAAATAAGGTCGTAGCCTGAACCAGAATAGGCGTCCGCTCTCGCGGTTTCGAATGTGACCCTCTCTGTTCCTCCCGCCGCAGCAACAACCTGCCGGGCCTCATCGAGCGATTCCGGATGCGAATCGAAGCCATGGAACCGCGACGACGGAAAGGCTTGGGCCATTAGCGCTGTCGAATGACCATGACCGCAGCCGACATCGGCCACTAGTGCGCCAGCCTTCAGTTTCTCGATGACGCCATCGAGCGCCGGCAGCCATTCGGCAACAAGGCTTGCCTTGTAGGCGTTGCGGTAGAGCGATGCCACGCCGCAATAGAGCCTGCCATCGTGATCGCCCCAGGGAATGCCGGCGCCGGTGCGAAATGCATCCAGGGCCTTGTCCTCGTCAGCCCACATCGAGGCGGGGATTGCCCAGGCCGCAGCCATGAAAACCGGGCTGTCGTCCTGCGCCAGCACCAGCGCATGTTCAGGCGGCAGTTCGTAGCCGTGGCTTGCCGCATCATAGATCACATAGCCCCCTGCCACCTGTGAGCCCAGCCATTCGCGAATATACCGCTCGGCGCAACCCGTGATTGCCGCAAGCTGGTGCGAACTGATCCGCCCCACCTTCGCCATTGCCTTGTAAAGGCCGAGCCGGTGGCCGATGCTCACCATCACGCCGCCATAGCCGGCCGAGAGATCGCCGATTGCTCGTGAGACTATGAGGTCGAGCTTGGCCGCATCGATCGTGTTGCTTCTTATCTGGTCCATTTCCTTCTCCTGTCGAAATGTTAGGAATGGAAATTGAATGACAGCAGACGGGGTATTACGGCAGAGCGGCATGGGCCATAAGCGGGCCATTTGCGCCAATCATCATGCCGGTGTAGGCAAAAGAAACAAATAGCGGACCTGTTTCTTCCGGGGGGGATGAGATGCAATCCGGCGCCGATCAAGTCGTTTCCAGGCCGCTTCATGTCAGCCTCGTGGCCATTCCCGAGGCTGTGGTATCGACCCTGAGCGGCATTTTCGATGTCATGAATGCCTTTGCGGTTCTGCCGGCAGCCAGCGATGTCCTCGGCGGCCGAGCGCCCTTCAAGGTGGAAATTGTCGGTACATCCGCCGAGCCACTGGAACTTGCAAGCCGTCTGCCGATCACCGTCCAGCGCAGCATCTCGTCTCTCGACTACACGGATATCGTCATAGTGCCCTCCGTTCTGCTGCCATCGCGTGGATGGCAGAAGGGACGTTATCCGGAACTTGTCGAATGGGTTGGCGCCATGCATTCGCGTGGCGCGCTGATCTGCTCGGCCTGTTCGGGGCTCTTTCTGCTGGCAGAGACCGGGCTATTCGACGGCATGGATGCGACGGTGCATTTCGGTTATGCCGAGGCTTTCCGGACAAGCTTTCCGCAGGTGCCCGTCCATCCCGAGCGTGTGCTCGTCGTTTGTGGCAGGCGAGAAGAGCTGATCACCTCCGGTGCCTCCATGACCTGGCATGATCTCGTCCTGTACCTGATCGCCCGCTATGCGGGTGCTTCAGCCGCGCAGGCTATTGCCCGTTTCTTCGCGTTGCAATGGCATCAGGATGGGCTGGCGCCTTATATCGTTTTCGAGGGCCGCAGGGATCATGGCGATACAGCGATCCAGACGGCGCAGGAATGGCTTTCCGGCCATTTTTCGGTCGCCAATCCCATCGAGGAAATGTTCCGCCATGCTGGCCTGACGGAGCGCACCTTCAAGCGCCGCTTCACCCAGGCAACCGGTGTCAGCCCGATTGCCTATGTTCAGCGTTTGAGAGTGGAGGATGCAAAGCGCCGGCTGGAGCGCACGGATGCTCCGGTCGATGAGATCAGCTGGCAAGTCGGCTATGAAGAGCCGGCTTTTTTCCGCAGGCTCTTCAAGCGCATGACAGGCCTGACGCCCGGCAGCTATCGCCGCCGGTTTCGTGTGCCCGATTATGCGCGTCCGTCAAAAAGCTGAGGTGTTTACTCGTCACCCATCTTGAGCGCAGCGATGAACGCTTCCTGCGGGATTTCCACCTTCCCGAACTGGCGCATGCGCTTCTTGCCTTCCTTCTGCTTTTCCAGAAGTTTGCGCTTGCGGGTGGCGTCGCCGCCGTAGCATTTGGCCGTCACGTCCTTGCGCAGCGCCGAGATGGTTTCGCGGGCAATGACGTTGCTGCCGATCGCCGCCTGGATCGGGATCTTGAACATGTGCTTCGGGATCAGCTCCTTCAGCCGCTCGCACATGTCGCGACCGCGCTTTTCGGCGGCTGCGCGATGTACTAGCATCGAGAGCGCGTCGACCGGCTCGCCGTTGACGAGGATCGACATCTTCACGAGATTGCCTTCGCGGTAGCCTTCGAGGTGATAGTCAAAGGACGCATAGCCCTTCGAGATCGACTTGAGGCGATCGTAGAAGTCGAAGACGACTTCGTTGAGCGGCAGATCATAGGTCACCATCGCGCGCGTGCCGACATAGGTCAGCTCGGTCTGGATGCCACGACGATCCTGGCAAAGCTTCAGGATCCCGCCGAGATAATCGTCCGGTGTCATAATCGTTGCCTTGATCCACGGCTCGCGGATCTCGGCGATCTTGACGACATCGGGCATGTCGGCTGGATTGTGCAGTTCACGCTCGCTGCCGTCGGTCATCGTCAGCTGATAGACAACTGATGGTGCGGTCGCGATCAGGTCGAGATCGAACTCGCGTTCGAGACGTTCCTGGATGATTTCGAGATGCAGCAGGCCGAGGAAGCCGCAGCGGAAGCCGAAGCCGAGAGCGGCCGAGCTTTCCATTTCGAAGGAGAAGGACGCGTCGTTGAGGCGAAGTTTGCCCATCGCGGCGCGCAGATCTTCGAAATCGGCGGCATCGACCGGAAACAGGCCGCAGAAGACGACCGGCTGTGCCGGCTTGAAGCCGGGCAGGGCCTCGGCGGTCGGACGCTTGTCTTCGGTGATCGTATCGCCGACGCGGGTATCGGCCACTTCCTTGATCGAGGCGGTGATGAAGCCGATCTCGCCGGGGCCGAGGCTGTCCACATTGACCATCTTCGGCGTCAGCACGCCGACGCGTTCCACCTGATACTTGGCATCCGTGCCCATCATGCGGACAGTCTGGCCCTTGGAGAGCACGCCATCGATAACGCGGACCAGAACCATGACGCCGAGATAGGTGTCGTACCAGCTATCGACGAGCAGCGCCTTCAGCGGCGCCTTTTCGCCGCCCGGGCTCTTCGGCGCCGGCAGCTTGTGGACGATCGCTTCCAGTACGTCGGGGATGCCGAGACCGGTCTTGGCCGAAATCAGCACGGCCTCGGACGCATCGATGCCGATCACTTCCTCGATCTGCTCCTTGATGCGGTCGGGTTCGGCCGCCGGCAGGTCGATCTTGTTGAGAACGGTGACGATCTCGTGATTGTTGTCGATCGCCTGATAGACGTTGGCGAGCGTCTGGGCTTCCACGCCCTGCGACGCGTCAACGACGAGCAGCGAACCTTCGCAGGCCGACAGCGACCGCGAGACTTCGTAGGCGAAGTCCACGTGGCCGGGCGTGTCGATGAGGTTCAGCACATAGGTTTCGCCGTTATTCGCTTTGTAGTGCAGGCGCACGGTCTGGGCCTTGATGGTGATGCCGCGCTCGCGCTCGATATCCATATTGTCGAGCACCTGCTCGGACATTTCGCGCTCGGCAAGGCCGCCGGTCGTCTGGATCAGGCGGTCAGCAAGCGTCGATTTGCCGTGGTCGATATGGGCCACGATCGAAAAGTTGCGGATATGGGATAGCGGAGTCGTCGAATTGGTGCTCATGCGCGCCATATAGCAGCGCGCAGATCGCCCGCAAAGCGGTAATTATACCGGGGTTTACCCTATTTTGCAGACTGTGACGTGCGGCTCAGACCGGCCAGGTCTCCAGCCGCCAGGCCGAATCCCAGAACATCCATTCATATTGGGAGGCGCGCACGAAGGCGTCCATCATCTGCTGGCGCTCTGTCGGCGAAGCAGCCCGCGCGGCGATATCCGTCAAGGCAATCACTTCACGCGCACCGGCTGCAAATTGCGGATCGCCATAGGTGTTGATCCAGGCCTGGAAGACATTGCCCTCGATCGCCGGCCGGCTCTTGATGCCTTCGCCGACATGCCAGTAGATCCAGAAGCAGGGCAGGATGGCCGAAAGCGCCACCGCGTAGGAGCTGTGATAGGCCGTCGCCAGCAGGAAATTCGTATAGGCAAAGCACGAGGGCGAGGGCTCGGCCGCCGTCACATCGGCGCTGGAAATGCCGAACTGCGTCAGGAAACCGGCATGCAGGCCCTGCTCCACGGTGATCGCCTTCTGCGCCGACCCAAGAAAGCGCAGCACCTGCGCATTATCGGGCGCTTTGGCGGCGACGATCGCAAGGCAGCGGGCATAATGCTTCAGGTAGATCGCGTCCTGCAGGATGTAATGGCGGAAAACCTCCGGCGGCAGCGTGCCATCCGAAAGCCGCTCCAGCAGCGGCAATCGCTCGATCTCGGCCATGATCGGCTTGATCCGGTCCCAGGCGGCCGTCGTGAAGCTTTCCGCCGTCTCAGTGCCTTGCGCAATACCGTCCATCTTGCTCTCCGCTCTTGAATGCCGCTGCCATATATCGACGCCGCCGTGGTGAAAGCAAGGCTGCTTGCGAGGACTTGATTCCATTATTGGATCCTGTATTTCTCTTATAGTAGAATCATGGATTGAAAAATGGAACAGGAACTCGAGCAGGCAATCGGCCTTCGCATTCGCACGCTGCGGACGGAAAAAGGGCTGACACTGGATGATCTCGCTACTGCTTCCGGCGTGAGCCGCGCGATGATCTCCCGCATCGAGCGTGCGGAAGCGAGCCCCACGGCTTCGCTGTTGGCGAGGGTCTGTGCCGCGCTTGGCCTGTCGCTTTCAGAGTTCTTTGCCGATGAAGGGCAGGAAGCGTCGCCGCTATCGCGTCGTCAGGACCAACAGGTCTGGCGCGATCCCGAAACCGGCTATATGCGCCGCGCCGTCTCGCCGCCGGGTACATCCTCGGATGTCGATATCGTTGATGTCGAATTTCCGGCCGGTGCGCGCGTCAGCTTCCCGCCGCATGCCGCCAGCCGCGGCATGACCCAGCATGTCTGGCTCTTCGATGGCGAGCTGGAAATGACCGTCGGCGAGATCGTTCATCGTCTCAAGCCCGGCGACTGTCTCTTCATGCCGGTCGGTGACGGCCATGTCTTTCACAATCCGGGTCATGCGCCGGCACGCTACTGCGTCGTGCTGGCCCGCGACGATCACTAAATCACGCGCTCACTTATCAGGGGACCATCATGCCGACTATCCGTCTTCTCTCTGCCGCCGAGGCACACGCGGCGATTCCCGACCTCTGCGAGGTGCTTGCCGATTGCGTCAATGGCGGCGCCTCGGTCGGCTTCATGCAGCCCTATACACCTGGGGATGCCGAACCCTACTGGCGTAGTGTCGCCGAAGCCGTGGCCGATGGCGCCACCCTGCTCTTCGGCGCTGAAGTTGATGGCAAAATCGTCGGCACGGTGCAGGTCGGCGCTGCCCAGATGCCGAACCAGCCGCATCGCGGCGATCTGAAAAAGCTGCTTGTTCACCGCTCCGCTCGCGGCCATGGCCTGGCGCGTCTGCTGATGGACATGGCCGAACGCGAAGCGGCCCGTCGCGGCAAGACGATTCTCGTCCTCGACACGGCAACCGGCAGCGATGCTGAAGCGATCTACCCACGTCTAGGCTGGGAGCGTGTCGGCGTCATTCCCGATTATGCGCTCTGGCCTGAAGGTGGTCTGTGCGCCACAACCTTCTTTTACAAGCGCGTGGCCTGATGGCCGTGCGTAAAGGCGTCTATTGCGTCAGCCAGTCTTGAGGCCGGCGTCCAATGCAGGGCCTTCCAGCCAAACTCTTTGGCGGCCGCAATATTCTCCTCGACATCGTCAATGAAGCCGATGTCGTCAGGGGCGGCGCCGACTTCCTGCGTCGCAAGCCGGAAGAAATCGCTGAAAGGCTTTCGCGCGCCGAGTGCGGCCGAGTAGAACATGCCGTCGAAAAGCGCGCCGAGTCCCAGCACGTCGCGCAGGTAAGCGGCGCGCTGATGCTCCTGGTTGGTGGCAAGATAAAGAAGCGTGCCTTTGTCCTTCAGGCGGGCGAGATCGTCGAGCAATTGCCGGTCGAGGCGGGAGTCGTTTTCGAACCAATAGTCGAGCAGGGTCTGGGCGTTAAGATGCGGTGCAATCCGGCCAAGTACTTCCGTCAGACGGGGTTCGATCGGCTCCTGGCCTGTGACGATTCCGGCCCAGTAAGGCTTGAAGAATTCCTGTTGAAGCAACGGCGCAGGCAGGCCGAGGTCGCGCTCGAGATAGGTAAAGAGCGGCAGGCCGTCTGTCGGCCGTCCGTGAACCAGCACGCCATCGACATCGACCATCAGGATTTTCATGGGCTTAAACTCTTGAGGAAAAGGAAGGTGTTCTGAAATCGGCTTGAACGTGGCGTCGCCTGTTGCGGTGATCAAGCCGTGTTCGGTGCTTTTTTCTTTGGACGGGCCTGTGTAAGGCTTGATTCTGACAAGCTGATTTGCGGAGGACACTCGTGCGCGTCATCTATTCCGAAGACCACAAGCTGCGTGATGCGAAGACGGAGCTGCATGATGGCCAGCTTGTAACGCCCTTCGAGGCGCCGTTCCGGGCGGAATGGATCCTTGCCGCGGTGAAGGATGCAGGTTTTGCAGATGTTGTTGCGCCTCAGGCGCATGGCCTGGAAACTGCGCGCAAGGTGCACGATCCCGCCTATCTGGAGTTCCTGGCGACGGTGTGGGATCGCTGGGTGGCGGCTGGATATAAGGGCGAGGCGATCGCCAATTCCTTCCCAATCCGCCGCAGCAGCCAGCGCATACCGGAAAACATCGTCGGCGCGATCGGCCATTATGCCAATGCTGCCGATACGTCCATCACCAAAGGATCCTACGAGGCAGCCGTTGCCTCGATGCGCTGTGCGATGACGGGCGCGGATTGGCTGAACGCCGGCAACCGCTTCGCCTTCGCGCTCTGCCGCCCGCCCGGCCACCATGCCGGCATGGATCTCTTCGGTGGCTATTGTTTCATCAACAATTCCGGTGTGGCGGCCCAGCGGCTGCTCGATCACGGCGCGAAGAGGGTCGCCGTGCTCGACGTCGATTTCCATCATGGCAACGGCACGCAGGATCTCTTCTATCGCCGCGGCGATGTCTTCACCGCCTCGCTGCACGGCGATCCAATCCACGCCTTTCCCTATTTTCTTGGCCATGCCGACGAGGACGGCGAAGGGCAGGGCGAAGGCGCCAATCGCAACTACCCGCTGGCTTATGGCACCACATTCGATGTCTGGTCATCAGCTCTTGCCGATGCGCTCTCCCGCATCAAGGCTTTCGGTGCCGAAGCCGTCGTTGTCGCTCTTGGCGTCGATACGTTCGAGCGCGATCCGATCTCCTTCTTCAAGCTGAAGTCGGAGGACTTCATTCGCATGGGCGAGTTGATCTCCGCCGCCGGCTTGCCGGTCGTCGCCTGCATGGAGGGCGGCTACGGTGTGCCGGAGATCGGCCTCAATGTCGCCAATGTGCTCAAGGGTCTGGAAGCCTGATCTGCTGCCGATGACTGACGAAAGCACTCCATCCGATATTCCGACGCCCCGCATGCTGAGCTGGGCGCGCAACTCGACCATCTATCGCCTCGAGCGGCGCATGATGACCGAAAAGCAGCTCTTTGACGCCATCACCCGCAAGGCGAAAGAAAAGTTCGAGGACATCAGCGCAGCCCAACTCAAGGCCGTTGCTGATTTTGCCGTCAAATTCGCCTATGACAACAAGGCGATCGACGATGGCGCCTATGCCGAGATTGCCACGCGATCGGCCGTGCGCAGCGGCAAGTCGAAGCGAGCGATCGCTCAGAAGCTTGCGGTCAAAGGCGTCTCAGCCGATAAGGTGGAGGTAGCGCTTGAGGAAACCGACGATCTCTACGCCGCAGCGATATTCGCCCGCAAACGCGCCTTTGGCCCCTTTCGCCGTGTCGAGCTGGATGAGAAACGCAAGGCGAAGGAGCTTTCCGCCTTCGCCCGCAACGGTTTCGACTTCGAAATCGGCAGAAAGGTCTTCGAGATGACCTTCGAAGATGCTGAGGAGATCATCTTCGCTGGCCGCCTCTGATGCCATCAAGGCTTTTGCTGGCACGATCAGAAGTTTGAATTTGTCGCCTGCGGATCGGCTTCGTATGAAGAGCGCACAATCGGAGGCATCTATGAAAGACAGAACGAATGCAGGAGCGAATGCGCTGACTGCTGAAGCATCGACTGCATTCGGCGGCGTGGCTGCCGGCGGGCTGATGTGCCTCATGTCCATGTCTTCTATCCAGTTCGGTGCGGCATTGTCCTCCTCCGCCATCGCCACCTATGGGCCAGTCGGCGCCACATGGTTGCGCCTGGCGTTTGCCGCCATCATCCTGGCAATCGCCGTGCGCCCGCGCATTTTCAGCTACAGCCGCGCGCAATGGACAAATGCCCTGGTTCTCGGCACGACGACGGCGCTGATGACGATGAGTTTTTTCTCGTCGATCGAGCGCATTCCGCTCGGCCTCGCCGTCGCGATCGATTTTCTCGGACCGCTTTCCGTTGCGACCATCGGCTACGGATTGAGCCGGCGCCTCATCTGGCCGCTCATTGCCGCTTTCGGCGTTCTGGCCCTCGCCCATGACGGAGAAGGCTGGGTCGGAGATCCCCTCGGTGTTCTCTTTGCATTTGGCGCGGGAACGGGCTGGGCGATCTATATCGTGCTCACGAAGAAGATCGGTGCAAGCTTCAAAGGTCTTGAAGGACTTTCCATGTCGCTCATGGTTGCCGCCGTGGTCGCAACGCCCTTCGGCTTTGCCGGCGGCGCCGCGCCGAAGCTTGATGCCTACGGCTTGATTGAAATGGCGGGCCTCGCCATTCTGGTGCCGTTGCTGCCCTACACGCTGGAACTGATTGCGCTGCGCCGGATGCCGACGGCTTCCTTCGGTATTCTCATGAGCCTGGAGCCCGCCATTGCAGCATTCGCCGGTTTTGTCATTCTAGCGCAGCCCATGACCTTTCTGCAGATGGCGGGAACGGCCCTGGTCGTCGCCGCAAGCGCCGGCGCCACCTTTTCGGCGAGGCAGTGAGACGTCAGACCGTCTTCTTCGTGGGATCGTCGAGTGCCGGATTGTAGAAGAGAGACAGCGTCAGGCTCTTTGCGATCCGTTCAGCTGTGGCCATGAACCAGACCTTGGCTTCCGGCGTGGGCGCCACATCGTCAAGCGTTTGCGAAAACAGAGAAAGCCATTTCGGGAAGAGCTCCGGCGTCATGTTCGCGACGCCGAGATGCGCTTGAACCGGCTTGCCGCCATAGGCGCCGCTGCGGAAGGCGACGGAAGACCAGAAGCTTTTCATTTTGGCCATATGTTCCGGCCAGCGGCCGGAAAGCCGGGCGTCGAAGACCGGGCCGAGCTCGGCATGCTGCAGCACTCGCCCATAGAAGGTTTCCACAAGCCTCGAAATGAAGGCTTCATCGATGCCGATCGCCGCCATTTCGGCCTCGGCCTTTTCGCGGATCGCGGCAATATGCGCAGCCCGCCCTTGTATCTCGTTATCCATCTCAAGCCCCGGCGCTACTTCCAGCTGGCAGCTCTCATATAGGTTCGCGCGCGTTCTCGCAAAACGGCGGTGAGGGGACCGTGGCAATCTGTCAATCTGGCGGGGTTTCGATCTTGACCCACGCCACACGCCTCTTTAAATTTAGAATAATTCTAAAATATTGGAGAATACACATGCTGGCGCGATTTTTCAGATCACCAAAACGTTCCTTCCGATCCCTTTCCGAGCAGGAAATTCTGGCGCTTGCTATCGCCTCGGAAGAAGATGATGCGCGGATCTATCTCGCCTATGCTGAGCACCTGCGAAAGGAATTTCCGGCATCCGCCAAGGTGTTCGAGGATATGGCCGAGGTCGAGGACACGCATCGCCGGTCCCTGATCGAAATGCACCGCCAGCGCTTTGGCGAGCGTATTCCCCTCATCCGCCGCGAGCATGTCGAAGGCTTCTACGAGCGCAAGCCCGACTGGCTGCGCGCCAATCTTTCCCTCGATGCGATCAGGCAGGAAGCCGAAGCGATGGAGGAGCAGGCCTATCGCTTCTACGTCGAGGCGATCAAGCAGACCTCTGACGCCTCCACTCGCCAACTTCTCGGTGATCTCGCACTTGCCGAGCAAGGCCACGAGGATATTGCCCGCATGCTTGGCGACAAGCACACGCCCGAGGATGTGAAGAAGGAAGAGGACGAGACGGCACGCCGACAGTTCGTACTGACCTATGTGCAGCCGGGCCTCGCCGGTCTGATGGACGGCTCGGTTTCCACGCTGGCGCCGATCTTCGCCGCCGCTTTTGCCACGCAGGATACCTGGCAGACCTTCCTCGTCGGTCTCTCGGCCTCGGTCGGCGCCGGCATTTCGATGGGCTTCACGGAGGCTGCTCACGACGACGGCAAGATCTCCGGCCGCGGCTCGCCGCTCAAGCGTGGCCTTGCCTGCGGCATCATGACGGCGCTTGGCGGCCTCGGCCATGCGCTGCCCTATCTTATCCCGCAATTCTGGACCGCGACGATCACCGCCGCCGTCATCGTCTTCTTCGAGCTCTGGGCGATTGCCTTCATCCAGAACAAATACATGGAGACGCCGTTCCTGCGCGCGGCCTTCCAGGTCGTCGTCGGCGGCAGCCTCGTCCTCGCAGCCGGTATTCTGATTGGGAATGGGTGAGGAGCGGTCGGCGCAGCCGAGCAATCGATCCAGTGAATCGATTGCAGCGACGAACGCCCTGAGCCAAAACGAAGGGCCGGGCACGGGCGGCCTAACACTCGACATGAAAAAATCGGTCGGGCAAAGCCCGAGCAACCGGCGCAATGAATCGATTGCGGCACCGTCGCCTCAACCCGAAGCGAAAGTCCCGGTCGTCGCTGCTACAAATTCCAAGCACCGAAAATGAAAAAGCCGGCTGTCGCCGGCTTTTTCACAGTCCCCCCACGAAACCTTTTACTTGAGAGCGCCGACCAGAACGTCGCGGCCATTCTCGATGGTAACCCAGCGGCCGGCGTTGAAGCTCGACTGGCGCTTGATGAAGCTATAGGGCGTCGCAAACCAGGGCTTGACGTCGGAAGCCAGGTTGTCGAGCACGAAATCGCCTTCGGCAGTGCGCAGCGTCAGCACGGCGTGGCCTTCGCCATCAGGCTTGCGAACGACGGTCATCAGCAGGTCCGCGGGCGAGAAGCCGCGCTGGATGAGGATACGACGCTTCAGAAGCGCGAAATCCTCGCAGTCGCCAGCCGTGGTCGGATAGGCCCAAACCTCGTCCTTGCCGTAGATTTCCTTGTCGGTCATCGGCGTGATCGTGCGGTTGACGGTCGCGTTGACCGAACGGACCGTGGCCCACTTGGCGCCGGTCATGGCAACCGGACCGCTATTGCGGTTGGCACCGCATTCGCTGCGGTGCGTCTGACAGAAATCGTAATGACCAACCGGCTGCGATGTCGCATTGCCGGTCACCATCGAGGCATTTTTGCTCGGAGCCGGAATAGCGGCCGGCGCCATTGCAAACACGGCCATCATGGCCACGAGGAAACCCTTGATCCGCACGCCCTACTTCCCTGCATCGCCCTTCATTTATTAACAAACAGTTAACGGAGAGGGCCGAAAGGAGTCAATCGTTACTTCTTGGGAGGGCGTTGCAACTCGTAGACATGGTTAAAATGCGACATAACCTTAGGGATAGTCGGGCGTGAGTTACTCAACCAAGGCCCTCTATTGGGGTGGTTGCATATTCTTTGGCGAACAACTGGTCTCAGTCTATCGGATGAGGCCTTTGACTGCGCCGCGCAGCCGCTCGATATCCTGTGGGCGCGACAGCCGATGGTCGCCATCGCGAATGAAGGTCAGTACCACGTCGTCGGCAGGAAGATGTTCCACGAGCTTCATCGCATGCAGATAGGGCACGTCGGCATCTTTCATGCCCTGCAGGATATGGATCGGGCAGCCCGTTTCGATAATACCGGTCAGCACCCGGTTCTGGCGGCCATCTTCGATCAGCGCGCGGGTATAGATGTTGGGCTCGGGGCTATATTGCGAGCGTTCCTCGAAATAGCCGCGCTCTTCCAGCGAGACGCGCTCCTTCTTCTTGAGGTTTGGTTCGATGAGATCGGAGGTGAAGTCCGGTGCTGGCGCAATCAGCGCCATGCCTTCAAGCTTGGGTCCACCAGCCTTTGCAAGCTCCTGCGCCACCCTGAGCGCGATCCAGCCGCCCATCGAAGAACCGATGAGGATCATCCGTTTGGGGGCGGCGTCGCGGATCACCGCGAGCGCCTCCTCCAGCCAGCGCGAAATCGTGCCGTCGGTGAAGGCGCCGCTGGAAAGTCCGTGGCCGGAATAGTCGAGACGGATGCAGGCGGTCCCCAGTTCTTCCGCCAGCCTGTCGATTTCGACGGCCTTGCTGCCGCTCATGTCAGATCGGTAGCCGGATAGCCAAACGAGAGCTGGAAGATCGCGGTCCGCTCGTGCCGGTCGCACCAGCATGGCGATCTGCCGCGCGGCCTCGCCTGCGCCGACGGTGAGGAACTGAGGCTGAAGAACGGACATCGGGCGGAACTCCTGTTGTTTCGGTCTATAAAACAGATTCTTGACAGGCTGACAGCAGGTGATTTTTCCGCTATAGGGTGTTATTGAATCCGTTGCAGTGATGGCGTGACCCGTTTGTGCCCCCTTTTCGAACTGGGACACGAAGCTGCAACGTTCCGAACAACGCGAGGAGAATACGACCATTCGCAGACCCTTTAAAACCGACGCGCCCGTAAAGGATGGACCGCGCTCGAACCGGGAGATCCGCATTCCGAAAGTTCAGCTGATTGCTGCTGACGGACAGAATATGGGCATCGTGCCCACAGACCAGGCCTTGAAAATGGCGGAAGAAGCCGGCCTCGACCTCGTCGAAATTTCCCCCAATGCTGAACCGCCTGTGTGCAAGATCCTCGATCTGGGCAAGCTGAAATATGCCAACCAGAAGAAGGCCGCCGAGGCGCGCAAGAAGCAGAAGATTGTCGAAGTCAAAGAAATCAAGATGCGTCCGAACATCGACACCCATGATTATGAGGTGAAGATGAAGGCAATGGGTCGCTTCTTCGACGAAGGCGACAAGGTAAAGGTGACGCTGAAGTTCCGTGGCCGTGAAATGGCCCACCAGGAACTCGGCATGAAGCTTCTTCAACAGGTCAAGGCCGACACGCTCGAGATTGCCAAGGTTGAAGCCGAGCCTAAGCTCGAAGGCCGCCAGATGATGATGGTGCTGGCGCCGAAGTGACGGTGCCGCACTCTTTCGCTCAAAGCCGTCCGACAGGGCGGCTTTTGTGTTTTCCGGGGGCGGAAGATTCGTCATCCGCCCCGTTGCACTTTCATGACGCTGCGGTTATAAGCGCGCGTCCGAACTGACCGGCAGGGCATGCCGTGGCAGTTTCGAATGCTTGCGGGCAGGTTTCGTCACTGGACCCGCAGATCAACAACAAACGCTCCCGCGCCTTTGGCGAAGACCGGAAAACCGGGCTTTCGCAGAAGGGCTTCTTTAACGAAGCGGGTGAGGAGCTCTCAGAACGGAGTAGCAAAATGCCCAAGATGAAGACGAAGTCCTCTGCCAAGAAGCGGTTCAAGATCACCGCTACCGGCAAGGTCAAGGCGGCTGCCGCTGGCAAGCGCCATGGCATGATCAAGCGCACGAATAAGTTCATTCGCGATGCACGTGGCACGATGGTTCTGGCAGAACCCGATGGCCGCAAGGTCGTGAAGAACTATCTGCCGAACGGTCTCTGAGACTATTCCGGTAACGCGTTAGATTTAAGGAGATCATGAAATGGCACGTGTAAAAAGAGGCGTCACCGCCCACGCCAAGCACAAGAAGGTTCTGAAGCAGGCCAAGGGTTTCTACGGCCGCCGCAAGAACACCATCCGTACCGCCAAGGCTGCCGTTGACCGCGCCAAGCAGTACGCATACCGCGACCGCAAGGTTAACAAGCGCAACTTCCGCGCTCTCTGGATCCAGCGTATCAACGCTGCCGTCCGCGAATTCGGCCTGACCTATGGCCGCTTCATCGACGGCCTGAACAAGGCTGGCATCGAAGTTGACCGCAAGGTTCTCTCCGACATGGCAATTCACGAGCCGGAAGCATTCGGCGCCCTGGTTGCTGCCGCCAAGAAGGCCCTTGAGTATCTCAAGGACACCGGCACGGCTAACGAGTTTGAAGGCGCGGTTCGTTAACCAGCGCTTCCCAAGCTTGACGCTTTTTTGAATTTTGGGAAACCCGCGCTGGTTTGGGCTAGCGCGGGTTTTTCTTTCTCTATACTGCTGGCGCGGCCTTGCCGAGCCCGCCTTTCGAACGCCGCCTGATCCGGACGGAAAGAAGACAATGTCAGATATCGACCAGCTCAAATCCTCTCTGCTTGCCGAAATTGCCGCAGCCAATGATGAGCCTGCGCTCGAAGCCGTCCGTGTTTCCGCGCTTGGCAAGAAGGGCTCGATTTCCGAGCTCCTGAAGACGCTCGGTGCCATGACTCCGGAAGAGCGACAGACCCGTGGCGCCGCGATCAACGCCCTGAAGAACGAAGTGACCGACGCCCTTGCCGACCGCAAATCGGTGTTGAAGGAAGCGGCGATCAACGCTCGCCTCAAGGCCGAAACGGTCGATGTCAGCCTGCCGGTCCGCTCCTCGCCTGCCGAACGCGGCCGCATCCATCCAATCAGCCAGATTGTCGATGAAATCACCGCGATCTTCGGCGATATGGGCTTCTCGATCGCAGAAGGTCCCGACATCGAGACCGACTATTATAATTTCACGGCTCTGAACTTCCCGGAGGGCCATCCGGCCCGCGAGATGCACGACACCTTCTTCTTCAATCCGGACGAGAAGGGCGAGCGCAAGGTACTGCGCACGCATACCTCGCCGGTGCAGATCCGCACGATGGAATCGCAGAAGCCGCCGATCCGCATCATCATTCCCGGCAAGACCTACCGCCAGGATTCGGATGCCACGCATTCGCCGATGTTCCATCAGGTCGAAGGCCTCGTCATCGACAAGAAGGCCAATGTCGCCAATATCCGCTGGGTGCTCGAAGAGTTCTGCAAGACCTTCTTCGAGGTCGACAGCGTGACGATGCGTTTCCGCCCGTCCTTCTTCCCCTTCACCGAGCCCTCCTTCGAGGTCGATATCCAGTGCGATCGCTCCGGTCCCATCGTCAAGTTCGGTGAAGGCACGGACTGGATGGAAATCCTCGGCTGCGGCATGGTCCACCCGAACGTGCTGCGTTACGGCGGTCTCGATCCCGATGAATATCAGGGCTTTGCCTGGGGCATGGGCCTCGATCGCATCGCCATGCTGAAATACGGCATGCCCGACCTGCGCGACTTCTTCAATGCCGATGTCCGCTGGATGAACCACTACGGCTTCCGCCCGCTCGACATGCCGACACTGTTCGGCGGTCTCAGCGTTTAAGGGGAGGATTGGACCAATGAAATTCACGCTTTCCTGGCTCAAGGATCATCTGGAAACGGATGCCACGCTCGATGAAATCTGCACGCGCCTGACCGAGATCGGTCTGGAAGTGGAAGATGTCGATGACAAGGCGGCCTTCAAGCCCTTCGTCATCGCCAAGGTTCTCTCGGCTGAAAAGCATCCGCAGGCCGATCGCCTGAAAGTGCTGATGGTCGATATCGGTGAGGGCGCTCCGGTTCAGGTCGTCTGCGGCGCGCCGAATGCGCGTGCAGGCCTCGTCGGCGCCTTTGCCGCTCCCGGCACCTATGTTCCCGGCATCGACGTGACGCTGTCCATCGGCAACATTCGCGGTGTCGAAAGCCGCGGCATGATGTGCTCGGAAAAGGAACTGCAGATCTCCGACAATCACGATGGCATCATCGACCTGCCTGCTGATGCGCCTGTCGGTACGAGCTACGCCGCCTATTCCCATCTCGACGATCCGGTCATCGAGATCAACCTGACGCCGAACCGTCCGGATTGCACCTCGATCTACGGCATTGCCCGCGATCTCGCAGCCTCAGGTCTCGGCACGCTGAAGGCGCGTCCGGCACCGTCGTTCACGGTGGAGGGCGAAACTTCGGTCAAGCTGACGCTCGATCTTGATGATGCAAAGCTCTGCCCGGGCTTCGGCCTGCGGCTCGTGCGCGGCGTCAAGAATGGCCCGAGCCCCCGTTGGCTGCAGCAACGGCTTCTCGCTATCGGCCTGCGCCCCATCAATGCTTTGGTCGATATCACCAATTACATGACCTTCGACCAGGGCCGGCCGATGCACGTCTTCGACGCGGCCAAGGTCAAGGGCAACCTGACGGTCCGCCGCGCCAAGGAAGGCGAGACGGTATTGGCGCTCGATCAGCGCGAATACAAGCTCGGTCCGAACAATGTCGTCATCGCCGATGAGAACGGCGTCGAATCGATCGGCGGCATCATGGGCGGCGAACATTCCGGCTGTGACGAGAACACCGTCGACGTGTTGATCGAATCCGCTCTCTGGGATCCGATGAACATCGCCAAGTCCGGCCGCGCGCTCGGCATCATCACCGATGCCCGCTACCGTTTCGAACGCGGTGTCGATCCGGAATATATGGTTCCCGGCCTCGAACGCACGACGGAACTCGTTCTCGAACTCTGCGGCGGCAAGCCGGCCAAGTCCGAGATCGTCGGCTACAAGGGCTACGAACCGAAGATCGTCGACTTCCCTTATTCGGAGGTCAAGCGCCTGACCGGCCTCGAGATCTCTACGGAACAAAGCAATACGATCCTGACCCGCCTTGGCTTCAAGGTTTCGGGTTCGGGCGAGCGCGTCTCGGTCGCCGTTCCCTCCTGGCGCCCCGATGTCGATGGCAAGGCCGATCTCGTTGAAGAGATCATGCGCATCCATGGTGTCGACAATATCAAGCCGGCGCCGCTCGAAAGCCATGCAGCCGTCAATGGCCGCATCCTGACGACGCTGCAAATCCGCACCCGCGCCGCCAAGCGCGCACTTGCCTCGCGCGGCATGCTGGAAGCCGTCACCTGGTCGTTCATTCCGGAAGATCAGGCAAGGCTCTTCGGGGGTGGTTCGGCAGCCCTCAAGCTTGCCAATCCGATCGCCGCTGAGATGTCGGACATGCGCCCTTCGCTGCTGCCGGGTCTGCTGACGGCAGCCCAGCGCAATGCCGACAAGGGCTATGGCGACGTAGCGATCTTCGAAGTGTCAGGCACGTACGAAAACGACAGGCCGGAAGGCCAGCGTCGCGTGGCCGGTGGCATCCGCCGTGGCACGGCATCGCTGGCTGGCGCCGGCCGGATGTGGTCGAACGCAGCAAAGGGCGGCGGCAAGCCGGTCGATGTCTTCGACGCCAAGGCCGATGCGCTCGCCGTGATCGAAGCCTGCGGCCTGCCGATGGGCAATATCCAGATCGAGCAGGGCGGTCCCGAATGGTATCATCCCGGCCGTTCCGGCACGATCAAGATGGGTCCGAAGATCATTCTCGGTTACTTCGGCGAGTTCCATCCGACCACGCTCGAAAAGCTTGACGTCTCCGGCGCCCTTTGCGGCTTTGAAGTCTATGTCGACGCGATGGCCGAGCCGAAGAAGAAAGCGACCCGCACCAAGCCGGCGCTCGACCTCTCGCCTTTCCAGGCCGTCAAGCGCGACTTCGCTTTTGTCGTCGACAAGACGATGGAGGCCGGCGCGCTTATCAAAGCGGCGACCGGCGTTGATCGCAAGCTGATAACCGGCGTCAATGTCTTCGACATTTTCGAAGGCGCTTCGGTCGGCGAAGGCAAGAAGTCCGTTGCAATCGAAGTGCAGATCCAGCCGGCCGAGCGCACGCTTACCGACGAGGATTTCGAAGCGCTGACGCAGAAGATCGTGGCCAGCGTAGCCAAGTTCACCGGTGGTGTCCTTAGAAGCTGATCCGGCTAACAAAGTCGTGATAGGGCCGGCGGCGCATGCTGCCGGTCTTTTCATAGATGGAGATGGTAGAGCTTGCTCACGATCGTCCAGCGACCATCGATCTTCAGCAGCGACAGATAGTCGGTGAAGCGCATGCCGGCAAAATCGTCGGTCACTTTCACGGTTGCCGCGTCACCTGATATATCGATGCTGTCTATATCCATGTAAGGCTGGGTGCCGGGCGGCGCGGCCCCTTCTTCGAGAATAGCGGCGATGAATTCGTCGCGTGAGAGCCATTCCACTGCGTTCTGATAGTGCCCGATAACAGAGCTTTTCGGGTGAAAGGCCTTCTTCAAGGCCGCCTCATTGGCGAAGGCCATACCCTCGACATAGAGATGAACCGTTGCTTCGATTGCCTGCCTGTCGGCCATATCGATACCTCGTCCCATATTCCCAGCGGAAAGGATAGGGGCATGGCGGGCGAAGACAAGATCAGAGGGAGAAGAGCAGCGCGTGACGGCTGCTCTTCTTGCATGCGCTAAGCTGCGCGTGAAGCCTTCTGGTTTGCGGCAGATGTCGCAAGCTTCGTCAGGATCTGGTCGGTCTTGCCTTCTTCCTGCAGTGTCTGGTCGAGAAGCGTAACAGCGTCCTTGAAGCCCAGCGTTTGCGCCCAGGTTTTCAGTGTCCCGTAGCGGGCGATCTCATAATGTTCGACGGCCTGGGCCGCGGAAATCAGGCCAGCATCGACAGCTGCCGTCCCCTTGAACTCCTCCATGATTTCCTCGCCCTCGGCAATGATGCCCTGAATTGCTTCGCAGGTCTTGCCCTGGGCGCGCTTGCCGATGATTTCGAAAACCTGCTGCAGTCGCTCGACGTGACTTTCGGTCTCTTCGCGATGCTTTTCAAAACCCGCCTTCAATTCCTGCGACTGGGCGGCGCGCGCCATTTTCGGCAGGGCTCGCAGTATCTGGCGTTCGGCGAAGTAGATGTCCTTGAGGGTATCGTAAAACAGATCTTCCAGCGTCTTTTCCTTGGCCATTGTTCCGTTCCTTATTGGGAGATTTCCGCCCTTGCGGCGACACTGCATAGAAGCATTCACTATGCTAATTGTTCCCGTGGAAATCGGGTGGCGCGGTTTGGTCCTCCTGGCAATGATATCAGGAGGGATCGGGGAGGGCGGAACATGAAGAAACCGGGATCGATGAAGGGGCTGGAGGATCTCGGGCGGGTGCGGCTGTCGAAGAACTTCTTCTTCCGCGATTTCCTTCATTCCGAAATCGCCGATTTCTACCGTATTCCGAATATTCCCGAAAATCCTGATCTCGCCATCGAGACAGGCAGGCGGCTTTGCGAAGAACTTCTGGAGCCGCTGGAAGCAACCTTCGGGCGCCTCCATATCCGCTCCGGCTACCGGGCGCCCGAGGTCAACCGCTTCGGCAATGAAAACAATCTCAACTGCTCGACCAATTCCACGACTGCCGCCCACCACATATGGGACATGCGCGATTTCGACGGCTGCATGGGCGCTGCCGTCTGCATTGCCGTGCCCTGGATGGTCGATCGTTACAATGATGAAAGCGATTGGCAGAGGCTCGCCTGGTGGATCCACGACCACCTGCCCTATGCCTCGCTCTGCTTCTTCCCGAAGCTATGGGCTTTCAATATCCAGTGGCACGAGCGGCCGAAGCGGGTGATCCAGAGCTACGTGCGTCCGCGCGGCATCCTGACCAAGCCGGGCATGGCCAATTGGGAGGGCGATCATTCCGAATGGTATGAAGGCTTTCCGCAACTCAGAAATTGATGCGGTAGCGGATGTGGCCATCACTCTCGACATAAGTGTCGTAGAGTGCACGGGCCGTCCTGTTCTGCTCACTCGTATGCCAGTAGAGCCGCGACCAGCCGTTCTTCTTGCAGAGGGCCACGAGGTCGTCCATCAGTGCCCGGCCGACACCCTTTCCGCGCACATCCTCTGATACGAACAGGTCTTCGAGATAGCAGTCCTTGCCGCGGATCCAGGTGCCTTCATGCGTCAGGCAGAGTGTGAAGCCCACGACTTCGCCGTCGAGTTCCGCTACCCGCATGAAGATTGCCGACGCCGGATCGAAGACCCGGCGCCAGGTGGAATCGGTGATATCGGCATCGACGGCGACCTCGTAGAAAGCGAGATAGTCCGCCCAGAGCGCACGCCAGCGCGCCTCATCCTCGGGTCTCGCATCGCGGATCGTCACGGTCATGCCATCACCTCGTTTCAGGCGCCGGCCTCGTCGAGCAGCGCCATCGCCTCGTCGGAGAGCGCGAGCGTTGCCGATTTCACCAGGCTTTCAAGCTGAGACAGGCTCGTAGCACTGGCGATCGGCGCCGTCACGCCCTTCTTGCGCAGAAGCCAGGCGAGCGAGATTTCCGCCGGCTTGGCGCCCGTCTCAGCCGAGACCTTGTCGAGTGCGGCAAGGATGCGCATGCCCTTGTCGTTGAGATATTGCGAAACGCGGCCTTCGCGAGCGCGGCCCTCCGTATCCGCCTTGCTGCGGTATTTGCCGGAGAGAAAGCCGGCTGCGAGGCTGAAATAGGTGATGACGCCGATATCTTCCTTCACACAGAGATCGGCAAGCGGGCCTTCGAAGCTCGAACGCTCATAGAGATTATATTCCGGCTGCACCGCCTGATAGCGCGGCAGGCCGGCCTTATCGGCGGCATCGAAGGAAGCCTGCAGCAGGCTCGCATCATAATTCGAGCAGCCGACGGAGCGAATCTTGCCTTGTTCTAGAAGCTTCGCATAGGCGCCGAGCGATTCCTCATGCGGCGTGTCCGTGTCCGGCCAGTGCGACAGATAGAGATCGATATAGTCGGTCTGCAGCCGGCGCAGCGAATCCTCGACTGCCTTCAGGATATAGCCGGCCTTCAGCGTCTTGCCCTGGCCCATGTCCGAGCCGACCTTGGTGATGATGACCGCCTTGTCGCGAGAAACCTTTCCCTTCTTCAGCCATTTGCCGATGATCTCCTCGGAATCGCCGCCCTTGTTGCCCGGCACCCAGGCGGAGTAGACGTCGGCCGTATCGATCGTGTTGAGACCGGCGTCGAAAAAGCCGTCCAGAATGTCGAAGGATGTTTTTTCATCGGCCGTCCAGCCGAACACATTGCCGCCGAAGACGATCGGCGAGACCGAAAGACCTGTTTTTCCAAGCCGGCGCATTTCCATGGCGCTCTCCCAAAATGCTGAAGTGATTGAAATCGGAGGAAACGGCAGAACGCCGTTCGTCACTAACCTAGCGCGGACTGCCTTCGAGGGAAACCAAACTTCCGTGATCGCCCGTCGCGCCATTGCGCCGCATGAGAGGGCTGAATAAGGTGCGCCCGATCGATTGCAGGAGGACCTTTCATGTTGCGTTTCGGTATACTTTCAACGGCCAAGATCGGCCGGGATAATGTCGTTCCAGCCATTCAGGACGCGGAAAACTGCGTCATCACCGCTATTGCCAGCCGTGATTTTGCGCGTGCCCGGGAAATGGCGGACCGCTTCTCCGTGCCGCATGCCTTCGGCTCCTATGAGGAAATGCTGGCGTCGGACACGATCGATGCCGTCTATATTCCTTTGCCGACCTCACAGCATGTCGAATGGTCGATCAAGGCCGCCAATGCCGGCAAGCATGTGCTCTGCGAAAAGCCGATTGCATTGAAAGCCTCCGAGATCGACGATCTCATCGCCGCGCGCGACCGCAACAAGGTCATTATCAGTGAGGCCTTCATGGTCACCTATTCGCCGGTCTGGCGGAAGGTTCGCTCGCTGCTGCAGGAGGGGGCGATCGGCGAGCTTCGTCATGTCCAGGGCGCCTTTACCTATTACAACCGCGACCCCGGCAACATGCGCAACATCCCCGAGCTTGGCGGCGGCGGCCTGCCTGATATCGGGGTCTATCCTGTTATCAGTACCCGCTTTTCCACCGGCAAGGAGCCGTCCTGGGTCCAGGCAATCACCGAGCGCGATGCCGAGTTCGGCACCGATATCTATTCCAGCGTCAAGGCCGATTTCGGCGATTTCGAACTGAGCTTCTATATCTCTACCCAGATGGCCGGCCGCCAGATCATGGTCTTCCACGGCACCGACGGCTATATCGAGGTCAAGTCGCCGTTCAACGCCAATCGCTGGGGGCCGGAGGAGATCGAAGTGACCGATCGCGGTCACAGCGAATCCCGGATCATTCGCTTTCAGGATAGCCGCCAGTACAGGTGCCAGGCGGAAGCATTTGCCCGTGCTGCCGCAGGCGAAAAGGACGAAATCGTCACGCTGGAAGATTCCAGGCTCAATCAGAAGGCTATCGACGCCATCTACCGCGCCAGCGAGAAGGATGGTTGGGAAGCCGTCTAGTTTTTCTCGGCTTTGCCGCGGAAGACGAAGCGGGAATAGCCGAAGAAGCTGAAGAACATCGACGCTGCGGTCGCGAGCACCATCGCGACGAGCGGCTGCAGCGCCGGTAATGACAGAAGCAGCGCCGAATAAAGCCCATAATTGACGAGGGCTGCTGTCACGCCGACTGAGCCGTAGCGGAAGCCTTCTGCTGCCAGCGATCGGCCTGACCGGTCGAAAGTGAATGTCCGGTTGAAGGCCCATGTCGTCGCCATTGCGAGCGCAATGGCAATCAGCCGGCCAATGAAGGGGCCGAGTGGCGTCAGGTGTAGCAGGGCAGCAAGCACGCACGCATCGACGATGAAGCCAAGGCCACCGGCGATCGCGAAACGAATGAGCTTCTTCATGCGGCATCCGCCTTCTTGCCATCGAGCGTTATGGCTGAGGTTTTATCCTTTACCGAAACCGGTGCTGCAAGGCTCATATAATGGATACGCAGCTGCTCAGCCCGCGCCCGCGCAACGGAATCGAGGATCACGCCGGCAGTAAACAGCATGATGGAGATCATCGCCAGTGCCGTCGAAAGCACCCAGGTCGGCATGCGGCTGACGAGGCCGGTCGCAAAATATTCCGCCAGCACCGGGCCCATGAAGCCGAGACTTGCCAGCATGAAGAACGCGCTGATCGTGCCGAAGAAGGCGAAGGGCCGCGTCTCCTTCATCAGCATCGCAAACATCCAGAGGATCTTGCCACCATCGCGGAAGGTCGAGAGCTTCGAATGCGAGCCCTCCGGGCGCCGCCCGTAATGCAATTCCAGTTCACTGACAGGCAGTTTCAGCCGCGACGCATGCACCGACATCTCCGTCTCGATCTCGAAACCGCCGGAAACCGCGGGGAAGCTCTTGACGAAACGGCGCGAGAAGGCCCGGTAGCCGGAGAAGATGTCGGTAAAGTCAGGTCCGAAGATTGCGCGATAAAGGATGTTGAACAGCCGGTTGCCGAGGGCATGTCCCTGCCGGCCGGCATCATCATGGACGCCGCGCCGCGTGCCGACCACCATATCGGCCCTTTCCGTCAGCAGTGTCCGCACCAGCTCTTCGGCATCCTCAGGCGCATAGGTCCCATCACCGTCGGCGATGATATAGATGTCGGCATCAATGTCGGCGAACATGCGCCGCACCACATGGCCCTTGCCCTGACGCCGCTCGCGCACGACATGCGCGCCGGCAAGCATGGCATGCAGCGCCGTGCCGTCAGTGGAATTGTTGTCGTAGACATGGATATGCGCATCGGGCAATGCCGCCCGAAATCCCCTGACGACAGCCCCGATCGTCGCCGCTTCGTTGTAGCAGGGAAGCAGAACGGCAATGTCAGGACTTTCGCTGAGCGATCGCGCCATGGGGTTACACTCGTTACAAAGAAACCGCAGCGAATTTACGCCATGCTGCGTTAACAAGCCCCTATAAGAAGCGAAAGCTGTCGCGTCCTGTGGTTTACACTTTCTTGATAAGCCAAGGCTAAGGTTTGCCTATCACGCAACGACCTGGCTATCATGATGAACGCAGTGCAGCCGATCACCAAGGCGCAAGCCACATCAGTCAGGACTGGAATCATCGGCAATATTCGGCAGCTGCTGACGCGTCTCCTGCCATCCGCCCTCATCTACAGCCTTGTTCTGATCGGCATTATCGTGGTCATGAAATACGCCGGGGGTCCGGTCGATTATGTCGGCCCCGACAATGATGACGGCATGCGCCTCGTGGAGGTCAGGGACTTTCTGAACGGGCAGGGCTGGTTCGATCTGATGCAGTATCGGCTCGGCCTCGGCGAAGGCACGCTCATGCACTGGTCGCGGCTGATCGACTTGCCGATCGCTGCACTGATCCGCTTCTTCGGCCTCTTGCTCGGCCATGATGCTGCGGAAGCTGCTGCACTCGTGGTCTGGCCCCTGTCGCTCGTTTTTCCTGCCATGCTTGCCATGGGTCTTGCCGGACGGCGTGTCGGCGGCCTTGCCGGCATGCACCTGTCTTTCTGCTTTGCCGGCATGGCGGTCTATACCGGCAATCGCTTTGCGCCAGGCGCCATCGATCACCACAATGCTCAGCTCGCGCTCGTCGCAACCATGGTGGCGATGCTCTTCGATGAAAAGCAGCGCGCCTGGAACTACGTCGTTGCTGGCGCGTCAGCCGCCCTGGCGATCGCGATCGGCGCGGAAACCACGCCCTTCGTTGCCATCTATTGCCTTGTCGTCGCGCTGCTTTGGGTCTGGGAAGGCGAGCCGTTCGCCGCCGCCACCAAAGCTTTCGGCCTCAGCCTCGCTGTTGCGATCAGCATCCTCTTCTTTGTAACGGTACCGCCACAGCACTATTCAGCGGTGACTTGCGACAATCTTTCGCTCGGCTTCTACAGCCTGGCAACCATTGGCGGTGGTCTGCTGCTCGCCGCCGCGATCTTTGCGAGCCGTCTCGGCCGCGGCTTGCGTCTTGCCGTGATTGCGGCTGTCGGCGCCGGTGTTTTCGGCTCCGCCATGGTCATTGCCCCGGAATGCCTGCGCAATCCGCTTGCCGACCTCGATCCCATGCTGGTCGAACTCTGGCTGCGCAATGTCTCGGAAGCGCAATCCATTCTCGCTCTTGGCAGGACAGATCCCTTTTCCCTTGGCGCATTCTATGCGCCTGGCCTGCTCGCGATTGCCGTCTGTATTTTCCGCTCCGTGCAGGGCGATCGCGTGCAAGTCCATCTCGTCCTTCTGGCACTCTTGAGCGTCAGCTGGGCGGTTGCACTGGTTCAGGTCCGGGGAGCCGTCTTTTCAAATCTGCTATCCATCCTGCCGCTTGCCTTGCTGATCATCGACGTGCGCCGCGTGTCGAACGGCGACAGCGAAAATGCCGCGGCTGCCCTCATCTATATCGTGACGGTCCTGGCAAGCGTGCCGGCGGTATGGGCCGTCGGCGGTGCGCTTGTCGGAATGCAGGTCAACAAGACGAAGAATACGGAGGTGGCGGATAGACCGTCATGTTCCTCCAGGCAGGCGCTCGCGCCGCTTGGCGGCCTGCCTGCGGGTCTCGTCTCGGCGCCGTCGGAAATGGGTGTGCCGATCCTGCGCTACACCGCTAACCGTGTTCTATCGGCGCCCTATCATCGCAACCAAGGCGGCATGCTGACCGAGATGCATATAGGTCTGGCCGAGCCGCAGGAAGCAGAGGCCTTTCTGAAGGGAGCGGGCGTTACTGTTGTTGCCTTCTGCCCGGATGATCTGCAGACAAGCGAAATCGCAAAATTGAAGCCCGACGGGCTTTATGCACAACTTGGCAACGGCAATATTCCTGGGTATCTCGATCCGCTGCCAAAAGCTGCGGACAGCGGCGTCCAGTTCTTCCGTTATCGGCCGGCGTCGGACTGAGTCCCGTCTTTCAGGAGTGGACGAGTACAGCCCGCAGGCGATCGGTGGTAAAGAGGCCGCCGAGATAAAGCAACAGGCCGGCATTGTAACCGATGATCGTGTAGAAAAGCGCCAGGAATGAAACCGCACCGCCAGACACAATCGCGGCGATGGCAAAGGTTACAGCGATCAGCATGGCGACGATTGCAATGACGCCGGCTGAGCGCATAAGGCCAGCGGTGAGGCCCAGGGTGGTTGCTGTCAGGATGATCATGTTGTCACCTCTTCTTCAGGTCGTTTGCGAGGAACCTAGGGGTCCTCCGCTAACAAAAGTTTATTGGCCACCCTTAATGAAAGCTGCACTTGCAGCCATGGTTACGGATGCGTTCACCTGACGGCATTTCCTCCGGCTCGCGCCGGGCATGTGTTTCGATACAGTTCAACTCTGTTACAGGCTGAAAAGTTCCGTTACTTTTCCATTTACGTAAACGGAACTCTCCGGCTGCAACATCCGCGTTCGCACGAAGCAGCATTACGCTGTCAATTCGATCGCGCCTGATCGACCAGTTGTTCGGAAAGAGGGCGAGCCGAAACCTATAAGGTTGAGCAAGGGCGACGATGATAGAAGCGACCGTTCCCGCGTCGCTCATCGACGGGGAATTTTCACTGTCACCAACATGCTCATTTTCGGGTCGGGTGTTCGCCACTCCCTACGAACATGAATGATACTAAGATTTTTTTTAGAGTAGCGATATCCCTATTTCTTGGGTCTCCCACCGTTTTTTGAATAAAAATTCGCCCTTCCCCGGCCCCGACCTTTCAGTTTAAGGGCGATCAAAATAGAAAGAGGGGATGAGCAATGTCTTTGACGGCGATTCGCCTACCAATCTTGCGGAATATTCGGTCTCTGAGCTCTCCGGATCCATCAAGCGGACCGTCGAGACAGCCTTCGATCAGGTGCGTGTGCGCGGCGAGATCTCGGGTTACCGTGGTCCGCATTCCTCGGGCCATGCTTACTTCTCGCTGAAGGACGATCGCGCGCGGATCGATGCGGTCATCTGGAAGGGCACGTTTTCCCGACTGAAATTCCGCCCGGAAGAGGGCATGGAGGTGATCGCGACCGGCAAGGTAACGACCTTTCCCGGTTCCTCCAAATACCAGATCGTCATCGAGACGCTCGAGCCCGCCGGCGCCGGCGCGTTGATGGCGCTGATCGAGGAGCGCAAGCGCCGTCTCGGTGCCGAAGGCCTGTTCGATCCCTCGCGCAAGAGGCGTCTGCCTTTCATGCCCAAGGTGATCGGTGTCGTGACCTCGCCGACGGGCGCCGTCATCCGCGATATCCTGCATCGCATCTCCGATCGTTTCCCCGTCCATGTCATCGTTTGGCCGGTCAAGGTGCAGGGGGAGGGCTCCGGCGAGGAGGTGGCAAACGCCATCAACGGCTTCAACGCTCTGGAGCATGGCAGCGAGATCCCGCGCCCTGATGTGCTGATCGTCGCTCGCGGCGGCGGCAGCCTTGAAGATCTCTGGAGCTTCAACGACGAAATCGTCGTGCGGGCCGCAGCCGATAGCCGGATTCCGCTGATCTCCGCTGTCGGCCACGAGACCGACTGGACGTTGATCGACTACGCCGCCGATATCCGCGCCCCGACACCGACCGGTGCTGCTGAAATGGCCGTGCCCGTCAAGGCCGAGCTCGAGGCCCAGGTCGCAGGTCTCACTGCCCGTCTGCAGGGCTGCATGAGCCGCCAGATGGATCAGCGCCGCCAGTCCGTCCGCGCCTTGATGCGCGCCCTGCCGTCGCTCGATCAGCTGCTGGCGCTGCCCCGACGCCGCTTTGATGAGGCCGCTGCCGGTCTCGGTCGCGGCCTGGAGCTCAACACCATCAACAAACGCCGCGGTTTCGAGCGTGTTGCCTCGCATCTGCGGCCGGACGTGCTCTCCAACCGCATCACCGAGCGTCGGCAGCTTTTGAACGAACGCATGGCGCGGGCCGAGCGTGTCGTCGAACGCCGCATCGACAATCTGAAAGCCCGTGTCGAACGCTTCGGTGTCGTTCTGTCATCCGTGCCGGCTAGATTGACCACACAGACGGGTCGTGCTCGGGACCGCCTTGCCAATTTCTCCCGCCATGCCGACAGCGCTATTGGTCATCAGCTCGCTCGCGCCCGCGCAGCTCTGGCAGCGCAAGACCGCGTTCTTCAGTCTCTCTCCTACAAGAACGTGCTGAAGCGAGGTTATGCCGTCATTCGCGATGAGGAGAACAGGCCGGTCTCGCAGGCATCGGCACTCTCCGCCGGCATGGGCATCGCCATTGAGTTCGCCGACGGCCGCGTCGGCGCTATGACGACGGAAGGCGGCGCTGCGCCATCAGGGGGCAGGAAGCGCACGATCAAGGCCGGCGAACCACCGAAGCAGGGAAGCCTGTTCTAGCAATGCACATTCTGCTGGTGCTCGCCCATCCGCTGCCCGAAAGCTTCGCCGCTTCTGTGGCGCGGACTGCTCGCGAGGCCCTCGAAACCTCCGGCCATACTGTCGATCTCCTGGATCTCTATGCGGAGGATTTCGACCCACGGCTGTCCAGGGCCGAGCGGGGCGGTTATTTTGATGTGCCCTACGATACGTCCGCCGTCGCCGGTATCGTTGCACGGCTGCAAGCGGCTGACGGTCTCATTCTGGTTTTTCCGCAGTGGTGGTTCAACTTCCCGGCCATATTGAAGGGCTTCATCGATCGCGTCTTTGCGCCGGGCGTCGCCTTCACCCATGATGTCGCCGGCGGCCGTATCGTGCCGCAGCTCACCAATATCAAGCTGCTCTACGCGCTGACGACGACTGGTTCGCCCTGGTGGCTGGTGCATCTCTATATGGGCAATCCCGTCCGACGCCTGCTGAAGCGCGGCATCGCCAATTTCTGTGCCAAGCGAGTGAAGTTCCGGATGCTGAGCCTGCACGACATGGACCGTACGACGGACGCCAAGCGCAAGACGCATCTGGAGCGCGTCCGAAAGGCGCTCGCTGCCGTCTGACTATTCGAAATCGGACAGGAATTTTTTCAGCAACCGGTCGAGTTCGGCTCTGTCTTCTGCCGTCAGGTTGCGTGTCAGCCGCTGCTGGTTGGCGACATGCGCGCCGACCGCCTCTTCCACCGCTGCCAAACCCTTCTCGGTCAGCGCAATCAGCACGCTGCGCCGGTCTTCGGGATTGAACAGGCGCTCCACCAAGCCCGCTTTTTCCAACTGGTCGATCCGGTTCGTCATCGTGCCGGAGCTCACCATCGTCATGCCGAGCAGCTCTCCGGGCGAAAGCCGGTAGGGTGCGCCGGAACGGCGAAGCGTGGCCAGCACATCGAAGGAGGAAGAGGAAAGGCCGTGCTTGAGCAGAACCGCGTCCACTTCGCGGCCGATATGCGTTGTCAGCCGCTTCAGCCGGCCGAAGATCCCCATGGGCTCGACATCCAGCTCCGGCCGCTCGCGCCGCCATTGCGCCAGGATCCTGTCGACGTGATCCGATTTCTCCTTATCCATGCTGCATCGATATCAGCAGGTATCTTGACGTCAAGATAAAATGCATTATCTTGAATTTATCTTGAAGTAGAGATTCTTGAAATGAAGACAAATATCCGATACGCGACCGATGTGTTGATAACCGCGATCGCGCCCGCCATCTGGGGCAGCACCTATTTTGTCACCACATCCTTCCTGCCGCATGGCTACCCGCTGACGGTTGCAATGCTGCGGGCGCTGCCGGCAGGGCTGCTTCTGCTGCTGATTGTCCGGAAGCTGCCGACAGGCATCTGGTGGAGCCGCGTCTTCATTCTCGGCGCACTGAACTTCTCGTTCTTCTGGGCGATGCTCTTCGTTTCAGCCTACCGCCTGCCCGGCGGCGTGGCCGCGACGGTCGGCGCCGTACAGCCGCTGATCGTCATCGCGCTCTCGCGCATCTTCCTTGGCAAGCCGATCCGCTTCATTGCCGTTATGGCCGGCCTGATCGGCATCGCAGGTGTCGCACTTCTGGTGCTGACGCCGAAAGCGGCCCTCGATCCCGTTGGGGTCGTCGCAGGTCTCGCTGGCGCGGTCTCCATGGCCTTTGGTACGGTCCTGACCCGCCATTGGCAGCCGCCCGTCTCCAGCCTCACCTTTACCTCCTGGCAATTGACCGCAGGCGGCATTCTGCTCGTGCCCGTGGCCTTTTTCCTGGAGCCGGCGCTTCCCGTGCCGACGACAGCCAATATCCTCGGCATTGCTTGGCTTGGCCTCGTCGGTGCTGCTTTCACCTATCTGCTATGGTTCCGAGGGCTCTCGCGCATAGAGCCTTCGGCCGCTGCGTCGCTCGGCTTCCTGAGCCCGGTTGTCGCGACCGTGCTCGGTTGGCTGGCGCTCGGCCAGAGCCTGACACCGATCCAGCTTTCAGGCTTTGCCATGGTGCTGGTCAGCGTCTGGCTCAGTCAGCGCAGCCTGATGCCGAAGGCCGGTATTATGCCCACTCGCCCTGGCGCATCACCGGTACCCGCGAGCCATCGGGCTTGATGCCGTCAATATCGACCTTGTCGGAGCCGATCATCCAGTCGATATGAATCAGGCTGGAATTGCCGCCCTGCGCCTTGATCTGCTCCTGGCTGAGCGATGCGCCGTCGAGGAAGCATTTCGAATAGCACTGGCCGAGTGCGATATGGCAGGAAGCGTTTTCGTCGAACAGCGTATTGTAGAAGAGGATGCCGCTCGCTGAAATCGGCGAGGAATGCGGTACCAATGCCACTTCGCCCAGCCGGCGGGCGCCTTCATCCGTGTCGAGCACCTTGTTCAGCACTTCCTCCCCGCGTGAGGCCTTGGCCTCGACGATGCGGCCGCCTTCGAAGTGAACCCGGATATTGTCAATCAGCGTGCCCTGATGTGAGAGCGGCTTGGTGCTGGACACGTGGCCTTTCACGCGCAGCGCATGCGGCGTGGTGAAGACTTCCTCGGTTGGAATATTCGGATTGCAGGTAATGCCGTTCTTCGCCGTGGAGGCGCCGCCGTGCCACTCATGGCCGTCCGCGAGGCCGACGGTCAGGTCCGTGCCCGGCCCGGTGAAATGCAGTGAAGCGAAACGCTCGCCGTTCAGCCAGGAAGAACGCTTGCGCAGATTGGCATTGTGCTCGGCCCAGGCGGCGACCGGATCGGGCACATCGACACGCGATGCGGCAAAGATCGCCTTGGCGAGTTTGGCAATGGCGATTGCTTCCGGATCGTCCGGGAAGACGACCTTCGCCCAGGAAGGATTGGGGTAGGAAACGATGTTCCAGTTGATGTCGAAGTTGGAAATCTTCTCCAGCGCCGGCTTATAGGCCGTGGAATTGGCGCGGTTGGCGCGGCCGACCTTGCTCGGATCCTGCTCCGCCAGCAACATCGGGTTGTCGCCGGCAATCGCGAGGCGGGCAGCACCCTTTTCGTAGGCTCTCGCCATGCCGTCATAAAGCCAGCCGGAAGCCCGGTCGAAGCTTTCGTCGCTGGCATACTGGTAGCGGGCCAGCGTCGTTTCCTCGTCGGAATAGAAGGTCGAAACCAGGCCGGCGCCCGAGAGATAGGCGTGCTTGGTGATCAGTCGCACTAGGGGCAGCGCCACGACCGGCGCGGTAATGACGAGATCCTGCCCCTGCTGAAGCTGCAGGCCCACCTTGATGGCGACTTCTGCGAGTTTCTCGAGTTTGCCGGGATCGACGGAGCTATGGCTCTGGGGCATAAACGTCATGGGTCAACCTGCCTTCTGATATCTGCGACGGGAGGTGAAAGACTTAGACCCCTTTACGGCGAAAATGAAGCGTGCCGCCTCCAATTTGAGCGCGGCCGGAGCATGTCCGGCCGCGGGTGCGCGCGCGTCAAGCGGCGGCGGGCAGCCGGAGTAGGACCGAATTATGCTTCTCGAGGAATTCCATCAGCCGCTGCTGATAGTCTTCGCCGACGGCGTTCCTGACGCTTGCCCGCTCGGCCAGCGCCTTGCGCCAGCGCTCGACCCGCTCGAGGCCATCGAAGATGGGGCTGTCGCCGAGCGTATCGAACAGGTCGAAGTAGCGAAAGATCGGCCCAAAGACCGCGTCGACGAGGCTGAAGCTCGTCCCTGCGAAATAAGGTCCGTCCGCCAGCGCGCGCTCGATCGTCACGAATTTGGCAACAAGCGCCTTATGCTTGGCCTCCAGCTGCGCCCCATCCTGCGCCGTCTCATAGCCCCAGAGATCGGAAAGCACGGATGAGCCGAACTCCATCCATCCGCGATGGCGGGCGCGGGTCAGCGCATCGGCGGGATGCAGCACCGTACCTGTCTGTGTTTCCTCCAGATATTCGCAGATCACGCTGCTTTCGAATAACACCTCTTCGCGACCGTCGTCCTCTTGTATCCGCAGTAAAGGCACCTTGCCGAGTGGCGAGATTTTCAGGAACCAATCCGGCTTGTCGGCAAGATCGATGTTTATCCGCTCGAATGGCACGCCCTTTTCGATGAGCGCGATCGCGGCACGTTGCACATAGGGGCAGAGATGATGGCTGATGAGGGTAAGCTTGCTCATGAAAGTCTCCGGGGGTTTGCAAGGGATCGTTGGCTTCATATGTATGCAGATGCATCTAATATCGCTTGTCTTGAGTTTCAAGATAGATGTATTTGCATTTATGTCTGAGAATATGCCGAAGCCGAACGAAGCCGTCGTCTCTGCCTGGACGGGCCTCATGCGTGCCCGCGAGCGGCTGCTGGGCTTGATCGAAGCCGATTTGAAGTCTGCCGGCATGCCACCGCTTGCCTGGTATGACGTGCTTTGGGAATTGGCGCGCTCGCAATCAGGCAGGCTGCGCCCCTATGAGCTCGAGGAGCGGACACTGCTGGCGCAGTACAATCTTTCCCGTTTGATCGATCGGCTGGAAAAGGAGGGCCTCGTCGGTCGCGAGGTCTTCGCACAGGATGGTCGCGGCCGCTGGGTGGTGATCACTGATGCCGGCCGGCAGCTTCGGGAGCGCATGTGGACCGTCTATGGCAAAGCAATCGAAACTCATATCGGCGGCAAGCTTGCAGAAGGCGAGGCGAGGATGATCGCTGGCCTGCTGGACCGCTTTCTTTGATTAGGCGATCAGCGGGGCGGCGGCCGCCTTCAGCGCCTTCAACGCCTCTTTCGGATCGAGCCGCACCTGCAGCCCGCGTTGCCCGCCATTGATATAGACGAACGGCTCGGCAAGAGCGGTTTCCTCGATCGCCGTCGGCACGATCTTCTTCTGCCCGAACGGGCTGATGCCGCCGACATGGTATCCCGTCAGCCGTTCCGCATCGGCCGGTTTCATCATGTTGGCCGATTTGCCATGAAAGGCGCTCGCGAGCTTCTTCATGCTGACCTCGCGGTCGGAAGGCACGACCACGCAGACCGGCTTCCCGTCCACCTCCGCCATCAGCGTCTTCAACACGCGATGCGGCTCCTCGCCGAGCGCTTCGGCTGCCTGCATCCCCACGCGCTCGGCGTTCGGATCATAGTCATAGGTGTGAACCGTGAAGGCGACGCCGGCTTGTGTGAGGACCTGGGTGGCGCGAGTGGTCTTGGACATGGCTCAGCCCTTGAACGCCTGCGCGTAGATATCCGGCTTGAAGCCGATCAGCAGCTTGCCGCCAGTTTCCAGTACTGGCCGCTTGATCATCGACGGCTGGTCGAGCATCAGCACGATGGCTTTATTGCGGTCGAGATTTTCGCGCGCGGCGTCAGGCAGGTTGCGGAATGTCGTACCGGCACGGTTCAGCACCGTCTCCCAGCCCGCCTCATCGATCCAGCGTTCCAGATGCGCTTGGTCGATGCCGACGGCTTTGTAGTCGTGAAAGTCGTAGGCGACGTTATGATCGTCCAGCCAGTTGCGGGCCTTCTTCATCGTGTCGCAGTTCTTGATACCGTAGATGGTGACGGCCATGCCGGTTCGATCTCCCTGTTTTTGGAGGGAGATACCACGCTGTATCAGCGCTGCAAACGCCGTCGGTCCTTTATCCCTCAAGCTCTTCGATAAGGGCAGGCAGGTCCGCCACCGTTTCGATAACGTAGTCGGCACCGGCAGCAATCAGCTTCTCGCCGATCCGCTTGTGCAACACGGCTCGCGCCTCTGGCGAAAGCGCATCCAGCTCTTCAGATGTCAGCCCCGCCTCGTTGCCCGAGAGCGTGACGCCAACGGTGACGCAGCCTGCGGCAGCACCCTCGGCAATGCCGGGTTCGGTATCATCGACCTTCAGCACGGCAGAGGCCGGATAGACCATCAGGTCGAGGAAGCATTTATACATGCCGATCGGCGTCGGTCGGCCAAGCGGCAGATCATCGGCACAGATCAGATTGTCGGGCGCATAACCTTGTTCGGCGGCAAGCGGCAGCACGCGCTGCATGATCGAGCGTGTATAGCCTGTGGTCGAGCCGATCTTCATCTGCCGCTCGCGCAGATATTCGATCGTCTTGATCGCTCCAGGCACCAGCACGCAATAATCGCTCACGACAGCTTCGTTCAGCGGCACGAAGAGTTCGTAAACACGGTCGATGGCCGCCTCGTCCGGAAGCGTGCCTTGTGCCGCCTGCCAGCGGGCGGCGACATGCGGCTCGGCCAGCATCGCGGCGATATGCGCGCGCTTCGGGAGCCCCATCGGCTTGCGCGCGTCGGCGATCGTCACCTCGACGCCGAACTTGCCGAAGGTTTCCACAAAGGCGCCCATCGGCGCGAAGGATCCGAAATCGATGACCGTGCCGGCCCAGTCGAAGACCACTGCCTTGAATTGTGTCATGCTGCGCTCCCGTAGAGATCCTCGATGGTTTCCTCGCCGATGCCGAAGGCGGTCGAAGCACCGCAGCCTGCGGTTACCACGACAATGCGCAGCGCATCGGAAGGCTTGTCGGTAAACCGCCAGCGGTCTGGAGCGGAGGCATAGGTACCGATCCAGCGCTCGGTAATGAAGCGACCCGGCAGGTTGAGCACGGCATCCATTTCGTCGAGGGTCAGTCGGTCGACCCGCTCCAGTCCAAAGGGATCGGGCGTTTCGGAGTAATGGTGGCTGTCGCCGACGATCAGCGATCCGTCTTCCGACTGCGTGACGATCAGGTGGACGCCGTTTTCCCGCTCTGGCTTGAATTCGCGGTCAAGCCGCGCCTTCAGGGCCGTCGCTTCAGGCAATTCGGCATAGCCGAGATAACGTCCAAGCCCGAGATCGGACATGACGGCAGTGCTCAGCGAAACCCGCTGGGCCGGCACGACACGCATCATCTGCAGCTTGCAGCGTGTGACGTTATAGGCAGCGATGCGATCGGGAAACAGGCTCTTGAAATCGTCGCCTGGGCAAACAACCACGGTCTCCGCCTCGATCAGACCGGTTGACGTCTCCATCCGCGGCGGTTCGACGGCATTCACTGCTGTGGAGCGGCGGAACTCGATGCCATATTTGACTTCGAGATAGCGGGCGAGTAGCGGAATGGCTGTACGGGATTCGACCCGAAGTTCATGCGGACTATAGAGTGTGAAGCGCCCGGCTTCCGGTCGCAGCGCCGGCACAAGCCGGCGTGCTTCGTCCAGCGTCAGCCTTTCGCAGCCTTCACCCATTTCCGTGCGCAGGAAGGCGTCGATGACGGCTTCGGATTCGTCGAGCCTTGCAGCAAGGAGCAGCCCGCGCTGCAGGACGTCAATGCCGGCGTCATCGACGATCTCGGCCCAGACATCGCGGGCCCTGCGTGCCTTGTTCCAGCAGTCGCCTGCCTGCTGGCCGGTCACCGTCACAAAGCCGAAATTGCGCACCGAGGCGCCATTTGCCTGGGCGTCGCGGTCAACAACGACGACCCGTTTGCCGCGCTTTGCCGCCGCCAGCGCATGCGCCAGCCCGACAATTCCCGCGCCGACGATCGCAATGTCGTAATGCGGCATGAAAGCTCCTTCGCAACATGTCTGCAACGGCTTGGCGGATTTTCTTGAAGCCTGTGTGACAGTTGCGCGAGCTTTACATTCGCGTGTTGAAAAGAACGCCGGTCAGTCTTCCAGCGTACCGGCCTTTCGCGTCGCCCTGCTTGGCTTGTCGGCGGCGATCTTCATCAGGTCGCCGCGCCGGCGCACAAGGCGATCAGATGTCCGTGTGAGAAACAGCCCATCCTGTGGCGCCCGGATATCGATATCCCCTTCGGCAAAGCCGGGCCGGGTGACGATCGTCGCCAGAAGCTCTCCTTCCGAGACATGTTCGCCGATATTGCGGTGGAAGAGCACGGTACCACCCTGCGGCGCACGCACGATCTCCACATTGTCGAGCGGCACGGCAGGTCCGGCGAAGGTCTTGTCTCCGGAAGGTTTGCCGTTGACGACACCGCGCCCGATGAGGAAGCGCAGCAGCCCCTCGGCGTCTTTCTCGGCCATATCGGGATAGACGTCACGGCGGCCGCGCAGTTCCACAGTCACCGAAAGTTTGCCGGGAAGCTTGGCCTTGCGCTCGCCCGGCACCTCATACTTCCACGCAAAACCGACCGCCTCTTCGAAGGCGGAACTCTCGCCATCTGAAAGCAGCACCGCTTCCATGTGGAGCGCATTGGCAAGGTCAGCAGCCTCCGGCCAGAAGGCTTCGTCGATATAGGCATATTGCAGCGATTCATCATCGCAATGCAGGTCGAGCACCAGATCGGCCCCGAGCGCCATATGTATCAGCTCTCGTTTCAACCGATCTATAGCCGGGTAATTATCGGATCC
Organism: Rhizobium sp. 05N49; assembly: GCF_056396805.1. Taxonomy (NCBI): domain Bacteria; kingdom Pseudomonadati; phylum Pseudomonadota; class Alphaproteobacteria; order Hyphomicrobiales; family Rhizobiaceae; genus Rhizobium; species Rhizobium sp. 05N49. The sequence continues at coordinate 255,101 of NZ_JBFTME010000002.1, forward strand.
GTCAAGTAGCTCTGCCCGATCACGGATCGAGATCAGCGGAAAATCGCGATTGAAATTGGTTCGTGACCCCAGATCGAAGCGACCCTGCAATTCACCAAAATGCGATTGTGCCGCTCCAACAGGGTTTGCCTGCGGCACGAGCGTAATGTCGCCCGCGATCCGCCCCTCGCTTTCAGCCTGGCGCAGCTTACCGCAGAGAAAATGCACGAGCGCCGTGCCCGGCAGTTCGTTGGCGTGCAAGGCAGCCTGGATATAGACCTTGGGTGCCGCAGGATCCTTTCCATGGAAGCACATGACTGGCAAACGCCATTCGATACCTGGTGTATCGCCGGGGAGGATGATCTCTGAAACGTCCACTGTCTTGCTCCGCATGTGCATATTGAGTGGGGAGTTTTACAAGAATCCCCACCCGCGGTGCAAGCGCAGCTCAGCCGATCAGGGGCCATCGGTTGACGACGCGATGCTCGCTCTTCCCATAGATGCTATGGATCAGCAGGAATTCCTGTACCATCCAGCGCACGGGTCGGTCGAGCTTTTCGGGCAGAACGGTCTTGCGATCATAGAGCATCGTCATGTGTGGCGTCAGATGTCCGCCGACATTATAGGGCAGTCCGGCCTCGTAGAGACCTTCCTGGATTTGGTTGCGAAGATCCAGCAGGCCTTCGTTTTCTTGCCTGCCGCAGATGACGAAGGCTTGCGGTCGGCCCGGATGCGTGAAGCTCATGGCTTCGTCGAGAACAATTTCGAACGGTTGGACGCGCACTGTCGCGGCGACTTGTTCAGCGCTGAACACGATATCATCCGGCAGCCGACGGTAGGCGCCGATGCCGTTCAGCGTGACATGAAGCAGTGCGTTGGGCCGCGAGGGCACGGTCAGAGAATGTCTATTGCGATACACTTGCGCGATGTCCAGCGYCTCGGATGCCGCTTCGATAGTTGGACGAAGTGCGAAGAAAATCCTGTCGTGAAATTCCCCGACGAGATTGGATTTCTTCCGGGGGCCAGCGCTATTCGGATCGAGTGGAAAATGAGGCATTTGAACTACGGACAACATCGCCCGCCTCCTTGTTTTTACGAGGAGGAGCATACTGGGATCGGCGTTCTGGTCAAGAACAAAACATGAACAGACATTACTGCGAGGATACTCAAAACAGAAACGGCCACCTTTGCGGCAGCCGTCTGCTGGGATCAATCACGCCTAGGCATGGATTAGGCAGCGTTCTTGACGACCTCGGCCACCTTCCTGGCGGACTTGGCGCGGGCTGCCTTCGGCGGTGCGAGACGAAGGACATCGTCTGCCAGCATACGGGCATTGTCTTGCGCCTTGTCGAGATTACTGACGCGAGCAGGATCCATCGTATAGAGGCTGCCACCGGAAACGAACATGTCGCGGTAGGCGGCGCGCTCGATCAGTGCCGTGTCGATGACATTGACCTGCTGCTTTGCGAGTAGGCCCTTGACCGCCAGCAGCGCGCGAGTGGTGATGATCGAACTGATGCGCGTCAGCACGACCGAATGCGGGATGCGGATATCATGCTGGGCTGCAAGCTGCTTCATGATCTCGAGCACCTGCGCACCGCCGACGGCATCCATTGCGCATCCCTGGACCGGAACCAGCACGTGGTCGGAAAAGCCGATGGCTTTCGCCATAGCCGGGCTCAGACCGGCCGGCAGATCGACGATGATGTAGCCGCCACGCTTTTTCAGATCCTTGACCTGCTGTTCGATCGTATTTTCGCTGACACCGGGGACGACAGCGAATTCCGCTGCGTCACCAGTCAGGCGATGCCAGCGTGTGGCCCATTGCTGGGGATCGGCATCCAGAACGGAAACGCGATGGCCACGGCGAGCCAGTTCTGTGGCGAGAACGAGAGCGACCGTCGTTTTGCCGGCGCCTCCTTTCGTATTCGCAAAAGTAAGTATTGGCATCGATACCTCGGGTTGATGAGTTGGCGGCATCATCCCTGGGAGAGGTGCGTCTCGGATTTTAGGAACAGCAGCTTTCACAGCGATGATACGAAAGGGTCAAACAGCAACCTTGCGTGGCGCTGTCTCAACATGCTGTCCGAGGTTGATTTTTTGGGGGGGCAATCAATGAGGGGCGGGCCTCAGGATAGCCACGCCTGAGATGATTAGCACGCAGCCCTATAAAACCGGCAGCGGTTTTTCATGAGTAGAATTGAATACTCTAGCTCTGGCAGGATCTAGATGCTGAAACACCCACTGTTCAGCTGTTTTGCCTATCATTCAGGCTCCTATGGAGCAGAGGCAAAACGGGAACCCGTGTCGGGTTCCCGAGATCTTCATTCCCACTCGATCGTGCCAGGCGGCTTGCTGGTCACGTCGTAGACGACACGGTTGATGCCGCGGACTTCGTTGATGATACGGGTGGCTGCGCGGCCGAGGAATTCCATGTCGTAGTGGTAGAAATCCGCCGTCATGCCGTCGACCGAGGTGACGGCGCGCAGCGCGCAGACGAATTCATAGGTGCGGCCGTCGCCCATGACCCCAACGGTCTGGACGGGCAGCAGCACGGCGAAAGCCTGCCAGATCGCGTCATAGAGGCCGGCCTTGCGGATCTCGTCGAGATAGATCGCATCGGCTTCGCGCAGGATGTCGAGCTTCTCGCGGGTAATGCCGCCGGGGCAGCGGATAGCGAGGCCCGGACCGGGGAAGGGGTGTCGCCCGATAAAGCTGTCGGGCAGGCCGAGTTCCTTGCCGAGGGCGCGAACCTCGTCCTTGAAGAGTTCGCGCAGCGGCTCGACGAGCTGCATCTTCATGCGCTCCGGCAGGCCGCCGACATTGTGGTGCGACTTGATGGTGACCGACGGGCCGCCGGTGAAGGAGACGGACTCGATCACATCGGGATAGAGCGTGCCCTGGCCGAGGAAATCGGCGCCACCGAGTTTCTTGGCCTCGTCCTCGAAGGTCTCTATGAACAGGCGGCCGATGATCTTGCGCTTGGTTTCCGGGTCGGAAACGCCCTCGAGCTCGCCGATGAAGCGATCGGAAGCGTCGACATGGAGCAGGTGCAGATTGTAGTGCTCGCGGAACATGGCGACGACGCCGGCCGCCTCGTCCTTGCGCATCAGGCCGTGGTCGACGAGGATGCAGGTCAGCTGATCACCGACGGCCTCGTGGATCAGCAGCGCTGCGACGGAGGAGTCGACACCACCGGAAAGCGCACAGATGACGCGCTTGTCACCCACCTGCTTGCGAATGTCCTCGACCGCCTTCTGGCGGTAGGCCGACATGGTCCAGTCGCCCTTGATACCGGCAATGTTATGGATGAAATTCGCGATCAGCTTGGCGCCGTCGGGCGTATGCACGACCTCAGGATGGAACTGCACGCCATAATATTTGCGCTTTTCGTCGGCGATGAAAGCATAGGGCGCGTTGGACGACGTCGCGACGACTTCGAAGCCCTCGGGCAGCTTGGTGACGCGGTCGCCATGGCTCATCCAGACCTGGTGGCGCGAACCCTTGGACCAGAGGCCCTCGAAAAGCACGCAGTCCTCATCGACTTCGAGGAAGGCACGGCCGAATTCGCGGTGATGGCCGCTTTCCACCATGCCACCGAGCTGCATGCACATCGTCTGCTGTCCGTAGCAGATGCCGAACACCGGAAGACCACTGTCGAAGATGATCTGCGGCGCCCTCGGCGATCCCTCATCGACCGTCGAGGCCGGGCTGCCGGACAGGATGACGGCTTTCGGCTGGAGGCGCTTGAAGCCTTCCTCGGCGGACTGGAAAGGAACGATCTCGCAATAGACGCCGGCTTCACGCACGCGACGTGCGATGAGCTGGGTCACCTGGCTGCCGAAATCGACGATGAGAACGCTGTCGGGATGTGCTGTCTGGGTCATGGCGAGCCTTTAATGAAAAGCGCCTCTTCTTGCAATGCGGGAATTCGGCCGTATCAGGTTTTATTGTCCCGATTGTCCCTGTTTTCAGCGCTTGAAGCGTGTCGCGATCTTTCAAATTCGCTGCCGCGCCTCAAGCTTTTGTCTTCGCATGTCGTTATCGCAAAACCGCTGCACACTTTTGCGCGACATGCTCTAGAACCAGAAAACGCCGTCCTCCAGAGCGGTGAAAAGGCTGTCCACGGCATAGGAAAGCTTGCGGTCGACGATATGCAGATATTCCGTCCAGCCGGAAATATGCTGCAGCTCGACCGCGCCGTCGGAAATACCGCGAAGGCCGATCAGCGGCAGCTTGTAGCCCTGGCAGGCGCGCAGCACCGCATAGGTCTCCATGTCGACCATGTCGGCTGCTATATTGGCATAGGCGGCACCGGAAACAACGTTGCCACCGGTCGAAAGCGTGGCTTCGGGAATGCCGGGAATGCGCAGCGGCAGGTCGAGGTCCGCAGGCAGGTCGAGGAAGGGGGTCTTGCCCTTTTCGAAGCCGAGCGGCGAGGCATCCATGTCGCGATAGGAAACGGAGGTCACCTGATAGACTTCGGTCTGCTGCAGGCGCGCCGAACCGGCCGAGCCGAGCGAAACCACCAGATCGGGCAGATCGTCCGAAGCATCGAGACGGGAGAGCGACTTGGTGATCGCGATTGCTGCCTCGACTGGCCCGACGCCGGTCATCAGCGGTTCGATGCGCGAGCGCAGGAACGGGCCATATTCGGCCTCCGCGGCCATGACAAACAGGATGGACTTGCCTGCAACCGACTTCAGTTCGAATTTCATCCCGTAATTCCCTCTCTTCCGCGAATGACCATCATCGTCCCGGTCATGGACGCGATGAGCTTGGCCGGCCCATCGCTGATCGCATAACCTCGCCCGTCGGCGACGATGATGTTGGAGCCGGGCTTGGTGATCTCGCCCCTGAAGAGGAAGCGTTCGCCGCGCCCCGGCGACATGAGGTTGACCTTGAACTCGATTGTGAGGATCGAGGCTTCGGCATCGATGACGCTGTAAGCGGCAAAACCGCAGGCCGAATCGAGCGCTGCGGAAATGACGCCTGCGTGCAAAATGCCGTGCTGCTGTGTCAGTTTGACGTCGAAAGGAAGCTCGATTTCCACCATGCCGTGCTCGATACGCGTCAGCTCCGCGCCGATGGTGTGCATGGCGGCCTGTCGTGCAAAACTCTGGCGGATCCGCTCCCGGAAATCGCCTCTGTCGGTATCGTTCATCGCAGCCCTCTCACGACCGCGAAAGTGGCATGGCCCGCCGGATTCGACAAGGTTGCAATCCGGCTCACGGCGTTTTTGTCTTCCGCTGCCACTCCAAATGCGTCCATCTCGAACAATCTGTTCGAGATGGACGCTCCCGTCCTGTCGCCGCGCCGATGTTTCGCCAACGGCTTGCAGCACTTCATCCGCCACTGCCACATCAGACTTGATCACAGCGTGATACGGCGTAGCTCTGGGCAAGAGCGGCGGCCATTGCAAGCCGCCTTTGCGATGGCTGGATTTTGGTCTCGTCGCGGCCGCCTTAGATTGCCTCAAAACCGCTTCTGAATAAGGCGCCCCGGGTTTATGATCATGCAAACCTGAGGGCGAGCCGATGAAGACATTTTCTCAATCTATGAGTGATTACGAGGCGTGGCTGGCACACGAGCTGCAGGGCGAGCTCGTACAGGAGGGTATCGACGAGAAACACAGGAAGATGCGCGAAGAGGCATTCTCCTTCCTGCGCGCTACCTACTGGCGCTGGGCAGAAATCATCTACGCCGTGAGGCCGGAGCTTGCCGATATGCCGCAAGTGTTGTCGATCGGCGATACGCACCTCGAGAATTTCGGGACCTGGCGTGATATCGAGGGGCGGCTGGTCTGGGGTGCGAATGATTTCGACGACGCGGCGATCATGCCCTATGGTCTGGATCTTGTCCGGCTGGTCGCAAGCGCCATTCTGGCTCAGCCGGATGCCGGGATTTCCGGCAGGGCGATCGCCGAGCTCATTCTCGCTGGATATGTGCGCGGACTTGAACATGCGAGCCCGATCGTGCTGGAGCGCGATCATCCCTGGCTGCGCGACAAGCTGCTGCTTTCGGAGGATGAGCGGAAGGAATTCTGGAAGAAATGGGACAAGCACAAGCCCGGCGAAAGGCCAGCCCCCGGCCGTTTTGTTGATGCACTGAGGAATGCTTTGCCGGGGGGCGCAGGAAGTTTTACGCCCTTACCCGTGAAGAAGAAGGGAACGGGCAGCCTCGGGCGGCCACGTTTCGTCGCCTATGTGAAGGAATGGCGTGGTGGGCCTGTGCTGCGTGAAGCCAAGGCGCTTGTGCCCTCGGCATGGTCGCTGGCAAGATCGGGAGATCACGTCATCAGAACAGGCGTCATCGCCGCCGGGCGCATGCGCAGCCCAGATCCTCATTTCGCAGTGTCGGGCCGAATTCTTGTCCGCCGGCTTTCGCCGAACAGCCGCAAGATCGAGATCGAGAGCGATGCTAAAACGCTCTTGGATGGCGCCATGCTGGAACTGATGGGATTCGAGATCGCCAACATCCATTCGGATGACGCGGCAAGTGCTGCGGCTATTCGCAATGACCTGCATTCCCGCGGTGAGGACTGGCTGTATGAGGCGGCGCGGGCAGCCGCCGAAGTCACTGAAAAGGAATGGAAAGACTACCGCATGAGTGCCGGCTGAGTGATCCGCACGATATGCTGATCCCAGGCGACATCGCTATGAGCCGACAGGAAATCGCCATCATAGGAGGAAACGGCAAAACCGCCGGGAGCAGGCGCGATTCCCGCGGCATCGCGAACGCTGTCCTCGCGCAGCACATTGCCGGTTTTCGCATCGATGGTGACAGATGCGCCGCCGACCGGCGAGGTGACGCCGACCAGACCTTCCTTTCGATTGACTGCGATCGCCCCGACATAATTGGCAAGCCGCCGGGTCGTTTCCTCTGGCAAATCAATGAAAACAAGATCCTCACCCTTGGCGAAATGTCCAACGAGTGGCGGCAGGTCCTTCCTATGACCCTCATACTGGCAGGCGAACCAGATGCGACCGTTGGCCTCGAGATCGACATGGCGTGTCGAGACCGACGACCATTGCGGCGGTAGCGTATGCTTTTCGATCAGCGTGCCGGTCGCCGCATCGATGAGCGCCAGCGACGGCTGCATGTTGCCGAGATTGAGCTTGGTGCGGCCGAAATCCGGGTGGGTCTCGATACCGCCATTGGCGACAACAAGCATGCGGCCGTCATCCGAAACCGTCATGTCATGCGGGCCGACGCCATAGGTTTCGTATTCGCCGATACGGACGAAACGGTTCGTCGCATCGTAGAGGCCGATCATGCCCCTGTTGTTGTCGAAGTCGTTTTCGCTGGCATAGAGCAACCGCCCATCCGGCGAAAACGCACCGTGGCCGTAGAAATGGCGGCCCTCCGGTGAGGTGATGACGATCGGTTCGCCCCTGTTCCGGGGGTCGAAGATCATCGCGAAGGTACCCGGCCTGCGGGCGAAGGCGACGGTGTGGCCGGTGGCAACACTATGGGCCATGCCATGGGCGCGGGCGGGCAGCGCCACCTGATCGACAATCTCCCCGCGTTCGGTAACCGTCGCGACCGCAAAGGAGCCGTTGGCAGCGCGGATACCGGATGCGTAGACAGCATCGGCGCGCGTGAGAGCCAGCAGCGCTTCAGGTTTCAGCGCAGCCAGAAAGCCGATACCGGCGGCCTTGACGAAGCCACGGCGGTCGATGGCGGCGCTGCGCCACATCGGTCAGTCTCCGTCCGAGAAGGAGAAGCCGGCCGAAAGACCGATTGCCGCTCCATACTGATCGCTGATCGTGGTGATGAGATCGCGGCTTTCGCTAAGCAGCGTATCGAGCTTGCCCCTCTCCGCATCGCTGACCGCGACTTCGATATCCGGGTTCAGCTTCGAGACGCTGTCGATGATCGTCTTCAACTTGGTGTCGATTGAATCGGCAACCGCCTTCTTTTCGGGCGGCAGCAGCTCGGCCATGCCGGCCTTCTGCCAGAGGGTACGAATGCCCTCAAGATTGGCGGCCATCGATTTCCAGGTGTTCTTGGAACGCCAATAGATCGCCATGCGCGGACGGGCGGGCGTATCCTTGCCCTTGTAGAATTGCTCCAGTCGCTGGTCGCGGACATTCTCCGCGCCGTGGACGAGGATGCCGAGGAGGGCGGTCACTGCCTCCTTGTTATCCATGAAATCGTCGCTCTGCGGGCCAGGATGTTTCCAGCCCGCCTGCACACCGTCAGGCTTTTCCCAGGCGGCGACCACTTCGCCGGCTTCACGCTGGATATTGCCGGCAACCGCCTGGCCATACAGGCAGCGGAAACCGCCCTTCTGCTTGATCAGGTCCTCGGACCCGTTGCCGTAGAGCACATATTCGAGTGCGGTCAGACCCTGCAGAGCAACACTCTTGCCGGCGATGGCGTCGACTGTCGCGTCCTTCGGATCGGCCTTGGCGATCAGCGCCTGCACCTGCTTCAGGCCGACACCCTTGCGGTCGGGATAGAAGAGGATGTGCTCGAAGAGATTGTCCTGGATGACAGGGCCGGTCTGGACGATCTCGATCGTCGACCAGTAGCGGATCGTATCGTCGAATGCCGATTTGGCGCGGTCGAGCGTCTGCTGTGTACCGGAGGCGCAGAGATCGTTCATGGCGGTCGTCAGGCGCGCGGACGATTGCTGCATGTTACGATAGCCTGGGCGGATGACCTCATCGACGGCGCGCTGCATGACCGACGGCACGGCATCCTCGTTCAGTCCCGCAGCGGGCGTCGCCGCGCTCTGGGCGGCAGCCGATGTGGCAAGGCCGGTCACGGCGAGGCAGAGGAGGGTGTGCCAGGGGCGCATTAAAGTGACTCCAGGAATGTAATCAGGGCCTCTCTATCGCCTTTTGATAGAGAGGAGAATGCGCTACGGGCTTTTTCCGCTTCGCCGCCATGCCAGAGGATTGCTTCGGTGAGATTTCTGGCGCGGCCGTCATGCAGGAAGAAGCTGTGTCCGCTGACAGTCCGGGTCAGTCCTATACCCCATAGCGGTGGCGTGCGCCATTCCCGTCCGCTTGCAAGTCCCACCTGCTGCCCATCGGCAAGACCGTCGCCCATGTCGTGCAGCAGAAAATCGGAATAGGGCCAGATGAGCTGGAAGGATTGCGCCTTTTCGGCGGTATCGCGGCGCGTGACGAACTTCGGCACGTGGCAGGAAATGCAGCCCGATTCATAGAACAGCTGCTTGCCGCGCAAGGTTTCTGCGAAACTTGCTTTGCGCCGGGCAGGCACGGCGAGGTTTTCGGAATAGAAGGTCACCAGGTCGAGCACCGGGCCAGGAGCTTCCTGCTCGCCGAGGCGTTTCTGCACGCCATCAGGCATGGCGAGGCACTTTGTCTCAGCGCCGGTGCAGTCGCCGTAGGCATTTGGCGCGTCCGGCGTCGAAATGCCGATATCGGTGGAAAAGGCGTCAGCGCTCTGGTCGCGTATATTGGCATTCTGCGCCTTCCAGCCGAAGCGCCCCAGTGCAATATTGCCGCTGCGGTGGTCGCGTACGATCGCCGTCTTGCCGGAGATACCATCATGATCGAGATCATCAGGATCGGCATGGGCAAGAATATCCGCCTCGGGGATCGCCTGGATCAGGCCGAGGCCGATCATCGCCGGGGCGACCCGCGCTGAGATCGTTGTTGCCGGATCGAGCGGGCCGTAGGCGAGGTCCTTGGCGGAATAGGCGGGTTTGCGCAGGCTAACCGTCTCCCCGCCCGCAAGCGTGACAGTCTCCTCGGTATAGGCGACAGCAACCTTGCCTTCGGCGGCAAGCCCCGGAACCGCGAGGTCCTGAAGCTGGTGCCCATAAACCGGATCGGGGAAGTTGACGACATCGGCGCCGGCGATTGCTTTCTCTTCCTCCGCTGTCTTCGCTGCACGGGCAATACGCAAGACCATCGAGGTAGCGCTTGGACCACCCTCCGGCGGTTTGCCGCGACCGTCATTGGCGTGGCAGCTCATGCAGGAACGGGCGTTGAAGAGCGGGCCGAGCCCGTCGGAAGCTTGTGTCGAGGATGGCGCCGAAACCCAAAGCTTGCGGAAGAGCGCATTGCCAAGCCGGAAATTCTGCTCTTCCTCGAAGGGGATATTGGCCGAGATATGCGAGAAACTGTCTTCGGTAACCGGATCGACGGAGGTCGCCGCACCCGCTTGCATGGCCTCGTAAGGCTCCGCCTTGCTGAAATCGCTGGTCGGCCTTGTGATATCGGCGACGCGCTTCAGGTCTGCATCGGAAAGATCGATCCGTCTGGTGGGAAGATCGAAAGCGTCGGCGATGGCGACGGGAAGCCCGGCAAGCAAGGCGCAGAAAGCTGCGCTGACAAGAAGGTGACGGGCAGGGTCATGCGACATTTCAAGGGTCCGGGCCGTTCCGCGATCGGAACGGCCCGCCTTTTTGCTTATTTGAAGACAGCGTTAGGATTATCCAGGCTGTCGGAACCTTCAAGCTCCACGGTGCCGAGGTCAAGTGCGGCAATAACACGCTGGACCGACTTCGTCTGGTCGATGAGACCGTCGATAGCAGCCTGGACGACGGCGTTGCCTTCCTTGTTGCCCTCGCCAATCATCTGGTCGTATTTCTCGACTGTCTCGCCGCGCTTGGCCATGGCGTGCATGGCATCCAGCGTCGTATTGAGCTTGCCGGTCATCTCGGCGTCCAGTGCCTTGTCCTTGGCGGCAACGAGGTCGTGCAGCGAAGGGCCGGTCATCTTTGTGCCGTCGACGCGGGTATATTCGCCCGTATAGGCGGCGGCGATGCCGATCGCGTCGTTCAGATGCGAGTTGTAAGTATTGTCGGAGAAGCAATCATGCTCTTCTTCCGGATCGTGCAGCAGCAGGCCGAGCTTCATACGCTCGCCGGCCAGTTCACCATAAGAGAGCGAACCCATGCCTGTCAGGATGGCGGCGAGACCGGCCTTCGGATCAGCTTCGACATGCTTGGTGGCTTCACCGTCGGGCGCCCAGTTGTCGGTCATTTCTTGCAGGTCGGAAACGAGCAGCGTGGAGGCGGACTTCAGATACTCGGCGCGGCGGTCGCAATTGCCATGTGTGCAATTCTTCAGGTCATAGTCGGTTGCTGGGCGCTCGCCGGCACCTGGTCCCGTTCCATGCAGATCCTGGCCCCAGAGCAGGAATTCGATGGCGTGATAGCCGGTCGCGACATTGGCCTCGATACCGCCGGCTTCGGCCAGCGTGCCCGAGAGGAATTCCGGCGTCAGCTTGGAGGCGTCGACATCCTTGCCATCGATCTTGATCGTCTTGTTGGCAATGACATTAGCGACATAGAGCGAGTTCTCGTCGCTTTCCGTACCGTAAGAAGGATCGACATAGTCGATCAGGCCTTCATCCAGCGGCCATGCGTTGACCTTGCCTTCCCAGTCATCGACAACAGGGTTGCCGAAGCGGTAGACTTCCGTCTGCTGATAGGGGACGCGCGCCTTGATCCAGGCATCCCGGGCAGCCTTCAACGTCGTATCGTTGGGCGTCTTCAGGAATATATCGATGGCCGCGTCGAGCGCCTTCGCAGTCGTCAGCGAGTCCTCGTACTTGGCATGGGCGACTTCGGCATAGTGTTTCACGACTTGAGCAGCATCGGGCGCCGCATAGGCGGGAAGGGCGAGCAGGGCGGCGGGGGCGATCGCCAGCGCGGCTGCGCGGAATGTGCGGTTGAGCTTCATAATCCTCTCCTGTGACGGATTTCCGTCTGAATCCGGCAATCGTCTCTTCGCGCAAAAGCAAACTGGTGTCAAACACTCTAGTTTGGAATGGTTTTAAGGATGGATGACTGTATTTAGCTGGTCGTTTGAAGACTATCTGACCGCAAATTCTAGGATCACCTGCACGACGGATCGCCCTTGCTACCTCTGCGTCTCGTGATCAACGCGGATCATGCAGGGTTTTCGATTTCCGCTGCAGAGCGCTTCTCAGCCGTCCCTTCTCAGGCGGCAGAAGAAGAAGCCATCCGTATCCGTCGACGCCGGCGTCAGCGTGATCGTCTTGCCATCGGAAGAGCGTGGGCGCGCGCTGTCCTTGCCGAACAGGCTGTCCCAGGCCGGCAGCGCGCTTTCAATCTTGAAATCGCCATTCTCGGCAGCAAAGCGCCGCACCTGCTCTTCGTTCTCCTGCGGCAGCACCGAACAGGTGACGTAGATGAGGTCGCCACCAGGGCGCACGAAGCTGCTTGCCTGCTTCAGGGCGTCCTGCTGCTGGGCGGTGCGCTCGTCGAGGTTCTTTGCCGTTAGCCGCCATTTCGTGTCCGGCCGGCGGCGCCATGTGCCGGTGCCGGTGCAGGGGGCATCGACCAGAACCTTGTCGCAGCGGTTGCGCAGGTTGGACAAGCCCTTGGCATCGTCATGGACCTGGACGTTGCGCGTGCCGGCGCGCTTCAGACGCTCGATGATCGGCGCAAGCCGCTTGCGATCGGCGTCATAGGCGTGAACCTGACCCTTATTGTGCATGGCGGCCGCCATGGCGAGCGTCTTGCCGCCGCCGCCGGCGCAATAATCCAGCACCTGCTCGCCATCCCCAGGCAGGACGAGATCGGCGACGATCTGCGATCCCTCGTCCTGAACCTCGAACCAGCCCTTCTGGAACGAAAGCTCGGCCGTGACGTTAGGAAGACGTGAGGCGCCTTCGCCGGCGGGAATCCGGATGCCGTAGCGTGCGATCTTCGCCTCGTTCGCGCCGGCGCGTTCCAGAGCCTTGAAGGCCTTTTCACGGGTGGCCTTCAGGATATTGGCGCGCAGATCAAGCGTCGGGCGCCCGGCAAGTGCCTGCGCCTCGGAAAGCCACTCGCCGCCGAAAGCCTGTTCGAAGGAGGGCTGTACCCATTCCGGAATATCGCCCTGCACATGTGGGGAGGCATCGGAAAGAGAACGGCTGGCAAAGGCTGCGAGCGCTTCTGCGGAAAGCGGCGTCGGCGCGAACTTGTCGCCTGCAAGTTCCGCAGCCAGTGTTTCCGGCGTAAAACCCCACTGGCGGAACATGACGGCGTGCGCAATGGCAACGGCACTGTCATCGTCCATCAGATAGGCATGGGACAATCGCATGCGCAGCGCGTCGTAGACAATGTTGCCGATCGCCGCCCGGTCGCCGGAGCCGGCAAAGCGGTGAGCGAGGCCCCAGTCCTTCAGCGCATCGGCGACAGGCCTTTTACGGGCATCGATATCAGCCAGAACCGAGATCGCCCCTTCGAGGCGGCCGCCCAAACGCATTCAAAATTCTCCTGTTGCCTTGGCTGGTGAACGATCCGCGCAAGAAAGAACCCCCAGCAAAGCTGTTCGGCTGGGCGGATTGTTCACAAGTCTCAACCGCGTGGTACCCGCGATTGACGGCAAGAGCAAGCGCCGCATCCGGCGCAGGGATTGTGCGGAGGACTTGGCCTCAGCTGATGACTTCGTAGCAGACCTTCGCAGTGCCCGAGGAGACCATGCCGATATTCTGTGCGGCAGCGCGCGACAGATCGAGCACGCGACCGCGGATGAACGGACCACGGTCATTGATGCGAACGACGACGCTGCGGCCGTTGTTGCGGTTGGTGACCTTCACCTTTGTGCCGAACGCCAGAGAGCGATGTGCGGCAGTGTAGACGGCCGGGTTCATGCGTTCCCCGGAAGCAGTTTTGGAGCGAAGTGCGTACCACGAAGCACCGCCACATCCGTTGGCAGCAAATCCTTCAGCCGGAAGGATGAAAGAGCACGCTGCAATGGCTGCGGTAGTGATTAGAGAACGGCAAATTTTCTTCAAAACGGATTGTCCCTCAACTATTGAACTTGCGCCTTCACAGGCGGCGGGGCTTAAATCCGGGGAAAAGTGGCGAAAAAGTGCCGAACACGATCACGGAACATTACAGTCTGTAATATTTGTGATTCCAATAACATTGCGGTAGCAGGACACCGCTTTGGCAATTCTTGGAAAAAGCCTAATGAAATCAGTTAAAATCCGAACGATTTTTTCGCGTAAACGGTAAACATTTGATGGCCGTTGGAAATCACAAAAAATTTTTTCTCAGGGTGCCATATTTGTCGCCACATTTGCGCAAATTTAGAGGCCGTTAACCATAATACGGAGCGAAATTCAGTTCGCAAAAATCAGAAAGTAGGAAATTCCTACTCTTTATGGATTATAACCCTATCACCCGAATGAGAGGGGTTCGTCAGCCGCGCCAACCGTCATTTTGCCACAACTGGGCGAGCGACATCGGATAGTTCGGGAAGGCAAACCGGAAGCCTGCAGCCTTCAGCTTGGCATTGGAAACGCGCTTGTTCTCTCCATAGAAGGAACGCGCCATCGGCGTCATCTCGGCGGTCTCGAAAGGCTGCTCCGGCGGCGGCGTGACGCCCATCAGGCTGGCGGCCTCGACTATGACATCCTGCGGCGGACCGGGTTGGTCGTCGGTGACATTATAGATCCCGCCGAGCGCATGTTCTGACAGAAACCGTGTGGAAGCGCCGATGTCCTCCACGCGGATACGATTGAACACCTGGTCCTTCTTGATGATGCGGCGCGCTGTGCCGCGGTCCAGATTGACGAAGGCGTTGCGTCCCGGTCCATAGATGCCGGAAAGTCGCAATATGGCGGCCGGCGTTTCGCGGGAACGGCCGAGCGCAAGCCAGGCATCCTCGGCGTCGAGACGTTCCTTGGAGCGGCCCGAGACCGGTATACACGGCGTTTCCTCGGTCACCCAGGAACCCTTGTGGTCACCATAGACGCCGACCGTGGAGAGATAGCCGATCCATTGCAGGTCAGGCAGAAGCACCGTGCTGTCCTTCCCAAGTAATGCAAGCAGCGGGTCGGCATCGCGCGGAGCGATCGACTGAACGAGATGCGTGACGGTGGCCATCGCTGCACGTAGGTCGTCGCTGAAGTCCTCTCCGTTGAAGATAAAGGCTTCGATCTCGATCTTGCGCAACTCTTCGGCTTTCTCTTCCGAACGGGTCGTACCGGAGACTCGAATGCCGCTGTCGCCGAACGCCTTGGCGATAGCCGTGCCGGAATAACCGCAGCCAAAGATCATCACATGCATCAGCTCACCCCTGCCAATCGCCATTCATTGAGGACGTCATCGTCCGACTCATTTTCCTTTTGTGCGGCAAAGGCTTTGAATTCGCCAGCCTCCATGAGCCGCGACAGCGCCCAAACCGCCATGCCGCGCACGACCGGCGAGGTATCGGCGGCAAGCGCACGACATCGCTCGATCAGGCTCCGCTCGCCGGAATTGCCAGCGGCGATCAGTACATTGCGAATGAAGCGGTCACGCCCGATGCGCTTGACCGGCGAACCGCTGAAGAACGTGCGGAAGCTTGGGTCGTCGAGTGACAAGAGGAAGGCGATCGAAGGCTCCTTCAGATCCTCCCTTGCCTTCAGCTTCATTTCCGACGCTTCGTTTGCGAACTTGTTCCAGGGGCACGCGGCAAGACAATCGTCGCAGCCATAGATGCGGTTGGCGATCAGCGGCCGGAATTCGGGATCGATCGGCCCCTTATGTTCGATCGTCAGATACGAGATGCAGCGGCGCGCGTCGATCTGGTAGGGGGCAGGAAAGGCAGCCGTCGGACAGGCGTCGAGGCATGCACGGCAGGAGCCGCAATGGTCGATCTCTGGCGCATCCATATTGAGATCGGCCGTCGTGAACATCGAACCGAGGAAAAGCCAGGAGCCATGTTCGCGGCTGACGAGATTGGTGTGTTTGCCCTGCCAGCCGAGACCGGCGGCTGCCGCGAGCGGCTTTTCCATGACGGGTGCAGTGTCGACGAAGACTTTTACATCCGCGCCTGCCCTGGCGGCGAAGCGGGTCGCAATCTCTTTCAGCCGGCCCTTGATGACATCGTGATAGTCGCGATTTCGTGCATAAACGGAAATTGCCGCCTTTTCCGCCTTGCCAAGGATGCCACGCGGGTCTTCGTCAGGCCCATAATTCAGACCGAAGACGGCGACCGAGCGCACATCGCTCCAGAGCGTGCGCGGATCACCGCGGCGCTCACGCGTTTCCGCCATCCATTCCATCGTCCCATGCCTGTTGGCATCGATGAACTGTCCAAGCCGTTCCTTGGCCTCCGGGATCGAATCGGGACGGGTGATGCGGCAGAGATCGAAGCCAAGAGCCGCCGATTCCGCCTTCAGGAAGGCGGTCAAATTGTCGCGGCGCTTCTGCTCCCTGGTATCGTCGGTTTTCGCTTCGGGCATCAAAAGCCCTCGTCAGAAATCCAGATCGGCATAATGGGAAACCGGCGTCAGTCCGCGCACGCGCTCGGTGAGCATCGGCCGGAAGGAGGGGCGCGATTTCAGCCGCTGGTACCAGTCTTTGGCGAGTGGCGATTCCGACCAGTCGATTTCCCCGAGATAATCGAGGATGGAAATGGAGGCTGCGGCGGCCAGATCGGCGTAACTCATCCGGTCGCCGGCAAGCCACTGGCGCGAGCCTGCAAGCCAGGTGAGATAACGCATGTGCTGGCGGATATTCGCGCGCGCCGTGCGCAATATCTTGGAATCCGGGGCGCCTCCGCCCTGGTCGGCCGTCATCTGAAGCTTATAGACGCGCTCGCGCGCCAGCGGCTTGGTGACGTCGTTTTCCATCTTCTGCATGAACCATTCCGTCAGCCGGCGGATTTCCGCACGCTGGAATGGATCTTCGGCGAGCAACCGACGGTCGCGCTTCAGCACGCCATGCGTCTCGTCGAGATATTCTGAAATGACGGTCGCGCCACAGAGCGCCCGCATGCTGTCGTCGACATAAACGGGCAGCGTACCGGCCGGGTTGAGCGCCAGGAAGTCGCGGCGCTTCTCCCAGGTCTGTTCCTCGATCAGCTCCGCCTGATAGCCGTATTCCGCCAGAATGAGCCTGACGAAGCGGGATGCGGACGACATGGGATGATGATAAAGCGTGGGCATCGATACTCGGACTTTTGATTGTGGTGCATGGGCTCAAGGGCTCGCCACTTATACCGCCCTAGTCATGACTCATTAGTTGAAGCTATAGGAGCTTGCCCCCGCCAATACAAGCGAATCGGGCTCACCTGCCTGACAAGGGACAAAACATGGCTGCCTGAATCATCGCAACTCCCCGCTCGCCTTTTCTTGCCTCCCGCTCTGGCGAATGATGATTGTGCAGTGCAATATAAGCCTGACCGCCACTCCAGTCCGACCGAACCCCAAACCGGAGACACTTTATGGACTACATAAACTCTATAATTCTGGGCATTATAGAAGGGATCACAGAGTTCCTGCCGATTTCGAGCACCGGCCATCTGATCATTGCCGAACAGTGGCTTGGTGCCCGCAGCGATACATTCAACATCGTCATTCAGGCGGGAGCGATCCTCGCCGTCACGATTATCTACTGGCGTCGTCTGCTTGATCTGCTGCTCGGCTGGCGCGATCCGCAAAACCGCGATTATGCCTTTAAACTGATTGTTGCCTTTCTGATCACCGCAGTGCTCGGCCTTCTCGTCAAGAAAATGGGTTTCGAGCTGCCTGAGACCGCAACGCCGGTCGCCTCGGCCCTGATCATCGGCGGTATCTGGATGATCTTTGCCGAATGGGCTGCCGCCCGCCGCCCGCCGAGCGCCCACATCACCTGGCTTGTTGCCATTCTGGTCGGTATCGCCCAGGTCGTCGCCGGTGTCTTCCCGGGCACGTCCCGCTCCGGCGCCACGATCTTCGTCGCCATGCTGGCCGGTACGGCCAATCGCGCAGCGGCAACCGAATTTGCGTTCCTCGTCGGCATTCCGACCATGTATGCCGCAAGCGCCTTCTCGCTGCTGAAGACCTTCAAGGATGGCGGCGCGGCCAATGAAGACTGGACAGCGCTCGGCATCGCGTTCGTCGTCTCCACGATCGTCGCCTTCGTCGCCGTCAAATGGTTGCTGGCCTATATCAGGAGCAACCGCTTCACGGTCTTTGCGATCTATCGCATCATTTTGGGTGTCGTCCTGCTCGGCATGGCGATGGCCGGCATGATCAGCTGATATGCTGAAAAAGTGAGCGATCGAACATTGGTCGCTCGCATCAAGGCAAAAATAAAAGCCGGTTCGAAAGGACCGGCTTCTTTATTAGTGGGTGATGGAGGCCGTCGAGCAGGGATCGACGCCATAGGCCGGCGAGCAACCGCCCTTCACCGCTGCGACGGAGCCCGGCGCAATGAAGGAGCCTGCGAGGATGACCAGTGCCGCACACGCAAAAAGAAGCGCGATTGACTTACCCATTAGAAATAGCCTTTCACAGTGATTGCCGCACGCCTGCGAGGCGCTTGAGTCTGTCTGAAGACGCGCGGGGGTGTTTAGTCAGTGGAATGGCAAATAGCAATAAATGTTCCTGCTAAATTTGGTGTTAATTCCACTAAATTTCCTATGCGTCTTTTATGCAACGTCACACATTATGAAACGCCTCATAACGCGCCAGGCTTGCCCCGGATTTGCATCGCACAAAAACAAAGCGCCGCCCGTGAATGTTCACGAGCGGCGCTTGAACGACCGTCTGTCGATTATCAGGCAGCCTTGCCGGAGCCGGTATACTGACCGTGCGGGCGGTAATGCACCAAATAGGAGTCGAGCACGGAAGTCGCCATCGTCGGCTTGATGCCAAGGCCCTTCAGCGTGCGGCCTTCAGCTTCGGCTTCCTTTGAAACGACGTTGTCGTGCTTCAGTAGCTTGACCTGGTCCGGCGTGATCGGCGGCGCGATGAAAGGCACCAGCGAGGCGATGCTGCCGATCATGGATGCGATGCCGAACGGCAGGGAAACGAGCGGGTTCTTGCGGACCGTGACCTTGAGCATGGTCTCGAGACATTCGCGGAAGGTAAGCACTTCAGGACCGCCAAGTTCATAGATCTTGCCAGTTTCGACCTTGCCGTCGACAGCGCGGGCAACAGCCTCGGCAACATCTTCAACATAGACGGGCTGGAATTTCGTCTTGCCGCCGCCCACGAGCGGCAGAACAGGAAACATGCGCGCCATGTCGGCGAACTTGTTGAAGAAGCTGTCTTCGGGACCGAAGACGACAGACGGGCGGAAGATCACCGCGTCCGGCTTGATCGACAGGATGGCGGCTTCCGCGCGGCCCTTGGTGCGGCCGTAACTGGACTGGGAGCCGGAATTTGCACCGATAGCCGAGAGGTGGGTGAGCGTCGCACCTGCGTTGCGGGCAGCTTCGGCAACGGCGCGACCGCCGAATTCTTGCACCGCATCGAACGTGTTGCGGCCGCTCTCGTGGAGGATGCCGACGCAGTTGATGACATGGTCGGCACCTTCGACGGCCCGGTCGATCGAATTGCGGTAGCGCAGGTTGGCCTGGACGAAAGATATCTGGCCGACATTACCGAGTGGCTGCAGGAAGCCTGCGAGATCGGGGCGGCGCACCGCAACGCGAATGCGGTAGCCACGCTTGGCGAGCGCCCGCACGACATGTCTGCCGATGAAGCCGGACCCTCCGAACACGGTGACGAGCGGCGGCAGGTTGGCAAGGGTCATGGCAGGCTCCTCGAAAGGCTTTGGAATGCTGTGATTGTTTTCGTCTTAGCCCAATACCGACGCGACGAAAAGGGCCATCGCGCCGCAGTTCTTACCCGTTCAAAACTGGCTCAGACGCCTTCGACCACGACCATTTCCGCGTCAGCCACCTCATGGCGGATTTTTGCGGCAGCCTGGTATTCGGGCGAATTATAGCAGTCGACGGCATGTTGCATCGTGGGAAATTCGATGACCACGTTGCGGGCACGCGCCTTGCCTTCAAGCTCGGTAATTGCACCGCCGCGGGCGAGGAAATTCGCGCCGTATTTCTCGAAGGCCGGCTTTGCGGTCGCGACGTAATCCTTGTAGCGCTCGAGGTCGCGTACATCGACGCGGGCGATCCAGTATCCCTTGGCCATTCCTGTCTCCCGTTTCAGCGGTTCGCCGGCCAGAGCGCGGCGACCATTTCATTGAGGATTGCACGAGCAGCTTCCCGAGGCTCCGGCGCCTTGACGATCGGGCGCGCGACGACGAGATGGGTGGACCCGGCCTTCAGTGCATCCCTAGGCGTCATCACCCGTTTCTGGTCGCCCTTTTCGGCGCCCGTCGGGCGAATGCCTGGCGTAACGATCGCCATATCAGGTCCAACGATCTCGCTGACAGCGGCGGATTCTTCGGCGGAGCAGACGATGCCGCCCATACCCGCAGCACGCGCCTGTTCGGCGCGGCGCGCGACCAGCGCCCGCGGATCATATTGATACCCGGCCTCGACGAGGTCTTCGGCATCCATCGAAGTCAGCACGGTCACGCCGAGCAGGCAGAGACCGGAGCCCCTTGCCGCCTCGACTGCGGCCTTCATCGCTTTCGGATAGGCATGCAGCGTCAGCATCGACATGCCCATCTTGGCGATGTTTTCGACGCCGGATGCGACCGTATTGTCGATGTCGAGCAGTTTCATGTCGAGGAAGATCTTCTTGCCGCTAGCGGCAAGGTCGCGGGCGAGTTCCAGCCCGCCGGCAAAAACGAGCTGGTAGCCGATCTTGTAGAAGAGAACGTCGTCGCCGAGCGTGGAAACCAATCTTTCCGCTTCGCCGATCGTTGGAACATCCAGTCCGACGATCAACCGCTCGCGTGCGTCCATCTCAAATCATCCCCGCCAGTCTTCAATGGGTGTCCAGTCGCATGATAAGCGCCGATCTGCAAGGCCGAAAGCATAGAGATTGCCGCCGCCGGCCGGCTGGTCGCGATCACGCGCAATGGGGGCTCCGGCCAGTTGGCATTTGAGCAGCGTTCCAACGCCGCCATGGCCGACGAAGGCGATCGGCGCTGTCCGGTCATGAGAGGATAGGATGGTTTCGACGGCAGAAACGATGCGGGCCTGCGCATCAGTGGCCCGTTCCCAGCCCCTGAAGCTCTCTTCCGGGTGTGCGAAAAACCAGTTGGCCGCCTCTTCGAACTTGTCCGGTGGCAGGAAACCGGTGGCGGAGCGGTCGTTCTCATGCATGCCATGCACGATCTCGATTTTCACGCCTGACGCCGCTGCAAGGATTTCCGCCGTCTCGATCGCTTTCGTCTCGTCGCTGGAGACGATACGGGTCAGCCGTTTCGCCCAGTCGCTTGAAGCAGCCTTGCGGGCGCGTTCTGCGCCAATGTCGGAAAGCCCCCACTTGGGAACGGGAATCTCAGGGTCGATCTTGACCTGGGGATGAGTAATATAAAGTCCAAACATTTATCCGCGCCGATAGATCCAGAGTTGAGCTGGAGGAATATTGCGCACGATGAAATCAAAATGATGAATGCTGTAGCGATCGGCATTGGCAACGATCGGCGAGACCGCGCCATAGGAGATCTGCACTACCGGCCGGCCCTCCGGCATGCGATCGAGCAGGCTTTCCAGGAGCGCGATGCGCGCCTGCATGGGAAAATTCAGAAGCGGTATGCCTGAGATCACAGAATCGAACGTCTGGTCCTTGAACACGCCGAGCGTCCGGTCGAGATCGAAGGCATCGCCGTTGATGAAGTTCACGCCTGGATAGAGGCGTACGAGATGTTCGTAGAAATCCGTCGAATATTCGATCGCGACGAGCTTTTCCGGCTTTATGCCATGCGCGAGGATTGCCTTGGTGATGGCGCCCGTGCCGGGCCCGAGTTCGAGCACTGGCAAGTCCGAATGCGGATTTGCGACACTCGCCATCTTGCGGGCGGTGATCGAGGAAGTCGGAACGATGGAGCCGACGGTTTTCGGCCCCTGCATCATGCCCTTGAAGAAGCGGATTTCCTCGTCAAACTTCCTGCCGAGCCGTTCCTTGAGCCGCAGTGCCATGCCGTCCTCCCATGCCTGCCGTTAAACCCTCCCTTAATTGCAGGAGGATGAAGCAAAAACAAGAGGCGATGTCGCGATCAGGAAAGTTTCGACGACAAAAGCGACGCGAGATTAAACGCGCATCGGCATCAGCACATAGAGAGCGTCGTCACCTGCGGTGTCACGCACAAGTGTCGGCGAGCCCGCATCGGCCAGAAGGAAGATAGCCTCGTCTCCGGAAAGCTGCGCGGTGATATCGAGCAGATATTTGGCGTTGAAGCCGATTTCCATCGGGTCGGTATCATAGCCGACTGCGACTTCTTCGGTCGCACTGCCGGAATCCGGATTGTTGACGGTGAGCAGAAGCTGGCCGTCGGAAAGGGCAAGCTTTACGGCGCGCCCGCGCTCGGAGGAAATGGTCGAAACGCGATCGACGGCCTGGGCGAAGCTCGTGCAATCGACGCGCATTTCCTTGTCGTTATTGGTGGGAATAACGCGCTGGTAGTCTGGGAATGTTCCGTCGATGAGCTTCGAGGTCATGACGATTCCGCCGATCGTGATGCGGATCTTGGCGTCGGAAACTTCCACGGTGACGACCGCATCAGGCGAGTCGACGAGCTTCTGCAGTTCGCCGACCGTCTTGCGCGGAATGATGATGCCCGGCATGCCTTCAGAGCCCGAGGGCGCATCGACATCGGCGCGCGCCAGGCGATGACCGTCGGTGGCGACAGCACGCAGCTTCAGATCGCCGCCGCTCTCGATCGTGTGGAAGAAGATGCCGTTCAGATAGTAGCGTGTTTCTTCGGTCGAGATCGCAAACTGCGTGCGGTCGATCAGCATCTTCAGGTCGCTTGCCTTCAGCTTGAAGGAATGCGTGAACGTGCCGGCGGTCAGGTCGGGGAAGTCGGATTCCGGCAGGCACTGCAGCGAGAATTTCGAGCGGCCAGACTGAACGTTCATCGAGCCGCCATCCTGGGTGGTGGCAAGCAGGACCTCTGCGCCATCGGGAAGCTTGCGGACGATGTCGTAAAGAAGATGGGCCGGAACGGTGGTGGCACCCGCCTGCTCGACATTGGCAGGTGTGGCTTCGGTAATTTCCAGATCGAGATCGGTTGCCTTCATGTCGAGGCTCTGACCATCTGCTTTCAGCAGCACGTTGGACAGGATCGGGATCGTGTTGCGGCGTTCGACCACGCGGTGGACGTGGTTCAGCGACTTCAAAAGGTTTGACCGCTCAATAGTAATACGCATGGGATGCTACCGCTTTCGACCTTTATTGCCCGGGCGCAAAAAGCGCCGCGTCACTGTTTCCCCTTCGGGAGAGGGGAGTGGACGGGCAAAATGGCAGAACTTTGCCAGCGATTGCAAGAGGCATGGCCGTCCACAGGCTCGCAAATGCCGTTTTGCAGCGCAATGCTCACAGAAATTGCGGCTCTTGTCGAAGCAGCACCGCTCGCCCATAAAGGCAAGAGGCTGGCGGGACGAAAGCGAGTGACATGACGGAAGAGGTGAGAGCGGAAACCGGCGCCCGGCGCGGCTTTCGCCTGCATAATATTGCGGTGCCGGCACGCCCGCTCGAACCGGCCCTCTATCTCGTTGCCACGCCGATCGGCAATCTGGGCGACATTACGCTGCGGGCACTGGAAACGCTTGCCGGTGCCGACGTCCTGGCCTGCGAGGACACACGCGTTACCCGCGTCCTGCTTGATCGCTACGGCATCCAGAACCGGCCTTTCGCTTATCATGAACATAATGCCGATGAGGCAGGGCCGAGGCTCCTGCAGGCGCTCGAGGCGGGCAAGTCGGTGGCGCTTGTTTCCGATGCCGGCACGCCGCTTGTATCTGATCCCGGTTATCGTCTTGCGCAGCAGGCGATCGAGGCAGGTTACCGCGTTATCCCCATTCCCGGCGCTTCGGCGCCGCTTGCTGCCCTCGTCGGTTCAGGCCTGCCAAACGACGCCTTTCTCTTTGCGGGCTTCCTGCCGACTAAGGACAAGGCTCGCCGAGACCGTCTCGCGGAATTCGCAAACGCACCGGCAACACTGATCTTTTTTGAATCGCCCCACCGCATCGGTGCGACGCTGCTTGCCGCAGCCGATGTGCTTGGCGGTGGGCGCCAGGCGTCTGTATGCCGCGAACTGACGAAGACCTACGAGGAGTTCCGCCGCGGTACGCTTTCCGATCTTGCGGTCCACTATGAAGAGCATGACAATGTGAAGGGCGAGATCGTGCTGGTGATCGGCCCGCCGAAAGAGCAGCCCGCCACCGAAGCCGATGTCGACGCGATTCTCACCGATCTCGCGAAATCCCTACCAACGGCCAAGGCCGCGACCGAGGCTGCCCGCTTGACCGGCCTGCCACGCAAGGTGCTCTACCAGAAGCTTCTCGATATGAAGGCGGCAAATGGCTGACGGCGAAGCGACGCTCCGCAGGAGAAAGGCGCTGCGCCGGGGTTCGGCCGCGGAATATATTGCCGCCGTTTTCCTGATGCTGAAAGGCTATCGCATCCTTGCCATGCGCTACAAAACGAAGCTCGGCGAGATCGACATCATTGCCCGAAAGAGGGACCTGGCCGTCTTCGTCGAGGTCAAGGCGCGCGCCGACGAAACAGGTGCGATAGATGCCGTCTCCTACACATCACAAAATCGGATCCGGGCTGCAAGCGATCTCTGGCTTGCCCGTCAGCGCGATTATGCGCGGCTATCGCAGCGCTACGATATCGTTGCGATAGTGCCCGGGAAACTGCCTCGTCATTTCCCGGATGCCTTCTGATCTCTCGCCGAGTTTGTTCTGGCGGCAGTGACGGTATCCGCAAGTCGTCGGCGGCGAACAAGCTTTCATTAAAATTTTAGCGCCTGCTTGAACGGCCCTTTACGACTCTTTTGTTATCCACGGCTGAGCTAGGGGTAGCAAATTGGGGGTTATGCATGGCCTGGAAGATGATGCTTGCGACCGCCGTCGCCATGGCGGCGCGGTCCGTGCCTTATGCGGCGTTGAAACCATCAGGGAAAACATTCATCGCGCACGCAAGCGATGGCTTGGTTCTGAAACCGACGCCGATCAATCCGGACTGGATCATCAGCGGAAACCCGCAGGCACGCACGGCAGAACATTCCCGCGGCCATGACGAGGCGTCGCTGACGGCGATCTGGGATTGCACATCGGGTGAATTCCGCTGGCGTTTCGGCTGGGACGAAACGGTCATGATCCTCGAAGGCGAGGTGCATGTCACCACCGAAGACGGAACGGAACGCACGCTGAAGACCGGTGACGTCGCCTTCTTTGCCGGCGGCACCTGGGCCAACTGGAGGGTCGATAACTACGTCCGCAAGGTCGCCTTCCTGCGCAAGCCCTTCCCGAAGCCGCTTGCCATCGCCTACCGCCTGCGCAACCTGTTGCGCAACAGCGGTGGCTCCGGTATCGCAGCCTGAAAATTGCGCATCCCGAAACGCCCGAAGCCATTGATTGCCGTTGCGTTTGATACCTGACCGACCTACATCTGGGCGGCATCAGCTCAAGGGACGGAAATGGCCAAGATCAAGAACGTAGCGGTCCAGATGGACCATGTCTCCGGCATCAACATCGCGGGCGATTCCACCTTCGCCATGAGCATCGAGGCGCAGGCGCGTGGCTACAAGCTCTTTCATTACACGCCTGATCGCCTGAGCTTCCGCGACGGCAAGCTTTATGCCTCCGTCGAGCCGATGGTCTTGCGCGACGTCAAGGGTGACCATTATGAGCTTGGTGCGCCCGAACGCGTCGACCTCTCGACCATGGATGTCGTCCTGCTGCGCCAGGATCCGCCTTTCGACATGGCCTACATCACCTCGACGCATCTTTTGGAGCGCATCCATCCGAAGACGCTTGTCGTCAATGATCCGGCCTGGGTGCGTAACTCGCCCGAAAAAATCTTCGTCACGGAATTTTCCGACCTCATGCCGAAGACGCTGATTACCAAGGATCCCGCGGAGATCCGCCGCTTCCGCGACGAGTTGGGCGATATCATCCTGAAGCCGCTCTACGGCAATGGCGGCGCAGGCGTCTTCCACTCCACCAAGGATGACCGCAACCTGTCCTCGCTGCTCGAAATGTTCGGCCAGCTCTTCCGCGAGCCCTTCATCGCCCAGCAGTACCTGCCCGACGTGCGTAAGGGCGACAAGCGCATCATCCTCGTCGACGGTGAATTTGCCGGCGCCATCAATCGTGTTCCCGCCGAGCATGACAGCCGCTCCAACATGCATGTCGGCGGCCGTGCTGAGCCAACCGAACTGACGGCGCGCGAAAAGGAAATCTGCGATCGCATCGGCCCGGCCCTGCGCGAACGCGGCTTCCTGCTCGTCGGCATCGATGTCATCGGCGATTACATGACCGAAATCAACGTGACCTCGCCAACTGGCATCCGCGAAGTAAAGAAGTTCGGCGGCGCCGATATCGCAAGCCTTTTGTGGGATGCTATCGAGGGCAAGCGCGGCTAAAGCAAAGCCAGGAATACTTCCGGACTACCAAAAGTGTTCTTGTCGTTCCGCCTTTGATCGCCTCCGTTCCAAGATTGCAACCCGCTGCAATTTGATTGCAGCGGATAGCTGAATTCGTTCGCTTATCGTTCTTGTTTTATTCCGGCTTCCATGCCAGATTGTGACCGCCTTCATAGGTTGGGTATCGGGGTCACGGGGCAGGGGCATGGTCGCGCGCGTCAGTACGGTTGCATTTCAGGGCATTGAAGGTGTTCCGGTCGAGGTCCAGGTCATGGTCGCTCCCGGCAAGATGGGGATCCAGATCGTCGGGCTTCCTGACAAGGCGGTCGCGGAAAGCCGCGAGCGGGTACAGGCAGCCCTGCACGCCTCCGGCCTGGCGTTGCCGTCCAAGCGCGTGACGGTCAACCTTGCGCCTGCCGACCTTCCCAAGGAGGGCAGCCATTTCGATCTTCCCATCGCACTTGGACTAATGGCTGCACTCGGCGCAATTCCCGCGGATGCCTTGTCCGATTACGTCGTCGTCGGCGAACTCAATCTCGACGGTACGATCGCCGCAATCGCCGGCGCTCTGCCGGCTGCTATCGGCGCCAACGCGACGGGCAAAGGGCTGATCTGCCCTGCCGAAAGCGGAGCGGAAGCCGCCTGGGCCGGTTCGGACGTCGATATCCTGGCGCCGCGCAGCCTGATAGCACTCGCCAATCATTTCCGCGGCACGCAGATCCTGTCGCGACCGGAACCATCCATTCGTCCGAATGCCGCCAATCTGCCCGATCTCGCCGAGATCAAGGGCCAGGAAAGCGCCAAGCTGGCCCTGGAAGTGGCGGCTGCCGGCGGCCATAACCTCATCATGGTCGGGCCGCCCGGTTCCGGCAAGTCGATGCTGGCGTCCAGGCTGCCGTCCATCCTGCCGCCGCTCTCGGCGGCCGAATTGCTGGAAGTCTCGATGATCCACTCCATCGCCGGTCAGCTCTCCGGTGGCAAGCTCTCCGACCGGCGGCCATTTCGCACGCCGCATCATTCGGCGACGATGGCGGCCCTCATTGGCGGCGGCCTGCGCGCCCGGCCGGGCGAAGCCTCGCTTGCCCATCACGGCGTGCTTTTCCTCGATGAATTCCCGGAATTTGCACCACAGGTGCTTGATGCCCTGCGTCAGCCGCTGGAAAGCGGCGAATGCGTCATCGCGCGGGCCAATCATCGGGTCTCCTATCCCGCGCGGATCCAGCTCGTCGCGGCCATGAATCCGTGCCGCTGCGGCATGGCAGGTGAACCCGGCCATACCTGCGCCCGCGGGCCGCGCTGCATGACGGATTATCAGGCCCGTATTTCCGGCCCGCTGATGGACCGTATCGATATCCGCATCGACGTGCCGGCGGTCTCCGCCGCCGATCTTATCCGGCCGACGGCAGCCGAAGCGAGCGCCGATGTTGCCCGGCGCGTGGCCCGCGCCCGTGACATCCAGCGCGAACGGTATGCTTCTGCAGGCGCCAGAGGTATTTCGACCAATGCCGGCTGCTCTACTTCGATGATCGAGAAATTTGCTGAGCCGGATGCGGCCGGATTGCAGCTGTTGCGCGATGCCGCGGACAAGATGAAGTTCTCGGCGCGGGGTTATCATCGCGTCCTGAAGGTCGCCCGCACGCTCGCAGATCTCGACGGCAAGGATACTGTTGGACGTATCCATCTCGCAGAGGCGATCTCCTATCGCGTCGCGGGCGAAAGGCTGACTGCCGCTGCATAAAATGACCGCTGGGTGAGAGACAAGATCCTGCTGTGGATCAAGGCAGGGCCAGGGCTCTATCTCGCCATTGCCGGTGCGACCTGTTTTACGGTGGACATATCCGCACGATGTGATGGGAACAGGAGAGATGTGGCAGGCCAAAACCGTAGCAGCGAACGACGCAATTCAGGATGTTGACGAGGTTAAACGGAGTGCCGAGGCAGTTGGCATCGCCTGAAAGAATAGGCGCGCAGGTTCTTCCTGCCTAAAGAGCGGCCGGGTTGCGATGTATGAAATAAGCAAGCGTTTCCATACGCTTGTCGAAAATCCTGACCGGGTTGGGAATAACTCTGCTTCACGGGCGATCTAGTTCGTCAGCGAGAGCGTGGATGACTTGCCGCTTTCGCCACTCGAAACGCCATCAACGAGGGGAGGTATGCCATGTCACTTCGCGCCGTCCCGGGATCGGCTGCTGTGGCCGCGCTTAGCCTGTCGCCGAAGCCTGAATTCGTTATCTCGTCACTTGCTGGGATAATCGGGGAACCAACGGCTGGTT
This sequence comes from Rhizobium sp. 05N49, assembly GCF_056396805.1. Classification (NCBI taxonomy): domain Bacteria; kingdom Pseudomonadati; phylum Pseudomonadota; class Alphaproteobacteria; order Hyphomicrobiales; family Rhizobiaceae; genus Rhizobium; species Rhizobium sp. 05N49. The sequence goes on from NZ_JBFTME010000002.1 coordinate 283,565, forward strand.
TCTACAAAGATATATCGAGGTCGCGGCGACGATATATGAGGGCATCCGAGCAGACGAATATCGCGGCGAGTTCTGTGTCGGGGCCGGATAATGCAGCCAAGGCCGAGGAGCAGGTGTCCGCGCTGAAACAGCTTTGCCCTGGTTCTTGCGAAGAGTTCGAAGGCCTGCGGGCGGTGATAGCCGCAAGGACGGACAACCGAGGAACCGGCGGAATACAGGCGGTTGTCAATGAAAGGGGCTGGCCTTGATTGAGAGCACTGATCTGACAATATCCGAATGCCTTCGCGATCCTCTTATTGCCGTGCTGATGCATGCCGATGGCGTGAAACTGGAAGACCTCAGGCAATTGCTTGAGGCGGCGGCCCGCAACTGGCAATCTAAGCTGGATAATTGTCTGAATACAGGTGCGAGGGGCTGGTCAACGGAAATGCAAACCCCTTTGCAACGAACGGGGGACGCCGTTTCCCTCATTGGCATGGCAGATGTTTGATGATCATGTTTGGTCATTCTCGATCCGGACCACGCCCGGAAACCACGCGCCGTTCTTGCCCTATGAATTGAACGTAGAATTGTCAGATACCATCATAGCCTCTCCTGTGGAGTTCAGACGCAATGAAGTGGGACACGTCAAAAAGATTCGAGCCGATAGTTCTCGTTTTTGCAGAAAGGAGAGAGCGCAGGGTCGTCCGTACAGCTCGCGAGGCGGCCGAAGTATTGCTGAGGGAATGGCCGACCGAGGAGGGAGAGGAATTCCTGGTGGCGGTGAAAACCTGTTTGGACGTCATTACCGGAAAGACCGAACCCGAAAAGCTGCACCAGGCGATCGTCCGTGCAGCATATGAAGCTGGCATTGCGGCGATCACCACTGATCATCGACTGGGTGTCGTGAGGATGTATCCGCGACCGCACATCGCGTCGGTAATGTAAGGCTGACACCGGCAGCATGATAAAAGGGGCGCCGAAGCGCCCCACGAACGGTGACACGAAGTGCCGAAATCCAATCAGCTTCCGAGACCTTCGAACAACGCCGTCGAAAGATAGCGCTCAGCGAAGGATGGAATGATCACGACAATGTTCTTTCCGGCATTTTCCGGACGACGACCCACTTCGATCGCCGCCGTCAATGCCGCACCCGAGGAGATGCCGACCGGCACGCCTTCGAGCCTGGCGACGAGCCGAGCCTGCTGGAAAGCGTCGTCATTGCTGACGGTAACCACCTCGTCATAGATGCTGGTGTCGAGGATTTTGGGCGCGAAACCGGCGCCGATGCCCTGGATCTTGTGCGGGCCAGGCGTGCCGCCTGAAAGGATCGGTGAATCGGTCGGCTCGACGGCCACGACCCGAATATCCGGCTTGCGGCTCTTCAGCACCTGGCCAACGCCAGTGATCGTGCCACCGGTGCCAATACCGGCCACGAAGATATCGACGTTGCCGTCGGTGTCGTTCCAGATTTCCTCCGCCGTCGTCTTGCGGTGGATTTCCGGGTTGGCGGGATTTTCGAATTGTTGCGGAATAACAGCGTCGGGCAGCGAGGCGGCGAGCTCCTCGGCCTTGGCGATCGCCCCCTTCATTCCCTTCGCCCCCTCGGTCAGCACCAGCTCCGCGCCGAGCAGCGCCAGCATCTTTCGGCGCTCGACGGACATGGTTTCCGGCATGGTCAGGATCAGCCGGTAACCCTTGGCAGCGGCAGCAAAAGCGAGCGCGATACCGGTATTGCCCGAAGTCGGCTCGATCAGCACGGTCTTGCCGGGCGAGATCTTGCCCTGCGTTTCCAGGCTCTCGATCATGGCGACGCCAATACGATCCTTCACCGAGGCGATCGGATTGAAGAACTCGAGCTTTGCCAGAATGTTCGCCACGACGCCCTTCTCCTTGGCGATCTTGTCGAGGCGAACGAGCGGCGTGTCGCCGATTGTATCGGTAATGGAGGAATAGATGCGGCCGCGGCCCGGTTTGTGCGACATGGTGCTCTCCCTTTGAAATCCATATTGAAATCTGCGGAGAGAATAGGGTCAAAGTGGCGGTGAGACCAGAGTGGCTTCACCCGTCGGCCGTGCAAGCCAGAGAAAAAATCCTTTGAAAACCGTTCGTTGCCGAATGTTTATTTCAGGCGGCACGCGTTGCGATGAAGGCCGCCGTGCCCGCCAGGATGCTGGCTGCGACGCGGTTCAGGGCTTGCAAGGCGCGCGGTTGCTTCAGCATCGTGCGGGCGCGCGATGCGAGAAGCATGTAGGGAATGAGCACGATCATCAGTACGACGAAGGTGACGGCAAGCAGCATGAGATAGTCGCGCGTTCCGATACTGTTGAGATCGATGAGGGTCGGCACCAGCGCGACATAGAAGAGCATGGTCTTCGGATTGCCGAGTGTCACCAATAAACCGGACAGGAACGACATGCCGGCGCTGCTGGATTTTTTCGCGGCAATATCCTGCGGCAGCAGGCCGGCGGTCCAGAGCTTCCATGCGATATAGCCAAGATAGAGCGCGCCAGCGATCTTGATGACGAGGAAAATCTCGGTGAAGGTCTGCGCCACGAAGGCAAGGCCAAGGATAACGGCGGTCAGGTAGCTCATATCGCCGAGCACGAGACCGAGACCCATGAAGAAGGTTTCGCGGAAGTTCGAACCAAGGGCGCGCGCCACGATTGCCGTGATCCCCGGGCCGGGAATGGCGGCGGCGATGAACAAGGCGCCGGCATAGGCGATCAGGGCGGTAAGGCTCATCTTTGGATCCAGGAGATTGCGTCGTCTTTCTATAGGCGCATGAGGCATGCTCCATCAATCGCCGGGCGCTGATCTGTCCATAACCATAAAGAATAGGTCGGCTGAACCATGATCTACTTGGAAACCAAATCCGCCTTGCTATTTTCCCCTTGCAAGCGGCCGCAGACACGGCCCGCCGAGGCTTTCCCCAGTCGTCGGCGCAGAAGGTTTTCATCACCAAGGAGAGAATGCATGTCGCCTACCTCAGCCGAAGCCCGCAGACGTTCGCCGCTCAAGACCCCCTCCGACCTTCCGACCAATGCGATCACGGATATTTCGGCCGCGCTGACCGCCTTGCTCGCTGATGTCTTCGCGCTCTATGTGAAGACCAAGAATTTTCACTGGCATATGTCCGGCCCGCATTTTCGCGATTACCATCTGCTGCTCGACGAGCAGGCGGAACAGATCTTTGACATGACGGACGAGGTTGCCGAACGCGCTCGCAAGATCGGCGGCACGACGCTGCGCTCGATCGGCCAGATCGCCCGCCAGCAGCGAATCCCGGACAATGACGCAGACTATGTTACCCCCGAGGACATGCTCTCCGAACTGCGCGAAGACAACCTTCACCTCGTCTCCATCCTGCGCGAAGTGCATGAGGTCTGCGACGAGCACAATGACGTGGCGACCGCAAGCCTCATCGAGAACTGGATCGACCAGAGCGAACGCCGCACCTGGTTCCTGTTCGAAACGACGCGTCAGGCGAAGTAATAGACAAGCTGAAGTTACAGCTCAGCTTCTGGTCGCCGGCAGGCGGATAAGCCTGCCCGGCGACCAGCCGAGGTTCATGCCGGCCGCAGCAAGCAGAATGACGACCGCGCCGGCAATCTGCATCGGCTGCAATGCATGGCCGAAGGCCAAACGGTCGACCAGGATCGCGGCGACCGGATAGATGAAAGAGAGAGCGCCGGTCAGATGTGTCGGCAGCTTCTGAATCGCACCATAGAGCAGCACATACATGAGACCGGTGTGGATAACGCCGACGGTGATCAGGATCACCCATGATCCGGTATCGGCCGGCAGGTTGGTGAAATCGGTCATGGGTGCCAGCATGACGATGCCGGTCGAAACCTGGATCAGCGCGATTAGATGTGGTGGTGTGCCTCGCAGCCATTTGGCGGCAAGTGCGGCCAGCGCATAGAAGAAGGCAGCGCCGAGCGCCAGCAGAATGCCGACACCGTAACTGCCGGAGGCGGCATCGGCCTGCGGCTTAGCCTCGACAATTGCCGCCATGCCGGCAAAGGAAAGTCCGAGCCAGAACAGCTTGGTGCCTGTGATCTTCTCACCCAGAAAGAGTGCGCCGAGCGCAAGCAGCATGAAAGGCTGAGTATTGTAGACCGTCGTCGCAATCGAGATTGACGCGTGCGAATAGGAGGCGAACAGCAGTAGCCAGTTGGAGACGATCGCGACGCCGCCGAAGACGGCAATAGCGAGCGACCGCAGGCTGATGATACCAGGCCTCAGCAGGCCAAGCGCGGTGCAGATCACGAGCAGTGTCAGCGCCCCGAAGAAGCAGCGCCAGAAGACCACGCCGCTAACCGGCTGACCCGACATGACGACGAACCAGCCGATCGTTCCCGAGATCAGCATCGCCCCCGTCATCTCCGCTGTACCCCTTCTGATTTCATCCTGCATCGCCATCTCCGTTCGTTAGCGGGAAATTGTATTGCGGCATCGCAGCATTTTCTATAAGTTGAAAGAGGGGAAAGGCTGGATGAACCTAATCTTGTTAGGAGTTTTGCCATGTTGGCTAACGAGATGCAGGCAGTCGACGATATTGACCGTGCAATGATAGAGGCACTGGCCGGAAATTCGCGAATTTCCCTAAAAGAGCTCGCCCAGGCTGTCGGGCTTTCTTCGCCGAGTGCGGCGGAACGTCTGCGACGTCTTGAGGATCGCGGCGTGGTGACGCTTTTCACCATCGATCTCGATCCGGCGGCGATAGGCTACCCGCTTCAGGCGATCGTCCGGGTGCGTCCGCTGCCCGGCCAGCTTCACATCGTCGAGCGTATTATCCAGGACACGCCCGAATTCATCGAGTGCGACAAGGTGACCGGAGACGATTGTTTTATCGCCCGGCTCGTGGTCCGCTCTATGGGAGAACTGGACAGCATTCTCGACAAGGTCGCCGAGCGGGCGGAGACCAATACGTCGATGATCAAATCCTCGCCGGTCAAGCGTCGCCTGCCGCCCCTGATACGGAAAAAATAGCCTTAGAAATCCGCCAGTGGAGAGAGCATGGCGGGATGGTCGAGACTTATCTCTTTCAGCCCGCGCACCATCAGCCGCGTTCCGCTTTCGTAAGGCACTGCCTTGCCGGACCATTGAAGCCTGTCCGGGCGGAAGTGCGTTTCGACGGTCGTCGCCAGAATGCCGAGGCCGGCAAGGATGGCGGCAAATGAGGGGATTTCTGCCGCGACCACATCGAGAAGAGCGAAATGGCCATCCGCCGGCATTTTCCACGCGACGGCTGCCTTGTACTCTTCGAGATAACTCAGCCGGACGTCGGGATCGAGAAGCGTGTTGATCAGAAACATGGCCGGGCTGCTGGCGACGGCAAGCGTTTCGGATACCGGTTTGCGGGTCGCAAGCAGACCCTGGAGCAGGGCAAGATCCTCGGTATAGCGAGGCTGAAGCGGCCGTGATCCGCTATAATCCATGGCGATGGGCGCCTGTCCGACATATTTGTGAAGCGGCAGCGAACGGAAACCATATTTCTCGTAGAGTGCAGGTTTGTCCGTATAGAGGATCACTGCCTCGAATCCTTGCGCCTCGCACCAGGCAAGTGCCTTCTGCGTCACATCGTGATAGAGGCCTCGGCCGCGCCACGCCGGACGGACTGCGCCGGATTGAAGCCCGGCCGCGTTGACGAGCCGGCCATTGAGGACAAAGGGCATGGCGAAGGCGGAAAGATTGGCCGCAAGCACGCCCTCATCGGTAAACCAGCCGAAGGGCATGCTTGTCGGGTCCGGACCGCCGAGATCGCGCAACGGATCGATATCGATGCCGAATGTATCGTCGAGAAGCGAGACGAGGGCGGCCCAGGCCGCCGGGTCGCTGAAATAGTCCTGTCGGAAATTGAGCAGGTGCGCCGCGCTCATACCCCAGTCGAGCCGAAGCCACCGGCTCCGCGCGCGGTTTCCGTCGTTTCCGAGACTTCGGCGATGTGGGTCTGGGTGAAGGGTGCAACTACCATCTGCGCGATGCGCATGCCGCGCGTGATGGTGAAATCCTCTTCGCCATGGTTGACGAGAATGACTTTCACTTCGCCGCGATAATCGCAGTCGACCGTGCCGGGCGCGTTAAGGCAGGTGACGCCGTTCTTGGCGGCGAGGCCGGAACGCGGGCGTACCTGGCCCTCAAAACCCTCGGGGATTTCAAAGACGAAGCCCGTCGGGACGAGCGCGCGTTTGCCGGGCGCCAGCACCAGGGGCTTGTCCTCGTCAATGGCCGCGCGCAGGTCCATGCCGGCTGCCCCACGCGTTTCATAGGCGGGCAGATCCAGGCCCTGGCCGTTCGGCAGGCGGATCAGATTGAGGGTGGGGCGGGTGTCTGTGTGAATGGTCATGCGGCATTACTTCGCGCCGCAAGCAGCAAGGTCAATTGCAATGGCGCGCTTTAATCGCTAGATACGCCGCAATTCCACAGGATTCACACTATGGCCGAAAGTCTCGCCGAGGCGGTCTCCCGCCGCCGCACATTCGCTATTATCGCGCACCCGGACGCGGGTAAGACGACGCTCACCGAAAAGCTGCTGCTGTTCGGCGGCGCCATTCAGCTCGCCGGTGAGGTGAAGGCGAAGAAGGACCGCATGCAGACCCGCTCGGACTGGATGAAGATCGAGCGCGAGCGCGGCATCTCCGTCGTGACCTCAGTCATGACCTTCGAATATGAAGGCAATGTCTTCAACATTCTCGACACACCCGGTCACGAAGACTTCGCCGACGATACCTACCGCACGCTGACGGCGGTGGACGCCGCGGTGATGGTCATCGACGCTGCCAAGGGTATCGAGCCGCGTACGCTGAAACTGTTCGAAGTCTGCCGCATGCGCGACATTCCSATCRTCACTTTCATCAACAAGATGGACCGCGAAAGCCGCGATCCCTTCGAAATCCTCGATGAAGTCGAAGAGAAGCTGGCACTGGATACGGCCCCGATCACCTGGCCGATCGGTCGCTCCAAGACCTTCTGCGGCTCTTACCATCTGAAGGAAAACACCGTGCGCGGCTCCGATACGGAAGTCGCCGTTACGCCGGTCAACGGACCGCAGAGTGTCGCCGACCGGCTGCCGGAAAACGAGCGCGATGCTTTTATCGAAGAAGTGGGGCTCGCAATCGAAGCCTGCCGTCCCTTCGACCGGGAGTCCTTCCTCGAAGGCCACATGACGCCGGTTTTCTTTGGCTCGGCGCTGCGCAATTTTGGTGTCCGCGATCTCATCAACGCGCTCGGCGATTTCGCGCCGCCGCCGCGCGACCAGGTCGCCGATATCAGAACCGTGCATGCCGCCGAAGACAAGATGACGGCCTTCGTCTTCAAGATTCAGGCAAACATGGACCCGAACCATCGCGACCGCATCGCCTTTGCCCGAATCTGCTCCGGGAAGCTGGAGCGCGGCATGAAAGCCCGCCTGGCACGTACAGGAAAGCAGCTCGGCCTGACGGCGCCGCAGTTCTTCTTCGCCTCGCAGCGCCAGCTGGCCGATACGGCCTTCGCCGGCGATGTGGTCGGTATCCCGAACCACGGCACGCTGCGCATCGGCGACACGCTGACGGAGGGCGAAAGCCTGGTATTCCAGGGTGTGCCGAACTTCTCGCCTGAAATCCTGCGCCGTGTCCGCCTGGAAGACGCCATGAAGGCTAAGAAGCTGAAGGAGGCCCTGCAGCAAATGGCGGAAGAAGGCGTGGTCCAGCTCTTCCAGCCGGAAGACGGCTCGCCGGCCATCGTCGGTGTCGTCGGAGCGCTGCAGCTCGATGTCTTGAAGGAGCGGCTAATGGCCGAATACGGTCTGCCCGTCTCCTTCGAAATGTCGCGCTTCTCCGTCTGCCGCTGGATTTCGTCCGACCAGGCTGCGGAACTCGACAAGTTCCTGACCGTCAAGCGCGGCGATATCGCCCGTGACCTGGACGGTGACCCGGTCTTCCTGGCGCAGGACGGTTTCTCGCTCCGTTATGAGGCGGAGCGCTATCCGGCCATCAGGATGGTGGCGATCAAGGAATATCACGCGGCCAAAGCCGCCTGATCATCCTGCCAGCCGCTCGGCGAGGAACTCGACAACCGCGCGCACGGATGGCAACTGCCCGCGCCTGTGTGGCATCAGTGCTGTCGTCGTGATGCTGCCTGCTGTCCAGCCGGATAGCAGGCGTATCAGCTGGCCATCTTGCAGCGCGTCGTTGCAGACCGACGTAGGCAGGATGGTTATGCCGATCCCGGCGGCAGCGGCTTTCAGCAGCACCATCGGTTCGTCCGCTGCCATGACAGGCTGAGGCCCTATCACGACTTCCGCGCCGTCATCTGAAATAAGTCGCCATTGCTCCCCGGAGAGGCTCGGCATGACCCCCTTGTGAGTGACTATGTCCTCGGGTCGCTCGAGCTTTCCATATTTCGCGATGTAATCGGGCGAGGCTAYGAGCAGGAACGGGTGGGTGGTGATCCGGCGCTGCACGAGCGTGGAATCGCCGAGTGGCGAGCGGTGGCTGCGCAGCGCAATATCGAAGCCTTCCTGAACGATATCGACGAAGCGGTCCGTCACATGCAGCGATAATTTCAGTTTTGGATAGCGCGCCGTCAGCTCGGCCAGATGTTTGGAGAGCATGAACTGCGCGGTCGGCACGGCAGCCGTCAGTCTGACAGTGCCGCTCGGCTCCGCAAGGCGGCTGCGGACGACGCCCTCGGCCATTTCTGCTTCGATGATCGAGGCCTGCGCGTGCTCGAAGAACTCCCCGCCAATATCCGTTAGTGCGAAGCTTCGTGATGTGCGCTGGATCAGCCGCACGCCAAGCCTTTCTTCAAGTTCCGCCACGCGTTTGCTGATCGTTGATTTCGGAATGCCGAGATGGCGCCCTGCGGCCGTGAAGCTGCCGCTTTCAACCGACTGCACAAAGAGCTGGAGATCGTTGAGATTGAAGGCCGCCATATCATCTTCCATGCCTGTGGACTTTAAGATGCATTATCGTCGTCTGCCGCTTCATCGTCCACGAAATCATATTGCGCGGGTCAATAATTCCTCATGGAAAGGACCCATAATGTCCCTCATACTGTTTTATGGCGTGCCGGAAGGCTGCTCCTTCGGTTCCATCGTTGCATTGGAATGGTCCGGCCTACCGTATCGTCTCTGCCGTATCCAGATGCCCGAGGTCGTCTCCGGGGACGAATACCGGCATATCAATACGGTCGGCGAAACGCCGTCGCTGCTGTTGCCGGACGGCCGGCTGATCAGCGAAAGCATGGCAATCCTGAACAATATAGGCGCGCAGTCGACCGACAAAGGACTGGGCTTTGCGCAGGGCACCGTGGGTTTCGATCGTCTGAACCAGATGCTCGCCTATCTGAACACGAGCTTCTTCAACGCCTTCAGCCCGCTCTGGCACGCGGTAGAGCATGAATTGGAGCCTGCAGAGAAGGAGATTCTCGCTGCTTATGGCAAGGCCAAGGTGGAGAAGGCTCACCGGACGCTGGAGCGCCTGCTTGCCGGCCGGAAATGGTTGCTGGGCGACCGGCCTGGCATCGCCGACGCCTATTTCACCGGCATCGCCCGCTGGAACGACTTCCACAAGACCGTCGATATCGGACGGTTTCCGGCGGTGAATGATCTCTATCAGCGCATGCTGCAGGAGCCCGCTGTTCGTTTCGCGCTTGCGATTGAGCATCAGGAGAAGGCCGAAAGCACCGGCAGCTTCATGGGAGAGATCGACCTGGACCAAGCCCTTGGCCTGCTCCGCCAGGCTGCCTGATCGTCCTTTGCCGCCCTGTCCCGCGGGGCGGCATTCTCCCATGCTGGGCGGTATTCTCTCATGCGGCTGCGATGATTTCGATTTCCACCAGCCAGTCTTTCTGGAGCGTTTGAACAACGATAGCGGTGGTCGGCACGATATGATCACCGAGTGCGGCCAGCCGTGCATTCTGGTTTGCTTCTGCATGGCCAGCATCCCCGAGATAGCTGGTCAGCCTTACGATATTGCGAACCCCCATGCCGGCATCCGCAAGGATCGCCCGCAGGTTCGACCAGATAAGGTCGAGCTGGACCGATAGATCCTTGCCCGGCGCGCCCTCCGCGTCGAGGCCCATAGTGCCGCTCACGAAGAGAAAGCGGGTGGGGTTCCTGACCTCCATCGCGTGAATATAATCTGGTGTTGCCGCGTAGATGCCGGCGCTAGGACTGTGCTTCACCAGTTCCATTTCAAGATCTCCTCGAATATCTGGAAACTTGGCGCTATTATTGCCGAATATTTTTCGGCGATAAGGCGGATTTTCCGAATGACGAAAGAAACGAATGGTATTCGACGCAGCAGGCAAAGGCCCGAACAACTGGACCTCTTCGACCGAAGGATATTAGGCGCCCTGGCGGAGGATGCCCTGCAGAGCTATGCGGCCCTGGGAAAAACCGTCAACCTGTCGCCGCCTGCAGTGCACGAGCGCGTCAAGCGGCTGCGCCGGTCCGGCGTCATGAAAGGTGCGCATGCTGCACTTGATGGCGCCGCGCTCGGCAAGCCATTGCTGGCCTTCGTGCATGTCGAGGCCGCAGGCTGGGGCAAAAGTGAAAGGCTGATGCAGCTCTGCCGCTTTCCCGAAGTGGAGGAAATGCATTCGGTTGCCGGCGACGCCAGCGTCATCTTCAAGGTGCGCACCGAGAGCCCGCGCGCGCTGGAAGCTTTTCTGTCCCAGGTCCATTCCGTTCCCGGCGTGACCTCTACCAAAAGCTATGTGGCACTTTCCACCTATATGGAGCGGCCCGTTCAGGCGGATATGACGGCGGACTGGCCAGAAAATCCTTTGCCGGCCTGAAGGTATGCGGTGTAGTCCAGCCACCACATCGTCATGCATAGTGCCGTCTTGCAAGGAGAGCATATGATGGTTCGAGAAAACGAGATCCGCGAAAACGAGCTGCTGCTGGACGATCCGCCTGATGCAACCGACGCCGGCCTCGTCTTCGTCGGTCGGATTTTCACGCCGTGGACCTCGCGCATGGAGACGCCGCGTCAGGGCCGGCATGACGGGCCGCTCTGCCGCATTGAGATCTTCGACCCCTGGGTGCCGGCTTTGCAGGGCGTTGCGGGTTTCGAGCGGCTCGAAGTGCTTTACTGGCTACACCAGTCACGGCGCGACCTCTTGCTGCAGAGCCCGGCTCGCAACGGCAAGACGCATGGTACTTTCTCACTGCGGTCACCCGTGCGGCCGAACCCGATCGGCACCTCCATCGTCAAGCTCGAAGCTGTTGAAGGCAATACGGTGCTTGTGCGCGGCATGGATTGCCTCGATGGCACGCCGCTCCTCGATCTTAAGCCGGATCGGACGCTCTTCACGCCCATTGCGCCGCCGCAGCAGGGCGACTTTCAGACCGGCGATATGTCCGAGGTATGAAGCTCAGTCGACAGCCACCATCACGTCGGAGGCCTTGACGACCGCATAGGCTTCGGCGCCGACCTTGAGATCGAGTTCGTCCACGGCTTCATTGGTAATCGAGGCCGTGACGATGGTGCCATTGCCGATATCGATGCGAACATGTGCCGTCGTCGCACCCTTCACCACTTCCACGACCTTGCCCTTCAGGCGGTTGCGTGCACTGATCTTCATGGAATCCTCCGCTTGTTGTCAGCGAGATTATCTTCTGGCAGATGCGCCCGTCAAACCGTTCAGGCGGCAAGATCGCCGAGAAAGTCATTGCACCAGCGCGAGACGTCGCGTTCCAGCAGATGGTCCATCATCCGTCTCCAGCGATCCTGGCGCTCCTGAAGCGGCATGTTGAGCCCCCGCGCCAGCGCGTTGGATGTGCCGACAATGTCGTAGGGGTTCACAAGCAGAGCGCCGTTCAGCTCGCGCGCCGCACCGGCGAACCGGGAGAGGACCAGAACGCCTGGATCATCGGGGTTCTGGGCGGCAACATATTCCTTGGCGACGAGGTTCATGCCGTCGCGCAGCGGCGTAACAAGCCCGACTTTGGCGAGCCGATAGAGGCCGGCAAGCACCGGCCGGCTCACGGAGCGGTTGATGTAGCGGATGGGCACCCAATCGACCGTACCGAGTGCACCGTTCACGCGGCCCGCCTGTTCGGCGACCATGCGCTGCATCGCCTCATATTCGGGCACCTCGGAGCGGGATTTCGGTGTGATCTGCAGGTAGGTGACCTTGCGCTGATGCGCCGGGTTGTTGGTGACGAAATTTTCAAACGCGTCGATGCGCTGGGTGATGCCCTTGGAGTAATCCAGCCGGTCGACGCCGATGATGAGGCTGCGGTTTTCGATGCTCTGCTGTGCCTTCAGGACCATGCTGTGAGTACCGGCTTTCCTCGCGAATTCCGCGAAGGCGGCCGTCTCGATGGCAATCGGATAGGCTCCGCCGCGGAACCTGCGCTCGCCGGCGACGAAAAGCCCTTCGCTGATCATGTCACCCATCTCTTCCCGGCGCAGGCAGCCTGCGAAGTTCTCCAGATCGTGATCAGTCTGGAAGCCAACGAGATCGTAGGCGGCGAGCCCCCGCATTATCTCGTCATGGACAGGCATGGCGAAGAGGACGTCGGCGGGCGGCCAGGGGATATGCAGGAAAAAGCCGATCTTGTTCCTGATGCCCATCTGTCGAAGTTCGGCGGCAAGCGGGATCAGGTGATAATCGTGCACCCAGATGATATCGTCAGGCTTGATCAGTGGCGCCAGCCGATGGGCGAAGAAGCGATTGACACGGAAATAGCCGGCCATTTCCGTGCGCCCATATTCTGCGAGGTCGAGCCGATAATGACAGATTGGCCAGAGCATGCGATTGGCGAAGCCGAAATAATATTCGTCGACATCTTTGGATGTCAGGTCGGTTAGAGCATAGGTGATGTTGCCGCGCTGCTCGATCGCAAGCGGTCCGGGTTCGCCCGCGTCGTTGATTTTGCCCGACCAGCCCATCCAGACGCCCCCCCGTTTTTCAAGGGCGGCCTCCAGTGCCACTGCGAGCCCGCCGGCAGAGGCCGCCCCTTTCTTCTCCGGAACGGGCACGCGGTTCGAAACGACGACAAGGCGGCTCATGGCAAATTCCTTTCATTAGAAATAATTGCAAAACGCAATCAGCCGGCAAAACGCGCGACGATCTCGCGGACCACCGCTGCGGAGGGCAGGATGCCGCGCGCGTCTGTCTCGTGCGAAGGTGCACCGACGCGGATGGAGTAGCCGCCAAGCCTGTTTGCGGCGCGGAACATTGACTCATCGGTAATGTCGTCGCCAATGGCGATCGGACGACGGCCAAGGAAGGGCGGGGTTGCGATAAAACTCTCCAGTGCATCGCCCTTGTTGGCTCTGGCGGGCCGGATTTCCAGAACCATCTTGCCGCGCTGGAGGGTCCAGTCCGGACCTGCGCGGTTGACGAAACGCTCGATCAGCACGGTAAGTTCCGCCAGCCGCTCGGGCGCAAGGCGATAGTGGGCGGCAACGGCTGCGCCCTTGTCCTCGATCAGGATGCCGGTCCAGCTGGCCGTTTCTGCCCGAAGCTCGATCTTCAGCCTCTCGAACTCGCCCGTAGGCTCTACTTTGAAGATGCTGCCGTCAGGGCTGCGGCGCTCGGCTCCATGCAATCCGGCGATTGGAAACTGGAAGGGAGCGAAGAGCCGGTCGGCATAGGTAAGGCCTCGTCCGGTCACCAGAGCTAGTGCCCCGCCGAACCTCTGCGACAGCGTATCGAGCTGCGCGGGAAGCGACGGCGGCACGAATATCTCATCCGGCGTCGGCGCGAGATCGAGGAGCGTGCCGTCTATATCGAGGAAGAATGCACCGTTTTGAAGATAGGAAGAGAGTGTGGAGAGGGTTTCATCCTGCCGGGAAGCGCTGCCGGACGGCGGAGCTTCTGATAGCTGATTGCTGTTTGCCATGCCGGGGAAACTAGGTCAGCACAGCCCTCCGGCAACCCTCGATCGTCGTTCAATCCGCTGGCGGGCTCACCGGATGCTCGGCATAAAAGGCTTTTGCATCCGTCGTGAATGCGGCGCGCTGGCCAGCTGTCGTGTAGAACATGTGGCCGCCGCGATAGAGTTTCAGCGACACGCGATTTCCCGCCAGGGACGGCGGCAGGTGATCGACCACATAGCGGCTGACGCCGTAGGGCGTTACGAGATCGCTGTAGCCGTGGGCTATCAGCAGGTGGAAGGACGGGTTGGAGGCAAGCATCTGCCTGATATCATCAGTTGCGCTCGCCTGGAAACGTGAACCGCCGCCGCGGCCGCCGCCCCACTCCCAGCGCTGGCTGATATCGTTTTCGAGCAGCGTGTAGGTCATCTCTGTCTTGAAGCCGAGCTCGTTACGGGCGTAGTCGGCGAAGGCGCCGCCATAGGCTCTGGTAAAGCCGTCGAGGATCGCATCGTCGCCTCGGTCGTAATCGGATTCCGGAAAGGGGTCGGGCGTTGCGAAGGCCGCGTCGTATGGGCTCATCACCTCGCCCGCCTGCTTGCCGGAATGCTTGGTGTAGGCATTGCCGAGGAAGCCGCGATTGCGGGTGACGATATCCTGAGGGATGCCCGTAAGGCTGGAGATCCTGCTATAGAAGCTTGCTGCCGCGTCCCCTGTCGGTGCCGGGCCGGCGAGCGTGGTGAGGTAGTCGCCAAGTGCAAACTTCTCCGCATCGCGCTGGCCGGATTCGCTGAAGCTCTTGCGCCGGTCGGCTTCGGCGGCTGCCAATGAGGGGAATTCCAGCGCAGCCCCCAATGCGAACTGGTCGGCATTGAACATCAGCTGGCCTTCGAGCAGCGGCGAAAGCATGACGGTGCCGGCAATGATGATGCCCTGGTTTTGCTGCAGCGCCGAGGCGACCTTTGCGGCGCGGAAGCCGCCATAGCTCTCGCCGAGCAGATATTTCGGCGAATTGGCACGATTATTGTGCGCGACATAGAGGGCGATTGCCTTCGCCATCGTCTGCGCGTCGCTGCCGACATTGTAATAATTCGAGGCGTCGTCCGCCTTTACCGTACGGCTCCATCCGGTGCCGATAGGATCGATCAGCACGAGATCGGTGAAATCGAGCCAGCTATGGGGATTGTCGACGAGCTTCGCGTTTGCGCCGTCCCGGCCATCGGGCCCGAAATCGAGTATGCGCGGGCCGACAAGTCCAAGATGCAGGAAGGCGGAAGCCGCGCCCGGGCCTCCATTGAAGGCGAAGGTCAGCGGCCGGTTCGGCCCGGCATCCTTGGCGATATAAGCGGTGTAGAAGATCGCGGCGTTCTGCGCGCCATCCTGGCCGAAAAGATCGAGCGTACCAGCCGTGGCCGTGTAGGCGATGTTGCGTCCGTCGGCCGTTGTCATCTCGTGCTCGGTTACGGAATCTCGCGGCAGCAGCTTGAGCACGCCGTCGCGGGAGGAACCCTGAGCTGACGCAGCCCGTCGTACACCGGCCTCTTGCGCAAAGGAGAACGCGGGTGCGAGCGTAGCGGTCAGCGCGGCGAACAGAAGCAGGGATCGGAAGTGCAAGGATTTTTCCTCCGGCGGGTCGGAATGCGGCTGAGATAGGGTAGCAGCCGAACCCCTTCGATGGAGATCAAGAGATGGTGATGCGAAGGTGAGGCTAGCTCATTCGCCTTTCTCGACCGTGCGCGCATTCACATGCAGCGCCCGGCCGGCCCGCCACCCGTTGAACGCGGCGCCAAGGCCGAGCGCGACGAAAAGCACCGCGCACCATGCGAAACTGCCAGTCCAGCCGCGGATCAGACCGACAATGAACGGCCCGACGGCGGCAAGCAGATAGCCTACGCATTGTGCCATGCCGGAAAGGTGAGCGGCGACATGCGGGTCGCGCGAACGCAGCACGATGGCGGTCATCGCCGCGGCGATCAGCCCGCCCTGACCGATGCCCTGCAGCACTGCCCAGACCCAGACGGTCGAAAGCGGCGCAAAGAGCAGGCCGAGCAGTGCGACGACGGCGAAAGCGCAGAGTGTCACGTTGATGAGGCGCTGATCCCTGCCTCGTACGGCGATGTGCGGCACGAAGAGGCAGGCGGCGGCCTGCACCATCACGGAGACCGAGACTATGCCACCGGCCACAATGCCGTCGAGACCACGCTCACGCAGGATCGGCACCAGCCAGCCGAAGACGCAATAGGCGAGCGCCGACTGCAGGCCCATGAAGAGCGTGACCTGCCAGGCAAGCTTATCCCGCCACAGACCTTCGACGCGAAAACCGCTGCGCCGGGCCTGTCGGCTGCTCGCAAAGACCTGCGGCAGCCATATAAGCCCGACCAAGAGCGCAGGCAGCGCCCAGACGGAGAGCGCGCCGTCCAGCGAACCGCCGAGCGCATGTTCGATCGGTAGCGTCAGGCCGGCGGCACTGGCGGCGCCCGCGCAGAGCGCCATCGTATAAAGGCCGGTCATCAGAGCCGTATTCGCGGCGAAATCGCGTTTCACCAGTCCGGGCAGCAGCACGTTGCCGACGGCGATCGCAGCACCGGCAAGAGCGGTACCGAAAAAGAGCAGAGGCACGGAGGAAAAGCCACGCAGCGCCGTACCGAGCGTCAGCAGCAGGAGCACACCGAGCAGCGTCCGCTCCGTGCCGATGCGCTGGGCAAGCCGCGGAGCAAGCGGAGAAAAGGCGCCGAGGCAAACGACAGGCAAGGTCGTCAGCAGGCTGGCGCCGAGTGGCGACAGGCCGAGTTCCCCACGGATCTCCGGCAACAGGGCGGAAGCGCTGGAAAAGACCGGGCGCAGATTGAAGGCGATCAGCACGAGGCTGGCGCCAAGGAGGAAGCGGGCTGTTGTGCTCTGCTTCTGCGGAGGCAGCGGTGAAGGCACGCTGTCAATTTCGGCATCGATCATTGTCTCGTCGGCGGCGTCGAACGAGGGCGTGACATTCTGTACGGTCATGGTCATGAAAGAAGCATCCGGTCGAGAGCGGAAAGGATGGGCGCCATGAAGGCGCGCACGGCAGCATCGGCCTTGTCAGGGCTGCCCGTCTCAATGGCGTCGACGATCGCCTGATGCGCTTGCATGTCAGGCTCAGGAATGGTCCTGTCGAGCGTGGCGGCGATGGTTTCCGCGATGGAGATGGAGAAGAAATCGTAGATCTCAATCATCGCCCGGTTGCCCGAAGCGGCGATGACGGCCTTGTGGAAGGCAAGATCGCGTTCGATAAAGCCTGCGGGATCGCCGCCTTCATAGTTGCCGCGCTCGGCAAGCAGCCTGCGAAGCCCGGCGATGATATCAGGCGTCTTGCGGATGGCGACAAGCCGTGCGCCCTCGACATCAAGCGCACAGCGCGCCTCGAACTGGTCGCGCAGGCTGGCGCGCCGTGCCATTGTGAGCGGTCGGCTGTTGTCGGTGGTCGAAAGCACATAAGTGCCGGAGCCCTGCCGCGTTTCCAGAAGACCCTGCGAGACGAGAACGCGCACAGCCTCGCGCACCGTGCCGCGGCTGACCGAAAGCATGGCCGAAAGCGTGGCCTCGTTCGGCAGCTTCTCGCCGACAGCCCAGCGCTTGGCGAATATCTCGCTGCGGATTGCTTCGGTTGCCGTATCGGCAAGGTTTGTTTTGTTGAGTGGTTGCATGACACTATTCATAAAGTCATCGGATGACTTTATGAATAGGTTGCTTTCGTTCCAGCGTCAATTGCCACCGCGGCAATAAAAAAGGGCCGCTTTCGCGACCCTTTCCATGAGGTTTGGCCTGTAATTGGCCGGACCGTCTTATGCGGTCCCTGGAAGGTGGGGTTTAGTGCGAGGGCTGCCTCGCTTCCATCACCACTTCCATGCCCGTTACGAGGTCCGAAAACTCATTAGACATTGGATCACCTTCCTTTCGTTACGTTGATAATGATCTAAACGTAAGCCGATTCCCCGGAGATGCAAGAAAAAATCGCATGGCTGTTTTTTAGCCGGCGTTGGGTTATGTCGCGCAACTGTCTGATTTTCCATGGCTGCGATCACGCAAATCCCTATTGTTTTTGCGGAAAGTGATCTCGATCAGCGTCAAGAATTCGTCAACTTGGCCTGGCAAATCGGATAGTCATTAAGTTGTTGTTAGCCGTAGCGTCAGACAATCGAAGACGTTTTCAGCATTCCTGCCGCGCAGGCGGCGGGCCGGAGCAAGAGCATGTGTCGCTGGGCAGCCTATCGCGGAGACCCTCTCTATCTGGAGGAGCTGGTATCCTCTCCCGCCCATTCCCTGATAGAACAATCCCATTGCGCCACCCGCGCCAAGACGGCGACGAATGGCGATGGTTTCGGCATTGCCTGGTATGGTGACCGACCCGAGCCGGGCCGCTACCGCGATATCCTGCCGGCATGGTCCGACTGCAATCTGAAGAGCCTGGCCCGGCAGATCCGCTCGCCGCTATTCCTCGCCCATGTCAGGGCCGCGACCGGCGGCGGCACGCGCCGCGACAACTGCCATCCCTTCACGCATGAAAGCTGGTCTTTCATGCACAACGGCCAGATCTCCGGTTTCGAGCGTCTGCGTCGGCCGATGGAAACCATGCTGGATGACGAACTCTTCAATGCCCGCAGCGGCACGACGGATTCCGAACTCCTGTTCCTGCTCGCTCTGCAGTTCGGTCTTCGGGATGCACCGATCGCTGCGATGGCGCAGACAATCGCGTTCGTCGAAGGCCTGGCGGAGAATATTCTGGGATCCGTGCTGCTGCGCTTCACCGCGGCCTTCTCGGATGGAAAGTCTCTTTACGCGGTTCGCTATGCCACTGACCGCAAGGCACCCACCCTCTATGCCTCGCCGCTTGCCAAGGGGTACTGCCTCGTTTCCGAGCCGCTGAACGATGACGGTGATGCCTGGCGGGAAATCCCTGATGGGAGTGCTGTGATCGTCAGCACCGAGGGTCTTGAGATCACGTCTTTCCGGCCGGAAAAGCCTGCGGCTGCGAGGCCGGAACCTTTTTCTATCCCCGCATAAGCTGTTCGGCGATCAGCGCGGCCAGCCGTACCGCCACCTCGTCCTTGGATAGATCCGGCCATTGCTCGATGCCGTCGCGCCGGATGAGCTTCACGCTGTTGCGCGTACCCCCCATGATGCCGGTGGATGGCGAGACGTCGTTGGCAACGATCAGATCCGCGCCTTTGCGATCCAGTTTCAGCTTGGCATTGGCCTCGACATCCTGTGTCTCTGCCGCAAACCCGATCACGAGTTTCGGTCGCGTCGTGTGATGGCCGACGGTCTTGAGGATATCCGGGTTCTCGGTCAACGCCAGTGTCGGAATGGATTCACCGGGATGCTTCTTGAGCTTCTGGTCGGCGGCCGAAGCCACCCGCCAGTCGGCGACGGCTGCCACCATGACGGCGACATCGGCGGGAAGGGCGGCAAGCACGGCGTCGCGCATCTCTTCAGCGCGCTCGACATGCACCATCCTGACACCGGCCGGATCGGGGATCGTCACCGGGCCGGACACCAGCGTCACATCCGCGCCGAGTCGCGCCAGGGCTGCGGCAATGGCATGACCCTGCCGACCGGAGGAACGGTTGGCGATGTACCGCACCGGATCGATTGGCTCATGCGTCGGGCCTGAGGTGACGATCGCCTTCCTGCCGGCGAGCGACTTAGGCCCGTCGTCGAGCAGTGCTTCGGCAGCCGCAACGATCTCCAGCGGCTCCGCCATCCGGCCCGTGCCGGCCTCGCGGCTCTCCGCCATCTCGCCGGCGACAGGGCCGATGAAGCGGATGCCGTCGCGCCGCAGGGTCTCCATATTGCGTTTCGTCGCCGGATGCGTCCACATTTTAGGGTTCATCGCGGGTGCGGCAAGCACCGGCCTATCGGTGGCAAGCAGCACCGTGGAAGCGAGATCATCGGCAAGCCCATGCGCCATCTTGGCCATCAGGTCGGCGGTGGCGGGCGCGATCAGCACCAGATCGCAATCGCGCGCCAGCCGGATATGCCCGACATCCTGCTCATCCTGCCTGGAAAAGAGATCGGTGAAGACATGGTCTGCCGCAAGCGCACCGACGGCAAGCGAGGTCACGAACTCCTGCGCACCCTTCGTCATGATCGGACGCACGGAAGCGCCGCGTTCCCGCAGGCGGCGGATGAGATCGAGGCTCTTGTAGGCCGCAATGCCGCCTGTGATGATGAGAAGGATGCGTTTGCCGCTGAGAGCCATGGTTTTTCCCGCCGCTTCTTTGATTGGGCAAAACCCTAAGCCTTTGGCGGAAAACATGCAATCGCCGATGCTCAGGCCGGCTTGGGCCGCTTCGGGGTAAAGATCGCAATCGCCATTCCGACGCCGATCAGCTGAAGGATCGCGCCGCCGGCTTCGGGCACTGTCGGCATGCGCTGCTCGAACAGGAAGCCATAGAACAGGCCGAAGACCGTCTCCGCAACGATAAGCTGGGCGGCGAGTGCCAGCGGCAGAATACGCGAGGCAATCATCCAGCACAGCGTGGCAAGCCACGATCCGGCAATGCCCATGACGGCCGCCCAGAGCACGAAGTGAAAGGTCTGCACGCCGGTGAAGCTGACTGTCTCCCCGAGCGAGGTGAAGGGCAGGAGGACGACTGAGCCGAGGCCAGCTCCGATCCCCTGCAGAGCGGTCCAATGCATGGCGCTTGGCGCATCCTGGGACTGCATGACGGCAGCGCTCATCATGCCATAGGTGACCCAGAGCGCCAGTCCGATCAGAGCGGCGGCGATGCCGAACAGGATCTCGGTCTGATCGCCGGCGGATGTCGTGGCAAAGATCGAGACATTCACCCAGCCGATGCCGATCGCTATCAGGATCAGCGGTATTGCCAGCGCTCTCCAGCCGATGACCTGATCCCTGAGATTGGCGATGATGGCGAGTAGGACGGGCATGGTGCCGATGACGAGCGGTGGGATGGCAGTGCCCGCGTAACGCACGGCATAGGAAATACTCATGAAATAACCGACATAGCCGACGCTACCGAGCGCGATGCCGGTCAGAACAAGCGAGCGTCGCAAGCCCGCTGGGCGAAAGCGCGGATTGATCATCAGGATAAGGCTGACGACGGCAAAGAGCCCGTAGCGCGCCACCGTCAGGTCGATCGCCGTATAGGGTGCGACGACGCGCGGGGCAACGAAGCTGAGCCCCCATAGCGCACAGGTGGCAAGACCGCACAGGATGCCGATCAGCATGTGAAACTCCGAAGAGACGGGGCGAGGCTCCGGCAGGAAAGGGATAGGGAGCGGTCACGCGGAAGGATGTTCATAGCCGATATGCCCTATCGGGCGTCGAAACAAGGCCTGTCTGCGACATCCGGATGATAGTCGGAACGCAGATCGCGAATTGCTGCGTTGGTGTCACTAATCATGTGACGTAAGCGCACTTCAGTCAAAGACGGCGCATCGGCATAGTGGGCCAACCCGAGTAAAGGAGTTGCCCCATGTTTGCTGTAACAGGAATGACAGGTCAGGTCGGCGCCGCTGTTGCCGATCATCTGCTGAAAGATGGCGCCGAGGTTCGCGCGGTCGTAAGAAACCCCGAAAAGGCGGCCGGCTGGAAGGAACGGGACTGCGATATTGCTGTCGCCGACATGAATGACGCGATATCTCTGACATCGGCGTTCAGAGGCGCCGAAGGCGTCTTTCTCGTCATCCCACCGCTTTTCGATCCCACACCGGGTTTTCCGGAGGTGAAAGGCATGCTGGCAACCTTGAAGACCGCGCTTGAGGCGGCGCGGCCAGAAAAACTTGTCTGCTTGTCGACCGTCGGCGCACAGGCGAAACAGCCGAACCTGTTGAGCCAGCTGGGCATCGTGGAGAAGGAGCTTTCGAGGCTCTCCATCCCGGTCGCTTTCCTGCGCGCTGCTTGGTTCATGGAAAACGCTGCCTGGGATGTGGCGCCAGCCCGCGAAAGCGGCATCATTCCGAGCTTCCTTCAGCCTCTCGATCGCACCGTGCCAATGATTGCAGTTGATGATATCGGCGCGCTCGGTGCGAAGATGCTAGGTGAAGACTGGCAGGGCGTACGCGTTGAAGAGCTGGAAGCCCGCGAGCGCGTCAGCCCGGTCATGATAGCAGCTGCCTTTGCCAAGGCACTTGGCAAACCGGTATCCGCGCAAATCGTGCCGCGTGAGAGCTGGGAGGAACTGTTCCGGACCCAGGGCATGAAGAACCCAGAGCCACGGATGCGCATGCTCGATGGTTTCAACGAGGGCTGGATCGATTTCGAGGGCGACCGCGAGAAATCGCTGAAGGGCACGACGACGATCGAAACGGCGATCCGCCGTCTCGTCACCGGGGCATGAATACAAAGGCCGCGGCGGCAGCGCTGCGGCCWTTGCTCGATACCTCTGATATGCAGGAGAAATCTCAGAGGTTGCTCATGCCGCCGTCGATGATGAGTTCGCTGCCGACGATATAGGCAGCCTCATCAGAGGCGAAGAACACGATGGTCTTGGCGACTTCGCTGACATCGCCGAAACGGCCGACCGGGATCTGCGACTGAATATGGGAGGCCATCGCCTTGGAATCGGCCTCCGACATGCCGAGCTTGTCATAGAGCGGTGTAGAGATCGGGCCGGGGCTGATGGCGTTGACGCGGATGCCGCGACCGATCAATTCACCTGACAGCGTCTTGGCCAGCGTCAGCAGCGCACCCTTCGTCAGCGAGTAGACACTCGAATTCGGCATGCCGATATGGGCGTTGATCGAGGTGTTCAGCACGATCGAAGCCTTCTTCGAGAAAATCGGCAGCAGAGCCTGGATCAGGAAGTACGGGCCTTTGACATTGATCGCGAAGGACTTGTCGAAAGCCGCTTCGCTCCAGCTCTCGACCGGGCCGAACTCCGCGATACCGGCATTGACGAAGAGGATATCGAGCGTGCCGAAAGCGTTCTTTACCGTTTCGGCAACCCCAGCCTGACCACCGACATTGCCGGCATCGGCCTGGATGACGAGAACCTTCTCGCCGAATTCCGCGCGGGCGGCGTCGACGCTTTTGGCGCTGCTGCCGGTAATGGCGACGCGAGCGCCTTCGGCGATGAACTGGCGGGCGGTTTCAAGGCCGATACCGCTGGTGCCGCCGGTAATCAGGGCTGTCTTGTTTGCAAGGCGAGTCATTGTCCTATTCCCCTGGATATCTGGGATGATGATGGGATCATGCGGGAGGAAGGCCGGCGCGATAACCCGCTGTTTTCGGCAGAAATCATTAACCTGCAGCGGATAATCGCGCCATAGCCGTCAGGTGCGGGTGATCGAGGCGCCGCCATCGACCAGCGTCGCAGTGCCGGTGACGAAGCTTGCATCGTCGGATGCGAGATACAGCACCGACCGGGCCAGTTCTTCCGGCGCTGCAACGCGTTTCAGCGCATGCAGGTTGGTGATGAAGGCCTGCTTGTCCGACGTATCGTTCATCTCGCGATACATGTCCGTATCGACGGCACCCGGCAGGATCGCGTTGACGCGAATGTTCTGCGGGCCGTATTCGGCGGCGAGCGCCTGTGTGAGGCCGATGAGGCCGGACTTGCTGGCGGCATAGGCCGCAACGCCGGGGAAAGCGAAGCTGTAGCCGACGAATGTCGAGGTGAAGACGACCGAGCCGCCACCATTCTTGACCATCTCGGCGATCTGGTGCTTGGCAGCAAGGAACGAAGCCGTCAGGTTGATCGCCAGCGCATCGCTGAAGCCCGCTTCGGAGACGTCGGTGCTCGGGCCTGCTTCGCCGAGCGTGCCGGCATTGTTGAAGGCGATATCGAGCTTGCCGTAGTTCTGGACGGCGGCTGCGACCAGCGCTTTGTGATAGTCTTCCGAGCGGACGTCGCCGGCCACGGCAACAGCGTCACCACCGGCAGCCTTGATTTCCGCTACCAGGCTTTCAAGCTCGGCCTGGCGGCGGGCACCGACGACGACCTTGGCGCCTTCGGCGGCAAAAAGCTTGGCAGTCACGCGACCGATACCCGAGCTTGCGCCGGTAACGATTGCCACTTTGTTGATCAGACGATTCATAGTTCCATCTCCTGAGTCTGGGTTGGATCGGCGACGCCGTCCCGTTTCGATGACTGGAAGATGGCATTCTTCTTTCGTTCGGATTAGTCTCCCGATCACGGAGTTCGAATTCGGAAAAGCCGAACGATGATAGAGCCAAACGATGATGAAGATTGAGGGGATAGCGGCTTTCGTCGCCGTAGTGGAGGCAGGTTCTGTCAGCGAAGCCGCGCGGCGGCTGCGGCTGTCGAAGTCGGTTGTCAGCGAACGGCTGGCCGAGCTGGAAAAGACGCTGGGCGCCATGCTCGTCCACCGCACCACGCGCAAGCTTACCGTGACCGAGGATGGGGCAGCCTTTCTGGAGCGCGCCGGGCGCATCGTCCGCGAGATGGAGGATGCCGAGGCAGATATGGCCGAACGCCGCGGCACACTCTCCGGTCCGCTGCGCATCGCAGCGCCCGTCAGCTTCGGCCGCCTGCATCTCGGTCCTGCGCTTTACCCGTTCTTGAAGGCGCATCCGCGGATCGCTCTCACGCTCGACATGGACGACAGGCGCGTCGATCCCGCCTCGGACGGTTATGACGCCATCA
Source organism: Rhizobium sp. 05N49 (assembly GCF_056396805.1). Taxonomy (NCBI): domain Bacteria; kingdom Pseudomonadati; phylum Pseudomonadota; class Alphaproteobacteria; order Hyphomicrobiales; family Rhizobiaceae; genus Rhizobium; species Rhizobium sp. 05N49. The sequence goes on from NZ_JBFTME010000002.1 coordinate 307,971, forward strand.
TCCGCCATGGTGCCATCGCCGATTCACGGCTGGTCGCCTGGAAGCTCGCCCGCAGCCGCCGGCTGCTGGTCGCCTCACCCGACTATGTCGAACACCACGGAACGCCGGCTTCCTTGTCCGATCTCAACGGCCATCGCGGTATTTTCTATACCAATCGCGGCGCTGCGGATTGGCGCTTCCAGACAGAGGAGGGCACCGTCGTCATCCGCGCGATGCTCGGTCTCGGCATCAATAATGGCGATATGCTGCATGATGCAGCGATCGAGGGCCTCGGCATCGCGCTGCTGCCGACCTTCATCGCTGGTCCCGCCATACGCGAGAGACGACTCATGGAAATCGACGTCGGCGCCAAGCCCGAACCGGAATTCATCTACATGGCTCATCCCGAAGGCCGAAATCCTTCCGCCAAGCTGCGCGCCATCGCCGATCATCTGAAAAAGACGTTTGGTGATCCGCCCTATTGGGATCCGGATTGCTAGTTCAGAAGGCTCATCAGGTTTTCGGTCACGGGAGAACGCTGGCTGCGCAGCACCGCAAGCGCCAGCCGCGCTACGGCGGGCGGGCCTTCGATCGGCCGGTACGCAACACCGGCGAGTTTGATCTGTGAAATCGACGCCGGAACGATCGAGACACCGAGATCGGCTGCAACGAGGTTGACGACCGAGGAGATTTGCGGCGCCTCCTGAGCGACCTTCAACTCAAATCCCGCCTCGCGGCAGGCCCGCACCACGTCATCATATAGGCTGAGGCCAACGAGACGCGGGAAAAGAATGAATGGCTCCTTCGCCAGCAGGGCGAGCGGCAACGTCTTTCGTTTTGCCAGCGCGTGGCTTGCCGGCAGGGCCACGACCATCGGTTCGTCCGGCAGGCGCTTCAGCCTGATGCCATCGGGATCGTCGAGGCCGGGGCGGAAGAAGGTCGCATCCAGTTCGCCATGCTCCAGCTTCTGCATAAGGCCTAGCGTGTTCATTTCCGTCAGTGACAACTGCACATCCGGCCAGCGGGCCTGAAAGCGGCGGATCGTCGTGCTGACCACGGGGTTGAAGGCGGAGGAGGCGGTGAAGCCGAGCGACAACCGGCCAGTCTCGCCGCGATTGGCGCTTTGCGCCGCCAGCCGTGCTTTCTCGGCTGCCGCGAGCGACGCTTTCGCTTCCGGCAGGAAGGCAGCGCCGGCTGCGGTTAATTCCGCCCCGTGCGGCACGCGATGGAAGAGCATGGCGCCGATTTCGGTTTCGAGATCTCGGATCTGCTGGCTGAGCGGCGGCTGGCCGATGCCGAGGCGCGCAGCCGCCCTCGTGAAATTGCCCTCTTCCGCCACCGCCAGAAAATACCTGAGATGCCGCAGCTCCATCACTATCTCCAAAAGCTATCAAGAACGCCTGTCTCATATATTGGACAAATGGAGGCGATCTGACTAGATCGGGAGGCAGGAAGGAATGATAATGTCCGACTCTGCAATCCAAGACGTCGCCGGCCTTGAAACGACCGAAGAAAACCACCGGAAACACTATCTCACGCGTGGCACCGGCGCTTATCGCCGCGCCAGCCTGGCGCTCTTCCTCTCGGGTTTTGCCACCTTCTCGCTGCTCTACTGCGTGCAGCCGCTCCTGCCGATCTTCTCGCAGGAATTTGCCGTCAGCCCGGCTGAAAGTTCGCTTTCGCTGTCCCTCTCCACCGGCTTCCTGGCGATCGCCATCGTCTGCGCCGCTGCCGTCTCCGAAGGGCTCGGCCGGCGCAGCCTCATGTCGATTTCGCTGGTCGGCGCCGCCGTGCTGACGATCGCCACCGCCTTTGCACCGAACTGGCATCTGATGCTGATTATCCGCGCGTTGCAGGGCTTCGTTCTGGGCGGGGTTCCGGCCGTTGCCATGGCCTATCTCGCAGAGGAGATCGACCCGCGCGGTCTCGGCGCCACCATGGGTCTCTATGTCGGCGGCACGGCCTTCGGCGGCATGTCGGGCCGCGTGCTGACGGGTATCTTCGCCGAATATCTTTCCTGGCGACCGGCCCTGTTTCTGATCGGCGCCATCGGCTTGGTCGCCGCGATCGGCTTCATTGCGCTGCTGCCGCCCTCGCGCAATTTCGTGCGTCGCGCCGTCTTCGATCCGCAATTTCATCTGAAGGCGTGGTCCGGACACCTCAGCAACCCGGCGCTGCCCTTCATCTTCATGATCGCCTTTTTCGCGATGGGTTCCTTCGTAACGATCTACAACTATGCCGGCTTCCGCCTCGTGGCACCTCCCTATGATCTCAACCAGACCGAACTCGGCTTGATCTTCACGGTCTACCTCTTCGGTATCGGCGCGTCCTCGGTCGGTGGCATCCTCGGCGACAGGCTCGGCCATTTTACCGTGCTGCTGGCGGGCATCGTCATCACTGCAGCAGGCTGTGCCCTGACGCTTTCGGCCTCGCTGCCGCTGATCATCACCGGCATCATCGTACTGACCAGCGGCTTCTTCATGACGCATTCGGTAGCAAGCGGCCTGGTGGGCAAACTTGCTGCCGGCACCAAAGGTCACGCCTCCTCGCTCTACATGCTCGCCTATTACATCGGCTCGAGCGTCATGGGCTCTGCCGGCGGATGGTTCTGGGCGGTGGAGGGATGGTCTGCGATCGTGATTTTCACGCTGACGATGATGGCGCTCGCGTTTCTGTCCGCGCTGACCGCGCGCCGTCTCGCCCGTCTCCTCCCTTGACTTCTGGCCTGCGACGATTAATTTAACTGAATGGTTAAATACAAGTCGGAGGATCACCTTGAAGAAAATCTATCGTGGAAGCTGCCACTGCGGCGCCGTTGCCTATGAAGCCGGGCTCGATCTTTCGGCAGGCACCTTCAAGTGCAATTGTTCGATCTGCCGCAAGAAGCGCAGCTGGCTGGCTGTCGTGCAGCCCGATGACTTCCGGCTGGTCTCGGGCGGTGACGGGCTGCGCAAATATCAGTTCGCTTCCGGCTCGATCCAGCATCTCTTCTGCGAAAATTGCGGCGTGGCTTCCTTTGCCCGCAATGACAATGAGACGATCGGCCCCTTCATCGCCGTCGCCGTCAGCTGCCTTGACGACGCCAGCGCCGAAGAGCTTGCCGCCGCCCCGATCGCCTATTTCGACGGCATGCATGATCGTTATGACGCAGCACCTGCCGAAACGCGGCATCTGTGACTACGACCGTCACCCAAGCCGGATATAGGGCACGTCCTTCTTCGCCACCTCGTCGAGCGCCTCGTCATAACCGGCATCGGCATAGCGCATGACGCCGAGTGCCGTATCGTTGGTCAGCGCATGGTCGAGCCGTTCGTCGGCGGCCTCGGAGCCGTCGGCAACGACGGTGACGCCGCAGCTCGTCATGTAACCGGCATAACCACCGCCACCGGAATGGACGACGACGAGATCGGCCATCGAGGAGCAAAGCATCATCGCATCGATGAGCGGCCAGTCTGCGATGGCATCGGAGCCATCCTTCATGCGCTCCGTCATGATGTTCGGATGCGCCATGGCGCCGGCATCGAGATGGTCGCGGGAGAAGGCGACCGGTCCCTTGAGTTCGCCATTGGCGACCAGTTCGTTGACGCGGCGCGCCAGCGCCGTGCGCTCGCCATGGCCGAGCCAAGCAATACGCGCCGGCAGCCCCTCGAAGGGAATATGCTCGCGCGCCAGGCGGATCCAGTTGGTGATGATCTTGTTGTCGGGAAACATCTCGAGCAGCAGATCGTCGATGCGGGCGATATCGCTCTCCTCACCGGAAAGGGCCATCCAACGGAACGGGCCGATGGCGCGGGCAAAGAGCGGGCGCAGATAGGCTTCGGTAAAGATCGGGATATCGAAAGCATTGGCAACGCCACCCTCGCGGGCCTGCGTGCGGATGAGATTGCCATTGTCGAAGACTTCAGCGCCGCGCTTCTGGAATTCCAGCATTGCGGTGACGTGCTCGACGATCGAGGCACGGCTGGCAGCCATCAGCTGGCCCTGGCCATCGTCGCGCAGGCCCTTCACCTGATCGATGCTCATGCCCTTCGGCACATAGCCATAGACAAGGTCATGCGCTGAGGTCTGGTCGGTGACGATATCGGGCACGATGCCACGCCGGGCAATTTCCGGATAGATCTCAGCGGCGTTGCCAACGAGCCCGACGGAAAGCGCCCGCTTGTCCTTGACCGCGGCATCGATCATCGCGAGCGCGCTGTCGAGATCGGGCGCGATCTCCTGCAGATAACCGATCTGCTGGCGCTTGCGGGCGCGTTCCGGATCGATGTCGACGCAGAGGATTGCAGCCCCGGCCATGCGGCCGGCGAGCGGCTGCGCCCCGCCCATGCCGCCAAGCCCTGCCGTCAGCACGAAGCGCCCATGGAGATCGCCGCCGAAGCGCCGTTCGGCGATGCGCATGAAAATCTCGTAGGTGCCCTGAATGACCCCTTGGCTGCCGATATATTGCCAGGCGCCGGCCGTCAGCCCACCCCAGCAGATCAGCCCCTTGCGCTGCAGCTCGTAAAAGACCTCGGCCTTCGCCCACTGGCCGACGATGTTGCAATTGGCCATGATGACGAGCGGCGCCTTGGCATGGGTCTTCACGAGGCCGATCGGCTTGCCGGACTGGATGAGCAACGTCTGATCCTCGTCCATTTCGGTGAGCGCCTTGACGATGCCCCGATGCGCCGCCCAGTTGCGCGCCGCCTTGCCGAGAGCTGCATAGACGACGAGATTGTCAGGGTCTTCGCCAACCGAAAGTACGTTTTCCAGAAGCCGCAGCAGCGCTTCCTGCCGCCAGCCCCTGGCGCGCAGCTCCGGCCCGCCGGGGATCGGAAATTTCGGATGGCGTGGATTGGCCTTCGGCATCTTGGGTTCCTCGTCTTTCGTCGTCGGCGCCCAAAGCACCGGTTCATTCACTTGGCAGGCAGCGGCTCCACAAAGGCAAGCGCGGCATCGATGAGGCGGCTGCGCATTGTGTCGTCGCCATAGACATCGGCATTGGCCCGCACCCAGCCATACATGATCCGCTCGCCTGACAGCATCTGGATCACGCCGGGCTGCGCCAGCGCCCAGCCATCATTGCCCTTGCCCAAGCGCAGCAACATGCCGTCATGGCGTGCGCAGCAGAGCAGGTTACCATTGAGCATGAAGGCCCAGCCGCCGAACATGGATTTTTCGCTCAGGCCCGTCCGGTCGCCGAGTTCTTCGCGCATCAGTTCTTCCAGGCCGGGATCGCGCGCCATGGCTCAGGCCCTCGTCTCCAGTGCATAGCGTGCTATCTCGATGCCCATCGCCTTTTCGACGAACGGATAGACGGTTGGATCGAGCACGCTGGCGGATAGCGGTATGATCTCCTTCGGTACATGCAGGATGAAGACATGCATGCCACCCTTTAGCTGGCCGACCGAAAGCGGCTCGCCCTCCTCGGAAAGCGTGGTGATGACGGCCGGGAAGGTCGCTAGGCGCGTGCCGCCGGCATCTTCGACTGCCATATATTCGTTCATCACATGCAGGGTGACGGCTTTTTCGCCGGCGCCGACGGTGATCGTTCCGATGTCGAAGGCTTCCTTCGTATAGACGACGTCCTTCCTGGTAATCGTACCTTCGGCCAGGATATGGCCACCCGTCGTCTTGCAGATCGCATCGATGATCGCCGATCCGCCGCGTTTTTCCGCCTCGATTATGGCTTCGCCGAGCTTCAGTGCCATCGAGATCCCGCCAAGCGCGGCATTCTTGCGGACATAGGAGGCGCGCAGCGGGTTGCGGCAGCTGGCGATGAAGCCACCGGACTGGTCGGCGGCCGCCCGCAGCACCGGCGAGATCTTCGCCGTAGCACCCTTCACGACCAGCTCGATATAGCGGTTTTCGGCCCGGTTGCCGCCGACAGCCGTCTGGATCATCTGTTCCGGCGATCCTGCCATGCCGATCGAGCCCATGTCGCCGGTCGGATGTGCGCGTATATCGCCGACGGCATCGACGACTTTGGTGCCGAGGATCGCTGAAGGCAGCCAGCCGTTCAGCGTCGAGGACTTGCCGTTCTGGCCGATGATGAGACCGGAGAGCTTTTCGCCGAGCGACTCCTGCAGCAGCTGCACGGCTTTCACATAATCGATGCCCTGCATCTCCCAGGGCGTGGTGGAGGCAGGCGCCCCGATCGCCGCCGCCGTCGCGACCCAGTCGTTATCGCCGAGTTCCTCGATGGAGACGAGTTCAGGCTTGCCGACGTTGACGGCGGCATAACCGAGCATACGGCCATGATCGGCCCAGCCACCGCCGCCGGCGGCATAGACGGAACCGCCCTTAACGGCGGCTTCCACGTCCTTCTCAACCAGTATGCGTCCCATTATCCTTCTCCGTCGTAAGTGTCCTGTCCATCTCGCGCACTGCCTCGAAAAGCACGGCGGCGCCGAGCGCTATGTCGTCATTTTCGGCCCATTCATCCGGGGAGTGGCTTCGGCCCTCCTTGCAAGGCACGAAGATCATCGCAGCCGGCGCGACGCGGGCAATCCAGGCCGTATCGTGGCCGGCGCCCGACGCCATGAAGCGGTGTTTGGCTCCGACTGTCTCGCAGGCCCGTTCCAGGGTCGCGAGCAGGCCTTTGTCGCTCGGTGTCGGGAAATTGTCGGAAATGCGGTTCGGAGAAGGAATTGTCACGCCGAATGCCAGAGCGAGCTTTTCAGCATGGCCGTCCAGCCAGCGGCAGAAGGCTTCCATGTCGGCCCGGATTTCGGCCCGTCCGTCGATCAGCAGCACGACCCGCGACGGCACGACATTGGCGGCATTCGGCTCGATGCGGAATTCGCCGACAGTGGCCGCAAGATGACCGGGTGTCTTGGCAAGTTCGCTCGCCGCATTGCGAATATCGAGGACCAGCTGCGAAGCGGCAACCAGCGCATCGGAGCGCAGATCCATCGGCGTGGTCCCGGCATGGTCGGCGCGGCCTTCGACAGTGATCTCGATGCGGGTAATGCCTGAAATCGCGGTGACGATGCCGATATCCTTGCGCTCGTTTTGAAGGATGGGGCCTTGTTCGATATGCAGTTCCAGAAAGCCGGCAATATCGGGCTTGTTCTCGTGAGTCAGAACCCCCGGCGATCCACCGACCTCGGCAATCGCTTCGCCAAGATCGCGGCCGTCGACCGCGCGGGAAAGCCATGCCTGCGGCAATTGCCCCGTCATGCCGCGACTGCCGATGCAGGAAACACCGAAAATGCTGACCTCCTCGGCCAGGAAGTCGACGATCTCCAGATCATGATCGAGGTGAATCTCCTGCTCCCGCAACGCCCGCGCAACCTCCAGAGCTGCGGCAACCCCGGCAATGCCGTCGAAGCGCCCGCCATCGGGTACCGTGTCGGAATGCGACCCCAGCATGATGATGCCTGAACCGGGTTTTGCGCCTTCGCGCCGGCCGATGAGATTGCCGGACGCGTCGATACGGGTATCCAGGCCGATCGCCTGCATCCGCGCCTCCAGATAGGCGCGGCCCTCAAGGAAAAGCGGCGAAAAAGCCCGCCGTGTCCACGGATGCCCAGGCTCGGTAATATTGGAGAGAGCTTCGATGTCAGCGGATATCCGGCCAGGATTGACGGGCAGGTTGCGGCTCATGCCAGCACCTGTCTGGCAAGCGGTCGCACGAAGCGGCCGGTACCGGGTTCGGCCAGAACCTTCGACCCCTCGGTGATCTTCTCTCCGCGCAGCCATGCGGCTGAAACCGTCCACGGCAGGCGGATGCCGTTATAAGGGCTCCAGCCGACGACATTGTTGCCGCTGGACGAAGCGTCGTAGACCATTTCCTTCGGCTCCAGCACGACGATATCGGCATCCTTGCCCGGTGTGAGCGCTCCCTTGATATGGTCGAGGCGGAAATGCCGGGCCGGGTTTTCGGCCATCAGCTTCGCCGCCCAGGTCAGCGGTACGCCGCGTTCCAGCGCGCCCTTGACGAAAAGCGGCACCATCACTTCCAGACCTGGAACACCCGACGCATTCGCCAGCATGTCGGGATTGGTCTTGCGGTTTTCGGACCAGCTCACATGGTCGGTCGACACCAGCCAGACGTTGCCTTCGGCAACCTTGCGCCAGAGCGTCTCGACTTCGGCGCGCGGCCGCACTGGCGGATTGATCTTCGCCTTGCCGCCCAGCCGCTTCACATCGTTTTCTTCGTCTAGCGTCAGGTAGTGAATGCAGCATTCCACCGTCGCCTCGAAACCGTCGCGGCGATAGGCCCGCGCGATGTCGTAACCGCGACCGAGCGAGCAATGCACGACATGCGACGGACAGCCGGTATTGGCGCCGGTTTCGAAGATCGTGTGCATGGCAAGCAGTTCGGTTATCGGCGGGCGTGACAGGCCATGCGCTCGCCAGTCGGTGATGCCGCTTGCCTTCACCTGTTCCATATAGGTGCGGACCGCCTCGTCATCCTCGTTGTGCACGCCGGCCGTCAGCCCGGTCGGCGCAATCGCCGCAAAACAGGCGTCGAGCAGGGCCGGTGGAATGCGCGGGAAGCGTTTGGGATCGGTGCCGAAGGTGGAGAATTTGAAGGCGGCAACACCCGCTTCCACCATTTCCGCGATGCGTGTCGCGCCTTCCTCGGGATCGACCGTACCATAGACCGCAAAATCGACGCGGGCCTGCGGACCGGCATGATCGACCTTCTTCTTCACGGCTGCCGCCGAGCAGACGAGATTGCCTTCGTCATAGGGCATGTCGACGATGGTCGTGACACCACCGGCCGCAGCCGAGCGCGTCGACCAGATGAAGTCCTCCTGGTCCTTCTGGGAGAGTGAATGGACCTGCGCATCGATCGCGCCCGGCAGGATCAGTGCCTTGCCAAGCAGGTGCCGTTCTTTGGCCGCCGGCGGCACGCCAATACCGACTTCGGCGATCTTTCCATCGTAAACGGCGACATAGCCGCCCTCGACAATGCGCTCCGGCAGCACCACTGTGCCCTGCAGAACGAGATCGAAATCCATGCCGCGTCTCCCTCGATAGGTTGAAAATCAGATGATAGCCGGTTCCCGCGTCAGCCGTTCTTCGATGCGCTCGAGCGAACCGAGTGCAAAGAAATCGTCGAAGGAGGCGATCGGCACCTGCTCGATCAGCTTGGAGAGGAATGCATCCGAGCCGAGTTCCTCTTCGATTGCCTCGACCTCGGCCGAAAGCGGCCGGTCCACCGTGTAGAAGGCCGCATGTTTGCGCACGACCTCATAGAGCATACCCGCAACACCCTTCGGCGTGTCGCCGATAATATCGATCGCCTGTGCTGAAAGCAGGGCTTCCAGTGCGGCGAGACGCTTCAGCGCCCGCATCTGCCGGTCGAAACGCTCGATAACGAGCGGCAGGAAGGCCGCCTCGTCCTCAAGCCCCGCCGCTACGACGAGCGATTGCGCCGAAACAGGGTTCGACATGGAGAGTACGCGCGAAAAGATTTCGCCTGCAAGCTTGATGATCGGGCCGAAACCGGTCGCGATGCGGCCGGGAGGCACGAGATTGACCGGCAGGCCGCGCCGTTGGCCGTTGCCGAGCAGGACACAGCGGTTGAAGGCGTTGCGCGCTGCATGCGCCATGCAGAGCGCTGCCGATTCCAGCAGAATGGTCACGTCGAGCGGCAGGGAGCCGCCCGATGTCATCACCCGTCCCTCGACGACGACGGGATTGTCATCGGAACGCCCGGTGGCGGCGAGAATCTTGTGGCCCGTCGAAAGCAGGTTTTCGATAACGGCACCAAAGACCTGGGCGATCATGCGCAGGCTGAGCGCATCCTGCACATGGGTCGCGACCGGCCATTCCCATTCGTCGGAGGCATTGCACAGCCAGGCGCCGATCAGCGCTTCCCGCGCGGTGCCGACATGGCGCACAGCCCGCCAGGGATCGCGCGACCCGCCGAGCGCACCTGAGGCCATCATGCCGGTCGCCAGCAGCACACGGATCGAGGCGGCGGCATTGCGCGTCGTCTCCGCAGCGGCGGCAAAGCTGACGGCATTGACGCTGAGCGAGGCGAGGCTGTCGCGCGGCGCCATCTTCACCGGTTCCATGCCGGCTGCCTGGAAGGCGTCGGCAGCCTGCATGCGCTCACCGCGATAAATCGCTTCGCCAACGCCGGTCAGCACTGCGCCGATCTGGCCCATCAGGCCGATATCAGCGCAACCGATCGAGCCGGTGCGGCGCACGACCGGAATGAGGTCTGCCCTCAGCATGCGCATATAGGCGTCGATGAGATCGGGCGTACAGCCGACCTGGCCGGTCAGTGCCGTGTTGACGCGCATCGCCATGGCATTGCGCACGACATTGCAGGAAAAAGGTGTGCCGGTGCCGAAATGGTGGGCGCGTACCAGACCGAGATTGAAGGCGTCAAGATCTTCGGGCGACCATTCGACATCCTTCATGGCGCCCACACCCGTGGTCGCGCCGTAAACCGGCATGCCGGATTCGATGGCATCCTCGACGATCGAACGCGCGATCCTCACGCGCTGCATACCGATCTCCGAGGCCGAAAGCGTAACCCTGCCGGAGCCGATCCTCACCATTTCGGCAAAGCTGAAGAGCTGGCCGCTCAGTTCGATTCCGGGGCGTTCATGCTTCATGTGCTCATCTCCATGGAGGCGAGACTAAGCGAGCCTCACGTCTGGCGGGATATCCCAAATGCCGAACACATCATGCTTTTGTTGCTTTCCGATCAGCTCACCATCCAGGCAATATAGAGAAGCGTGAGCGCAATGATCCAGAGGGCCACTTTTGCCGAACGGTTATGACGGGCTTCCGCCTTGCCGATGGCTTCTGCTGTCTGCTCGTCGAAGCGCAATCCATGTTCGCTCATATGCAGAAGCTGATGGTGGAATTTCTCGGTCTGGGCGGCGATCTCCGGCGCGGCTTCGGCGAGCTTCACGGCGGCCTTCAGCCCGTCCTTGAGATCGGTGACGATGCGTTTGGGGCCGAGATTGTTCTTGATCCAGTCGCCGACGACAGGCTCGGACGCCTTCCACATGTTGAAGCGCGGATTGAGCATGCGCGAGACGCCTTCGACGACGACCATCGTCTTCTGCAGCATGACGAGCTCGGGACGCGTTTGCATGTCGAAAAGTTCGGTGACTTCGAAAAGCAGCGTCAAGAGCTTGCCCATCGAGATCGTCTCGGCCGGCTGTCCGTGGATCGGCTCGCCGATCGCCCGGATCGCCTGGGCAAAACTCTCGACATTGTGGTGGCCGGGTACATAGCCCGCCTCGAAATGCACTTCCGCCACCCGGATATAATCGCGTGTGATGAAACCGTAGAGGATTTCGGCGAGGAAGCGACGCTCCTTCTTCCCGAGACGTCCGACGATGCCCATGTCGACGGCAACGATCATGCCGTCGGAATCGACAAAGAGGTTGCCCGGGTGCATGTCGGCATGGAAGAAACCGTCGCGCAGCGTATGGCGCAGGAATGACTGGATCAGTGTATCGGCAAGCATGTTGAGGTCGTGGCCGGCAGCCCGCAGCCCCTCCACATCGGACATCTTGACGCCGTCGATCCACTCCATGGTGATGACGTCACGGCCGGTGCGCTCCCAGTCCACCTTCGGCACGCGGAAGCCCGGATCCTTTTCGGTATTCTCGGCAATCTCGGAAAGCGCAGCCGCCTCGAGACGCAGGTCCATTTCCACCTTGGTGGTCTGCTCCAGCGTCTTCGTCACCTCAACCGGCCGCAGGCGCCGGCTGGCCGGCATGAAGCGTTCCTGCATATGGGCGACGAGATACATCGCCTCGATATCATGGGCAAACCGCGCTCTCACGCCGGGCCGCACGACCTTGACCGCAACCTTCTTGGGTCCATCAGGTGTGCCGACCTCTGCTGCATGCACCTGCGCGATGGAGGCTGCGGCAATCGGATCGCCGAAGCTTGCATAGAGATCCGTGATCGGCCGCCCGAGCGAACCCTCGATATTGGCCTTGGCGGCAGCCGCCGGGAAAAAGGCCATCCGGTCCTGGAGTTGGGACAGATCGTCGGCAAACTCGACGCCAACGACGTCAGGACGCGTTGCAAGGAACTGGCCGATCTTCACATAGGATGGCCCAAGCCGCTCGACAGCCTGTGCCAGCCGGTCGCTGCGCTTCTGATATTTGCTGCGCTTGCGCGCAAACATGCCGACAAAGGATTTCGCCAGGCTGACCGATGGCGGCAGGCCTTCCGAAGGCAGCGCCGAGATGACGCCCTCACGCACCAGAATCCAGCCGACTCTTGCGAGCCTGAAATATGCCCCGAAAGCACTCATGCGGATCAGAGCTTCCAGCCGGAATGCAGCGCTGCGATGCCGCCGGTATAATTGGTATAGGTCACGCGCGAGAAGCCGACCGTGCGGATCATCGCCGCGAAATTCTCCTGGTTCGGGAACTTGCGGATCGATTCCACGAGATACTGATAGGGTTCTGCGTCACCGGTGATCGCCTTGCCGAATTTCGGAATGGCGTTGAAGGACCAGGCATCGTAGACCTTGTCGAGCAGCGGCAAGTCCACTTCGGAAAATTCCAGCACCAGCAGCCGCCCGCCGCGCTTCAGGACGCGATAGGCTTCCGAGAGTGCTACCTCGATCCGCGGCACGTTGCGGATGCCGAAAGCAATCGTATAGGCATCGAAGCTGTTTGCCTCGAAGGGAAGGTCTTCGGCATTGGCCTCGACAAAGGTCAGATTGTCGGAAAGTTTTTTCTTTTCCGCTCGCTCGGCGCCGACGCCAAGCATCGAACCGTTGATGTCGAGCACGGTCGCATGCGCCTGGCGGTTGGAAGCTTCGATGATGCGGAAGGCAATGTCGCCCGTGCCGCCGGCAACATCGAGCACCTTGTAGCCCGGCTCCTTGCGCGGGTTGAGCGCCGCGATCATCGCGTCCTTCCAGGCCCTGTGCATGCCCATCGACATGACGTCGTTCATGATGTCGTAGCGCTTGGCGACCTTGTGGAAGACCTCGTTGACGAGGCCTTGCTTTTCACCGGTCGGCACCTCACGGAAGCCGTAGGACGTTTCCATGCCGCCATCGGCGGAGGTCCGGCTGTCTGACATCAAGCTACTCCGTTCACATCAAGAATTCGGCGCGGCGACCATAGCGAAAGCGAGGGAGCGGCGCTATCTGTGGGCCACGGTCCGCCCGCGGCACGTTGGCGCTATAGCGCACATCGCGGGCGGTTGAAACACGTTAGATATAGATGGGTTAAGATGCCGGAATTGCCAGAAGTCGAAACGGTGAAGCGCGGTCTGACGCCGGCAATGGAGGGCGCGCGCATCGAGAGGCTGGAATTGCGCCGCGGCGATCTGCGGTTTCCCTTTCCTCAGGGCTTCGAGCAGCAGGTATCCGGCCGCAAGATCATCGGCCTTGGACGGCGGGCCAAGTACTTGCTGATCGACCTCGACAGCGGCAAGACGATCATTTCCCATCTCGGCATGTCCGGCTCCTTCCGGATCGAACAGGGCGCCGTCAGCGGCACGCCTGGCGACTTCCATCACGAGCGTTCCAAGGATGAGAAGCATGATCACGCCATCTTTCATCTGGATGGCGAAGGCGGACCGCGCCGCGTCATCTACAATGATCCGCGCCGCTTCGGCTTCATGGACATTGCCGACCGCTCTGAACTCGACGCCAACCCCTTTCTGTTCGGTCTGGGGCCGGAACCGACTGGCAATGAGCTGTCGGCAGCCTATCTGGCCGAACGTTTCCAACGCAAGGCACAGCCGCTGAAGAGCGCGTTGCTCGATCAGAAGAACATCGCCGGGCTCGGCAATATATATGTCTGCGAGGCGCTCTGGCGGGCGCATCTGTTGCCGACGCGCGCAGCCGGCACGCTGGTGACCAAGGTGGGTAAGCCGAAGGAAGCGCTGAACCTGCTGGTCAGCTCTATTCGCGATGTCATCGCCGATGCGATCGCTGCGGGCGGATCGTCGCTGCGCGACCATATCCAGACGGATGGCTCGCTCGGCTACTTCCAGCATTCCTTTTCCGTCTATGATCGCGAAGGTCTAACTTGCCGCACGCCGGGCTGTGGCGGTACGGTCTCGCGCATCGTGCAGGCTGGCCGGTCCACCTTCTGTTGCGCCACCTGCCAGAAATAGGAGAGCGCCATGGCCTATGAAACACTTCTTGTTGAAACCCGCGGCAATGTCGGCCTCATTACGCTGAACCGGCCGCAGGCGCTGAACGCGCTGAATTCGACTATGCTCGAGGAACTGAAGCAAGCCTATGCGGCCTTTCATGCCGATGAGACCATAGGCGCGATCGTGTTGACCGGCTCGGAACGCGCATTCGCCGCCGGTGCCGACATCAAGGAAATGCAGCCGCTCGATTTCGCCGAAGTCTACAAGAGCGATTTCATCAGCGGCTGGGACGAGATCGCCAAGGCCCGTAAGCCGATCATCGCCGCCGTCAGCGGCTTTGCGCTCGGCGGCGGATGCGAGCTTGCGATGCTTTGCGATTTCATCATCGCCTCGGAGACGGCAAAGTTCGGCCAGCCGGAGATCACGCTGGGCGTCATTCCAGGCATTGGCGGCTCGCAGCGCCTGACGCGCGCGGTCGGAAAGGCCAAGGCGATGGATCTGATCCTGACCGGCCGGATGATGGACGCAGCCGAAGCCGAGCGCGCGGGACTCGTTTCGCGTGTGGTGACACCGGAAAGGCTGCTGGATGAAGCGCTGGAGGCGGCAACCAGGATCGCATCATTGTCTCGGCCGTCGGTTTTGATGGCAAAGGAGGCGGTCAGCCGCGCCTTCGAGACGACGCTGGAGGAGGGCTTGCGTTTCGAACGCCGCCTCTTCCAGAGCCTCTTTGCGACCGAGGATCAGAAAGAGGGCATGGCCGCCTTCATCGAAAAGCGCAAACCTGCCTTCAAGAACAGGTGAGCGGATGCTGCCGGGAAAGGCGCTTTTCCTTGAAAATGCGCGTTGACGCGGGTGAGCTTTAGCGTTATATGCCCGCCCACGGTTCGGAAAGCCGCTCAGGTTTTCCGCTAATGCTCCCGTATTGCTGAATTGAGTGGCCGCAGGGCCAGCGCGGCAATGGCGGAGTTTGTTCGAATTCTTGAGAGAGGCATCCATGGCCAATACAACTTCGGCGAAAAAGGCGACCCGCAAGATCGCTCGCCGTACCGCAGTCAACAAGGCTCGCCGTTCGCGCGTTCGCACTTACGTTCGCCAGGTCGAAGAGGCACTCGCCGCTGGTGATGCCGCCAAGGCAAAGGAAGCCTTCATCGCAGCTGAACCCGAGCTGGCACGTGCCGCAAGCAAGGGCGTCCTGCACGCCAACACGGCATCCCGCAAGGTCTCGCGCCTCGCCGCTCGTGTGAAGGCCCTGTCGGCTTCTGCGACAGCGTAAATATCTCATTAACGAATTGCTCGTTATGATTAGCCCGGTAATTTTACCGGGCTTTTTCGATTCCGTCTCCCGCTCCGGCTATGGTTAATCTAACGACGATTTCGTGTCAGAGGCATGACAGGAAAAATTGTTTTAAAACAATAGCTTACGCAAGGATCTTTTTAAGACTTGCGACTCTGGTCACCCAGCCCGGGGCACCAAATGAGTCAAGAACATTTTTTCTTTTTTCTTTTTATGCGTGTCCAAAATAGCCCACTCGGGGAATCTCCTTGATTCAAAAGCGATTCTTTTTTGACGGTGGTGTGACGCCCTAAAAGGGCAGCGGGAGTCAATGGCCGCATCTTAATTTTGCGTAAAATTCATCGTTGATCTTGCCATTTGATCCTGCCTAAATGGCGTCCAGCAAAGGGCGCGGACATCACCTGCAGAAGTCAGTCCAAACTGCCACGTCGGCAGGATGATGGCTCTGTGTCGCTTGCAACGGAGCGGACAGCTTCCGTTTTCTCACGCACTCGACGGCATTGTACCGTGACGTGGCTGTCACGGGACGGGGACGTTTTGTGCGCTCCGCGGCCACACGCTTTGCGCGAGGCCCGGAAAAGGGCAGGGGAAAGTGTAACATTGCGTGCGGGCTTGCGGGCGAAAAACGAGGATCGGCCGCCAGCCTGACACAGAGCCGTTGAGACGGTTGTCGCATGATCGCGACCACCGCAGGGTCTCTGTGTCAGTCCCGAAAGGGGCAGTGTTTGAGTGAACCGGCATGCAGGCGGCTCATGAGGATGTCGCTGGCTTTGCCAGAGCGGGGAATGATCGGGCGGCTGTCAACGAATGACCGCCCGAGGAAATGAAAGGCGGCATTATGCAGATGAATTCGATGACGACGGGTGCGCTGGATAACGGGGAAGCTGCACCGCAGTCTTTCGGTTCCATTCACCTGAGTGCAACGGAAGAAAAGGGCGAGATGAAGCATGGCGTTCTCTTCGACCGCGTAAGCGCGCGTCTGAAGGCACAAGTTGGTCCTGACGTCTATGCAAGCTGGTTTGCACGGCTCAAGCTTCATTCGGTTTCCAAGAGTGTCGTCCGTCTCACCGTTCCCACGACCTTTCTGAAGTCGTGGATCAACAACCGGTATCTCGATCTCATTGTCGGGCTGTTTCAGGCCGAAGATCCTGAAATCCTGAAGGTCGAGATCCTTGTGCGCACGGCAACGCGCACCGGCGTGAAGGCGGTCGACGAGGCGGTCGCCATCGAGCCGGCTGCCCAGCCCACCCAGCTTCGTCGTCCGGCATCTGCCCAGCCGGCGGGGCATATCGTCCAGCAGGCCGTTTCGGCCGCCGCTGCGGCGCGCCCGGCAAGTGTCGGTTCGCCGCTCTTTGGCTCGCCGCTGGATTCTCGCTTCACCTTCGACACCTTCGTTGAGGGCAGCTCCAACCGCGTGGCGCTTGCCGCCGCGAAAACCATTGCGGAAGCAGGTCAGGGCGCTGTGCGCTTCAACCCGCTCTTCGTCCATGCGACCGTCGGTCTCGGCAAGACCCATCTGCTGCAGGCGATCGCCAATGCTGCGGTGCAGAACCCACGTGGCCTGCGCGTCGTCTATCTGACGGCCGAATACTTCATGTGGCGTTTCGCGACGGCGATCCGTGACAATGACGCGCTGACGTTGAAGGATTCGCTGCGCAACATCGACCTTCTGATCATCGACGACATGCAGTTCCTGCAGGGCAAGATGATCCAGCACGAGTTCTGCCACCTGCTGAACATGCTGCTCGACAGCGCCAAGCAGGTCGTCGTCGCAGCCGACCGAGCGCCGTGGGAACTGGAATCGCTCGATCCGCGCGTCCGTTCGCGACTGCAGGGCGGCGTTGCGATCGAACTTGATGGTCCCGACTACGAGATGCGTCTCGAAATCCTGAATCGTCGTCTCGCGGCGGCCCGTCTGGAGGATCCGTCACTGGAGATCCCGACCGACCTGTTGCAGCACGTTGCCCGCAACATCACGGCAAGCGGCCGCGAACTGGAAGGCGCCTTCAACCAGTTGATCTTCCGTCGCTCCTTCGAGCCGAACCTGTCGATCGAGCGCGTGGATGAGCTGCTGGCCCATCTCGTCGGTTCCGGCGAGCCGCGTCGTGTGCGTATCGAGGATATCCAGCGCATCGTCGCACGTCACTACAACGTCTCGCGCCAGGAACTGGTCTCGAACCGCCGCACGCGTGTCATCGTCAAACCGCGCCAGATCGCCATGTATCTGTCGAAGACGCTGACGCCACGCTCTTTCCCGGAGATCGGTCGCCGCTTCGGCGGACGCGATCACACGACGGTTTTGCACGCCGTGCGCAAGATCGAGGAACTGATCTCGGGAGACACGAAGCTGTCGCATGAGATCGAGCTATTGAAGCGTCTCATCAACGAATAAGCGGTGCACAGCCACCACGTTTCAACAGCCGGGAGCAATCCCGGCTGTTTTCTTTTATGAGCATTTTATTCTATACACCCGCGAGTGAGAAAAATGCGCCGGTGACGAACGTCGGCGTTCGGGAGGACATCAATGAGTTTTGAACGGATTGCCGTGATCGGCCTTGGCAAGGTCGGGCGGCTGGCGGCAACGCTTTTGCATGAGGGTGGCTTTGAGGTTGTCGGTGTCGATGCACAACTGCCCACGGGCGAATTGCCCTTCCAATGCCGGGCTGGCGATATCACCGACGTCTCCGTCATCGGAGAGCTGCTGTCGAGCGTCGAGGCGGTGCTGTCCTGCCTGCCATATCATCTCAACATCGAGCTGGCACGGGCGGCCCATCTCGCCGGCATCCACTACTTCGATCTGACCGAGGATGTGCCGACCACCAATTTCATTATCGAACTATCCAAGACCGCCCGCGGCCTGATGGCGCCGCAATGCGGTCTGGCGCCCGGCTTCGTCGGTATCGTCGGCTCAAGCCTTGCCGATGGCTTTGATCGCTGCCGCTCGATCCGCATGCGTGTCGGCGCCCTGCCGCAGCACCCGACCGGACTTCTGGGCTATGCCTTCAACTGGTCGCCGGAAGGCGTGGTCAATGAATATCTGAACGATTGCGAAGTCATCGAGGGCGGCGTGCGTAAGCTCGTCTCGCCGATGGAATGGCACGAAACGATCTATGTCGGCGGCGTCAAGCTGGAGGCCTTCACCACCTCGGGCGGCCTCGGGACCATGTGCGACACCATGCTCGGCAAGGTCGATAACCTCGATTACAAGACGATGCGTTATCCCGGCCATATGGAGCTGATGAACTTCTTCTTCCATGAGCTTCTGATGCGTGAGAAGCGCCAGCTCGCCGGCGAAATCCTGACCAACGCCAAGCCGCCTGTCGATGACGACGTCGTCTACGTCCATGTCGCGGCCGAAGGCACGATCAACGGCTCCTTGCGCCGGAAGGAATTTGTCCGCGCTTATTATCCGATCGAGATTGCAGGAGCCCGGCGTACCGCGATCGCCTGGACGACGTCGGCCTCGGTGGTTGCCGTCATCGAAATGGTCCGCGACGGTCTGCTGCCGGCGAGCGGCTTCCTGCATCAGGAGCATATTCCGCTCGAGATGTTCCTGAAGACGCCGACCGGCAGCCTTTTCAAGGCAGGTGCTACCAGCCGCGATTAGGTTTTCGCTTCTGAAAGCAACCAGCGCCGGAACGCCGCAACCGCCGGCCGTTCCAGCGCTGTGCCTGGATAGACGAGATGGTAGGCAAGTTTGCTTGTCAGCCCCAGTGGAAACGGCGCGATGAGCCTTCCCTCGGCAAGTTCCTTCTCAATGAAGGAGCGGCGCATCAGCGCCACGCCGAAGCCTGATTTCATCGCATCGAAGGCGCCATTGCCGTCGCTGAAGATCGGGCCGCGGGAGGCATCCACCTTGGTGGCGCCCGCCGCGGCCAGCCAGAGCTGCCAGTCGCGGCGGTAGACGTCGTGGATGAGCTGGTATGCCGAAAGCTGATCGGGCGAGGGATTTTCGCCGAGGGTCGCAGCGATCGCCGGCGTGCAGACCGGCACCAGTTCGTCATCCACCAGCCGCTCGCTGATCAATCCCTCATAACCGCCAAGCCCGTGGCGGATGGCGAGATCGATCCCATCGCGCTCGAAATCGAACATGCGATGGGACGCACTGATGCGGACATCGATATCAGGATGTATGTCCTCGAAGCGCTGCAGGCGCGGCAAAAGCCAGTGTGTTGCAAAACCTGCCGTACAGGTCAGCGCCAGCGCATTGCCCCGCCGCCGTGCCGTCAGTGATGCCGTCGCTTCGCGCACGAGCTGGAAGGCCGTGCGCAATGTCGCGAAATAGTCCCGGCCTTCCGGCGTCAACAGAATCTGCCGTGTACGCCGCTCGAACAGCGATACGCCGAGCGAGGCTTCGAGATCGCGGACCTGCAGGCTGACAGCGCCAGGCGTGACGTGGAGCTCGCGCGCCGCCTGCGTCATGCTCAGATGACGCGCCGTGGCCTCAAAGGCGCGCAGGGCCGACAATGACGGCAAAGGATCTGTCATGCTTTAGCTCAGCTCAATCATGCGAGCAGAAATGCTCGTTTGTCAGGCGGTAAGGAATACTAATAAAAACCGGTAGATCTGGCAAATCCACGCAGATGAGCCGGAGAAAACACTTTAGCAGAACTCGGCGAGGAGATTGTCATGTCCGTCCAGAAGACCATGGGAGCCGCAGAATGGGCCATGCTGATCGTGCTGTCGCTTCTCTGGGGTGGCTCCTTCTTCTTCAACGGCATTCTCGTGAAGGCGCTGCCGCCGTTCACAATCGTGACCGGGCGTGTCCTGCTTGCCGCCATCGCACTTAATCTGATCGTGCGCGCCATGGGCCATACCATGCCGCGTGACAGGCAGAGCTGGATCGCCTTTTTCGGCATGGGGCTTCTCAACAATATGATTCCCTTCTGTCTCATCGTCTGGGGCCAGACACATATTGCGAGCGGTCTTGCCTCGATCCTCAACGCCACGACACCACTCTTTGCCGTACTCGTTGCTCATGTCCTGACGGCGGATGAAAAGCTGACGGCAAACCGTCTCTTCGGCGTGATCGTCGGCTTTGCAGGCGTTGCTTACATGATCGGCTTTGACGCGTTGAAGGATCTCGGCTCGAACGTGCTTGCCCAACTCGCAGTTCTCGGTGCTGCTTTCTCCTATTCGCTGGCCGGCATCTGGGGACGGCGATTCCGCCGGATGGGCCTTGCGCCGCTTATTCCGGCCGCCGGGCAAGTGACTGCATCCACCGTTCTGATGCTGCCGATCGCGCTGATTGTCGACCAGCCCTGGACGCTCGCCATGCCCTCCGCTGAGACCTGGCTGGCGCTATCAGGACTTGCGATCCTCTCGACGGCCGTGGCCTATGTGCTGTTCTTCCGCATACTGGCAACGGCAGGCGCCACCAATCTGATGCTGGTGACCTTCCTGATCCCCGTTAGCGCGATCCTGCTTGGCGCCGCAGCACTCGGTGAGCAGTTGCAGCTCAAACATCTGGTGGGCATGGCTTTGATCGCGGTCGGCCTTGCCGCAATCGATGGAAGGCTCGTCAATTTTGCAAGGAGACGGGCTGCTTGAGGCGGACCTGAAGCGATTCGGGAAAAAGTGTGAGCGGCAGGTTTGCGCCCGGAACTGAGTGAAGCAAGGGAGATAGAGCTTAGCCTTGTTTCGAAGAACAATAGGAATGCTCTAGCAGGCGAGGTCCGCCACGACGGAATCAAGGATCAGCATGCCTGCCGGCGTGCAGCGCAGGCGGGAATTGCCGATCCGCTCAATGAAGCCGTGTTCCAGTAAAAATTCCTCGCGTTTCGGATCGGGATCGCGGCCAGAAAGCTGCTGCCAGCGGGCAAGATCGACACCTTCCTTCAGGCGCAGTCCCATCAGCAGCAATTCATCGGCCTGCTCATCGAAACCGAGGCGCTCGTGCTCGGTGATACCATGGCCGTCGCGTTCGACGAGGTCCAGCCAGGCTTCAGGCTTGCGCTCCGTAGCGGTCGCGACCTTCTCTGCGCCCCGCGACAGGCGACCATGCGCGCCAGGGCCGATGCCGGCATAGTCGCCATAGCGCCAGTAGGTGAGGTTATGGCGGCTCTCCGCACCCGGCCGGGCATGATTGGATACTTCATAGGCCGGCAATCCTTCGCGCTCGGTGATCTCCTGCGTGGCTTCATAGAGAGCAGCGGACTGGTCCCCATCCGGCACGATCAGCTTTCCGGC
Organism: Rhizobium sp. 05N49; assembly: GCF_056396805.1. Lineage (NCBI taxonomy): Bacteria > Pseudomonadati > Pseudomonadota > Alphaproteobacteria > Hyphomicrobiales > Rhizobiaceae > Rhizobium > Rhizobium sp. 05N49. Next base: position 329,470 of record NZ_JBFTME010000002.1, read on the forward strand.
CTTATGCAGCCCGTAGAAGGGCGTGCCTTCCTCGATGGTGAGCTGATAGAGCGAGAGATGGTCCACGGCATAGGAGATGGCTTCCTTGAGCTCGCGATCCCACTCCTCGACCGTCTGGTTCGGCCGTGCATAGATCAGGTCGAAAGACATACGCGGGAAGATGTCGCGTGCGAGTCTGATCGCCTTCAGCGCGTCTGCGACGTCATGCAGCCGCCCAAGGAATTTGAGGTCGCGATCATTCAGTGCCTGTACGCCGAGTGAGACGCGGTTCACACCGGCGGCGCGGTAGCCGCGGAAACGGTCTGCTTCGACGCTGGAAGGATTGGCCTCCATCGTGATCTCGATACCGTCAGGCACATTCCAGTGCCGCGCAATGCCGTCGAGGATCGCATCGACTGTTTCCGGCTTCATCAGCGACGGCGTGCCGCCTCCGAGGAAGATGCTGGTTACCGTCTTCGGCCCGCTCATCAGGCGGGCATTTGTGATCTCTTTCAGGAAAGCGGCGACATAGCGCTCCTGATCGACCGGCTGATGCCGGACATGGCTGTTGAAATCGCAATAGGGGCACTTCGCCGCGCAGAAAGGCCAATGCACATAGACCCCGAAACCGGGCTCGCCGGTATCGGGCAGAAGCTTTGCATCGCGCGTCAGCGCAGACGGTTCGATCATGTTCAAGGCTCGGCCTATGCTTCCAGGCAGGTTTCGACGAAGAGCTTGAAGGCGCGGGCGCGATGCGAGAGAGCCTGCGGCTTGCCGATGTTCCAGCCGTGTTTTTCTTCCGCACTCATCTCGCCGAAGGTCACATCATAATCTTCAGGCTGGAAGATCGGATCATAGCCGAAACCTTGCGTCCCGCGCGGCGGCCAGACGACTTTACCTTCCACTTCGCCGCGGAAAAGCTCCGTGTGACCATCCGGCCATGCAAGGCAGAGCACGCTGACAAAACGGGCAGAGCGCTGCTCGGGCTTGGTGGCGCCGGCCTTTTCCAATGCCTTCTCGACCTTCTCCATGGCCATGAAGAAATCGCGGGTGCCGTTGCCGGTTTCAGCCCAGTCGGCGGTGTAGACGCCGGGATCGCCGCCAAGCGCATCGACGACGAGGCCGGAATCGTCGGAAAGCGCCGGCATTCCGGAGGCTTGAGCCGAGGCAAGTGCCTTGATCGTGGCATTTTCCTCGAAGGTCGTCCCGGTTTCCTCGGGTTCGATGAAATTGAGTTCGGCGGCCGATTTGGCGGTGAAACCAAGCGGACCGATCAGATCCTGGATCTCGCGGATCTTGCCTTGGTTGTGGCTGGCGACGACAATAGTTTTGGTTTCGAGCTTACGCATAAAATATCCTTACCCCATGCCCCAGATTTTGGCCTCCGCGCATTCCAGGCTATTGCCTGAAGGGTCGCGGAAATAAATCGATCGGCCGCCCTGCGGCCATTGAACCTCGGATTCGATGCCGATGCCGGCAGCTTTCAGCTTTTGCACCATCGCATCGAGATTGTCTCCCGAAACCCTGAAGCAGGCATGGCCCCTTCCGATAGTGCCATGCGGCGGAACCTGCAGGCTGTCCGGTGCAGGCGGCTTCACCGTTTCCTCCGGGTTGAAGATCAGGAGCACGCCTGGTCCGCAGCGGAAGAACACATGACGGTTGCCAGACCGTGCGATCTTCTCAAGGCCCAGCACATCCTCGTAAAAGGCTTCTGTCGCATCGAGATCATTTGCGTAGAGCGCAGTTTCAAGAACGCCTTCGATGGGTTGTGCCATTGCCCGCCCCTTTTGAGGCCTTGCCCCCGTAAGCAGGGACGAGGAAATTCACTGGCGAGGCTTGAATGAAAGCCTCAGGCGATGGCTTGCTTCTGTAGGTCCACCAGCTCGGCAATGCCCGCCTTGGCGAGACCCATCAGCGAGGAGAACTCCTCTTCGCTGAAAGGCGTGCCTTCCGCCGTACCCTGGATCTCGACGATGCCGCCGGCGCCTGTCATGACGAAATTGGCGTCGGTCTCGGCCGAGGAATCCTCGAGATAGTCTAGGTCGATGACCGGCTGGTTGGCGAAGATGCCGCAGGAGATCGCCGCGACATGGTCCTTCAGCACGCGGTCGGCCTTGATCATGTTGCGGGTTTCCATCCAGCGCAGGCAATCGTAAAGCGCAATCCAGCCGCCGGTGATCGAGGCCGTGCGCGTGCCGCCGTCGGCCTGGATGACGTCGCAGTCGAGCGTGATCTGCCGTTCGCCGAGGGCAGTAAGATCGACCACGGCACGCAGCGAGCGGCCGATCAGGCGCTGGATCTCTTGCGTGCGGCCGCCCTGTTTGCCGGCTGCGGCTTCGCGCTTCATTCGCTCGCCTGTCGCGCGCGGCAGCATGCCATACTCGGCTGTGACCCAGCCCTTGCCGGTGTTGCGCAGCCACGGCGGCGTCTTGTCTTCCAGGCTCGCCGTACAGAGTACGTGCGTATCGCCGAACTTTACCAGGCAGGAGCCTTCAGCATGCTTGGAAAAATTGCGCTCGAAGGAGACCTTGCGCATCTGGTCGGTTTTTCTGCCTGAAGGCCGCATTCTCTTCTCCTGAAACATGATGCCGAAAACGTGAGCGCTTTCAGGCAATGTCTGTGCATGCATTGTATCGTCGCCCGCTTCTACGATTGGCTGCGTGCATTTGCAAATTCCCTTTTGCCACGGGGGGCAGATTGGCTATATTTCCCTGATATCATTCAGTGCGGGTGCGAAAAGTTCATGAGCTACAGGTCGACATCAATTTCGGATGCCGTGGCTGCGCTGGATGAACGATCGAAGGAAATCTTCCGGCGCATCGTCGAAGGCTATCTGGAGCACGGTGAGCCGCTCGGCTCCCGCAATCTTTCGCGTCTTCTGCCGATGTCTCTGTCGCCTGCCTCCGTTCGCAATGTCATGAGCGATCTGGAAGAGCTTGGTCTCATCTATTCGCCGCATGTCAGCGCCGGGCGCCTGCCGACGCAGATCGGGCTGCGCTTCTTCGTCGATGCCTTTATGCAGGTCGGTGACCTCTCGGCAGAAGAACGTGCCAGCATCGACCGCCAGGTGCGGGCTGGAAGCCGCGACAATCCGGTGGAATCGATGATGAATGAGGCGAGTCGCATGCTCTCGGGCATTTCGCGCGGCGCCGGCCTTGTCATCACCTCAAAGAGCGACCCGGTTCTGAAACATGTCGAGTTCATCCGCCTGGAACCTACCAAGGCGCTGGCTGTTCTTGTCGGTGACCATGATCAGGTGGAAAACCGCATTATAGAACTGCCCGCAGGTGTTACCTCGTCGCAACTCACCGAGGCTGCCAATTTCCTCAATGCACACATGACCGGGCAGACGCTGCCGGAATTGCGCTTGCAATTGAGCCAGCTGAAAGATGAAGTTCGCCATGAGCTCGACGCACTGTCGCGCGACCTCGTGGAGCGCGGCGTCGCCGTGTGGGCCGGCAACTCGGACGAGACGAAGCCGGCACAGCTCATCATCCGCGGCCGAGCAAACCTGCTGGAAGGCGTAGGCGGCGCGGAAGACCTCGACCGGCTGCGCCTGCTATTCGATGATCTGGAGAAGAAGGACAGCTTGATCGAGCTCCTGAACCTTGCCGAAAGCGGGCCGGGCGTACGCATTTTCATCGGTTCGGAAAACAAGCTTTTCTCACTTTCCGGCTCCTCGCTCATTGTGGCGCCCTATCGCGATGACGACGACCGCATCGTTGGCGCGGTAGGGGTGATCGGTCCCACGCGGCTCAATTATTCCCGCATCGTGCCGATGGTGGACTATACCGCGCAGCTCGTGTCGCGCCTTTCGCGCGGATCTCTCTGATCCCTTGCGCAAAACAGGCGGAATTTTAGCTTCTTCGTAACGCAGACTTGATTTTTTCCGGCCAAACATCGATATCGGGCGCATCTGAGAATACACGAACCGGAGACCGTCATGACTGATGAAACGACGAAGAACGGACCTGACGCGGCTGCGGCGGAAGCCACAGCCGACGCCGCCGCAAACGTCGAGAATGAAGCCGTGAAGGAAGCAGCCGCAGGCGAACCGGATGCGCTTGAGCTTCTGAAGGCCGAGAATACGGAATTGCGCGACCGCTACCTGCGGCTCGCTGCCGAAATGGATAATCTGCGCCGCCGCACGGAGCGCGAGGTCAAGGACGCCAAGTCCTATTCCGTCGCAGGCTTCGCCCGCGACATGCTGGCCGTCTCGGACAATCTGCGCCGTGCGATCGATGCCATTCCGCCGGAAGCCAGGGCTGCCGCCGACGCTGGCCTGATGACATTGATCGAAGGTGTCGAGATGACCGAGCGCTCCATGCTCTCGGCTCTCGAGCGCCACGGCGTTCGCAAGCTGGAGCCGGTCGGCCAGAAGTTCGACCCGAACTTCCATCAGGCGATGTTCGAAGTGCCGAATACCGAAGTGCCGAACAATACGGTGGTACAGGTCGTACAGGCCGGTTTCAGCATTGGTGAACGCGTCTTGCGCCCGGCCATGGTCGGCGTCGCCAAGGGTGGTCCGAAACTCGTCGAAGCCGAGGCCAACTCGGTGCTGGACGAGAAGGACGCCTGAGACAGCAAGAATGCCTGACAATTGAAAAAGGCCGCGTCAGCGGCCTTTTTGGTTTTTGTATCACCCTTGCGAACTAGATGCGCCCGAAACGCTCGATCAGCAGATCGAAGAAACCGTCGGAATCCACGTAGCGCATGACCTTTGCATTACGCTTTCGGTCGGTCACATGCCACCAGTCGACGACGGTCATGCCGACCGTCAGTTCGGATGTGACTTCGATCTCGACATTGCAGTCCCGGCCCTTGAAGAGGTCCGGTTTCAGCAGATAGGCGACGGTCGTCGGATCATGCAGCGGACCGCCGTCCGAGCCGTATTTTTCGATGTCGAAGCGCTCGAAGAATTCCAGCATCTCGACCATCGCCTTGGCAGGCGCGGTGCCGATATCGGCCATGCGCTTCACCCGGTCCTTGCGGGTCAGCAACTGGTGCGTCACATCGAGCGGCATCATGACGACCGGCACGCCCGAGCGGAACACGATATCGGCGGCTTCCGGATCGACATAGATGTTGAATTCAGCAGCCGGCGTGATGTTGCCGCCTTCGAAGAAGCCGCCGCCCATCATGACGAGTTCGCGGATGCGCGGTACGATATCCGGCGCCTTCTGGAAAGCCAGGCCGATATTGGTCAGCGGACCGAGCGTACAGAGCGTGACGGTGCCTTCCGGCTCGCGTCGCAGCGTTTCGATGATGAAGTCGACCGAATGCTGCGCCTGCAGCGGCATCGTGGGCTCTGGAAGCGTAGGGCCATCGAGGCCTGTCTTGCCATGCACGTGCTCGGCGGTGACGAGCTTGCGGGCGATCGGTCGGTCGGCGCCGGCAAAGACCTTGATATCGGTCCGCTCGCACAATTCGCAGATGATGCGCGCGTTGCGGCTGGTGAACGACAGCGGCACATTGCCGGCAACGGTGGTGATGCCCAACACCTCAAGCTCTTCAGGGCTACCGAAGGCCAGCATGATCGCGGCGGCATCGTCCTGGCCGGGGTCGGTGTCGATAATGATTTTTCTCGGTTCTGCCATCCGAATCGTTCCATCCTCTGGTGCGCGACGCCTGGCATGCACCTTTTCATTGTCTTTACGCTCCCGTCGCAAATCAACACAGCGCGCCGGAGCATGTTTTGATGCGGGGCGCTGCGCCCTTTGTCAAGGAAGCGATCAAAATGCGGGAGGCCCGGCCGGCGGCCGTCATGCCTTGCAGCAGGCAAGCGTCGTCCCCATATTGGCGATACCCGGATGCTGCATGTGAGGTCCGGGAAGGTCGCTTGCATCAAGGACTTTGGAAGATGAGCCGCATTACCCCTTTCGCCAGCCCGCTGCTTTTGGGCTTCGATGCCATGGAAAAGACGCTCGAGCGGATTTCCAAGGCCAGCGACGGTTATCCGCCCTACAATATCGAACGCATCGCCGCCGGTCACGACGCGCCCGAGCGGCTTCGCATCACGCTTGCAGTCGCCGGTTTCAGCGAAGAAGAGCTTGATGTGTCAATTGAGGAAAACCAGCTTCTAATCCGCGGCCGCCAGGTCGATCAGGGCGAGCGCGATTACCTCTATCGCGGCATTGCCGCCAGACAGTTCCAGCGCACCTTCGTTCTCGCCGATGGCATGCAGGTCTTGGGCGCAATCCTTAAGAACGGCTTGCTTTCGGTTGATCTAATTCGCCCGGAACCGGCGCGTATGGTCAAGAAAATTAACATTTCGGTTTCACAGTAGCACAACGGTTTGTTGAACCGTTGGTCCCTTCTCTCGGAGGAACAGGAATGTTGATGAAAGAAGCCACGTCGCGTCTGACCAAGTCTGAACTTGCCGGTATCGGCAATGGCGAGGTCGCCTATATCCGCAAAATTCGCAATGAAGAGGTCTCCAAATGCTTCCCCGAGGCTCCGGATATCGATCCGAGCGTTGATCTCTGGGCACTGTTTGGTGCCGATGGTACGCCGATCCTGCTGACCGACAATCGCTCCAGCACCTTCTTCAAGGCAGCTGAAGACGAACTGAAAACGGTCAGCCTGCATTGATCGAAACCGGCCCGCCGAGCACGGCTGGCCGCCGAATGCATGTGTGAAGATCGTAATGGGCGATGCAAGGGACTGACGTCAGTCCCTTGCCCATACGCTAGCTGCTTTGCAGCATTTCCCTATTCTCGAAAAATTCCACTCAGCGGCAACGCCGTCGAAATTGATCCGTCTACGCGGGTTAGACGCGCTTGAAGGTGAGATAGGCCGAAGAACGGCCCTCACGACGGGCCTTGGCTTCATAGCGGGTGCTCGGCCAGCCCTCATAGGGCGTCAGCCAGTCAGCCGCATTCTGCGCCATCCATTCGAAGCCGCCATGGTCGCGGCATTTCAGGAGCGTCCAGTTCACATAGGTGTCGATGTCGGAGGCAAAGCAGAACAGCCCGCCCGGCTTCAGCACGCGATGAAAACGGTCGAGATTGGTCTTGGAGACGAAGCGTCGCTTCCAGTGTTTCCGTTTCGGCCAGGGGTCCGGATAGAGCAGGTCGATCTGGTCGAGGCAATGATCGGGAAGCCAGTCGAGGAGCTGTGTGGCGTCGTCGTTGTAGACGCGCACGTTGCGGGCACCGGTCTCATCGACGCGTGCAAGCAGCTTCTGCATGGAATTGATGAAGGGCTCGACGCCGATAAAGCCCGTCGAAGGCGTTTCCAGCGCGCGGTGGATCAAATGCTCGCCACCGCCGAAGCCGATCTCCAGCCGCAATCTTTCGATCCCATCGGGGAAAAGCGCTTTCAGCGGCTCCGGTGGAGCCGCCGAGAGATCGACGATGAATGCCGGGAGCAGGGTAGAGAGCCTTTCGGCCTGTTGCTCGCGCAGAGCCTTTCCCTTGCGGCGACCGAAAAAGGCTTCGGTCGCCCGACCCCGGCGTTCCATGTCCGTCATGCAGCAGCCTTGGTCTTGACGGCTTCCTTGAGCGCCTTCACGAGGTCCGTGCGCTCCCAGGAGAACGAGCCGTCGCGACCGGCCTTGCGGCCGAAGTGACCGTAAGCCGACGTCTTCGCATAAATCGGCTTGTTGAGGTCAAGGTGACGGCGGATGCCCGACGGCGAAAGGTCCATGTTCTGGCGGATCGCCGCCTCGACCTGATCCTCGGAAACGCCCTTGCCCGTGCCATGCAGGTCGACATAGATCGACAGCGGCTGCGCGACGCCGATGGCGTAGGAGAGCTGGATCGTGCAGCGGTCGGCGAGACCGGCGGCAACGACGTTCTTGGCGAGATAGCGGGCAGCATAGGCAGCCGAACGGTCGACCTTCGTCGTGTCCTTGCCGGAGAATGCGCCACCGCCGTGGGGAGCCGCACCGCCGTAGGTGTCGACGATGATCTTGCGGCCGGTCAGGCCGGCGTCACCGTCAGGGCCGCCGATGACGAACTTGCCGGTGGGGTTGATGTACCACTTGCAATCGTCGGCGATCTTCAGGTCGCCGAGGGCTTCGCGGATATAGGGCTCAACGACGCTGCGAACCTTCTTCGAGTCCCAGCTGTCGTCAAGATGCTGGGTGGAAAGAACGATCGAAGTGGCTTCTGCGGGCTTGCCGTCGACATAGCGCACGGTCACCTGGCTCTTGGCATCGGGGCCGAGCTTGGCAACTTCGCCTTCGCCCTTCTTGCGCGCGGTAGCAAGCAGCTGCAGGATCTTGTGAGAATAGTAGATCGGCGCCGGCATGAGGTCAGGCGTTTCCTTGCAGGCGTAGCCGAACATGATGCCCTGGTCGCCGGCACCTTCATCGCCCTGCTGGTCGGCGGCGCTGTCGACGCCCTGGGCAATGTCGGCCGACTGCGAATGCAGGAGCACGTCGATCTTGGCCTTCTTCCAGTGGAAGCCGTCCTGCTCGTAGCCGATGTCCTTGATGGCGCGACGGGCCGCAGCCTTGAACTTCGAAGGGTTGATGACGTCGTTGCCGTCCTTATCCTTCTTCATCAGGCTCGGCGGCAGGCGAACTTCACCAGCGATGACGACGCGGTTGGTGGTCGCCAGAGTTTCGCAGGCAATGCGCACGCCCCACGGATTGATGCCGGTCTTTGCCGCTTCGCGGTAGACCAGATCGACGATCTCGTCGGAGATGCGGTCACACACCTTGTCCGGGTGACCTTCGGCAACAGATTCGCTGGTAAAGAAATAGTTCGCGCGCATTCCGGGATTCCCCTCAAAGAATAAAAGCGGTCTAGTAGGTACTCACTTCGTGCTCTGATGACAAGCACAGAAGGACATAAATATATCTTTATATCTGCGGCGAAATGACAAATTTTGCCCCAAAAACGCAAAAAGGCGGCCTTTTGAGCCGCCTTAAGCTTTCCGAGCGTGGAGACGCTCAGTCGGAATCGGCTTCCGCCGCAAGTGCCTTCACCAGTTCGACGACTTTGCGACGAACCTTGGGATCGGTGATCTTCACAAATGCGCGGTTGAGCTGGAGTCCTTCCGAAGAGGAGAGGAAATCCACGACATAGTTCGAGCTCGAGGTTTCCGCCATACCGGTCAAGGCACCGGAATGTTCACCGGGAGCGTCTTCGAAGAAGAAGGAAACCGGAACGTTGAGGATGCTCGAAATGTTCTGCAGGCGGCTGGCGCCAACGCGGTTGGTGCCCTTCTCGTATTTCTGGATTTGCTGAAAGGTGATGCCGAGGCTTTCGCCGAGCTTCTCCTGGCTCATGCCTAACATGGTACGGCGAAGTCGAATGCGGCTACCGACATGGATGTCGATAGGATTCGGCTTCTTCTTATTTTCAATCATGGTCGTGCCCTAGCAAAGAAAAATTCAACCCTGTTCTAACCGGCATGCCCTGACCTCATTCCGTAACGCCACGTTGCAAGTCGCGATAACCCACCTTGAAGCATACGTTACTAACGCCGATTGCGACCACTATGCAATTTTAGGGGTTTTTGGTCAATTCAACCTGGAAATAAAACCCCTGCGTGAAATTAGCGCAATGGCCATCAGTAACGTTTCAGTCAACCAGAAGTACGTTTGGCGGGGATATGGGCTTCCAGTGTTTTTTTGCAATCCATCGAGAGTTGCATCAATAAAGCCCATTTCGTCCAATTTAAGACCTGCAACGATTTCGCCGCGTGCGTCTACAACCGCCGAAATTCCGCTATTCGCATCGCGAATCAGCGGCAGACCGGTCTCGACCGCCCGTACGCGTGCCTGCTGAAAATGCTGGTAAGGACCCGGCGTCGAGCCGAACCAGCTGTCGTTCGTGATGTTGAGAATAGCGTTCGCTTGACCGATGTCGCCGGTCATTTCGTCCGGGAAGATGATCTCGTAGCAGACGAGCGGATAGAATTTCAGCCCGCTCGGAAGTTCGAGCAGATGACGGCTGGCGGCTGCCGAAAAGCCGCCCGGCATCTCCACCACATTCTGGATGCCGAGTTCGTTGAGCATGTCTTCGAAGGGAAGATATTCACCGAAAGGAACGAGATGCACCTTGTCGGAGGCGGCGACGATCTGCCCCCGCCCGTCGATCACATAGATCGAATTATAGTAGCGGGTAGGATAGCCAGGGCCGAGTTCTTCAGCGCGGACGGCGCCCGCGATCAGGATCTGGTCGTCATCGAGCGTGTCGGCAATCCGGGTCAATGCATCCTGGTTGTCTGTGAGGATGAAGGGGATCGAGGTTTCCGGCCAGACGATGATGTCGGGCTTCTTGCCACCGTCCTTGGGAGGCTCACTTGAGAGCTTGAGATGGGTCTCGAAGATAGCCTCGCGATCCGCATCGCTGTCCATCTTGGCCGTCTGGTCGATTGCCGGCTGCACGAGGCGCACCACGGGCCGCTTGTCCTCGGGTAATGCTTCGGGTTTCGGCGCGAGATAGAGAATGTAGGCGCCATAACCGAGATGCACTGCAAAGAGGATCGCCGCGAGGCTGACGCCGAGTTTCGCTCCCTGTCGGGTTCCGATGAGGGCAGGGGCAGCAAAGACGAAGACCGAGAGAGCGGTGACCCCCATGGTGCCGATCACATGCGCCGACTGCATCATGATAGGCATCGGCATCATGGCATAGCCGATGGCGTTCCACGGAAAACCTGTGAAGATGAAGCCGCGCACCCACTCAAGCAAGCCGAAGCTGGCAGCAAGTGCTGCAATCCGCCCCATGCCGTCGGACCAGAAGATACGCGCAAGAGCCGCGGCCAAGCCGTAGAAGACGGCAAGACAGGCCGGAAGCCCGAGGATCGCGAGCGGCAAGGCCCAGGCAAATTCATCTGAATCGATCAGCAGTGCATGCCCGAGCCACCAGAGCCCGGCAACGAAATAGCCGAAGCCGAACAGCCAGCCCGTGGCGAATGCCGGCCAGAGCCTGCCGGCAAGGCTGCTTTCGGGCGAGGCGGCCGCCCCGTCGATCAGCCAGACGAGCAGCGTGAAGGAGACGAACATCGCCGCGAAGAAGCCGATCGGAGGCAGCGCCAGGACACCGAACGCGCCGGCGGCGATCGCAAGCAATGACCGTTTGAACCCCCAGACGAGGATAATCCTGTCCGCAAGCCGCTCCATGCGCACTCCCATCAAAGCCGCGAATCAATCCAATCGCAGTCTTTCAAAAAAGCGCGCGCTTGTCGTCTTGCGGGATCGGACAGCAAATCGAAATCCGCTTTCGGAAAGCCCGACACTGCGTTCTTGGGAAGGGTCAGTTTGCAGTCGATTCCGCAGGCCGGTCGTCGTTGCCGTCGCCGATGGACGGTCCGTCACCATCTGCCTTGGCGCGACGGCGGATTGCCTGGCGCTTGCGGGTGATGCGCACCCGCTTGATGCGCCGCGGATCCGCGTCGAGGATGTGGAATTCGAAATCTGGCAAGGCCTGGACGACTTCTCCACGCACGGGGATGCGCCCCAGTGCGGAGAAGATCAGGCCGCCCAGCGTATCGACTTCATCAATCTGCTCGCTGATGTCGAAATCCGGCCCGATGGCCTCGGCAATCTCCTCGAGCTCGACGCGGGCATCGGCAACGAACATGTCTTCCGAAACACGTTTGAACATGACTTCTTCATCGTCATGCTCGTCATCGATATCGCCGATCACCATCTCGACGATGTCTTCATGCGAGGCAAGGCCGTCCGTGCCGCCATATTCGTCGATGACCAGCGCCATCTGTGTGCGGTTCACCTGCATGCGACGCAGGAGATCGGATGCCAGCATGGAAGGCGGCACGAAAAGGATCTGTCTGATAATGCCCGTCTCGGCGAGCGTCTTCTGCAGGTCGACGCGTCCGAGATCGAAATTCGGCTTGGCCGAGCGCGCCACCTTCTGGAGGTTCTCCAGAGAGACTTCGATCGTTGGCGCGCCCGCCGCCGGCTTCGTGCCGCCGCGGCGCTTGTTACGCGCCTGCTTGGCGACATAGGAAAGAAGGTCGCGGATATGCACCATGCCGCGCGGGTCATCGAGCGTTTCGGCATAAACCGGCATGCGCGAGCGACCGCTTTCCTCGAAGAGGATCATCAGTTCGCCGATCGTGATGTTCTGGTCGACCGCCTCGATATCGGCGCGCGGCACCATGACGTCGGCAACGCGCACCTCACGGAAGCGCAGGATATTGTGGAGCATTGCCCGTTCGTCGGGCGAAAACGCGTCCGCTGCAGCCGGGTCGGTCATCAGCGCGTCGGCAATATCTTCGCGCAGACGCGAGCCCTGTTGTGGTCTCAAGATGCGCGCGGCGCGTGACCAGAAGGATTGCGGTCGGTGTCGACTACTTCCACCCTCGTCGGAAGAGGAGGATTGGTCGGAGTCCATGGCGTCTGACGCCGGCTTCGTTGAAAAGTCGCTCATGGTTCCATTTTAAGGTCTTGACCCTCGTAGGGGTCAGATAGGCCGAGTACTGCCAAAATGCGAGTCTCCAGCCCCTCCATAATTTCGGCTTCGTCATTATTCATATGGTCGTAGCCGAGCAGATGCAAGAAACCATGCACCATAAGGTGGGTCAGATGATCGTCAAAGCTCTTTTCGAGCTCTCGCGCTTCGCGCTCCACTGTTTCCAGGGCGATGATGATATCGCCGAGCATCGGGCCCGGCATTTTGCCGGGTTTGACCGGAAAAGCCGGAAACGACAGCACGTTGGTCGGCTTGTCCTTGCCGCGCCATTCCGCATTGATGTCCTGGATGGAGGCATCGTCGGTGAAGACGAGCGAAACTTCCGGCGGCATCTTCGGGAAGGGTTGTTTTTCCTCCTCCCTCAGATAAGTGACAGCCGCGCCCAACACGCGTTCGGCAAGGGCATGCAATACATCTTCGGCGGGCCAGCCCGTGTCCTCGATGCTGATCTGTATGTCGAGCTCGGCCATCAGTCCTGCCGGCTGGCCTCTTCGTTTGCCGCAGTATAGGTCGCGTCATAGGCCTTGACGATGCGACCGACGAGCGGATGGCGAACGACGTCGACATCCTTGAACCGCGTGATCGAGATACCCTCGACATCGTTCAACAGATGAAGGGCTTCCACGAGGCCGGATTTGACGCCGCGTGGCAGGTCGATCTGGCTCGGGTCGCCGGTGATGATCATGCGGGAGTTTTCGCCGAGACGCGTCAGGAACATCTTCATCTGCATCGAGGTGGTATTCTGTGCCTCGTCGAGGATGATGGCGGCATTGGCAAGCGTACGGCCACGCATGAAGGCGAGCGGCGCGATTTCGATGACGCCGGCAGTGATCGCCCGTTCGACCTTGTCACCCGGGATCATGTCGTAGAGTGCGTCATAAAGCGGGCGCAGATAGGGATCGACCTTTTCCTTCATATCGCCCGGCAGGAAGCCCAGACGTTCACCGGCTTCGACGGCCGGTCTCGAAAGGATGATCTTTTCGACCGCGCCGCGTTCCAGAAGCTGGGCGGCCTGGGCGACGGCGAGATAGGTTTTGCCGGTACCGGCTGGGCCGACGCCGAACACCATCTCCGAGCGCTCGAGCGCCCGCATATAGGCATCCTGTGTCGGCGTGCGCGCGATGATCGTCTTTTTGCGCGTCGAAATCTGCGCCATCGTCAATTTGGCTTTTTTCTCCATCGTCGGCAGCGTGAGCTGGTCGTCGGCGGCAACCGCCATGCGAATTGCCCCTTCAACGTCTGAACGCTCCACACTGCCGCCTTTCTGGAGTTTTTCATAGAGGTAATCGAGTGTGCGTCGCGCCTGATTGGTGGCCAGCACATCGCCGGTGATCACGACGGAGTTGCCCCGCGCTCGCGCATCGATATTGAGCCGCTGTTCCAGAAGCTTCAGGTTCTGATCGAACTGTCCGAAGAGTTCGCTGGCGAACCGGTTGTTCTCGAACGTCAGGACGAAGTGATTGGCGTCGCTCGCAATGCGTGGGTGGCGCGGTGAAGAAGAAACCAATTCCTGTCCGTTCAAGCGGTCGAGCTCCCTGGGTTAAACCTCAGCCTCTGCGCGTTCGGCAAACAGGCTGTTGGTTCCGGTTCCTGTGATTCGCACTTTAATAATGTCACCGATTTGCGATGCTTTTGCATCAACATTCACGGACTGCAGCCACGGCGATCTGCCGATAAGCTGACCAGGCATGCGGCCCGGCTTTTCCAGGAGAAGATCGATTTCCTTGCCGATGCAGGACTCGTTGAATTCCTGCGTCTGCTTGAGAAGCAGCGCCTGCAGGCGTTCCAGCCGTTCTGCCTTGATATCTTCCGGCACCTGGTCCTTCAATTCCGCACCGGGCGTGCCCGGCCGCGTCGAATATTTGAACGAGAAGGCCTGTGCATAACGAACCTCCTCAACGAGTTTTAGTGTATCCTCAAATTCCCGGTCTGTCTCCCCCGGAAAGCCGGTTATGAAGTCGCCTGAAAGCGCAATGTCAGGGCGGGCCTTGCGGATGCGCTCGATGAGCGAAAGATATTCCGCTGCCGTGTGGCGACGGTTCATGGCTTTCAGGATTCGGTCCGATCCGGCCTGAACCGGAAGGTGCAGATAGGGCATCAGCGTCCGAAGGTCGCGATGCGCCTCGATCAGCCGATCGTCCATGTCCCGCGGGTGGCTCGTCGTGTAGCGAAGCCGCGCAAGGCCGGGGATATCGGCAAGCCGGTAGAGCAGGTCGCCGAGGCTCCACTCTTCGTCCTTGGGACCGACACCGTGCCAGGCATTGACGTTCTGGCCGAGCAGGGTGATTTCGCGCACGCCGGCTTCGACAAGCTTCATCGCCTCCTCGACGATCTGCGACACTGGCCGCGACACTTCCGAGCCGCGCGTATAAGGCACGACGCAGAAGGTGCAGAACTTGTCACAGCCTTCCTGAACGGTGAGAAAGGCTGTTACGCCGCGGGCGCGGATTTTCGGTGCCTCGGCGATCGGCAGATGCTCGAACTTGTCTTCGATCGCATATTCCGTATCGACGACGCGGTGGCCTTCCTTGGCGCGGCGGAGCGCTTCCGGCAGGCGATGATAGGTCTGCGGGCCAATGACGACATCGACCGCCGGCGCACGCCGAAGGATCTCTTCGCCTTCGGCCTGCGCGACGCAGCCGGCGACACCAATCATCATCTCGCGGCCGTCCGCAGCCTTGCGCTTTTTCATCTCCCGCAGGCGCCCAAGCGCGGAATAGACCTTCTCGGCCGCCTTCTCGCGGATATGACAGGTATTGAGCAGGACGAGGTCGGCCTCTTCCATGTCCTCCGTCGGCTCATAGCCGTCGCGGGCAAGAGCATCGCTCATGCGGGTCGAGTCGTAGACGTTCATCTGACAGCCATAGGTCTTGATGAAAACCTTGCGGCTGTTGGAGCCATCGCGAAGAGAAGTCTCCGGGGCCTGAAGAAGGGCGTTGTCCTGGGTCATGGCGGCTATTTAGTGGTTTTTACCGCGCGAGAAAAGGGACTCTCGGTTCAGCCGATATTACGGCCGCGCAAGCTGCTGTTCAGCAGGTTGCGGATGCGGGCGGAGATCGTGGTGCTGACTGTCTTTCGATTGGTCTTCTCGCCATATTCGACCGCCTCGCCAAACGAGACTTCGACATCGATCGCGCCGCATTTCAGGATGTCGGTCAGATGCGGCAGAAGCTCTATATCGCCGGGCCAGGCTGCAAGTGGACGATGGTAGCGGCCCATGGCGATGCCATGCACCTGAGTATAGGCAATCGCCACCGGCTGCACCATCACCGAGCCGGTCGGGGAATGGGGCACGGCCATGGCGGCTGCACCGAAGAGCGACGACTTGACCTCCAGCAGGCGATTGCCGTCTGACGTCGTTCCCTCCGGAAACAGCACGACGATTTCACCGTCGGCCATGCGGCCTGCGATCTCGCTCGCCTGATCGCCGGTGCGGCGTTTTTCTTCCCGCACCACGAAGACACTCTTTTGCAGCTTGGCAAGCATCCCGAAGATCGGCCAGTCGCGAACCTCGATCTTGGCGATGAAGGCAACGTCGGCTACCGCCGACATGACCATGATATCCATCCACGAGGAATGGTTGGAGCAGAGCATCAGCGGCCGGCGGCCCTCGAGTTCGCCGCGCACGCGGATGCGGATGCCGAGACAATAGCAGACAATACGATGCCAGCGGCGGGGCAGGGTACGCCGGAGTTTCCAGTCGAAATGCAGCGCCAGGATCTGCAGCGGCATGAGAAGGATGCTGACGACTATGATGATGGTAAGCGCGAAGAAAATGCGCAGCCGGACGATCAAATGTGGCGCTCCCGGACTGCCATGATGTCAGAGTTCGTCTTTCTTCAGCGGGATGCCATAGAGTTCCAGCCGGTGATCGACGAGCTTGAAGCCATGTTCGCGCGCGATCCGCTCCTGCAGCGCCTCGATTTCCGGCGACCGGAACTCGATGACGACGCCGCTCTTCAGGTCGATCAGATGGTCATGATGTTCTTCGGGCACCGTCTCGTAGCGCGAGCGGCCGTCGCGAAAATCGTGTCGGGCGATGATCCCCGCATCTTCGAAAAGCTTTACCGTACGATAGACCGTCGAAATCGAAATCTTGGCGTCGACCTTCACGGAGCGGCGATAGAGCTCCTCGACATCGGGATGATCTTCGGAGTCCTCGAGGATGCGCGCGATTACCCGGCGCTGCTCGGTCATGCGCATGCCGCGTTCAGCGCAAAGCTCCTCAAGGGTTTTGGCTACCTCAGTCATGGCTGCCTTCTCGCTATTCCTGCCGAGAAGGGAACTACCGAAGAACGCGCTTCATGACAAGCGCCGTGGAGGTAGCCCCGTTGGCATCCTTATAATAGCCCTTGCGCTCGCCGGCCTGCTCGAAGCCAAGCTTGCGGTAAAGGCCGAGGGCGGCGGTATTGCCGTTATCGACTTCCAGGAACATGCTTTCGCCGCCACGGAGCCGTGCTTCGCGTATGGCGGCCTGCATCAGCCGCCACCCGAGGCCGGAACGCGCGACCTTAGCCTGTACGGCAACCGTCAGGATTTCCGCCTCGCCCGCCACCTGGCGCGCAAGGATGAAGCCCGGCAGGGACTTTTTCAGGATCGCATTGGTCTGGCGGGCGACGAAGCCGAACACAGTGTTCTGTGACAAGAGGCTGTGGAATTCGCCGTCACCCCAGGGACGGGCAAAGCGCTCGCCGTGCAGGACGGAAACGTCGAGGCAATCCTCCGGCTGCATGGTGACGATTTCGAATTCCGGTTTCAGCGTCAGATAGGCTTCCAGCATCGTCATACTCTTGCAATCGCGTATCCGGCCTGCGGTTTGGCATCGGGTCCGCGCAGATAAAGTGGCTTCGGCTTTCCGGTATTCGGGTTCGCGGTAGCACCGAGACGCGCCACGATGGAGATCGGGAAGGAGTTGGCGTATTCGCCCGTTGCATCCGGTTTCAGGATCGGGGTCGCCGAACCGGTGATCTCGCCGTCGAAATCGGCAGCGAAAGCCTGAGCCTCGGCGATGCTGACCGCGCGTGCCTCGTCGAGCGCGGCGCCGTCGGCCGCAAAAGACTGAAGATAGATTTCTTCCCTCTTGGCATCCATCGCCGCGAGCACTGCGCGGCCAGGCGTCTTTTCGCGCTGGGCGGCTGCCATGACTTCGAGCGTGGTTATGCCGACGGCGGGGATATCGAGGGAAAGCGCAAAGCCGCGGGCGGCTGCAACGCCGACACGGATGCCGGTAAAGGAGCCGGGACCGATGGTGACGGCAAGGCGGTCGATATCCGAAAGTGCGACGCCCGCCTGATCCAGCGCGCGGTCGACGATACCCATCAGATGTTCAGCATGCCCCTTGCCGATCATGTCCGATGCCTCCCCCAGCATCGTATTCCTGCCGCTGTCATAAATAGCGGCAGCGCAATCCACACCTGCCGTGTCGAGCGCCAGAACGATCATGCCATCAATATCCGAATAAACTATTGTCGCCTATCCATAAATCCGTCTGGCCGAACCTCGGATGAACGGCCCAGCGTATCCGGCTTTTTTAAGCGGCAATCACTTCCTGCACTTCCGGAACGAAATGGCGCAACAGGTTCTGGACGCCGTGCTTCAGCGTTGCCGTCGAAGACGGGCAACCGGAGCAGGAACCCTTCATGTTCAGGTAAACCTTGCCGTCCTTGAACCCACGGAAGGTGATGTCGCCGCCATCCTGGGCAACGGCCGGACGCACGCGGGTCTCCAGCAGTTCCTTGATGGTCAGCACGATCGATTCGTCGCCTTCATCGAAGAATTCATCGCCGGCGTCGACATCTTCCGACAGGATCGAGGCGTCACCCATGACCGGCTTGCCGGACATGAAATGCTCCATGATCGAGCCGAGAATGGCTGGCTTCAAATGCTGCCATTCGGCATTGTCTTTGGAAACGGAAATGAAGTCGTAGCCGAAATAGACGCCGGTCACGCCCGGAATCTCGAAGAGGCGGGCAGCGAGCGGCGAAGCCTGGGCTTCATCGGCATTGCGGAATTCGGCCGTACCGTTTTCCATCACGACCTTGCCGGGAAGGAACTTCTGCGTGGCGGGGTTCGGCGTGGCTTCGGTCTGAATGAACATCTCGCTCTCCATGCGGCGGGCTTCAGCCTCTACCGTCTTTAGAATTCTTCAAAAGAAAATAAGCCTATTGTCCGGCTGATTCAAGAGACTGATACTCAAGAAATGCCTTAGCAGAGGGCGTCTATTTCCTCGTTGGTCAGCGTGTCGGGAAGCACGGTAACTGGAATCGGAAAGGCCGCTCCGCGTCCTGCAACGGAAGAAACCAGCGGCCCCGGTCCTTCCTTGGCCGAGCTTGCCGCAAGCACGAGGATGGCAACGTCCCGGTCTTCCTCGATCACGGCGTTGATCTGCTCGGCCGAATTGCCTTCACGGATGACGATCTCAGGCTCGATGCCTATCGTCTCGCGCACGATCTGCGCAGCCTTGGCAACTGTGGCTTCCGCCTCCTCGCGAGCTTCCGCCCGCATGATCTCCTCGACGCCAAGCCATTGCTGGAAATCGCCTTCCGGGATCACATAAAGAAGAATGAGACCGCCATTGGAATTCTTGGCGCGCCGCCCGGCATAATGGACGGCGCGTTGGCATTCGGGTGTCCCGTCTATCACCGCCATGAACTTGCGGCGATGACCTTCGAGCCGTGAGAGTCGCTTTGATACCATGGCGCGAACTCTGACACCTGTGACCGAAAATTTGCAAGCCCCCGTTTTGCACGGGGGCTCTGCATGTCGATCGGCCTAGTAGAGGAAGCCGATGATTTCCCGAAGTTCGCGCATCGTCACATCGGCACGCGCCCTTGCGCGCTCATTGCCGTCGCGCAGGATCGCATCGATGTGGCTCGTATCGTTCATCAGGCGGCGCATTTCGCCTGTTATCGGCGACAGGACCTGAACGGCGAGATCGATCAGCGCTGGCTTGAAGACGGAAAACTGCTGGCCGCCAAATTCGGCGAGCACCTGTTCTCTCGTCTTGTCGGCGAGTGCGGCATAGATCGAGACGAGGTTTTCAGCTTCGGGCCGATTTTCGAGACCTGCGATTTCGCTCGGCAATCCATCCGGATCGGTCTTGGCCTTGCGGATCTTCTTGGAGATCGCATCCTCGTCGTCCATCAGGTTGATGCGCGAAAGATCCGACGGATCGGACTTCGACATCTTCTTCGTGCCGTCCCGCAGCGACATGACGCGCGGTGCCGGTCCGCCGATCAGCGGTTCGACCATAGGGAAATAGGCATGCACCGGCTCGTCGCCGACGGCGATGTCGATCCCGTAGTTCGTCTTGCGGATATGCGAGGCGTAATCGAGGTTGAACTTCATCGCGATGTCGCGCGTCAGCTCGAGGTGCTGCTTCTGGTCCTCGCCGACAGGCACATGCGTGGCGCGGTAGACGAGAATGTCGGCAGCCATCAGGCTCGGATAGGCGTAGAGACCGAGCGAGGCCTGCTCACGGTCCTTGCCGGCCTTGTCCTTGAACTGCGTCATGCGGTTCATCCAGCCGATGCGGGCGACGCAATTGAAGATCCAGGCGAGCTCGGCGTGCTGCGGTACGGCGGACTGGTTGAAGACGATATGCTTTTTAGCGTCGATGCCGGAAGCGATGAAGGCGGCTGCGATGGAGCGCGTCTGCGACAGCATGTCCTCGTGGACGAGCTGCGCGGTCAGTGCATGCAGGTCGACGACGCAATAAATGCAATCGTTGCCGTCCTGAAGCTGCACGAAGCGGCGGATCGCGCCGAGATAATTGCCGAGATGCAGGTTGCCCGTCGGCTGAACGCCGGAGAATACGAGCTTCTTGAATTCACCCATGATGCTGTCCTCGATTAGGCTGGTGGAGGGCCCCAGGGCCAAAGGCCCATGTTGCTAACGCGGGCGCTTATGCACGGGCTCCCGGTCGCAATCAAGAGGCCTCGGGCGCGGCATGTTGAATGAGATCGAAGGTGTTGCCGTAAGGATCCGAAAAGACGGCCACAGTGCCGTAAACCTCATGGCGCGGCTCCTCCAGAAAGCGCACGCCGCCGGCACGCATCGCCGCATGATCTCGTGCGAAATCGTCGGTCCTGAGGAAAAAGCCGACGCGCCCGCCGGTCTGGTTGCCGATGGCGGCTCGCTGGCTTTCGCTGGCCGCTTGCGCGAGCAGAAAGGCCGCCCCATCTCCCCCTTTTGGCTTCACGACCACCCAGCGCTTGCCTTCCGGCTGCACTTCGTCTTGCAGGCATTCAAAGCCAAGCGCCTCACAATAGAAGGCTTTGGCGCGATCATAGTCATCGATGACGAGGGTGACGAGGAACAGGGATTGGGCCATAGGATCTCCGATTTTTGGGAATTTGTTCTCTTTTGGTGCTGCTAAACGTCCTGTTTTACGCCAAATTGATCAGAAGACTTAGCTAAAATTGAGTATAAAATTTCACAGAAAAGCTTTTTTTGAACTGAAAATCCCTCGACTGGCGTGACGGCCGCATTGAGCCGTCTGTGTAACCGATCGGAGGGACTATGCAAAACGCCAGTTTGCTCGCTGTGGCAGGCCTCTTTGCCCTACAATCAGCAACCACCGCTGTCGGTCAAGATGGCCGACGGCAGACCAACAATCTTCCAAAACACGAATTGCGCGTTGCCTATACGGTTCAGACCGTCAGCGTTCGTGCCAGCTGTTTCCCTGAGCGATTGCGAGCGGTCTTGTCGTATATCGCGGCAAAGACCGGGCGACGGCCGATGATAACCTCGGGCTTTCGCCCGCACCCCCGTCGCCATGGGTCCATGCATGGAAAATGCCTGGCGGCGGATATCCGGATCCCCGGTGTGCCGGAACGCACGATCATCGCCGCTGCGAAAAGCGCTCCCGGCATCGGTGGGATCGGCACCTATTGCAATGGCATCGTCCATGTCGATGTCGGCCCGCAGCGACAATGGGTGGATTGCTGAAGCAATTCCAGCGAAGACGCGCAGCGGCTTGCGTCAGTAATCGCGTAAAGAGAGCCTTATACGTCCTTCGCGGGTGCCGGTTTGCGATTGAGATTGCGCCGTATCATGCCGAGATCCGCGCCGCCGATCAGGAAGGCGGTCGCGAAATAGATGACTATCGAAATCGCAATCAGCAGGCCAAGCGTGCTGACCTTGGTCAGAAGCGGCGCGCCCGAGGCGAGCGAAGGCGCCCAGTAATGTTTGAGATACATGATCGCAACGCCCATTACGGCAGAGGCGACGATCAGCAGCGCGGTGCGCTTGGCAAGTGCCCATTCCCATGTCAGGTGGCCGCGGCGCAGAAGCGTGGTGAAGAGCAGCACGGTGCTGATCCAGCCTGCGGTCGCTTCCGCCACTGCAATGCCGGGTGCGCCCATATAGGGAAAGAGCGTCAGCGCGGTCGCGCAGTTGGTGGCGACCGCGATTGCCGAAAACCGCATCGGCGTCTTGGTATCCTCGCGGGCATAGAAGCCCGGCTGCAGCGCCTTGATGAGCACGAAGGCCGGCAGCCCGATGCCGTAGATCGCAAGGATCGAGCCGACGATCAGGGTGTTTTGCTCATGAAAGGCCCCGCGCTCATAGAGCACGCGGATGATTTCGTCCGACAGGATCCACAGCGCGAAACCGGCGGGGATGGTCAGGAACATCACGAATTCGATCGATCTGTTCTGGAGGAAGGCGGCCTCGCGTAACGCGCCGCCCTTCAGCGCGCGGGCAAGCTCGGGCAGCAGAACCACACCGACGGCGACGCCGACGACGCCGAGCGGAAGCTGGTAGATACGGTCGGCATATTGCAGGGCGGCGATGGCGCCCTCGCGCGAGGAGGCGATCGCCTGGCCGATCAGCTGGTTGATCTGCGTAATGCCGCCGGTCACGGCCGCCGGAACGGCAAGGATCAGCAGCCGCTTGACGTTGGGCGTCATCTTCGGAAAGCGGAAGCCGATGCTGATGCCGGCATGCAGCACGCCGAAATAGACGACGGCGAGCTGCAGGACGCCTGCTGCCAGCACGCCCCATGACAGATACCAGGCGGTCGCGAGCGGTTCGGCGCCGGTATAGAGCGCATAAAAGAGCGCGCCGATCATCACCACGTTGAGGAAGACGGGCGCCACCGCTGCCGCGAAGAAATGATGCAGCGAATTCAGCATGCCGCTCATCATCGCCGTCAGCGACATGCACATGAGATAGGGGAACATCACCGCCGCCATGCGGATGGTAATGTCGAACTTCTCCGGATCGTCTGCAAAGCCCGGTGCGATTACGAAGCGCACCAGCAATGGCATACAAAGCTCCATCACGATGGTGATGAGCAGTAGCACGGAGAACAGAACGCCGAAGACTTCTTCCGAAAAGCGCTTGGCGCCATCAATGCCGTTCGCCTCGATCTCCTTGGCAAAGAGCGGCACGAAGGCCGCGTTGAAAGCGCCCTCGGCAAACAGCCGGCGAAACAGGTTCGGGAAACGGAAGGCGGCATAGAAGACGTCGGCCATCGGTCCGGTGCCGAGCGCCGCTGCCATCAACGTTTCGCGGGCAAAACCAAAGATGCGGCTTCCGAGCGTGGCGCCGCCGACCGTGGCGAATTTCTTGACGAGGCTCATACGGGGGAACCGGCTTTCTTTTCGGCGGCAGTAGCGGCAGGGGCGATGATGCCTGACGGCATGCGTTCGCGCAGTTCGTCCTGCTCCTCGGCCATGACCGCTTTCATGCGGGCAGTGATATTGGAACGCTTGCTGTCGCCGGAGATCTTCTGGCCGACGAGATCGGTGACGTAGAAGGTATCGATGACCTTCTCACCGAAGGTGGTGATGCGCGCCGACTGGATGTCAAGCGACAGATCGGAGAGAACGGCTGTCATTTCCGACAGCAGGCCCGGCCGGTCGAGGCATTCCACCTCGATGACGGTGAATTTGTTAGACAGGCTGTTGGTGATGGTCACCGACGGTGGAATGACGAAGGCCTTACTCTTCTTCCGGTTCTTCGTGCGGGTCGCGATCACCTCGGGCAGGCGTTTGCGGCCGGAAAGCACGTCCTCGATCATGCGGCCGATGGTGCCGGCGCGTCGAAGCTCGTCCTCATCGTTCGGAAACTCCCGGCTGACATGGATCGTGTCGAGTGCCCGTCCGTCGGAGGTGGTGAAGATCTGCGCATCGACGATATTGGCCCCGGCCGCAGCGCAAGCGCCGGCAATGACGGCGAGCAGGCGAGGGTGGTCGGGGGAGAGAACGGTGATTTCAGTGATGGCATGGAAGCTGTCCGTGCGCACTGACGTCGCCAAGGCCTGCCCCGCCTTGTCTGCCTGGCGGATAAAATGCGCGTGGCGGATCTGGTCTTCTAACGGCACGGAGAGCAGGTAAGGTTGGTAATGCAGCTTGGTATAGGTGCGGCGGTCCTTCTGGCTCCAGTCGGAAAGCGCGGCGTAGAGCGCTTCGGCCGCGGCCTGCGCGCGCTCCTTGCGCGACACTTCCGAGAAGCCGCCGGCAAGCAGCAGTTCCGTCTCGTAATAGAGCGTGCGCAGCAGCTGGCCTTTCCAGCCGTTCCAGACACCCGGTCCGACGGCGCGGATGTCGCAGATCGTCAGGATCATCAGCATCTTCAGGCGGTCGAGAGACTGAACGCGATCAGCGAAATCGGTGATCGTCTTGCGGTCCGTCAGATCGCGCGTCTGCGCGACCATCGACATGGTCAGATGTTCCTCGATCAGCCAGACGACGATCTCGGTCTGCTTCTGTGACAGGCCAAAGCGGGCGCAGAGCTTGCGGGCGACGCGTGCGCCGGCAATCGAATGGTCTTCCTGCCGGCCCTTGGCGATATCGTGCAGCAACACGGCGACATAGAGAGCCTCGCGGTCTTCGATATGCGGCATGAGCTTGTTGGCGAGAGGATGCAATTCCTCCGCCTTGCCCTTGTCGATCTCGGAGAGAACATCGATCGCGCGGATCAAATGCTCGTCGACCGTATAGTGATGATACATATTGAACTGCATCATCGCGACGATCTTGCCGAATTCGGGAATGAAACGGCCGAGCACGCCAGCCTCGTTCATGCGCCGCAGGATCAGCGCCGGATCGCGCTTGGACGTCAGGATCGACAGGAAAAGCCGGTTCGCCTCGTCATTCTCACGCAGGTCGTTGTTGATGAGGGCGAGCGAACGGGTGACGCGCTTCAGCGCGTCGGGATGGAATTCCAGTCCGTTGATATCGGCCACATGGAACAGACGGATGATGCTGACCGGATCGCGCTTGAAGACATCGGGGTTGGCGAGTGTGATGCGGCCGCGGTCCTCCACGAACTCGACGCTGCCGGGGATCTTACGATTGCGGTGGGTGAAGCGGCTGATGACGCCCGACAGTCCCGGGATCGATTTCGCCTGCTGGTCTTCGAGTGCCGCGCAGAGGATGCGAGTGAGATCGCCCACATCTTTAGCGACCAGGAAATAGTGCTTCATGAAGCGCTCGACGGCCGAGAGGCCGGGGCGGGAATGATAGCCGAGCGCCTCGGCGATCTCGCGCTGGATGTCGAAGGAAAGACGCTCCTCCGCTTTGCCGGTCAGGAAATGCATGTGGCAGCGCACGGCCCAGAGAAAATCGTCGGCCTTTTTGAGAAGCCGGTACTCCTGCTTCGACAGCACGCCGAGCGGCACCAGATCGGCCGGATCGCGGACGTGGTAGTAATATTTCGAAATCCAGAAGAGCGTATGCAGGTCGCGAAGGCCGCCCTTGCCTTCCTTGACGTTGGGTTCGACGAGGTAGCGCGTATCGCCTGCCTTCCGGTGGCGTTCGTCACGTTCGGCAAGTTTGGCGGCGATGAATTCTGGCCCCGTGCCGGTGACGATTTCCTTGTCGAAGCGGGCTTCCAGATCCGCCTCCAGCGACTTTAGGCCGCAAATGTAGCGCATCTCGAGAATGGCGGTGCGGATGGTCATGTCGGATTTGGAAAGCGCGATGCATTCCTCGACGGTGCGCGTCGCGTGCCCGACCTTGAAGCCCATGTCCCAGAGCATGTAGAGCATGAACTCGACGGCTTTATGCGTCTCTTCCGCCGGCTTCGGCAGGAAGAGGAAGAGCAGGTCGATATCGGAGCCTGGCGCGAGCGTGTCACGGCCATAGCCGCCGACGGCGGTCACCGCAAACTTGTCCTTCTGCTTCGGGAAAACATGCTCGGTGGCGAAATTATAGAGAACGGCGATGATCTGGTCCTGCAGCCAGGAAATGCGGTGGGCGCAATCAAGTCCGCCACCTTGGGCATCGAGCAGTTCGCGCGCCTTCCTGCGCCCTTCGACGCTGGCTTTCTTCAGAACGGCAAGAAGATCGTTCCGCAGCACGTCCGGACGGTTGCGGTTGGCTTCGGCAATGGCGTTACATTGCCCCTGCAGCAGTTCTACATCGAGGATTTCGGAAAAATCGATGTCGTGCGTCACCATTGGCCGGGCGGTTGTCTCTTCGGTCCGAGCCGCTTGCTCATGGCGCGCCTCTTGTTTGATCTGCATGCGCTATAGCCTCTTTGCCCGCGGATTGACACGGGTCTTCATATTCCATGAACCTTTAAATTTGGCGAAATGGTGTTGGCAAGCTTCAGGTGACGGACGCTTTGCCGCAAGCCCTCAGGCTGATGCCTGCGTCAGCAGCGTATCGAGAACCTGCCGCGTCTCGCTCATGATGCCGTTAAGCGTCGCCTTGTCACATTCGCGGTAGCCGGCATCGACGATCGCGCCGCTGAGTTCGCCGATCTTCAGGCAGGAACCGGTGATCTTCGCCATGCCGATCGGCGTGTTCCAGCCGCGCGCCTCCAGATTACCATCAGATTGCTTCATGACTTCTAGCATCGAAACGATGACGGAGAGTCGCTGGGTTTCCTGAAGCAGTTTTTCCATGAACACGGGGTGCTGCTCCTATTTCATCTTCTTTTTAAGGTCGTAAAGCGCATCGAGCGCCTCGCGCGGCGTCATGTCGTCGAGGCTCATTGCCTTGAGGGCTTCTTCCACCTTGGAAGGCCCGCGCGATGTTTCCTCGCGGCGCACTGCGACCTGGAAAAGTGGCAGGTCATCGATCAGCTGGCTCGCCGGGTTCTTGCGATCGGCATCTTCAAGCCGGGTCAGCACATCGCGCGCGCGGGCCACGACAGAGGAGGGCAGACCGGCGAGCCGCGCGACCTGAATACCATAGGAGCGGTCGGCCGCACCTGGACCGACCTCGTGCAGGAAAATGACATCGCCGTCCCATTCCTTCACGCGCATCGTCGCATTCGATAGCCGGGCAAGCTTTTCAGAAAGCACGGTCAGCTCATGGAAATGCGTGGCGAAAAGTCCGCGGCAGCGATTGGCTTCGTGCAGATGCTCGACAGCGGCCCAGGCGATGGAAAGGCCGTCGAAGGTCGCGGTACCGCGGCCGATCTCGTCGAGAATGACGAGGGAACGATCGGTTGCCTGGTTTAGGATTGCAGCCGTCTCGACCATTTCCACCATGAAGGTGGAACGCCCGCGCGCCAGATCGTCGGAAGCGCCGACGCGCGAAAACAGCCGGTCGACGATGCCTATATGCGCTGATGTTGCCGGCACGAAGGAACCCATCTGGGCGAGAATCGAGATCAGCGCGTTCTGCCGTAGGAAGGTGGACTTGCCGCCCATGTTCGGGCCGGTCAGCAGCCAGATCGCCCCATCCTTCCCATCGGAAACGGGCGAGAGATCGCAATTATTGGCGACGAAGGGGCCGGTGGACTGCCGCCGCAGCGCCTGTTCGACGACGGGATGGCGCCCGCCCTCGATTGCAAACATCTTCGAGCCGTCGACCAGCGGTCGGCAATAGGCTTGCTCTTCCGCAAGCAGCGCCAACGCTGCCGCGACATCGATGACGGCAAGTGCGCGCGCGCCGGCCTTGATCGCTTCGGCCTCGGCCACGGTCGCTTCCGTCATTCGGTCGAAAGCTTCGAGCTCGATCTGCAGCGCGCGGTCTGCGGCGTTGGCAATCCGGCTTTCGAGGTCGGCAAGCTCGGTCGTGGTGAAGCGCATGGCATTCGCCATTGTCTGGCGATGGATGAAGCGGGCCTTCGCCTCTGATGTATCGGTCATCGGCCCGGCGTTGCCGGCGGTGACCTCGATGAAATAGCCGAGAATATTGTTGTGCTTGATTTTCAGCGATTTGATGCCGGTCTCTTCGGCATACTGCAGCTGCAGGCCGGCAATGACCCGGCGCGACTGGTCGCGGAGCGCCCGAACCTCGTCGAGATCGGCATTGGCGCCGTCACGCAGGAAGCCGCCGTCGCGTTTCAGGAGCGGCAATTCTTCGGCGAGGTTTTCGGCGAGGAGTGTTTCCAGTTCGGATGGAAGAGCCTGCAGCCCCACGCGCGCCTGCTCCAGTTCCTCCGGCAGCATCGCGCTTCCCAGCAGGTCGGCGATTTGAGCCGCGGCACCAAGCCCCTGCCTGATAGCCCAGAGATCCCGCGGACCGCCGCGGTCGAGCGCCAGGCGGGAGAGTGCCCGCGGCATGTCCGGAACGTGTTTCAGCGCGTCGCGCAAGTCGCCGCAGAGCGACGGTTCCTGCATCAGGAAGCCGATCGAATCCAGGCGCTGGTTGACCCGGCTGGGATCCGTCAGCGGTGACATCAACCGCTCGGCAAGCAGTCGCGCCCCGCCGCCGGTGGTCGTGCGGTCGATCGCCCTGAGCAGGGCGCCATTGCGATCGCCAGAGAGCGTGCGCACAAGTTCCAGATTGGCGCGGGTTGCCGGATCGATGAACAGTGTCGACGCGCCACTTTCCCGCTCGGGCCGCCCGAGCGGCGGTCGCTCGGCAATCTGTGTCTTTTCCACATAAGCGATGGCTGCGGCGGCGGCCGCCAGCTCTGCGCGCGAAAAACTTCCAAAACCGTCGAGCGTCGAAACCTCGAAATAGCGCGCTATACGCGTTTCTGCTGTCGCGCTGTCGAAAAGCACGGCCGGCTGCGGAACGGCGGTGCGGCCGAGTATGTCGAAGACCGGCTTCAGTTCGACATCATAAAACATCGTATCGGGAACAATGAGCTCGCGCGGATCGATGCGCAGGATATCGGCGAGCAGTCGTGATGCTTCGGTTTCCGCCAAGCGGAAGACGCCGGTGGAAATATCGATCCAGGCGAGCGCCAGCGCCGGCTCGGAAGAACCGCGGATGCGCGACAGCGTCATCAGATAGTTCGATTCCGAAGGGGAAAGCAGCTTCTCCTCGGTGATGGTGCCCGGGGTGACAAGACGCACGACATCGCGCTTGACGACGGATTTCGAACCGCGCTTTTTGGCTTCCGCCGGATCTTCCACCTGCTCGCAGACGGCAACGCGGTAGCCGAGCCCGATCAGCTTCTGCAGGTAGTCGTCGGCCGCATGCACAGGCACGCCGCACATGGCAATGTCCTGCCCCATGTGCTGGCCACGCTTGGTGAGCGTGATGCCGAGCGCGCGCGAAGCTTCGAGCGCGTCCTCGAAGAACAGCTCGTAGAAATCGCCCATGCGATAGAAGAGCAGCGAATCCGGATTGTTCGCCTTGATCTCGATATACTGTTCCATCATCGGCGTCGCCGAGGCGCGACTTTCCTCAGTCGCGAGCTCGGCTGCCGAGAAGGCTTCGTTTCTGCTGTCTATTCGTGCGTTCACGGAGGTGCAGTTTTTCCCAAAAAAACAGGTGCCAACCCTATCCGCGCGCCGCTATAGATGACAACAGCAATTGGGAAAGAGGAAAACGTCACCCACAGACGTTTGGAGGAGGCATGTCCCAGATGGAGAAGAAAGAACGGCCGGTGACCTCTGTTACCGACAAGGAAGCGCTCGAATTTCACGCGATGGGTCGGCCAGGCAAGCTGGAGATCAACCCGACCAAGCCGATGGCGACACAGCGCGACCTCTCGCTTGCCTATTCTCCCGGCGTCGCGGTGCCCGTCAAAGCCATCGCCACCGATCCTGCCACTGCCTACGACTATACG
This sequence comes from Rhizobium sp. 05N49, assembly GCF_056396805.1. Taxonomy (NCBI): domain Bacteria; kingdom Pseudomonadati; phylum Pseudomonadota; class Alphaproteobacteria; order Hyphomicrobiales; family Rhizobiaceae; genus Rhizobium; species Rhizobium sp. 05N49. The sequence continues at coordinate 358,767 of NZ_JBFTME010000002.1, forward strand.
ACCCGCGGCAATATGGTCGCCGTCATCTCCAACGGAACCGCCATCCTTGGCCTCGGCAATCTCGGAGCATTGGCTTCCAAGCCGGTCATGGAAGGCAAGTCGGTTCTCTTCAAGCGTTTCGCTGATGTCGATTCCATCGACCTCGAGGTAGACACCGAAAATATTGACGAATTCATCAATTGCGTGCGCTTCCTCGGCCCGTCCTTCGGCGGCATCAATCTGGAAGACATCAAGGCGCCGGACTGTTTCGTCATCGAAAGCCGCCTGCGCGAGCTGATGGATATTCCTGTGTTCCATGACGATCAGCACGGCACGGCAATCATCGCTGCTGCCGGCCTCATCAATGCGCTGGAACTGACCGGGCGTGATCTCAAGACCACCAAACTCGTCTGCAATGGTGCGGGTGCTGCCGCCATCGCCTGCGTCGAGCTCATCAAATCGATGGGCTTTGCGCCGGAAAATATCATCCTCTGTGATACCAAGGGCGTCATCTATCAGGGCCGCACCGAAGGCATGAACCAGTGGAAGTCGGCGCATGCGGCAAAGACCGATACCCGCACGCTGGAAGAAGCCATGCAGGGCGCCGACGTGGTTTTTGGCCTGTCGCAGAAGGGTGCCTTCTCCGAAGAGATGATCCGCTCCATGGCCGACCGGCCGATCATCTTCGCCATGGCCAATCCCGATCCGGAAATCACGCCGGAAGAAGTTGCCCGCATCCGTGATGACGCCATCATGGCGACCGGCCGTTCGGACTATCCGAACCAGGTCAACAACGTGCTGGGCTTCCCCTATATCTTCCGCGGCGCCCTCGACGTTCGTGCTACGACCATCAACGATGCAATGAAGATTGCCGCTGTAAACGCACTCGCCAGTCTCGCCCGTGAAGATGTGCCCGATGATGTTGCGGCTGCCTATCAGGGCAACCGCCCGCGTTTCGGCGCGCAATATATCATTCCGGTTCCCTTCGATCCGCGCCTGATCTCCGCCATTCCTGCTGCCGTTGCCGAGGCGGCGATCGAAAGTGGCGTCGCCCGCAAGATCATCACCGACATGGCTGGCTACAAGCGAGAGCTGTCGGCTCGCCGCGATCCGATCGCCTCCACGCTCGCCAGCCTTTATGAGCGTGTGCGCCGTCACCCGAAACGGGTGGTTTTCGCCGAGGCCGAAGAGGAGCAGGTGCTGCGCGCCGCCATGTCATACGCCAATCAGCAGCTTGGCACCGCCATACTGCTCGGCCGCGAAGACCTGATCCATGCAACGGCCGAACGCGCCGGCATCGACCTCAATCGCCCGGGCCTCGAGATCGTCAACGCTCGTATCTCGACCCGCGTCGAGGCCTATATTGACTATCTCTATGCCCGCCTTCAGCGCAAAGGCTACCTCCACCGCGACGCGCAGCGCCTGATCCATAATGACCGCAACCATTTCGCGGCCACCATGGTGGCGCTTGGCGATGCCGATGGCATGGTGACGGGCATCACCCGCAACTATTCGACGGCACTCGAAGATGTGCGCCGCTGCATCGACCATAAGCCGGGCCATCGCGTGATCGGCGTGTCGATCGCGCTTTGCCGCGGACGCACGGTCTTCGTTGCCGACACTGCGGTCCACGACATGCCGACGGCCGAGGAACTTGCCGATATCGCCGAGGAGGCCGCAGGTCTGGCGCGCCGCATGGGCTACCAGCCGCGCGTCGCGTTGCTTGCCTATTCCACCTTCGGCCATCCCTCGGGGGAGCGTTCCGAGCGTGTCCGCGAAGCGGTAAAGATCCTCGACAAGCGTCGCGTCGATTTCGAGTATGATGGCGAAATGGCCGCCGATGTTGCCCTGAACCGCAAGGTTATGGAGCAATATCCCTTCTGCCGCCTCTCCGGCCCGGCCAACGTCCTCGTCATGCCGGCATTCCACTCGGCATCGATCTCGACCAAGATGCTGCAGGAACTCGGCGGCTCGACAGTCATTGGCCCCATCCTCGTCGGCTTAGACAAGGCGGTACAGATCACCTCGATGGGCGCCAAGGACAGCGATATCGTCAATATGGCTGCCATCGCGGCCTATGCTGCCGGCTCTTGATAGGTAAAAGAGGCCGGATCACTGCGGTCCGGCCGCACGCAGCCTAGCCCGCGAAGGCGATCAGGTTTCCATCTGGATCGCATACGATGAATGTTCGGGCGCCCCAGGGTTCCAGCCTCAGCGGCTGATGAAACGGCACGCCATTTGCGGTGTATTCGAGAAAAAGTGCCTTCACATCATCAAGTGTGATCGTTGCTGACAGGATATCCCTCTCGCGCTGACGAAGTTCGGGATGGAAGGCAGGCATGTCGACGTGGCGAAGATTGAGCCTGGCTGCATCGCGAATGACTTGCGCATAAAAGGGCGGTTCGCCGTAGGTAAAGGCAATCGTGAAGCCGAGTTTCTGTGAATAGAAATCGCAGGCGGCCTGGATATCGTCCACAAAAAGCTGCGGCTGAGCGTCAAGCAATGTCGGTTGGCAAGCGGATTTCTGCTGGTCGGTTGCATTCATCTCCGTGAGCCCTTTTTTCAGCGCCTCCCAGCTTTCAAATCCCTCCTGTGCGGCCACCAGTTCCTGTGCATCCGCAAGCTTGAACTCAAGTTCGAGGATTTGCCGGTCATTGAGATGGCGGTAGCGGGAAAGCCAATGGCGAATCTCTGCGGCAACAGGATAATAACGATCCTGATGCCAGCGCTTGAATTGCTTGGCTTTCTTCCGGAGATTTTCGAGATTCGGCATGGCGCAAGGTTTGATCTTGTAGGCGGGCATAGCCCAGCCGGCACCATTGCCGATGCGCCCTACTGAAAACGCCGAATAAGAATGGATGCATGAGACATCGCCGTCAAGCGATGGCCGTCAGCTTGCGAAGCGACCTGCGTCTGCACCATAATAATTGAGATATCGGTCGGAAATGCTCGATATCGGCAGCACGATCAGCACGTCGGTCGTATTGAACGCCTGATCGACGACCGCGCTGGAACCGACCATCGCGCCGAGGCGCAGGTAACCCTTGATGAGCGGCGGCAACGCCATCAGCGCCTTTTTCGGATTGACGCCTTCGGGCGGCATCAGGTCCATGTCGCGCGCGAGATGCGGCAGGGCGCCAACGGCCCATTCGTTCTTGGCGAGCACGCTGTGATAGAGGAAGGAGAGTGCCAGCGCATGGCTTTCCGGGTGAACGCCTGGGAAGGAGGCGCAGCCGAACATGGCGCTCATGCCGTGCTTCAGCGCATAGGCCCAATTGCCCTGCCAGAGCAGTTCCACCGTGCGCTTGGTGCGGTACTCCGGCAGCACGCAGGAGCGGCCGAGTTCCATGAAGCGCTTGTCAGGATGACGGGCAATGAGCTCGTCGATCGCAAATTCCGAAGCCGAGTAAAAACCGCCATTGGCCATGGCGACATCCTGCCTCAGCAGCCGGTAGGTCCCGACGATCTGGTCTTCAGCGTCCCCCTCGATCGAGCGGTCGAGAACGAGAAGATGATCGCAGAAGGCATCGTAGGCATCGAAGTCCCGCTCGCGGCGCATGGCGTCTGCCGGCAGCTGGGCCTTCATTTCCTCGACGAAAACGCGGTAACGCACAGCCTGCGCGGCATCGATTTCACGCGCGCTGCGGGCAAGGCGAGTCTCCAGATTGCCGATACGACCGAGAACATCGTCTTCCTTCGGCGCGGCAGCCGTCGACGGCCGAGCGGCCTCGGCAACAGCGTCACAATTAAGGATGTCAACAGACATGGCGATTCTCCCGTCTCCGGCCTACCACACGCCATAAAACACTTATGTACGACAGGAAAGTGACATATCGAATTTGTGCACGCAAGAAACGTGCCGATTTCCCCACCTTCAGCGCGCCTCAGCCCGGCGTGCCGAAAGCGCAACAACCGCCTGTACTTCGGTCAACAGCCTGACTGGATCCACCGGCTTCACCATGACGCGATTGGCGCCGTTGAGCAAGACCTGTCGCCGCGATTCGTCACTCTTGTCAGCAGTCAGGACGATGACCGGTACGGGCTGAAGATCGAGCCGTCGTTCGTGTCCGCGCAGGCGTCCGAGCATGTCGATGCCATTGCCGCCGGGCATGGAGAGATCGCTGATGATGATATCGGGCCTGTCGTCACCCAATGCATAATCGAGCAGGGTTTCGAAATCATCCACGTGCCTGACGGAATGGCCGCCTTTTTCCAGCATGACCCGCACCAGCATGGCATTGATCGGATCGTCCTCGCCTAGCAGGACGGAAAGACCGCCGCCCATCGCCGTGCGTTCAGCAATGGAGGGGCCGAGCCCGGGCTGGTTGTCGTTCAGCGCATCGCGCTTTTCCATGCCGCGCATGCGTCCGCGCAGCACGTCGATCAGCGACTGCTCGCGCAGCGGCCGGATCAGCCACGCATCGAAGAGGTCGAGCGAATAGGAGTTGCGCTCTTCCGGATTGACGAGCAGCACCTTGCGCAGGCCCAGTGCCGCGATCTCCGTGCGATCGGCGATATGCAGCGAGAAATCGTCAGACATGCGGTGATCGACGATAATATCGGTCGGTCGGTCGCCGCTGCGGGCTAGCGACAGCAGACTTTCGCGCGCCGCCTCGCCGGCGGCGACAAGGTGGCAGCGTCCGCCAAGCGTCGTGATCGTTTCGGCGATCGCCGTGCGCGCTGCGCCCGCCGGAGCGAGCAGCACGATGCTGTTTCCCGCCAGCAAGGCATTTCGGGTGGCTGTATCCTCTTCCGAAAATTCGACAGGAAAGCGGATGGTGAACTGGCTGCCCTTGCCCCTCTCGCTTGCAACTGTCAGCGAACCGTCGAATTCGCGCATGATGCGGGCGGAGATTGCAAGGCCGAGGCCCGTGCCGTTGCTCTTCTGGGCAAGCGAACCGCCCTGTTCGAATTCCCCGAATATGCGCGCCTGCTCGTCCGCCGTCATGCCAGGCCCGGTATCGGTCACCGATATCACCAGCTCGCCGGCAGCTCGGGAGACGCGGATGAAGACGCCGCCGGCCTGCGTGAACTTGACGGCATTGCCGATGACATTGAAGAGCACCTGCCGCAGTCGCGCCGGATCGAAGTTCATCAGCTCCGGTACGTCGGAGGAAACTGTCGCGCCGATCTCGATACCCTTCTCATGAGCGCGATGGGCGAGCATCTCGACAACGCTTTCGACCAGCTTGCGCAGGGATTCCGAGCGCGGATGAAGCTGGAAGCGGCCGACCTCGATGGTGGAGAAGTCGAGCAAATCTTCAACCAGCTGCGTCAGCGCCTGACCGGACTGGCGGATGCTGGTGAGGTAGTTCTGCTGTTCCTGCGTGAGCTTCGTTTCTGCGATCAGATGCGCCATGCCGAGAATGCCTGACAGAGGCGTGCGGATTTCGTGACTGACCGTGGCAAGCAGCCGCGATTTGGCGGCGCTGTTATATTCGGCCTTCTGCCGAGCCTCCTCACGGCTTTCGGCGGCAAGCCGCTCTTCGGTCACGTCGCGCGCGATGCTTTGCAAAAGCAGGCGTCCATTTGTCGGATCGCGGGTCACCACATCTTGCCAGAGAAAGATGCGCTGGCCGGTCGATGTCGAGATTTCGACATCATAGCGGTGCGGCTGAGGGCCGGGGCGGAAGGCAAGGCCGATCTCCTCGCAAGTCTGGCCTTCGGGTTTGGCGCGCCCTGTCAGCCGGCGGAACGTCTCATTGGCGCCGATGATGCGGCGGTCCATCGTCCGGGTGACGACGATGTCGCCGAGCACGTCATGGACCTCACCGAGCAGGCCGGTTGTATCGACACGTTCAGATATATCCGGGCTTCGCCCGCCGGGCCTGGCTCCGTTCTTCAAAAGCGTGGCAAGATAGCCTGCAATCGCGGCGATCAGGACAAGGCCGAGGCCTGCAACGAGTGACCCGCCCCAGTGAGAAAGCAACAGCAGCAGGATCGCCGAAATGAGACCTGCTCCGCCGAGCCAGTAAAAGAGCAGAGGATACAGAGAGCGCAGGGGAGGCGGCGACGATAATTCACCCGCCGTCCGGCCTCGGTAGGCCCTGACGGCGGTACCGCCGAATGCGGCGGACAATCGGTCCTGTAACTGCGCCAGACTCTGCATGCAGTCCAGCTAACATATTGCCCGTTCCGAATGTTTTCAGGAATCCGCTAAAAATTTAATGATCCGTCTTTTTCGGCTTCTGCAGCATCTCATCGACAATGACGCAGCCTGCGCCAACGGTGATAAAACTGTCGGCGAGATTGAACACGGCGAAGGACCAGGTTTCCGTGTGGAAGAGGATATAGTCGATCACATGGCCATAGGCGAAACGGTCGATGAGATTGCCGATCGCTCCTGCAATGATCAGCGCGTAACCGAGATGCGCCAGCCAGCGGTCCTTGGCCGTGCGATGCCAGAGATAAAGTACGAAAGCGACGATGATCAGGCGCATGCCGACGATGAACCAGCCATCCATGCCTGATAGCATCGAGAACGCGACGCCCAGATTGTAAGTGCGGTAGAGCGCCAGCATCGGAATGACGGGCACGGCTTCCTGCAGCGGAAGATAATGGTCGACGGCGATCTTGACGATCTGGTCGAGGATGACGGCGATCACGATGAAGATCAGGATCGGCAGCGGTCGTGAAAAGAGCGCCGGGCGTGCGGTCGCAAGATCGGTCATTTGCCCTCGGACAGTGAGAGGAGATGGCGGCGTGCCTCGAAAAGCATGACGGCTGTGGCAACGCCGAGATTGAGGGAATCGGCGCGACCCTGCTGCGGAATGCGGGCAAGCGCGTCCGCTTCCCTGGCAAGCTGGTCCGGCAGGCCGGATTGTTCGTTGCCCATCAGAAGCACGACCGGCTTCTTCTTGTAATCGATCGTGCGATAGTCGACCGAGCCGGCAAGATGGGTCGCGACGACGGAAACGCCCGCCTGCTTCTTCCAGGCGATGAATTCCTCCGCAGTTGCATGGGCGACCTGAACGGCAAAGACCGAGCCCATGGTGGCCCGCACCGTTTCCAACGAGAAAGGATCGGTCGTTTCGCCGACAAGAATGACGCCGGAGGCGCCGGCCGCGTCAGCCGTCCGGATGATCGTTCCAAGATTGCCCGGATCGCGCACGCGGTCGAGCGCCACCCACGTCTCGCCATCCTTCGGCCGGATATCCCTGAGCTTTGCCCAGCGCGTTTCGAAAATGCCGACCACCATCTGCGGATTGTCGCGACGCGTGATCGAGGAGATCACCTTCTCGCTGACTTCGAGCACCAGACCGCCGGACGCAACGGTCTTTGCCGCCATCTGCTCGACCAGCGGCTTGCCCTTGGCTGCCTTGGCATAGACGAGCGTGCGGATTGTCCAGCCGAGCTCGATCGCGTCGATGACGAGCTTCAGCCCTTCAGCCATGAAGGTGCCGCTCTCTTCACGCGACTTCTTGTTGGTCAGCGCCTTGATGTCTTTTATGATCGGATTGGCAAGCGAGGTGACTTCCTTCACCTGCCCAACCCTGCGGGGGCCGCGATCGTGGAATTCGTTCATTTCGGCACCCAGCGGGAAAAGAGGGAAGTGGAGAGCGCCCGACCCGGCGTCTTGCCGTCAAGGCCTGCCTCGCGGATGACGAGTTCGCCGGATTCGACCACGCCGCCGGCCCCGCGCATTGTCTCGCGCATCAATTCGTGGATCGAATAGAAGCTCGCCCGGATCGAATAGGCGGTCAGCACCAGGCCGACGGCTCTAGGCGACAGGATCTCGCGGCAGATATCCAGCATCAGCGGCAGGTGTTCGAAGAGATGCCAGACCTCGCCGTTCGGCCCGCGGCCGAATTTCGGCGGGTCGGTGAGAATGATGTCGTATTGGCTGCCTCGGCGCTCCTCGCGCAGGATGAACTTCATGGCGTCCTCGCAGATCCAGCGGATCGGCAATTTCTCCATGCGTCCCAGCGCCTGGTTCTCGCGGGCCCAGCCGATCGCCTTCTTCGACGCGTCCACATGCGTGACCTCCGCACCGGCGGCGGCGGCGACCAGTGAGGCGACGCCGGTATAACCGAAGAGGTTCAGCACCTTCAGAGGTCGCCCAGCCCGTTCCACCTGTTCCTTCATCCAGCTCCAGTGCACGATCTGCTCGGGAAAAACGCCGACATGCCGGAAGGAGGTGAAGCGGCCGAAGAAATCGACACCGAGCAGGTTGAGGGGCCAGGTCTCGCCATGCGCCCCCTTCGGAAAACGCCAGCGGCCAGTGCCTTCCTCATCCGTATCGCCGGTGAAGACAGCGTCGACCTTCTCCCAGGCATGGGCGGGCAGGGTTGGCTGCCACAGTGCCTGTCCCTCAGGGCGCACGATCCGGTAGGGGCCGTACTGCTCCAGCTTCTGACCGTTGCCGCTGTCGATCAGATGGAAATCGCCGGCGCCCGTCGAATCGAGGATGACGGGGACGCGTTCAGCCGGCCGCTCGCCATTGCGCACCATGAGCGGGCGGTCGATTGCTGCCGGAATGGCTGCCGGTGGGCGCTGTTCGCGCTGAGGTGCAGGTTTTGCGGCCGTCTTCTCCGGCATTGCAGGTCGCGCATCGCTGCGGCGTCCGCCCGAAGGGCCTGCCGACGTCTTCGCGCCGGGCCGGCGTTCTCTCTGTTTCAACGTGGTCTTCCGCGTCCAAAAATCAATTGAGCCAGTGCAAATAGCATCCTGTCCGACCTTGGCAAAGCGCTTTCCCGTTATGATATGGTTCGCTCATGGAAATGGGGAATTGCTGATGGAACTGATCGGGGAGGAACGCATCGCCGCGCCGCGGGATGTTGTATGGGCGGCCATGAACGATCCCGATATCATCAGGCAATGCATTCCCGGCTGCCAAAACGTCGAAAAGCTGTCGTCCACACAATTCCTGGCAACGGTCAAAGTCGGTTTCGGACTGTTTTCCGTGACGTTCAACGGCGAGATCAGGCTTTCGGATGTCGATGTGCCGCGCAGTTACACCATCGCCGCGGAAGGGCGGGGCGGGATTGCCGGCTTTGCAAGAGGCGAAGCCGATGTGACCCTGGTGGACGAGGGCCTGCATACCTTGCTGTGTTATAAGGCGGACGGTGATACGGGGGGGCGGGTCGCCGAACTCGGCGGCAGGCTGATCCGCACCACGCTGGAAAAGCTCGCGCGACGCTTCTGGGGCAGCTTCAACGCGGCCGTCGTCGAAAAGGCTGCAGGCTAGACACTATGCACAATCCCTTCCAAGCAGGATCGATGACCTGGAAAATCCGACCGAACCGTCCCGAAGATGCGATGCAGCTCGCTGAGATCTACCTCTCCGTCCGACGCCGAACCTTCACATGGGTGGACCCCGGCAAATTTCATCGGGAGGATTTTGCCGCCCATACCAACGGTGAAATGATCTCCGTCTGCGAGGAACCCGCTGGGAAGATAGCTGGCTTCATATCGATCTGGGCGGCGGATGATTTCATCCACATGCTCTACATCCTGCCCGAATTCCAGGGCAAAGGCGCGGGAACCGCGTTGCTGCAATCGCTTCCTGCCTGGCCCGAGCACAGGTATCGGCTGAAATGCCTGGTCAACAACAGCAGGGCCAAAGCCTTCTATCTGGCGCATGGCTTTCAGGTCACCGGCAGGGGCGCCTCGACGGAAGGCGACTATGAAGAACTGAGTTTCATTCCCGCCACGACGGGATAGTTGCAATCATCGCGAGGGTAACTGTCCGGCGATTTCCTCCGCCCGCGTTTTGTGGCGGCCAGCTTCGCCTTGCCAGCGGATTGCTTCCTTGGCTTCGACGCGTGCGCGCTTGCGATGTTTGCCTTGATTGAACCAGGTCGCAGCAGAACCCACCAGCATGCCAATGATGAAGGCGATCAGCAGGAAGACGAAGAAAGGCGCGGCGAGGGAAAGAACCTGATCTTCCGGGCGAAACGGATTGAAGGCAAGCGTCACATTCTGTCGGTTGGCGACGCAGAAGATAATCAGGATGACGCCGAGTGGCAGCAAAATCAAAAGGTTGATGATCTTCTTGGTCATATGGTTCTCCGCGCCGGTCTTCCAAAGGCAAGCTTCATGGACGCCAGAATAGAAGGGCGGCGGCGAAGTTCAAGTGTGGCTTGATGCGCGATGCCGAGGATCAATCCTCTTCGTCGGCCTGTCCGGGGTTCAGGCGCTCGCGCAGTTCCTTCCCGGTCTTGAAGAAGGGGACCCACTTCTCTTCGACAAATACCGTATCGCCGGTGCGCGGGTTGCGGCCGGAGCGGGATGGGCGGTTCTTGACGGAAAATGCGCCGAAGCCGCGCAGTTCGACGCGGTTGCCGGCAGCAAGCGCATCCGTGATCTCGTCGAGGACCGCATTGACGATATTTTCAACATCGCGGTGGTAGAGATGCGGATTGCGTGCCGCAACGATCTGCACCAGTTCGGACTTGATCACGATTGCCCCCTTAAATTATTGATTTCTTATTCAATCCTGGCCAACCTGCCAAACTGAAAGCAGCCCGTCAAGGAGCAACTTTGGGGGTAGGATGCCGTTCATATCCTGACCTTTGACCAGATCACCATAACCAAAGATCGTAATCAATCGCGAAACAGCTCCAGCGAGCAAAAAGGGCGTGTTGCTCTTCTTGTCCCAGTCGACGACCGGGAGCTTGTCGCTAACGTTTCGGGAGGTCAGATAGGCCTTGATTTCCGCTTCTCCACCGACGGCGTCGATGAGCTTCACCTTGAGCGCCTGGCGGCCCGTATAGATCGTGCCGTCAGCCAGTTTGAGCACCTCGTCATGCGGCAATTTGCGCCGGTCGGCAACGAGGTTGACGAACCAGTCGTAGCTGTCGAGAACCATGTTGCGGATCATGGCCTTGGCTTCTTCACTCGTGTCGTGGAACGGCGACGGCTCGGCCTTGAGCGGCGAAGATTTGATCTCCTGCAGCGAGACGCCGAGCTTGTCGAGCAGTGGCTGGATCTGCGGGTACTGGAAGATGACACCGATCGAGCCGGTGATCGAGCTTTCGCCGGCGATGATCGTATCGCCGGCCGTTGCAATCATGTAGCCGGCGGAAGCTGCGAGCGTTCTGACGTCGGAGACGACGGGCTTCTTCTCCGCAATCGCCCGGATCGCCTTGAAGATCTTTTCGCCGCCATAGGTCGTGCCGCCGGGCGAGGAGATCGAGACCACGACTGCCTTGACTTGATCGTTGTCCTTGATCTTTTTCAGTCGCTCGAGCAGTTCGTCATCATCCGTGATGAGGCCGGAGATCGTCACATGGGCGATATGCGGCCGCGCCGTGCTGCTTTCGCTGAAGGCAAAACTATAAAGCGCGAAGCCCAGCGCAACGAGCAGCACGACCGCAGCAAGGCGCCAGAAACCAAGCCTGCGGCGCAGCAGCCGGCGGTCTGCGATGATCGAGCTGTCCATTCCAACCTCCAGAAACGAAACCCAACAGCGGTTTCCGCCGCTGGGAAATAAGGCGCAAGCCCCTTCGAGAAAATGCCCGGAAACCTGCTATTTTCGGTTTAGTTGCTTGTTGCAGAAAAAAATCCATATTGGCAAGCCAATGTAATAATGCGAAACGAACTGTGATTGGCGACCGCTATTGCTATATAAGCGGCACGATCATCACACACGGACCAGGCATATGCTCGATACCCTCAGGAATAACGGGAAGCCCGCATACGCAGGGCCAAAGGACAGCGCCTATGGCGTTGCCCGGTTTCATTCCGTACGTGTCCGCCGCCTGAAGTTTTTGCTCCCGGTCGCAGCTCTCGTCGTTTCCCTCATCTTCATTGCCGTCTCTGTGATCCGCACTTACCTGCCTGAAACCATCAAGATCGAGGGCGCCAAGATCGAGAACGGCAAAGTCGTGATGGAAAAGCCGGCCATTGCCGGTCGTAACTCCGACGGCATCAATTATTCGATGCTGGCCGAACGCGCGCTGCAGGATATTCGCAATCCCGACTTCATCACGCTGGAGACGATCAAGGCGGCCGTGCCGATGAATGACGGCCTGATGGCTCGCGTGACGGCGGCGACCGCGGATTTCAACCGCGCCACCGACAACCTGCATATGACCGCACCGTTCACCCTTGTCCTGAGCAGCGGTCTCGTTGCGAATTTTCAGTCCGCCCACCTTGATATCAAGGGCGGAAACTTGACGACGGACGATCCCGTCAGAATTACCAAGGACAACGCTTCGATTGTTGCGCAGACCCTCAATATAACCGATAAGGGGCGCGTGATCACATTCGAGGGGAATGTTCGCATGAATGTTGAATCATCCGCTATCCACAAACAGGGTACCTAAAGAGCCGGGTCACATGACAAAAGATTGTCGCATTTCAACTTGCAAGACTGGCGTAGCTTTCATCACTGGCGCGCTTGCCTTCGTTCTGTCGGTCGCGGGGGCGGCCGCTCAGTCGACGACGATGCCTGGCATGAAGCTTTCAAGCGATCAGCCGATCCAGATCGAAAGCAACAAGCTGGAAATCCATGATCAGGAACATACGGCGCTCTTCACCGGTGACGTCAAGGTCGTTCAGGGTACGACGACCCTGCAGGCCGGCAAAATGACCGTCTATTACAAGGACAAGGCAAAGCAGCCCCAGGCAGGCGGCGCAGCAGCACCTGCAGCCCAGCCGGCGCAGGCAGCCGCTGAGCAGTCCAATTCCCTTGCCTCGGGCAGCGCGGACATCGACAAGATCCTGGTGACCGACAAGGTCTACCTCACCTCTGGGACGCAGACGGCGACMGCCGAYGATGGCAATTTCGATATGACCTCGCAGGTCTTYATCCTCACCGGCAAGAAGGTCGTGCTGACGGATGGCCCGAACGTTTTTACCGGTTGCCAGCTCACCGTTCACATGACGACAGGCCAGGCAGAGCTTGAAAGCTGTGGCGGCCGTGTCCAAATTCAGCTCGATCCGAAATCGCAGCCGAGCCAGCAGCCAAAGCAGAACTGAGAGTCGGCCTTTCACGTGAAGCTATTCTCCTTATCCACCAAGTCCGGCAGAGCTGCGACGGAAGCTGCGGCTGCTCCCGTCGATAAGGCCCGTTATCAGGGAACGCTGATTGCACGCGGTCTGACCAAGACCTATGCGACGCGGCGTGTCGTCAACGGCGTCTCGCTGGTCGTGCGGCGCGGCGAGGCCGTGGGCCTGCTAGGTCCGAACGGCGCCGGCAAGACCACCTGTTTCTACATGATTACCGGCCTTGTGCCGGTTGATGAGGGAACGATCGAAATCGACGGCAATGACGTGACAACGATGCCCATGTATCGTCGCTCCCGCCTCGGCGTCGGCTACCTGCCGCAGGAAGCCTCGATTTTTCGTGGACTGACGGTGGAGGAGAATATCCGAGCCGTTCTCGAGGTGCATGAAAAAGACAAGGCGGCGCGTGAGCGCAAGCTCGACGAACTGCTCGAAGAATTTCACATCGCCAAGCTCCGCAAGAGTGCCGCCGTGGCACTCTCGGGCGGTGAACGCCGACGCCTGGAAATCGCCCGCGCGCTTGCGACCGACCCGACATTCATGTTGCTCGACGAGCCCTTTGCCGGTGTCGACCCGATCTCGGTTGCCGATATTCAGAACCTTGTGCATCATTTGACGGCACGCGGCATCGGTGTCTTGATCACCGACCACAATGTGCGCGAGACATTGGGATTGATCGACCGGGCCTATATTATCCATGCAGGCGAAGTGCTGACCCATGGGCGCGCGAACGATATCGTCAACAATCCCGAAGTGCGCCGGCTTTATTTGGGCGACAATTTCAGTCTCTGAACCAGTTCTGGACGACAGAAAATTATCGTTGCGGCATAGGTTCCGCTTGACCAAATAGGATAAAAAAGCAATTTTTGGGCCAACTCGGATTTCCGTGGCCTGAAGCCTTGATCGGACGCGGTTTCCAGGAGGAGTCGAGGGAGTTTAGCGTCCGCCATGGCCCTGTCTGCAAACCTTTTTCTAAGACAGAACCAGTCCCTGGTGATGACACCGCAACTGATGCAATCCATCCAGTTGCTGCAGATGACGCATGTTGAACTCACCCAGTTCATCGCTCAGGAAGTGGAGAAGAATCCACTGCTCGAAATCCCGTCGAGCGATGGCGATGGCGACACCGGCGAACGTGGTGAGGCCGCGGACGAACCATACTCCCAGCAGACAGAGGACGCGGGCGACGGCGATTATGAGGCCCGTGGCGAAACGCTGTCCGGCGACTGGTACGATAACGGCAGCCCAAGCCGGCTGAGTGACGAGCTGGACGCCAATTACAGCAATGTTTTTCCCGATGATGGAGCGCCGCAGCGTCTCGACGCGCCTGAACTCGTCAGCCAGTGGAAATCGATGCCGGGCAGCGCCGAAGGTGCTGACAATTATGATCTCGATGATTTCGTTGCCGGCCAGGTCTCGTTGCGCGATCATCTTGCCCAGCAGATACCTTTCATATTGCCCGATATGGCCGATCGCCTGATTGCCCAGAACCTGGTCGATCAGCTCGACGATGCCGGCTATTTGCAGGCAGATGTCGCCGAAGCCGGTGAGCGTCTCGGTACAGATGCAGAAGACATTGAGCGCGTGCTCGCAGCGTTGCAGACGCTCGATCCGCCCGGCGTCTTTGCCCGTACCCTTGCCGAATGCCTGGCTATTCAACTGCGCCAGAAGGATCGTTTCGACCCTGCCATGCAGGCACTGGTCGAAAATCTCGAATTGCTTGCACGGCGTGACTTCGTCAGCCTGAAGCGCCTCTGCGGCGTCGATGAGGAAGACTTGCTCGACATGCTCGCCGAAATCCGCCAGCTCAATCCGAAACCCGGCAGCGGGTTCGAGGCCGGCGTTTCAGAGGCCATCACGCCCGACGTCGTGGTCCGCCCTTCGTCTGACGGCGCCTGGCTTGTCGAACTCAATCCGGATACGCTCCCGCGGGTCCTGGTCAACCAGACCTATTTTTCGCACATTACGAAGAATGGAGAGGATTACGCCTTCCTCTCCGAATGTCTTCAGAGCGCCAACTGGCTGACGCGCAGTCTGGATCAGCGCGCCAAGACCATCATGAAGGTCGCAAGCGAGATCGTACGCCAACAGGATGCATTTCTCGTACATGGCGTCGATCATCTGCGGCCGCTGAACCTCAAGACGGTTGCCGAAGCGATCAAGATGCATGAATCGACGGTCAGCCGCGTCACCTCGAATAAATATATGCTGACGCCGCGCGGTCTTTTCGAACTCAAATATTTCTTCACAGTTTCGATCAGCGCCGTCGCGGGCGGGGACAGCCATTCGGCTGAGGCGGTTCGCCATAAGATCCGCACGCTGATCATGCAGGAAAGCCCCGACGCGGTGCTCTCCGACGACGACATCGTCGATATGCTCAAGAAAGGCGGCATCGATCTTGCGCGTCGAACGGTCGCCAAATACCGGGAGGCGATGAACATTGCCTCTTCGGTCCAGCGCCGCAGGGAAAAGCGTGCACTAGCCAAGGTCGCCGGCTTCTGAGTTGCAACGCCAGGGCGAGTAAACGCTCGTCGTTACGAACCGCTGATCGCGGATGCCTCCCCATTTCATGGGATTTTCATTGCACGTTTTCCGCGTATACTAGGCCTCGCTGTGCCGGGCTATTGACTTTCCGGGAGCCTGTCGCTAGAAGCCCGCCGCAATCGGAGCAGCGAAGGGCATCCGGGCATTATCCCCATCATCCTTACGGCACCAGGGACACGCAGACTTGAGCCTCATCTTGCTTGAGATTGCGCGAAGTGCTTGGATGAACTTGAGGCTTGGCGTAAACTGATACTCGCAAACTACCATAAGAAGGGAAACTCCATGAGTGTGCGTGTATCCGGTAAACATATGGAAATTGGTGACTCCTTCCGTCAAAAGATCGAGGACCAAATTGGTGTGGCCGTCACGAAATACTTCGACGGGGGATATTCCGGTCAGGTGATCGTGGAAAAATCGAACTCTCGGTTTTCCGCCGATTGCAAGCTTCATCTCGACAGCGGCGTCGTGCTGCATGCGGCAGGTGAGGCGATGGACCCGCAGATTGCCTTTGATGCGGCATCCGAGCGTATCGAGAAGCGCCTGCGCCGCTACAAACGAAAGCTCAAGGATCACCACGCTGGTAATCACCTGAACGGTTTCGCGGAAGTCGCCTACACCGTCATGGACGCGGTTCCCGATCACGAAGACGAGGTCCCGGACGATTTCGCTCCGGCCATCGTCGCTGAAAGCACCAAGCAGCTCAAGACGATGTCTGTCGCAACCGCCGTCATGGCACTCGACATGACCGATGAGCCACTTCTCCTGTTCCGCAGCCCCGGCAAGGAACAGCTCAACATCGTTTACCGTCGTCACGACGGAAATATTGGCTGGATCGATTCAGCCAATATCAAAAGCTGAGATCCGGACGAAGGAGTGGTGCGATGTACCGCTCCTTCGGACGCGTGATCTCGGTGACAGAAGGAAAAAGAAATGGCATTGGCAGATTTGCTGCACCAGGATGCGATCATTCCCGCCCTCAGGGTAAATTCCAAGAAACAGTTGCTTCAGGAATTGGCAGCAAAAGCCTCCAGGACCACGGGGCTTTCCGAGCGGGAAATCTTCGATGTGATCCTGCAGCGTGAACGCCTGGGCTCGACCGGTGTCGGCAACGGCATCGCCATTCCCCACGGCAAGCTCGTCAATATCCACTCCATCGTCGGTATTTTCGCTCGGTTGGAACAGCCCGTTGATTTCGAAGCGCTGGATGACCAGCCGGTCGATCTGGTGTTTCTGCTTCTGGCGCCGGAAGGCGCCGGTGCTGATCACCTCAAGGCGCTTTCACGCATTGCGCGCGTCCTGCGCGACCACGATCTGGTCGCCAAGCTGCGCGCGACCGATTCCGCTTCGGCGATTTATGCCTTCCTCAATGAAGAGCAGACGTCGAACGCTGCCTGACGCCTGACTGTCCATCCGAATGCAAAAAGGCGCCTGATCGATCAGGCGCCTTTCCTGTTCGGCGACAAGCGATCAGAACTCTTCCCAATTGTCCTGGGCAACAGCCGCCGAGCCGCGAGACTGAGTAACGGCCCGTCGCGGTGCAGGAGCAGCCGCACGTGGTGCCGGAGCGGCTGCGCGTGGTGTCTGAGCGGCCGATGCGCGCATCTGTTGCCCGGTGGCTCGCAGTGCTGCCGCGGCATTTCCCTGGCCCGCGACGCGGAAGCGGCTGACCAGTGTCTTCAGCGTCTGGGCCTCGTCGTTCAGCGTCACGCTGGCGGCGGTGGTCTCTTCGACCATCG
Source organism: Rhizobium sp. 05N49 (assembly GCF_056396805.1). Lineage (NCBI taxonomy): Bacteria > Pseudomonadati > Pseudomonadota > Alphaproteobacteria > Hyphomicrobiales > Rhizobiaceae > Rhizobium > Rhizobium sp. 05N49. The sequence continues at coordinate 375,977 of NZ_JBFTME010000002.1, forward strand.
CTGCGTTCTGCTGCGTGACCTGATCCATCTGGTTCACGGCCTGGTTGATTTCCTTCAGGCCAATAGCCTGCTCGCTCGCAGAGGCTGAGATCTGACGGATGAGGCCGTTGATGCCCATCACCTGCTCGGCAATCTTGTGCAGCGTCTCGCCGGCCCGACCGACGAGATCGACGCCTTCCTTGACCTGGACGGCCGATGTGTTGATGAGCGTCTTGATTTCCTTGGCGGCATTTGCCGAACGCTGGGCGAGTTCGCGCACTTCCTGCGCGACGACCGCAAAGCCCTTGCCTGCTTCTCCTGCGCGGGCCGCTTCGACACCGGCGTTCAGAGCCAGAAGGTTCGTCTGGAAGGCGATCTCGTCGATGACGCCGATGATGCGCGACACTTCCGTCGAGGACTGTTCGATGCCGTGCATGGAGGCAATCGCCTTCTGCACGACTTCACCTGATTTCTCGGCGTCTTCGCAGGCGAGATTGACGTTGTCAGCCGCTGTACGCGCATTCTCGGCGCTGGAGTTGACCTGAGCGGTCAGCTCGTTGAGTGCCGCTGCCGTCTCTTCCAGGCTTGCCGCCTGCTGTTCGGTGCGCTTGGCAAGGTCGGACGCGCTGTTGCTGATTTCGCCGGTGCCGGAGCCGATATTGACGACGCTGAGGCTCATCGTAGTGATGGTTTCCTCAAGGCTCGCCAGAGCGGCATTGAAGTCCTGCTTCAGCTTGCCGTATTCGCCGGGGAATTCCTCGGTAATGCGGTGGCCGAGATTGCCCTGCGACAGTTCGGAAAGGCCCGCACCGACGATCGACACGATATGACGCTGCAGGTTGACCGATTGCTGGCGTTCCGATTCCGAGCGACCGCGTTCGGTTTCGGCGGCGAGCCGCTGATTGTCCGCCTCGGCTTCGAGACGCCGCGTATCGGCAAGGGCAAAGCGGAAACCTTCGAGAGCCTTGGCGACCGATCCGATTTCGTCGGCGCGGTTCTGGCCGGCGACCGCTTCGTCATATTTACCGTCGCTCAGCGCCTTGACGCTGGAGACGAGGCCAGCGAGCGGACGCTGAACGAACGAGCGGACGGCGAAGTAGAGGGCGAGCAGGACAGCGCCGAGCACGATGATGCCGTTGACGATCATCATGACGGTCTGGTCCTGAACCGGCGCATTCATCGCCGCATGCGGAACGTCGACCAGCACGACCCAGTTGGCATTCAGGCCCGGAACTGGGAATGGATAGACGACGCGGTCGAACGGATCGAGCCCATCGAAGCTGAGATTCTTGACGAGGCCGACCTTCATGGACGAAAGCGCAGCCTTTACGTCAGCCGAGCCAGGATTGTCGCCATAGGGTTTGGACATGAGCTCGGGGCTCGGGGCAACGATCCAGTTGCCGTTCTGGGCAATCAGCGTCACGCGACCGGATCCGAAGGGGCGCAGCGCCTGCACCTTGTCGGTGAGCGACTTCAGCGAGATATCGACGCCTTCCACACCGATCATCTTGCCGCCGGACATGACGGGATAGGCAATCGACGTCAGCAAGGTCGGAACGTCGGTGCCCTCGGCGAGGTACGGCGCAGTGATCGCGCCCTTGCCGCTGTCGGCAGCGAGTTTCCACCATTCGGCAGTATAATCGTTGTCGAAGGTCGAGAACTGGATGTCGCCGGTCCTGGTCTTCGACCAGTAGGGCGTAAAGGCGCCGACTTTGTTCGTGCCTTCGTCGTTGTTGTTGGCGATCTCAGTGGTCTTGCCGTCGAATGCGCCGAGCTGCTCGCAGAACCAGCTGCCAAAGGCGAAAGCATTCTGTTCGAGGTTGGCTTTCAGAATATTGATGATGCCCTTGCGGTCGAGGATCTTGCCCTCGTGTCCGCGCCCGACGACGCCCGACATGGTACGGGCAGCACTCGCAAGCTCGCCGACATTGGCGGCAATCTCGTTGGCGATCGACTTGGCTTCCGAATTGGCCTGATCCAGCGTGAGGGTCTGAACGCGGCTACGGGTCTGGTCGATGAGGAAGAGGTTTGAAACGACGAGCACCAGTGCGATGGCGGCACCGGTAATGACAATGAGTTTCGCCGCAAGCGATTTCATTCTGAAAATGAACATGTGTTCCTCGGGCAGGACGCGCCGAAGGGCCATTCTTCGGCACAGCGGGTAAGGCATGCTTCGTCATGGAGCAGCCACAGGGGTTGAACCGCCTCGAAGATGGACGAGGTGCGATCGCGAGAAAGATCGCCAGAAACCTCTTAAATTTGAATGAAATTTGCTATGTTTCGGCAGCAAAACCGGAACGCCGCCCCAAAACTAGGGGTGGCGTTTCATGGGTTATTCGCAGTTGGACTGGACTATATTCTGTCTGCGACTTCGGCTGCGAGCGGTATCGACGGTTGTGCACCCGGCTTCAGGCAGGCGAGCGAGCCGGCGACCGCTGCGCGGCGGAGCGCCGAGTCGAAATCCAGCCCTTCATCAAGGCTTGCGGCGAAGTAACCGCAGAACGTATCGCCGGCGCCGACAGTATCGACGGGTTCGATGACGAGGCCTTGCGCGCGGGCGATCTGACCATCCCGGATCGCGATGACGCCATCACCGCCGAGCGTGACGATCAGGGTCTGGCCGGTCTCCGCATGAAGACGCTCCAAAGCAGCCTCACGGTCACCGGCACTCATGTTTTCCCGTCCCGCCAGCCGCTCGAATTCGGTCTCGTTGGCAATGACGATATCGGCGAGCCGCCCAAGGCGCGGTGCATCTGGAATGAGTGGAGCGAGATTGAGAATGCTCGTGACGCCCTTGGCGCGAGAGGTGGCAAGCGCACGCTCGACCGCTTCAACCGGAATCTCGAGCTGCAGCATCAGGATATCGCCCTCATTCATGGCATTGACGGCAGCCTCGGCATTGGCGCCGTCGACCTTGCCATTTGCGCCGGGAATAACGGCAATCATGTTCTCACCATCGCCGCCGACGAGAATGAGGGCAGTGCCAGTCGGTCCCTCGACACGCCTGACGCGGGAAAGATCGGTGCCGGCGCCGTCGAGAAGTTCGAGCGCACCTTCAGCAAACGCGTCCTTGCCGACAGCACCCGCCATATGGACATAACGTCCCGCCCGCCGGGCGGCGAGCGCTTGGTTGGCGCCTTTGCCGCCGGCAGCCGTTGCAAAACTGTTGCCGGCAACCGTTTCGCCGGGCTTCGGCAGGCGTTCGGTCGTGGCGATGAGGTCCATGTTGATGGAGCCGAAAACTGTAATCATGGCATGTCCGTCCCTTGCTTCGGGCCGCGACACTGCCGAAGCGATCATTCCTCGTCAACTACCCTGAGCTTGAGCAGTCCAGTACGGCTTTCGACAGATTTGGCCGGCGCCTCGTTCTCGCGCGCCGGCTTGCCGTCGCCGCCTGCTTCAAATTCCAGCGCTTCGATCTTTGCACCCCGCTTGGTGAGCTTGTCCGCCGAGGTGATGATCTGGTCCACGTCGCGCTGCGTCTGGGAAAAATGTCCCTGCAGTTTGCGTACGCGTTCGTCGAGCCGGCCGAGATCGTCCATGAGGAGGGCGACTTCTCCCTGGATGACATGCGCCTGCGCCCGCATGCGCTGGTCTTTCAGTACGGCCTGAATGACCTAGATTGACAGCATCAGGAGCGAGGGCGAGACGATGACGACCCGCGCGCGGTGAGCCTTCTGCACTATTGCCTCGAAATTTTCGTGAATTTCGGCAAAGATCGATTCCGAGGGAACGAAGAGGAAAGCCGTATCCTGTGTTTCCCCCTGAATCAGATATTTCTCGGAAATATCCTTGATATGGACTTCCATGTCGCGGCGAAACTGCTGTGCGGCTAGCTTGCCCGCATCCGGCCCGCCGGCATCGCGAATCGCATTCCAGGCTTCGAGCGGAAATTTCGCGTCGATCACGAGCGGCGGTGCGCCGTTCGGCATCCGGATCGTGCAGTCCGGTCGCGAGCCATTCGAAAGCGTCTGCTGGAAAGCATAGGCGCCCATGGGCAGGCCGTCGGCGACGATCGTCTCCATGCGCGACTGGCCGAAGGCTCCACGCGTCTGCTTGTTGGAAAGAATGGCCTGCAGCCCGACGACATCCTTGGCGAGTGTCTGGATATTGCTTTGGGCGGCATCGATGACAGCCAGCCGTTCCTGTAGTTTCTGCAGGTTGTCATGCGTCGATTTCGTCTGTTCGGTCAGGGTCGAGCTCATGCGCTGCGTCATGCCATCGAGCCGCTGGTTGATCGCGTGGTTGAGTTCTGCCTGCCTTGAACCGAAAACCTCGGCCATCGTCGAGATGCGTCCCTGCATCTCGGCCTGGATTTTCAGAAGCTCGGCCATGCGGGCTTCGCTTTCGGCAGCACGAAGATTGGCCTCTTCCGCCTCTTCGCGGCGTATGCCGGCATTGCGCAACGCAAACACGATCGTCACGAGAATGACGACGGCGAGCGTGCCACCGGCAAACGCAAGCACGCCAGGGCTCAGCACGGGCAGGGAAATGGTGAGTGAGTCGGATGTCATGGTCATGCCGCACCATAACAAAATAACCGCCGATATCTAGATCAAAACGTGAACAATCCCCGCTGTCCTTTGGCATATTGTCGGGCTACCCCACTGGAATGGAAGAAAAATTAGCGAGTACACTTAACCATTGCTAAACCATATTCGCCAAATCTGGCGCGGTAATTTCCCTCCGCATCCCCGCCAGATAGAGATCCCCATGACTTCCCAGCAGACCGACAATGCCCTCAGGCAGCGCCTTGACTTCATTGAGCTCGACGATGAGGCACGCAAGAACCTGCGGGAACTGCGCCCGGCAATCTCGGAGCTACTCGGCGGCGCGCTGGACAAGTTCTATGGCAAGCTCGCCAAGACCCCGACCGTCGCGAGCTTTTTTTCAGACAAGGCCCACATGGGTCATGCCAAGAAGCGCCAGCAGGAACATTGGGGCAATCTCTCCGGCGGCAATTTCGACCAGAGCTATGTGAATGGCGTCACGGCCGTCGGCCGCACCCATGCCCGCATCGGCCTCGAGCCACGCTGGTATATAGGCGGCTATGCGCTTGTCATGTCCGAGCTCGTCCGTGGTCTGATGGAAAAGCAGTGGCCTTCGCTCTTTGCCCGCCAGCAGGGAAAGACGCTCGCCGAAAAGCTGACCGCCGTCATCAAGGCGGCGATGCTCGATATGGACTATTCGATTTCGGTCTATCTGGAAGCGCTTGATGAGAAGCGCCGTGTTCTGGAAGAAGAACGCGCCCGGGCCGAAGCCGATCAGGCACTGGCGCTGGAGCATTTGCGTCGTGGCCTCGAAGCTCTTTCGCGTGGCGATCTTGAAGCGACGCTTCCTTCGGATCTGCCCGGCAATTTTCGTGGAATGGCCGAGGATTACAACCGGGCCGTCAGCGCACTGCGCGATTCCTTTACCTCCGTCCGCACGACGTCCCGTCACATTCTCGAAGGCGCCGATGTGATCTCCAGGGCGGGCGATGACCTCGCCCTGCGCACTGCTCAGCAGGCCGCAGGTGTTGAGGAAAGCTCGGCCGCCCTCCAGCAGCTCTCCGTTAGCGTCAGCCAGACCGCCGCCAATGCCGAAAAGGCATCTGGCGCCGTGCGCGAAACGCAGCAGAAGGCCAAGAATTCCGGCGAACTCGTCACCAGCGCCGTTTCGGCCATGGCAGGTATCGAGAAGTCCTCTACCGAAATCGCCAAGATTATCGGCGTCATCGACGAGATCGCTTTCCAGACCAACCTGCTGGCACTGAATGCCGGCGTCGAGGCCGCGCGTGCCGGTGATGCCGGTAAGGGCTTCGCGGTCGTCGCTCAGGAAGTCCGTCAGCTTGCCCAGCGCACGGCCGATGCCGCGAAGGAGATCAAGAACCTGATCTCCGAAAGCTCGACGCAGGTGAACGAGGGCGTCAACATTGTCAGCAGCACCGGTGAAGCGCTGAGCGACATGATCAGCCGCATCGACATCATCAACAGTTTCGTCGCCGATATCGCCGCCGCCGCCCGCGATCAGGCAACCGGCGTCAATGAGGTGAGCATCGCAATCCGCAACATGGATACGATCACGCAGCAGAATTCCGGCATGGTGGAGCGTACGTCTGCCGAAACCCGTCGGCTGAAGGATGAGGTCGAGAACCTCATCGAGCTTCTGCAGCGTTTCCGTGCACGTGCCGAAGGCCGTCAGGCTGCCCCTGCCGCTCGCCGCGCGGCCTGATAATCTCGACGAAAACCGGGCAGGCGCTGCAAAAAACCGCAATCCTTGCCCGGCGGATGATTCCCTAGTGTGAAAAGATGCGTTATGGGAACGCCATGACCATCAAGCCACTCATCATTCTTCCCGACCCCCTTCTCCGTCAGGTTTCCCAGCCGATCGAGCGGGTCGACGCCGACCTGCAGCGCCTTTCCGACGACATGTTGGAAACCATGTATGATGCGCCGGGCATCGGCCTTGCCGCGATCCAGATCGGCGTGCCGCGCCGCATGCTCGTTATCGATCTCTCGAAGGAAGGCGAGGAAAAGCAGCCGCTCATCTTCATCAATCCGGAGATCGTCCGCTCTTCGGACGAGCGCTCCGTCTATGAGGAAGGCTGCCTTTCCATTCCCGACTATTATGCGGAAGTCGAACGCCCCGCGAATGTCACGGTCAAGTATCTTGATCGCGAAGGCAAGGAGCAGAGCGTCGAGGCTGATGGTCTTTTGGCGACATGCCTCCAGCACGAGATCGATCACTTGAATGGGGTGCTCTTCATCGATCATATTTCGCGGTTGAAGCGCGAAATGGTGATCAAGAAGTTCACCAAGGCTGCAAAGTCGAAGGTGCTCTGAGAGGGCCGACAGCAGCGACAAACAAAAGATTCGAGCGGGCTTGCTGGTGAGCCCGTAAACCCGTTTGAAGACGGTTGATCCTCATTTGGCGAGATAGAATGTCTCTTCGTATCGTTTTCATGGGAACGCCCGACTTTTCCGTCCCGACGCTGCGCCTGCTCGTCGAGGCTGGCCATCAGATCATCGCCGTCTATACCCAGCCGCCACGGCCGGGCGGACGGCGCGGGCTTGATCTTCAGAAGTCGCCGGTGCACCAGGCGGCCGAGCTGCTCGGCCTGCCGGTCTTCACGCCGGTCAATTTCAAAGATCCGGAAGAGCGCGAGCGCTTCCGCGCCTTGGGTGCCGATGTCGGTGTGGTCGTTGCTTACGGCCTGCTGCTGCCCGAGGCTATCCTGAACGGCACGCGTTATGGCTGCTACAACGGCCATGCCTCGCTGCTGCCGCGCTGGCGCGGCGCGGCCCCCATCCAGCGGGCGATCATGGCTGGCGATGCCAAGACCGGCATGATGGTCATGAGGATGGACAAGGGCCTCGATACCGGCGACGTGGCGCTGACCCGTGAAGTCGAAATCGGCCCGAACATGACGGCAGGCGAATTGCACGACCGCCTGATGCATGTTGGCGCCAAAGCGATGTCCGAGGCCATGGTCAAGCTGGAGATGGACGATTTACCGCTTACGCCGCAGCCGGCCGAAGGCGTGCTCTATGCCGCCAAGATCGACAAGGCGGAAACGCGCATCGATTTCGCCCGCGATGCCAAGGACGTTCACAACCATATCCGCGGCCTCGCACCTTTCCCAGGCGCCTGGTTCGAGCTCGTCAGCCAAGGCAAGGCGGAGCGCGTCAAGGTGCTGGGCTCGGAGCTTGCGACGGGCGAGGGTATGGCTGGAACGCTTGTGACGGATGATCTCGTCGTCGCCTGCGGCACTGGTGCGGTTCGCCTTACGAAACTTCAGAAGGCCGGGGGCAAACCGCTCGCCGCGTCCGATTTCCTGCGCGGCACGCCGCTTGTTGCCGGCACAAGGCTCGCCTGATGCCGCGATACCGTATGATCGTCGAATATGACGGCGGCCCCTATGTCGGCTGGCAGCGGCAGGACAACGGACCATCGGTGCAGGGCGCAATCGAAAAGGCGATCTTCTCGGCATCGGGCGATGCCGTATCCATCCGCGGCGCGGGACGCACCGATTCCGGCGTCCACGCCATGGGGCAGGTCGTCCATGCTGACCTTTCGAAGGACTGGTCCCCCTTCAAGCTGCAGAATGCGCTGAACGCCCATCTGAGGCTCGCCGCCGAGAAAGTGGCGATCCTCGACGTGGAGGCCACGAGCGAATTCTTCGATGCCCGCTTCTCGGCGCTCCGCCGGCACTATCTATACCGCATCATCAGCCGGCGCGCGCCGCTGGCGCTGGAGGCGGGCAAGGCATGGTGGGTGCCGAAGCTGCTCGATCACGAGGTCATGCATGCGGCCGCCCAGACGCTCGTCGGCAAACATGATTTTTCCACCTTTCGCTCAGCTCACTGCCAGGCAAACAGCCCTGTGCGCACGCTCGACCGACTGGATGTGACCCGCAATGGCGAGCTGATCGAAATCCGCGCCACGGCCCAGAGCTTCCTGCACAACCAGATCCGCTCATTCGCTGGAACGCTGAAGCTTGCAGGCGAGGGCAAGTGGACGCCAGATGATGTGCGTGCGGCGCTGGACGCACGTGATCGCAAGGCCTGTGGCCCCGTGGCCCCGCCCGACGGGCTCTATTTCATGCAGGTGGATTATCCCGAGGTGATCACCGACCGCCGCAAGCCTGCAAATGACGAGGACGACTTTTCCTAGCTCACGCCGGATAGATGCCGAGGAAGTTCTGCAGATATTCCGACAGCAGCATCGACGGCACCAGCAGCACCAGCGTCAGAGCGCCGACCAGCAGGGCGTGCCCCTGGCAGATCATCCTGAGGATGCGTGCCAGCACGAAGACCTGTGCCAGCATGAACACGAGTAACAGCAGCGATACAATGCCGACGGAGGCTGGCAGGAAGAAGACGAGCGCCAGCAGCAGACCGTTGATATAGGCAAGCGGCACGCCGAGCCAGTTGATGCTGACTACGATGGGAGCAAAGCGCTCGCCCATGCGGAAAGCAAGCAACAACAGACCGGCAAAGACCAGCGGCACGAACCAGTTCGCAAGCTCGACCAGCCCTAGCCGGAAATAGAAGGGAAATCCGACATCGGTTTCCGGCGGCATGGATCGCAGAAAGGCATTGCGCCACCAGAGCCAGGAAATCCCTGTTGGCGGCAGGCACCAGAGGATCGCCCAGAAGGACCGGTTGACGCCGCGATCCGATATGTCGAGGAAGCGGAAGCCGCGCGGATCGAGCTTGATCAGCAGCCAGATGCCGGCGAGATAATATTGAACCTCTCTAAAGCCCGGCATTCGCAAACCATCGTTCGATGAAGGTCTCGTAGATCGCCGTCAGCGTCTCCAGATCTGCAACGGCGACGCGTTCGTCGACCATGTGCATGGTCTGGCCGACAAGGCCGAATTCCACGACCGGGCAATAGTCCTTGATGAAGCGCGCATCCGAGGTGCCGCCCGTCGTCGAGAGCGCCGGCGATGCGCCAGTGATGGCTTCGACTGCGGAGGAAAGCGAGGCGATCAGCGCATTGTTGCGTGTCAGGAAGACGTGGCTCGGGCGATCTGCCCATATGATCTCGTATTTCACCGGCTCGCGGCCCGGCCGCAATATACCGGCAGCGGCTGCCGCATCGAGCCGCCTGATGATCTCGGCCCGCAGCGTATCGGCCGTCCACGTATCGTTGAAGCGGATATTGAAGCTCGCGGAAGCCTTGGCGGGAATGACGTTGGTCGCCGGATTGCCGACATCGATGGTCGTCACTTCGAGATTGGACGGCTGGAAATCGTTGGTCCCGGCGTCGAACGGCGGGTCCATCAGCGCCTGCGCCAGTTGCATCATGCCTCGCACCGGATTGTCAGCAAGATGCGGATAGGCGGCATGGCCCTGTACGCCATGCACGATGATCTTGCCGGAGAGCGAGCCGCGTCGGCCGATCTTGATCATGTCGCCAAGTTTGTTCGGATTGGTCGGCTCGCCGACCACGCAGGCATCCCAGGTCTCGCCGCGTTCGGCTGCCCATTGCAGAAGCTTGATCGTACCGTTGATCGACGGGCCTTCCTCGTCGCCCGTGATCAGGAAGGAAATCGAGCCCTTCGGCAGGCCATGTTTTTCGACATGGCGGGCAACGGCTGCTGCAAAGCAGGCAACGCCTCCCTTCATGTCCACTGCGCCGCGGCCGAAAAGCTCGCCATCGGCGATCTCGGCGGCAAAGGGCGGGTGGGTCCATGCGCCTTCATCTCCCACCGGCACAACGTCCGTATGCCCCGCAAACATCAGATGCGGGCCTTCGGTTCCGAGGCGGGCATAGAGATTCTCAACGTCGGGCGTGCCGGCCTCTTTCGCAACCATCCGGTCGACTTTGAAACCGAGCGGCGAAAGCATGGCTTCCAGCGCAGATAGCGCTCCGCCTTCCGCCGGCGTCACGGACGGGCAGCGGATCAATGTCTGAAGGTTGGCAACAGGATTCGTAGCGGTCATGGCGGTGGAATTATCCGGTGGGAATGGCAAAGACGTGGCAAGGCGTGAGCTCGCCTTGCCCAAAAAGACGCCGATTGTTTACCGAATCAATATCGGGCTGTCATCAATCTCTGAGCAGTTCGTTGATGCCGGTCTTGGAACGGGTCTGCTCGTCGACGCGCTTGACGATCACGGCGCAATAGAGGTTCGGCGCCGGCTGGCCGTTCGCCATCGTCTTGTCGGATGGCAGCGAGCCCGCAACAACGACCGAATAGGGCGGCACTTCGCCATAGGTGATCTCGCCGCTGGCCCGATCGACGATCTTGGTGGACTTGCCGATGAAGACGCCCATGCCGAGCACCGAGCCTTCACGCAAGATGCAGCCTTCGACCACTTCCGAACGGGCGCCGATGAAGCAATTGTCTTCGATGATCGTCGGGCCGGCCTGCATCGGCTCCAGAACGCCGCCGATGCCGACGCCGCCGGAAAGATGCACATGCTTGCCGATCTGTGCACAGGAGCCGACAGTCGCCCAGGTGTCGACCATCGTTCCTTCGCCGACATAGGCGCCGAGATTGACGAAGGACGGCATCAGGATGGCGTTCGGGGCGATATAGGCCGAGCGTCGCACGACCGCGTTCGGCACGGCCCGGAAGCCGGCGGCGCGGAACTGGTTCTCGCCCCAGCCTTCGAACTTCGAGGGAACCTTGTCCCACCAGGTTGCCTGACCAGGACCGCCCTTGACGACTTCCATGTCGTTGAGGCGGAAGGAAAGCAGCACGGCCTTCTTCAGCCACTGATTGACTTGCCAGGCGCCGTCGGCGCCGCGCTCGGCCACGCGCACCTTGCCCTCGTCGAGCAGGTTTAGAGCCGCCTCGACCGCATCGCGCACTTCACCCTTCGTCGACGTGTTCACATTGTCGCGATTGTCGAAGGCAGTTTCGAGGGTCTTTTCGAGGGATGCGAGGTCGGTGGCGCTCATGAGAATTCCTTAAACTTCGATCTTTATCGTGGAGACGACGGAGTCTCCGGAATTGCGGTTGGCGGGTTATCACCCGATCTATAGCATGCGCCCGTAAAATGGAATGATTTTTCGGACAAGATCATATCTGGATTCAAGGCGTTATAGCGACATATCCGGTCACTTATGGCCGGTGATACTGAAAGGCATTTCGATATGGCAAAGGCAAGAAACGGCGGCGGACGGCGCAAGGATGGCGTCTGGGACCCGTTGAAGAGCAGTTCGAGCGACAGGCAGCGTGCGGAAGCGGTTCCGAAGACGCCACAGACGCTCTCGCCGGCCTATCGCCTTGCCTATGTGGACGAGGATTTCCTCTGCCGCGAGGAGCTGCGCCCGATCCGCCTGCAGCTCGAGCTCCTCAAGGTCGAGATGATGATGGCCGAGCGCGGCATCAAGTCGACCGTCGTCCTGTTCGGCGGCGCGCGCATTCCGGCCCCCGGCCAGAGCGCCTGGGCCGCCCGCAACGAAACCCAGCGCGCAAACCTCGAAGCCGCATCGGTCTATTATGATGAGGCCCGCAAGTTCGCCCGCCTTTGCTCACGCTATGCTGCCGGCTTCGATTTCCACGAATATGTCGTCGTTACCGGTGGCGGTCCCGGCGTCATGGAGGCGGGAAATCGGGGCGCGGCGGATGAAGGAGCACCTTCGATCGGCCTCAATATCGTGCTGCCGCACGAACAGGCGCCGAATGCCTATGTGACGCCCGAGCTCAGCTTCAATTTCCACTATTTTGCAATCCGCAAGATGCATTTCATGGTGCGCGCCAAGGCAATTGCGGTCTTCCCCGGCGGCTTCGGCACGATGGACGAATTCTTCGAATGCCTGACTCTGATCCAGACAGGCCGCATRGAGCGCATCCCGCTGCTGCTCTTCGGCTCGAAATTCTGGCACAGCATCATCAATTTCGATGCGCTCGCCGAATTCGGAACGATCGCCCCCGAGGACGTGAACCTGATCAGTTTCGTCGATACTGCCGACGAGGCCTGGAAGATCGTCCAGGATTTCTACGAGCACCGGGAAGGCCACTAGGCTCTGACTCCTGGCAACGAAAAACCCTCTTCCCATGAGGTGGGAAGAGGGCTCCTGATGAGGGGCAAACCCCTCGCGATGAACTGCTTGCGGTTCGGTCATCCCTTCAGAGGAAGGGCTGGTCCGGCATGTCGTCGATCGAGATCACGCCGTCTTTGTTGCGGTCCATGCGATCGAAGAACTTGTTGAAGGCGGTTTCCGCTTCCTGCTTGCTGATCTGGCCGTTCTGGTCGGTGTCGATGCGGCCCATCATCATTGCCATGAAGCGGCCATTGCCATGCATCCAGTGGTGACCGTCGCGGCCATGACGGCCATGGTTCTTGTCGTCGTCGGCCTGCGGCGCCGCATTCTGATCCGCATCGCCCTGCTTGGCTGAGACCGCTTCACGACGCGCCTTGAACTGTGCTTCGCGGTACGCGCGGATTTCGCCTGGCGTCAGCGAGCCGTCATGGTTGGTATCGATGGCGGCGAAGATCTTCTCCATGCCATCGGTCGCCTCCTGCTTGGTAATCTTTCCGTCCTTGTTGGTGTCGAACTGTTTCAGCATGCGCACGAAGACGATGTCGCGGAAGGCAGCACCACGCGGACCACCCATCATGCCCCAGCCCATCTGGCCATGATGTCCCGGACGGTCGGGCCGATCCGGCCGGTCTCTTGGTGCGGCGAAGCTCACCCCGGCGGCGGCGCCGAGGAGAAGAACAGAAGAAAGAGCCGTCAGAATAAGCTTGTTGCGGTGCATGATTGCATCCTTTCGTAGGGTGTCCCTCGACCACGAAAGGTAGGTCCGAACCGCGCCCGGACCCAGTTAAACATCTGTAAGATGGATGAAACTTTGGTAAGCTAGGCCGTAATCTTCTTAAGGAAATCAGCAAGATCGTCGGTGACGAAATCGATGTGGTCATCTTCGCCGCTGGTCTTTTCCCACCATTCGACGACGGTCTCTTCCAGGTTGCGCGGCACCAGCAGAACGGTCTGCATGCCGAGTGCCTTCGGCACGGTGAGATTGCGAGGCAGGTCTTCGAACATCGCAGCCTTGTTCGTCTCGATCTTCTTCAGCGCCATGAACTTGTCATAGGTCGCCTGCGCCGGTTTCGGCAGGTAGTCTGCCGCGACGATGTCGAAGATATCGTCGAAATGATCGAGAATGCCGAGTGCGCCGGCAGCTGCCTGTGCATGCGGGACGCTGCCATTGGTGAAGATGAACTTACGGCCCGGCAGGGCCTTGATTGCGTCGGCAAGGTCCGGATGCGGGGTCAGCGATGAATAGTCGATCGCATGCGCCTTTTCGAGGAAGTCGTTGGGATCGACCCCGTGATGGATCATCAGCCCCTGCAGCGTCGTGCCATGATCGAGATAATATTGCTTCTGCAGCCTGCGCGCCTCGTCATGCTCCATCTGCAGAAGCGCTGAGACATAGGCCGTCATGTTCTTGTCGATCTGCGCGAAGAGATTGACATGATGCGGATAGAGCGTGTTGTCGAGGTCGAAGACCCATTCGGTCACGTGCTCGAAATCGTTCTTGGTAGGCGTGCGGTCGATCTTTGTCATGGCCGCTCTTATCGCATGGCCGCGGCGGGAAACCAAAGGCTTTCGCTAGCAGGTCCGGCCCAGCGAGGTCCTCCCAAAAAAGACACCAGATTTTCACAACTTTAGAGAGATTTTGGCCGACTTTCGCCATCGATAACTGGTGATCTCTGCCTGCGTCAGACAGGGGGACCCGCAAGGGTAAAGTCGCATGAAGATCGTTCTGTTAAACCCGCCGCATACCGCGATCGGCAGCCGTATTCCCGATGATCATCTTCCACCGCTCGGCCTTCTTTCGGTTGGAGGTCCGCTGATCGATGATGGTCATGTCGTCAGGCTGATCGATGCCGAATTCGGGCCGATGACGGTTGCGGACATCGTCAGCCGCGTGGTGGCTGACAGTCCCGATCTGGTGCTGATCGGCCATTCGGGCTCGACGTCGGCCCATCCGACTGCCCGAGCGATCGCAGAGGCTATCAAGAGCAGCGATCCGAAAATCTCCATCATCTATGGCGGCGTATTTCCAACCTATCACTGGCGGGGGGTGCTGGCCGAGACCGAGGCATTCGACGTCCTCGTGCGCGGCGAGGGCGAGGAAACCATGCGGCGTCTTGCGGATGCGCTAGTGACGAACCGTCCGCTCGCCACGATCCCCGGAATTGCCTTTCGCGATGGCCATTGCGAAATCCTGGCAACGCAGCCAGCACAGGCGATCGCCGATCTCGATGCCTATCGCGTCGGCTGGGAACTGATCGATCATCGCAACTATAGCTACTGGGGCGGCAAGCGTGCCGTCGTCATGCAGTTTTCCAGGGGGTGCCCGCATCTTTGCAACTATTGCGGCCAGCGTGGTTTCTGGACCCGCTGGCGTCATCGCTCGCCGGAGCTTTTCGCCCGCGAGATTGCCAGGCTCTATCGCGAAGAGGGCGTCGAACTCATCAACCTCGCCGATGAAAACCCGACATCCTCGCGAAAAGCCTGGCTGGCTTTCCTCGAAGCGATGGTTGCCGAGAATGTGCCCGTGCAGATCGTCGGCTCGACGCGGGCCGACGACATCGTTCGCGATGCCGATATCCTGCACCTTTATCGCAAGGCTGGCATCGTCCGCTGGCTGCTTGGTATGGAAAACACCGATGAGGCGACGCTTGCCTTGATCAAGAAGGGCGGTGCCAAGACAACCGACCGGGAAGCGATCCGCCTCCTGCGCCGGCACGATATCCTCTCCATGGCGACCTGGGTCGTCGGTTTCGAGGAGGAGAAGCTGAGCGATCTCTGGCGCGGCTTCCGGCAGTTGCTCTCCTATGATCCCGACCAGATCCAGGCGCTCTATGTGACGCCGCATCGCTGGACGCCCTTCTTCCGCATCGCTCGCGAGCGACAGGTGATCGAGGCCGATATCCGCAAATGGGACTATAAGCATCAGGTCCTGAAGATGCGCTATCTCAACCCGATCGTGCTGGTCGCCTGCGTCAAGCTGATCGAGGTCGCAGTCCAGGCGCGCCCGAAGGCGCTGCTGCGTATTCTCTTCCACCGCGATCCAGAACAGCGTCATTCCATGCGCTGGTATACGCAGATGGGCCGCCGCGTCTGGTTTCACGAGATCCTCGAATTCCTTTTCCGCCGCCGTCACCTCAAGGAAGGCCCGACCCTCGAGACATTCTGGGGCGCACCCCAGGATGCAGAGGAGGAATCGATGCTGCGCCCGCAGCGGCATGTGAAGAGCCTCGACGCTGCGGAATAAAATAGACGCCCGATTTTCGGCGGACGACTGAGGCGCGGAGTGCTAGAAAGCCGACATGCTTTTCGAACGCCCCGACGATGACACGCTCTATGATGCCCTGATCGCCCGCAGCGCCGATTATGAGGGCCAGGCCTATGTCTGTGTGAAGACAACAGGCATCTTCTGCCGTCTGACCTGCCCGGCGCGCAAGCCGAAGCGGGAAAACACCATCTTCTTCGATACGATCGCCGCCTGCATGCATTCGGGCTTCCGTCCATGCCAGCGCTGCAGGCCGCTGGAGCAGCCGGGCCGCGAGCCGGTCGTCGACATGCTGCTGGCGCGGCTCGACAGCGAACCCGATGTGCGCTGGACCGAAGATGAGCTCGTACGCCGGGGCTACGATCCTTCGACCGTGCGCCGCGCCTTCAAGCGGGCGCTCGGCATGACCTTCCACGATATCGTACGCTATCGCCGGCTTGGCGAAGCAGCACGGCAGCTCGCCGGTGGCGCGCGGGTGATCGATGTGCAGCTCGATGCAGGATATGAATCCCCGAGCGGCTTTCGCGCCGCTTTTCAGCGGCTGGTCGGCAAGGCGCCGGCGCTTTCGCAAAACCGCGAACTGCTCTTTGCCGACTGGTTCGATACACCGCTCGGACCGATGATAGCAGTCGCCGACAAGACGCATCTGCATCTCCTCGAATTTCACGACCGCAAGGCTTTGCCGACCGAACTCGAAGCCCTGCAGAAGCGTGTCCGTTCCTCGGTCGCGATCGGCCGTACGCCTGCTATCGACCAGATCGAGATGGAGATCAGGGACTATTTCGAAGGGCGGCTTGCCACATTCAAGACGCCGCTGGCGCTTGGCGGCACGCCCTTCGAAAAGCATGTCTGGGCAAAGCTCATCGAAATTCCCGTCGGCCAGACACGCGCCTATGGCGATCTTGCAAGAGAAATGGAAAGGCCGGAGGTGGTGCGTGCTGTCGGCCGTGCCAACGGCGCCAACCAGCTCGCCATCATCGTGCCCTGCCATCGTATCCTCGGCGCGGATGGTTCACTCACCGGCTACGGCGGCGGGCTGTGGCGCAAGCAATGGCTGCTGCGGCACGAGGAAAAGATCAGCGGATATAAAATGGAGAGGACAGCATGAATCAGACTGAGAAAACCGACTATTTCGGTACGCTGCATCGCAAGGGCACGCCCGTCATTTTATACAACATCTGGGATGCCGGAACGGCCAAGGCCGTTACGGAGGCGGGCGCGAAGGCGCTCGCGACCGGAAGCTGGTCGGTCGCGGCTGCCAATGGTTATGGCGACGGCCAGAAGCTGCCGATGGATGTGCTGATCGAGACGGCGCGCACGATCACCGCCGTCAACGACCTGCCGCTCTCGGTCGATTTCGAAGGTGGCTATTCCACCGAACCCGCCGGCGCCGCGGCCAATGTCGCAAAGCTCATCGAGGCTGGCGCCATAGGGATCAACTTCGAGGACCAGCGCGTCGGCGAGGCCGGCCTTCATTCTATCGAAGTGCAGGCGGCTCGCATCCGCGCCATCAGGGAAATGGCGAAGGCGCGAGGCATCAATTTTTTCCTCAATGCCCGCACTGATCTCTTCCTTCAGGAAGGTGACGGCTCCAGGCACGCAGGACTGGTGGATGCAGCGATCGAGCGTGGCAAGGCCTATGCAGCGGCAGGCGCCAGCGGCTTCTTCGTGCCGGGTCTGATCGAGCCGGCCCTGATCGAAAAGGTCTGCGCCGCATCCTCGCTGCCGGTCAATATCATGATGAAGGCCGGTGCGCCCGAACCGGCCGATCTTGGAAGGCTCGGTGTTTCGCGCATCAGCTATGGTCCGGGGCCTTATCGGGCGATGATGGAAAAGCTGAAGGAAGCAGCAGCTGCGATCTATTCGGCCAACTGATCGTTGCCGGCGGAGTTTCGCTGCATGGCGATGGCCTGAGCAATGAAATTGCGAACGGTGGGGGAGCGCTCGTCACGCCGGGTGGCGAGTGCCAGCCGTGCCGCTGGCGCTTCGCCGTCAAATGCGATGTAGCAAACACCGGGAACTTTGATCTTCACCATTTCCGCCGGCACGATCGAAACGCCGAGACCGACTGCGACCAGGCTGGCAATCGAAGTGATCTGCGGCGCTGATTGGCCGAGCCGCGGTTCAAATCCCACTCGCCGGCATGCGGCGATGATGTCGTCGAAGAAGCCGACACCCGCCTCGCGTGGAAAGAGGACGAAGCTCTCTTCGGCCAGGGCGCCGAGGGGTAAAGTCTGCGCCTGTGACAGCGGATGCCTTGCTGGAAGCACGATGACCATGGGATCTTCGGCCAGCAGCTGACATCGGGCCTGCAGCACATCACTGCTGCCCGGGCGGATAAAGACGGCGTCGAGTTCGTCCCCGTCGAGACGCTGCAGCAGTTGCGCCGTCGGCGCTTCCCCCAGGCCGAGTTCGACGGCCGCATATTTCTCGCGAAAGGCATTCACGATGGCGGGCACGACCGGATTGAACACCGCAGAGCTGGTGAAGCCAACCCGCAGCCGCCCGCTCCCTCCGCGCGCCGCCCGCAGCGCAGATTTTTTGGCCTGCTCCGCCTGAAGCAAAATCGCCTGCGCCTCCGGCAGAAAGGCCTTGCCTGCCTCCGTCAGTTCCGCGCCGTTCGAGAGGCGGCGGAAAAGAGCCGCTCCAATCTCGTTTTCAAGATCGCGTATTTGATTGCTGAGTGGCGGCTGGCCGATACCGACCTTCCGTGCCGCGCGTGTGAAATTGAGTTCTTCTGCGACGGCGATGAAATAACGAAGATGGCGAAGTTCCATGCGATACGTTTAAGATATCGCATTCATCTCTGCAATATATTGGAACTATCTCCCCTGCGCCGCCACATGACGGAACGCGCAGCCTTCATATGACGGCTGCGCCAGGAAAGGAGTTCACGATGAGTTCAATCGAAAAGCAGTTTCTCATTACCGGTGTCAGCTCTGGCTTTGGCCGCGCCTTTGCGCAGGCCGCATTGGAAAAGGGCCACCGCGTGGTGGGAACGGTGAGAAACGATGATGCCGTAGCGTCGTTCGAGAGGCTGGCGCCGGGTCGGGCGACGGCAGTCCGCCTCGACGTGACCGATATAGAGGCAATCGAACCGGCCGTTGCCGGCATCGAGGGAACCATCGGTCCGGTGGACGTTCTCATCAACAATGCCGGCTATGGACATGAAGGAACTTTGGAGGAATCGCCGATCGAGGAAATGCGCCGGCAATTCGAGGTCAATGTCTTCGGCGCCGTCGGAATGATGAAGGCCGTTCTTCCGTTCATGCGCCGGCGGCGGGCGGGTCATATCATCAACATCACATCGATGGGCGGGTTCATCACCATGCCGGGCATCGCCTATTATTGCGGCAGCAAATTTGCGCTCGAAGGCATCAGCGAGGTTTTGGCGAAGGAAGTGAAGCCATTTAATGTTGCAGTCACCGCTGTGGCTCCTGGCTCATTTCGCACCGACTGGGCCGGACGATCGATGATCCGCACCGACAGGAGCATTTCTGATTACGATGCGCTCTTCGATCCCATCCGCAGGGCGCGCGAGGAAAAGAGCGGCAGACAGTCAGGCGATCCTCGCAAAGCGGCGGCCGCTGTGCTGGCACTGGTCGAGGCTGAAGATCCGCCGGTCCATCTGCTGCTCGGCGCCGATGCGCTGACGCTGGTCCGCGACAAGCTCAAGAGCATGAGTTCGGAAATTGATGCCTGGGAAGATCTGACGCTCTCGACAAACTTTGCCGGAGCATGAGAAAGGCGCCCGCAAGGGCGCCTTTTTCGATCAGGGAACGATCAGTGTGCCGACGCCGTGCTCGGTGAAGATTTCGAGCAGCACCGAATGGGCCGTCTTGCCGTTCAGGATAACGACGCCCTGCACGCCGGCCTTGATGGCATCGATGCAGGTCTCGACCTTCGGGATCATGCCGCCGGAAATCGTGCCGTCGGCAATCAGCGCATGCGCTTCGGCGACGGAAAGCTCCTTGATGAGTTTGCCCTGCTTGTCGAGAACGCCGGGCACATCCGTCAGGAACAGCAGCCGGGTGGCGTTCAGCGCTCCGGCAATCGCACCGGCAAACGTGTCGGCGTTGATGTTGTAGGTCGCGCCATCGCGGCCCGGGGCAACCGGCGCGATGACCGGGATCATCTCGGAGCGGGCGAGAAGGTCGAGCAGCGTGCGGTCGACTTCGACGACTTCGCCGACGAAACCGAGATCGAGCACACGCTCGATGTTGGAATCCGGATCCTTGACGGTCTTGCGGGCCTTTTCGGCGAAGACCATGTTGCCGTCCTTGCCGCAAAGGCCGATCGCCCATTCGCCGGTCTGGTTGATCAGCGCGACGATTTCCTTGTTGATCGAGCCGGCGAGAACCATCTCGACGATCTCGACCGTCTTCTGGTCGGTGACGCGCAACCCGCCTTCGAACTTCGATTCGATGCCCATCTTCGTCAGCATGGCGCCGATCTGCGGGCCGCCGCCGTGAACGACGATCGGGTTGACGCCGGACTGCTTCAGAAGCGCGATATCGCTAGCGAAAGCCTTGCCGAGCTCGGGATTGCCCATGGCATGGCCGCCGTATTTCACGACGATCGTCTTGTTTTCATAGCGCTGCATGAAGGGCAGCGCCTGTGCGAGAAGACGTGCCTGGATTTCGCTTTCGGACTCGTTCATGGGGGACCCCGCGGAATTGATCGCGGCCTTTTATCTCAAGTTTTTGACAGAGGGAATAATCCGGCACGCAATAGTTTTTCGTATCTAAGGCCGACCTGGAAGCCGGCCAGCTCATATTGAAACTATCGAACCGGAAATCGTTCATTCGAGGGCGACATGACTGGGGATTTTGCAGATTTAATCGGCCGTGTCGCGTTGGGTGACCGCAGGGCCCTCGCCGCGCTCTATAACCAGACCAGCCCGAAACTTCTGGCGATCTGCCTTCGTATTCTTGGAAACAGGAACGAGGCCGAAGAGGTGTTGCAGGAGGTCTATATCAAGATATGGCAGCGCGCCGGTGCCTTTACGGCGGGCTCCGCGACGTCGGCCGCGTGGCTTGCGGCAATTGCCCGCAATCAGTCGATCGATGCCTTGCGTTCGCGCAAGCCTGTAGCCGACGAAATCGACAAAGCGCTTGATCTTGCCGATGCCGGTCCCGATCCTGAAGCGCAAGTCGTGATTAAGGATGAAGGAAGGCGGATTGACACCTGCATGGAAGAGTTGGAAGCTGATCGTGCGGTCGCAGTGAAACGGGCTTATGTCGAAGGGCTGAGCTATCAGGAACTGGCCGATCAGTTTGGTGTCCCGCTGAATACGATGCGGACATGGCTTAGACGCAGCCTGCTGAAACTGAGAGAGTGCATGGAACGATGACATCGCCCGACAAAAGCAAGGGAGACCGCTCCCGGGATGAGGTTCTCGCCGGCGAATATGTGCTGGGCGTCCTCTCTCTTCAGGATCGCAAGATCGTTGAGGAACGCATGCGCCGCGACCGGCAGTTTGCCGCGATCGTCAGCCGCTGGGAGGTCAACCTCTCCGGCTTCAACGACGAATATGGCACGGCTTCTCCGAGCCACGAGACCTTCAAGCAGATCGAGGCGCGTCTCTTCGCCGATACAGAAAGTGCGCCGCGCTTTTCGCACGGCCTCTGGAATTCCGCCGGTTTCTGGCGCTCGCTGACATTTGCCTCCCTTGCGGTCACCCTGGGCGTCATCGCATTTACCTCCGGTCTCGTGCCTCAGCCCCCTGTATCG
Organism: Rhizobium sp. 05N49; assembly: GCF_056396805.1. Taxonomy (NCBI): domain Bacteria; kingdom Pseudomonadati; phylum Pseudomonadota; class Alphaproteobacteria; order Hyphomicrobiales; family Rhizobiaceae; genus Rhizobium; species Rhizobium sp. 05N49. The sequence goes on from NZ_JBFTME010000002.1 coordinate 397,434, forward strand.
CCGCCGCTGGTGGCCGATCTCTCCGGGCAGAACAATCAGGTCAATCTGACCGCCTCCTACGAGATCCAGACAGGCCGGTTGAAGATCGTGCCGGTCGCTGCCGGCAAGCCGGAGGAGAAATCTCTGGAGCTCTGGTTGGTGCCGGGCAGCGGCACGCCCCGTTCTCTCGGCGTCTTCCAGCGCGGTATGAACGGCGAATTGCAGATACCGACGGATATGCGCGGCCAGATTTCCGATGGCGCGACGCTGGCCGTCAGCCTGGAGCCATTCGGCGGCTCGCCTACACATCAGCCGTCAGGCCCCGTCATCGCCAGCGGTTCGATCCACAGACCGTGAAAATCGGATCATTTTCCTGAAACTCTTCTGCAGCGCCTTCCGTAGTTCCTGATATCCGGGCGGCGCAGGGCATAAAGCCGGCGGCTGCGACCGGATGCAGAGGAGAAAAATCATGATCAAGTCCGCATTGCGCGTTGCAGCTGTCGCCGCCGCCTTTTCCGCTATCGCTTTCGCTGCTCAGGCAAAGAACCCGATCGTCGGCGGTGCCGCGATGTATGCGAACAAGAACATCGTCGAGAATGCCGTCAACTCCAAGGATCATACGACCCTTGTTGCTGCCGTGAAGGCCGCCGGCCTCGTCGGCACGCTGGAAGGCAAAGGGCCCTTCACCGTTTTCGCGCCGACCAACGAAGCCTTTGCTGCCCTGCCGGAAGGCACTGTCGATACGCTGCTGAAGCCGGAAAACAAGGCTAAGCTCGTCAAGATCCTGACGTGCCATGTCGTTGCCGCAGACGCGATGTCGAAGACCGTCGCAAAGATGATCAAGGACGATGGCGGCGAGCACGATATCAAGACGGTCGGCGGCTGCGTGCTCAAGGCAAAGGAAAGCATGGGCAAGATCACGCTGACGGATGAAAATGGCGATGTCGCCCACGTCACCATCGCTGACGTCAAGCAGTCGAACGGCGTCATTCACGTCGTCGATGAGGTGCTGCTGCCGAAGATGTAACTCCAAGTATCGGCTGTCAGAGGCGCCTTTCGGGGCGCCTCTTTATTTCCAGTTGTTGATGCCGACTGTTTCGGCGATCGCCTGGCGTAGTTCGTCCAGTCCTTCGTTCTTTTCCGAAGACGTTGAAAGCACGGCCGGATAGGCGGCCGGCCGCTTGCGGATCTTTTCCGATGTTTCGGCAAGCAGCTTCGGCACGGCCGGCGCCTTGATCTTGTCCGTCTTGGTCAGAACGATCTGATAGGAGACGGCCGCCTTGTCGAGCAGCGTCAGCACGTCTTCGTCGTTCTTCTTGATGCCGTGGCGGCTGTCGATCAGCACATAGACGCGCTTCAGCGTCGCGCGGCCGCGCAGGTAGTCGAAGACGAGCTTCGTCCAGTTATCCACCTGCTCCTTCGGCGCCTGCGCATAGCCATAGCCAGGCATGTCGACAAGCGCCATCGGCGGCAGGTCGCTGCCCTCGCCGGAATAGCCATCCGGAACGAAGTAGTTGAGCTCCTGCGTGCGTCCCGGCGTATTGGAAGTGCGCGCCAGACCCTTCTGACCGACCAGCGCATTGATCAGCGACGATTTGCCGACATTCGATCGACCGGCGAAGGCGACTTCCAGGGGACCTTCCGGTGGAAGGAATTTCAGGGAAGGCACGCCGCGGATGAAGATCCAGGGGTGGCCGAAGAGCGGCTTTGCGATTTCGGTCATATGAATTCTGCAATCTCCGGGTTCGGTAGTGAAACCGGCTTCATGTTTTTAAAGCGTGTTGTCAAGCTTCGCGCGGTTGAGCGCTTCGGCGGCCCGAAACAAAAAGCCCTGCCGAAGCAGGGCTTTTCGACTATTTCGATGGTGCCGGTTTTCGTTTGAACAGGCCCTTCAGATTGTCGAAGAGTTCGATCTTCACGCCGTGGCGCTTCATGATAACCGACTGCTGGATGACCGAGAGCGTGTTGTTCCAGGCCCAGTAGATCACCAGACCTGCCGGGAAGCTCGCCAGCATGAACATGAACACCAGCGGCATCCAGTTGAAGATCATGGCCTGCGTCGGATCCGGCGGGGTCGGGTTCATGCGCATCTGGAAGAACATGGTGATACCCATGATCAGCGGCCAGACGCCGAGATGCAGCAGGGTCGGGGCCTCGAATGGCAGCAGGCCGAACAGGTTGACGATCGACGTCGGATCGGGTGCCGAAAGGTCCTTGATCCAGCCGAAGAACGGCGCATGGCGCATTTCGATGGTGATGTAGATCACCTTGTAGAGCGAGAAGAAGATCGGAATCTGCAGCGCCACCGGCCAGCAGCCGGCGATCGGGTTGATCTTTTCTTCCTTGTAGAGCTGCATCGTCGCCTGCTGCAGGCCCATACGGTCGTCGCCGAACTTGGCCTTCAGCTCTTCCATCTTCGGCTGCATGCGCTTCATGTTCGCCATCGAAGCATACTGCTTGCTGGCGAGCGGGAAGAACAGCGCCTTGACGACGATGGTCGTGCAGAGGATCGCCACGCCGAAATTGCCGAAGTAGCGGAAGAAGAAATCCATCAGCTTGAACATCGGCTTGGTGATGAAATAGAACCAGCCCCAGTCGATCAGGCGGTCGAAGCGCGGGATGTTGTAGCTCTGTTCGTAGCCGTCGATGACGGGAACTTCCTTCGCACCGGCAAAGACAAGATTCTTGAGTTCGACCGACTGGCCCGGCGCAATTGTAAAGGCGTCTTCCTTATAGTCCGCCTGGTAGCGCGGCTGCCCGTCGGTGAAGTGCGAGAAACGCGCGTCATAGGGTGCCTGCTGCGGCGGGATGATTGTCGCGGCCCAATACTTGTCAGTAATCCCGAGCCAGCCGCCGGTGGATTTTGGCGGGGTAACGGCTTCCTTCTCGACTGCCGAATATTTGCTCTCGATGAGACCGTCGTCGCCGATGACGCCGATGAAGCCTTCATGCAGAACGTAGACGGACGGCGTCGTCGGCTTGTTGTAGCGCGTCACGCGGCCGTAAGAGGAAAGCGAGACAGGTGCCTGGCCGGCGTTCTGGATCTTGTCCGTGACCGTGAACATGTAATGCTCGTCGACGGAGATCGTGCGGGCGAAGGTGATGCCCTTGTCATTTGTGTAGGTAAGAGTGACCGGCGTCTTTTCGGTGAGCTTTGCGCCCTCCGGTGCGGTCCACACGGTGGATGGGCCTGGAACGGTGCCTGTCGTGTCACTGCCGACATAACCGAGTTCGGTGAAGTAACCATCCTTGGTTTCAGCTGGTGAGAACAGCGTGATGATCGGGCTCGAGTCATCGACCGTCTCGTGATAGGCCTTGAGCTTCAGGTCATCGAGGCGAGCGCCGACGAGGTTGATGGAGCCGGAGAGCGCGGCGGTGTCGATGGCAACACGCGGCGTCTTTGCAAGCGCTTCTTCGCGGGTAGCGGTCGCAACTGCCTGGCCTGTCGGGGCGGCGCCATTCGTCTGGGCGCTCGGGCTGCTGCTTGCGGCAGGCTGCTGCGTCTGCTCGGTCTGCTGCTGTGCCTTCTGCGCTTCCTGAGCCTTGCGCTGAGCTTCGATGCGCGGGTTCATATAGAGGAACTGCCAGCCAAGGACGATCAGCACCGAGAGAGCGATCGCAATGAAGTAATTGCGGTTGTTTTGCATCATACGTTCCTGGGGCGCTCGTCTTTCGGGCGCCGGTGTTTCGGCCTGGTTTCCACGCGGGCTTTCAGTTCCGCGGCCAGTTCATCGAAGGACGCCGTCAAAACGTCCCTGCGGGCGACAACCACATAGTCGTGTCCGGGCTGCATTGCAAACCCTGCATGAAGCCGCACCGCCTCTTTAAGGCGCCGCCGCATGCGGTTTCTTTCGACGGCGTTGCCATGTTTTTTGGTGACTGTGAAGCCGACGCGGGCTTCGCTTTCTTCTTCCTTGCGGTTCAGGACCTCGAGAAGGAAGAGAGGGCCGCGGCGCTTTTCGCCTTCGCGGACTGCAAGAAATTGCGGGCGGCTCAAGAGCCGCCCGACAATCTGTTTGTCTTCTTTGGTCTTCAATTCGCCCGTCATTTTCTATCGGGCAATTCCGGCCTTAGGCCGAAAGACGCTTGCGGCCGCGTGCGCGGCGAGCAACGATGACCTTGCGGCCGCCCTTAGTGGCCAAACGCGCACGGAAACCGTGGCGGCGCTTGCGAACAAGCTTCGAGGGCTGATAGGTACGCTTCATTTATTTAAACACCGCGGAGTGCGGCCCTTCTTGAATTTGCATAATGCAAGGAGCGTGGTTTTTCGAACGGACGAGGTCGCAAAAGACCTGAAACGACCGGACGTGCGGCGGCTTATACGGATGAAGCCTCTCAAAGTCAATTATGGCAGGCAGATTCCTGAATACACACGGTAGATGGCAAGATTTCGCACTTTGGTGTTAACGAATGCGGCGGTTCACTATATGGTTGTATATTTCTTCTGAAGGCTTCGGAAAGCTGTCAGCCGGAGTTTTTCTTTCTTGAAGATGCTCGGTTCTAGACGAAACATAACGCGGCTAACAGTAAATATGGGTAATTTCCTGTAGTCGATATTGTTAATATTCGAAATACAACATTAACGAATTTACCCGATCTTCCAATGCATCGGCTGGGAGTGTGTTTTCCAGGCATTGTGAGGCGAGGAGCGTTCGTTGAAAATTCGCGGCAAAATCAATCTTCTTGTGTCTGTCATGGGCGGCGTTGCGCTTTTGATTGGTGCCACCGCGCTGTCGGCGATGGCCAAGTATAACGCGAACCTGACGGCGTATGAACACGCCGCGGCCCGTGCCTATGCAGGCGAACGCTTGAACCGCTTTGTCACCGCCGTCGTCATGGAATCGCGCGGCATCTATGCTGCAAAGAGCCTCGACCAGACGCCGGCTTTCGCCAAGGGGCTGATGGCCGATCTGGATGAGATCGACAAGGTCATCGCCGGTTGGGCGACGCTTGTGCCTGACAGCCAGAAAGATTCCTTCACCAAGCTCGTTGACCGCGCCAAGGAATTCCGCACCTTCCGCAGCGAGACGGCCCGTCTCGGTACGCAGGTCAGCCCGCAGGCGGCCAACGAGCAGGGCAACAACGACGCCAACCGCGCCAACCGCAAGGCGTTCCAGGCCGAGATCGACGCGATCGTCACCACCGACAAGGCGGAGTTGACGGCAGTCAATGACGAGATCGAAGACTTCCGCAGCTGGATCCTGATGCTGGTGCTCAGCATTACCGGCATCGGCATCGCGGCAGGCGTCGGCATGGGCTTTTACATCGGTACCAGCCACCTGAGCCGGCCGATCAAGAAGGTGACGGATGCGATCAAGGAGGTCGCAGACGGCAATTTCCAGGTCGAAGTGCCCTTTGCCGGCCGCAAGGACGAAATCGGCGAAATGGCCGCAGCCGTCGCAGTTTTCAAGGAAAACGGCCTCGTTATCCAGCGCATGAATGCCCAGGAAGCGGCGATGCGCGCAAAGAGCGACGACCTGCAGTCCAGCATGTCGGTCGTCGTCGCTGCCGCAGCCGCCGGCGATTTCAGCCATCGCATTGACAAGGACTATGAGGACGAAAGCCTCAACCAGTTCGCCGGCAACATCAACTTGCTCCTGTCGAGCGTCGATGCCGGCGTCGATGAAACCCGCCGGGTCATTGCAAGCCTTGCCGAAGGCGACCTGACGCAGACCATGCGCGGCCAATTCCAGGGCGCCTTTGCCGAACTGCAGAATAACGTCAACAGCACATTCGTGACGCTGCAGACGACCATGCGCGAAGTGCGCGAAACGACTGAAGCGATCAACGGCAATACCAACGAACTCCGGAACGCCAGCGACGATCTCTCCAAGCGTACGGAACAGCAGGCTGCCGCGCTGGAGGAAACCTCCGCTGCTCTCGACGAGATCACGGCCGTTGTTATGAATTCGACCGAACGTGCGCAGGAAGCGACCGTCATGGTCTCTGAGGCAAAGGAAAATGCCGGCCGCTCTGGCGTCGTGGTTCGCAACGCCGTCGATGCGATGGGCCGCATCGAACAGGCGTCTCGCGAAATCAGCCAGATCATCAACGTCATCGATGAGATCGCCTTCCAGACAAACCTGCTGGCGCTGAACGCCGGCGTCGAGGCCGCCCGTGCTGGTGAAGCCGGTAAGGGATTTGCTGTCGTCGCGCAGGAAGTGCGCGAACTCGCCCAGCGCTCGGCAACCGCCGCCAAGGATATCAAGGCGCTCATCACCAAGTCGGGCGATGAGGTGCAGGTCGGCGTCAAGCTGGTTCAGGCGACGGGTGAGGCCTTGTCCGAGATCGAAACGCGGGTCATCGCCATCAACGATCATATCCATTCGATCGCGACAGCGGCAAAGGAACAGTCGACCGGCCTCAAGGAAGTCAACACCGCCGTCAACCAGATGGATCAGGTCACTCAGCAGAACGCCGCGATGGTGGAAGAGACCTCGGCTGCGACCCACAAGCTGTCGGCCGAAGCCGATGGCCTCGTGCGCCTCATCTCCCGCTTCAAGCTTTCCAGCGAGGCGTCCGTTGCTGTTGCGCGCCAGCAGCATCACCAGCCAGTTGCCTCTCCGGCGCGCCGCGCTATCAGCCGCGTCGCCCGGGCCTTCGGCGGCAATGCAGCCGCTGCGGAGCAGAGCTGGGAAGAGTTCTGACAGCCTCTGTAATCAGGATCGGAACGCCGCCTGCGGGCGGCGTTTTCGTTTGTGACGACTTGCCGCTCCTCGCAAAGATTTGAAAGCGGAGCATTCTGCTCTAATATAGAAGCTCATTCTGATGGCGGCCTTTCGCCGCACGGACAAGACGAGATGCCGGTTCAAGACCAGGGCGAGACTTCCAAAGCGGAAAACATCGCGGCCGGCGAGGCTGCCAAGGGCTCCTATCCGCGTGCCGGCATGTTCAGCCGTCTGTCCGGCAAGCTGCTCTGGCTCACCGTCTTCTTCATCATGCTGGCGGAAATCCTGATCTTCTTTCCCTCGATCGCAAGCATGCGTGTCCGCTGGCTCGAGGACCGCCTGAATACGGCCGCCGCTGCCGCAATCGTCATCGACGGGCTGCAGCCGGTGGAGCTGCCGCGGACGCTGCAGAAAGAGACGCTGGAGGCGACCGGCACCAAGGCGATTGTGCTGCGCAAGGACGGCACCTCCCGCCTGCTTGCCATGAGCGAGATGCCAACCTCGGTCGACGAATCTTACGACCTCACAGATATCCCGCCATTGACCGCCATGCGCGATGCGCTGGACACTCTGATCTTCGGCGGCAACCGCATGATCCGCGTCTACGGACCGGTGGGCGAGACGAATACCGGCGTCGAAGTGGTGATGAAGGACAGGCCGCTGCGCAAGGCAATGTTCGTCTATGCCCGCAACGTTCTGCTGCTGTCGATCCTGATTTCGCTCTTTACCGCGACACTGATTTTCTTCTCCATCAATCGCATCCTCATCCGCCCTATCCGCAAGCTGACGGGCAGCATGCAGCAATTTGCCTCCGACCCCGAAAATCCGCTCCATGTCTATGTCGGAGACGGCGGCCGCGACGAACTGGCTGTTGCCGGCCGCAACCTGACATCCATGCAGCTCGAACTGCAGAAGACATTGAAGCAGCAGAGAAATCTCGCGGCACTCGGCCTCGCGGTGTCGAAGATCAACCACGATATGCGCAATATCCTGGCATCCGCCCAGCTGATGTCCGACCGCCTCGTCGATGTCGATGATCCCATGGTGAAGAGCTTCGCGCCGAAGCTGTTGCGCACCATCGACCGAGCCGTGGGCTACACGACCGAAGTGCTCTCCTATGGCAAGGCGACCGAATCGGCGCCCCGCCGCCGCCGCCTCCGCCTCTATGAGCTGATACAGGAGGTGAAGGACATCCTTGCCATCGACCCTCAGACCGGCGTCGAATTTGTCGAGCAGATGGGTCTGGATCTGGAAGTGGATGCCGATAGTGAGCAATTGTTCCGGATCATCCACAATCTCTGCCGTAACGCCCTGCAGGCGCTGACCTCTCCGGGAGAAGAAGGGGCAGGGATCGTCAGGCGCATCACCGTTGCCGCCCAGCGCGTCGGGAGCGTCGTCAGCATCACCGTGGATGATACCGGCCCAGGCATGCCGCTTAAGGCGCGGCAGAACCTCTTTGCCGCCTTCCGCGGCTCGGCCCGCTCTGGCGGCACCGGTCTCGGCCTTACCATTGCCCGTGAGCTGGTGCTGGCCCATGGCGGCACCATCGCACTTGTGGAAAAGCCCTCGGTCGGCACTCAGTTCCGTATCGAAATTCCGGATCGCCCGGTTTCACTGGAAGATTATCGCAGCCGGTCGCACGCCGAAAAGTGATGCAATTTCCGCAATGGAGCCTTGCTCAACCAAAGTCGCGATTTTTTTCGAATTGCTCTTGCATTGCCCGAAAAGACCCTTTAGAGAACCGCCCACGCAAGCGGCACGGCCGCCACTGCAGACGCACCCGTAGCTCAGCTGGATAGAGCACCAGACTACGAATCTGGGGGTCAGGAGTTCGAATCTCTTCGGGTGCGCCATTTCCTCTCCAAATTCCTGTGATCAGTTATTGAGCTGCTTTGTGATCGGTTGTTGCCGAAGCCCGACTACTATCCGGTCGCATTTCGAATGCACGGTCAATGGGTCTAGTGCGCAGCCCTATGACTATGGAGCGGGCGGCTACTTGAGTTTTTCGATCTCGTAGTACCCATTGTCGAGCCGACCGGATGATGTGACTTCCTGGGCTCTTTGGCGCCATCGAGTGTTTCGCAGTGCTGGCAAAAAAGCGGTTCAGGTCTTCTGCACGCTGCTCGCTGATGCCGAGAAAGCCCATATAGTACCGCCGCTTCCTGGTCGGCGGCGAAGTTCCCCCATCCAAGCCTAGTTTCGCGCAACCTTCGACGTCTATCTGCGGAAGCGATGGATTATGGCAGGCGAGAAGCCGGAGGATTGCATGAAGACGGGAACTGTTGGTGTCGTAGGTCTCGTCGCGATGATRGCGGCCCTTGCGGGATGCGTCGATCGTGCCAATGCGCCGGTGCTCGTGGCTGTCGCTTCGCCCGTCAATCCGCCTGGCGTCGCTCACAGCCTCTGCATGTCCGATGCCAATGCCATGTACGACGAATCCAACAAACAGTACGACTTGCGGGCGCAGTTGACCGGTCACCGTGATCCGGTGGAACGGGAGACGAATGCGAGCAGTGCCGCCCATCGGCAATATGTCTCCTGCATCGCCGGCCAGGGCTACCGTCCTTTGTACGCATATCAAGAACGGTGAATTCACACATTCGATAAATGTCCCAGGAGCCCGCCCGAGCGGCTTCTGCAAAGTCGCAAATTTTGATTTTTTGTGTCTTTCAGTCGCGGCGGATCGCCTGCAATCACAAGTGTAGGAAGCTGCGTGTGATGGCGGAACTTCACGCGCGTAGAACGCATTTTTCATAGATAAATCCAGGAAGGAGGGTTTATCATGAAAATGTTCACTCTAGTCCCGTCCGCCATTGCGCTCAGCGCTCTTCTCGCCCTCTCGTCTATCGTTCCCGCGCTGGCGGCGCCCGTTCAGCAGGCCCGGAATCCGGTCGCCTCAAGCCCAGAAATGGTGCAATATAAGGTACATGCCGGCTATTGGCATGGCTACCATGGTTTCCGCACGGAACGCCCCGGTACCCGCCGTCACTCCGATGGCTACTGGTATCCGCTTGCTGCGTTCGGCGTTGAAGCCCGCACCACGGGCGCGATTGTCCGCCAACCCCTCAATCGCACCGAGCCTAAGACTATGTGCAACCCAGCATTTAGTGGAACGATCGGCCCCGGCAGCATGCCATGCGACAACGGCTATTGAGCCGGCAAAGAGAGAGGCGGCCAAAAGCCGCCTTTTTCTTGCGCGCAATTGGATCTCACGTCGTCGTGATTGCTATCTGGTGCAGTGGAATGTGACAGATCTGCTCCCTAGCTCCTTGGCGTAAATCCCAACCATCCTCCCAAGGAGACAAGAAATGATCAATATCGTGAAGAATGGCCTCGTGGCCGTAGCCTTTGGCGCAATCGTCAGCGTTTCGGCTTTCGCATCGGCCAACGCAGCCCCGGCGCAACCGCAGCAGCAGGTCGTAAAGCAGCAGAAGAACACGAACGCTCGCAACGAGCCGCGCACCACCGGATCCGTCAATGGTGCTTCCAACAGCTCCGACCCTTACCAGTACGGTCGGAAGAAGTCGCTCAACATGGCCTGCGGCCTGCGCTTCAACCCAACCAGCAGCTCGGGCTGCAACTACTAAAAGCAGTTGATGGCATGGGCGAAGGGGAGGGACTGACGTCCCCACCCCGAAAAAGGCAGCCGCTACGGCTGCCTTTTTCGTTCCGCAGACGCTTCGGCCACGCCGTCGAGGGAAAGGCCGGTCAGATATTCCGAGACCTGCCACAGCCTGCGCCAGACCGCCTTATCCTGCGCAGCAGGAACGATCTTTGCGAGCGCAGGTGAGCCTTTCAGCTCATAAAATCCATCGGGACCGTACATGACGCCACCTTTCGCATCCGGCGAAGTCGCGGCAAACAGCGTCGGCAATGCGCCGGCGGCCGCCGATTGGGAGAGCAGGGGTTCCAGCAACTTGCTGAAACGCTCCTGCCAGCTCGGGCCAGTACGTCCCATGCGCGGACCAGTGCTCTGCAATCCGGTCACCGCGTAGCCCGGATGTGCCGCGTTGCTCCTCAGATTCCAGCCCTGCGCTCTGGCCATACGATCGAGTTCCAGGCTGAACATCAGCGTTGCAAGCTTGGACTGCGCATAGGCTGACCAGTATCCGTAACGTTGCTCGCATTGCAGGTCGTCGAAGTTGATCCTGCCGGAGCGGTGGGCCAGGCTGCTGACCGTAACGATGCGCGGGGCGCTGCCCGACAATACTCTGGGCAATAGCCGCAGGTTCAGGGCGAAATGGCCGATGTAATTGGCACCGAGCTGCATTTCAAACCCGTCTTCGGTGACATGGCGCGTCGGGATTGCCATTACGCCGGCATTGTTGATGAGCAGGTCGATGCGTGGAAGCGAGGCGGAGAGACGGGTGGCGCAGTTTGCCACCGATGTCAGGCTCGCCAGATCGAGCGGTTCGAAACTTACCTCGGCGCCGGCATGCGCCGCACGGATATCCGCGAGCGTTTGCTTGCCCTTTTCCACATTGCGCGATGCGATAATGACGCGGGCGCCCGCCCCGGCAAGCGCCTTGGCCGTTTCATATCCGATACCGCTCGTCGCGCCGGTAATGACCGCGATACAGTCCGTCTGGTCCGGTATGTCCTTCGTCATCCAGTCAGTCATGGAAGTTCCTTTTGCGGTGCAGCGCGTGCCGAGTTGCTGTTTTGATATGGTATATTGCACTAAATGCAAAAATGCAATAAATACAAAAATACACAAAATGTTTATGGAGAAGGACGTGCGCAAAGACGATGGATTGACGGGGCTGCCTTGGAATTGCCATGCTGCGAGAGATCGTCGCATCAATGGTCAATCGCATTTCAGACAGGTGGGATAATCATGATCGCTAGAACTGCATGCTCCGATTTCCTGCATTTTTTCCGCTCCTGGCTGAGCAACCCGCTGAGGGTTGCGGCCATTGCGCCCTCCGGCGATTCGCTCGCGCGGATCATGACCAGCGAGATCGCGGCCCTGGATGGTCCGATTATCGAGCTTGGGCCGGGCACCGGCGTCTTCACCCGCGCGCTGCTTGCGCGTGGTATCAGCGAATCCGATCTGACGCTGATCGAGTACGGTCCGGAATTCATCGGGTCGCTTCAGAAGCGTTTTCCCGATGCACGCATCCTGCAGATGGATGCCGGTCACCTGGCGCAGGCCGATATATTCGAGGGTGAACCTGTCGGCGCAGTCGTCAGCGGCTTGCCGCTGCTTTCCATGTCGCCGCGCAAGATCGCCTCGATCCTAGCCGGTGCCTTCGTCTATATGCGGGCAGGCGGCGCCTTCTATCAATTCACCTATGGGCCGCGCTGTCCCGTGCCGCGCCCGATCCTTGACCGCCTGGGCCTGAAAGCCACGCGCATCGGCGGCACGGTACGCAATCTGCCGCCGGCCTCCGTCTACCGGATCTCGCGCCGCAAGCCGCTGGAGCTTTCGCGTGAGCGTTTCAAATATCGCAGCAGCGGAGCGGATATGGAGATCTCTGCTTTCCCCGAAGCAGATGACTGAATGACACCTGATGGAAATGACAGAGAAGAAACAGCCTGAAGCCGTAGAGGGCAGGCGCGAGCGCAAGCGGCGCCAGACCCGCGAGCGCATCGAGCAGGCAGCGATGACCCTCTTTCTGGAGCGCGGCTTCGACGCCACGACGATTGAGGAAATCACCGAAGCCGCAGATGTCTCGAAGCGTAGTTTCTTTGATTATTTCCCGTCGAAGGAAGAGGTCGTCTTCGCTTGGCAGGATTCTTTTGCTGACCGCCTGATGGCGGCGATTGCCGCACGTCCGGCCGCCGAATCCTCCGTCAAGGCTGTAGAAGAGGCCCTTATCGTCACCGTAACCGCCTCGGCTGACGAGCGCGCTCTGGCGCTCGGTGAGCTGATCCATTGCACGCCGACCCTCAAGGCCCGCGATCAGCTTAAATATGCCAAGCTGGAGCAGGAGCTGACCGAGGCGCTGATCGCCCGCAAGGGCGGCGATCCTGATGTGCGGACACACATGCGCTTGCTTTCGGCTGTTGTCATCGGCGCGCTGCGCGTTGGCGGTGAGCTCTGGGAGCGGCGCGTGCCAGGTACTTCGACCGAAAGTGTCGCGATGGAAGCCTTCGCACGCGAGATCCTTGGTGAACTCTGGAAGATGCTGGCCGAATTCGGTGAAGAAGCAAAGTCTGGGTTCTAGGCAGTTTCACCCTCGACGATCACCCTACTTGTCGTCGCGGTGCTTCGGATCGATGCCGTTCCGGGATGTTGGCGACGCGCGTGAGCTCTGCCGCCCGTCCAAGATGAATGTTCTTGCCCGTGGCTGTCATGCAAGCAGTGCTGCCCTATATGCTGCAAACGCAGCAGCGGCCACATCCTCAATGTCATCTCGATGGACGGGATCATCACCATGCCGGGCATCGCTTTTCATCATGGCAGCAAGTTTGCCTGCGAAGGCATTTCCGAGAACCTCGGCAAAAGGGGCGGGAGCTTTGTCATCCAGGTGATGGTCGTCGAGCCGTACGATCCAGAAAAGGCAGCGTCTGCAATGCTGACGCTCATTGCATCCGACGATCCGCCGGCCCATCTGTTGCTTGGGCGTGACGCGATTAGCTCCGTTCGCGAAAGGCTGGAGTCTCTCAAGACCATATTCGACACTTGAGGGCAGGTCTCCGGCTCCGCCGATTTTGAGTGATTTATTGACCAAGAGAGGAAGAGACGATGACTGATTACAATGCAGCGAAATCCGGCACCTTCAAGATTGGTGGCGATCTGGAGGTCAACCGCCTTGGCTTCGGCGCCATGCGCATTACCGGCGACGGTATCTGGGGCAATCCTGCCGATCACGATGAATCGATCCGCACGCTGAAGCGCCTGCCGGAATTGGGCGTCAACTTTATCGATACCGCGGATTCCTATGGTCCTGACGTTTCCGAGTGGCTCATCAAGGAAGCGCTCCATCCCTATAAGAAGGGCCTCGTCGTCGCCACCAAGGGCGGCCTCACACGCCACGGTCCCAATATCTGGCTGCCGCTCGGCCGCCCGGAATATCTGATCCAGCAGGTGCACAAGAGCCTGCGCAATCTCGGCGTCGAGCAGATCGATCTCTGGCAGTTGCACCGCATCGACCCGAAGGTCCCGGCCAAGGAACAGTTCGACGCGATCAAGTCGCTGCTCGATTCCGGCCTGATTCGCCATGCGGGTCTCAGCGAAGTCTCGGTCGCCGATATCGAGGCGGCCTCCAAGGTCTTCAAGGTCGCGACGGTCCAGAACCGCTACAATCTCGTCGACCGCACCAGCGAAGATGTGCTCGACTATTGCGCCAAGCATAATATCGGCTTCATCCCCTGGTACCCGTTGGCAGCCGGCGATCTCGCCAAGCCCGGCTCACTGCTCGATACGATTGCCAAAAAACACAATGCTGCCCCCAGCCAGATCGCGCTTGACTGGGTACTGAAACGCAGCCCGGTGATGCTGCCGATCCCCGGCACGTCGAAGGTCAAGCATCTCGAAGAAAACGTTGCAGCCGTGAACATTACTCTGTCCGACGACGAGTTCACCGCTCTCGACGCCGAAGGCAAGAAGCTCTTCAAGGCTGCCTGATTGGAATTGGACCGGCATTTGAACGGTCGCGATCTCAGTCGCGGCCGTTTTCGTTTTCCGCCTTGCGCCGCTGTTTCCCGGAGAGTGCCCAGAAAGACGCGCAGCTTTGATGATGCGTGCCTTTCGCCAATAAAAAAGGCAAGGGACAAGGGGAAGGGCGGCGGCATCTGGTTCTATCCGCCGCAATGTGCGGAATAATTTTGATCAGTTGATAAAAGATGCCGCAAAATGAGGCGCGTGTGTGACGCTAACTAGGCAAGCATTGCGCCCAATGCATTGCTGCATTGCGGTAATTTCGCTATTCTCCATCAAATGAATTGGGTATTAATAATCCCGAAGGCAGCGCACTCCTCCTCCCAGCGCTCCCTTTCATCGGACTGACAACACTCCTCCTCCCAGTTGTCAGTCAGGATCAAGAGCCCGACGCACCTCCTCCCGCGTCGGGCTCTTTTCTTTTCCGGATCAAATCTCGCCTAAAACCTTCGTGAAATTGACTCGGCTCGCGGGCTCGGACTATCTGGAAGCGCGCCGCAAGCGCATATCGGTGGCTTGGCGCGATGACGCCTGAACCTGCGGAGATGTCATGATCGGCGGATGCGGCGTTTCTCGCAAAGCCCTCGCAGCCCTGCTTGTCCTGTGTTTTGGTCTTGTTTCCTGCGGGCGGCCGATCGGCGTCATGCAGGCAGCCGGCACCGTTCCGCCGGGTACTTCGCGCGTCGACCTTCTGGTGGCAACCACGCGTGCTGCGGATGAAAATCCGGCGGTGCTCTTCTCCGGCGAGCGCGGCACCGGGTTGATGGTTGATGCCGTCGATGTCTCCATTCCGCCGGAAGCCAACCGCAAGGCTGGCCAAGTGCAATGGCCGCGTCGCCTGCCTGCCGATCCTCTCAAGGATTTCGTCACCGTCGCAGTTGACCCGCTCGATGGCGAGAAGGCGGGCGAGAACTGGTTGAGGACGCACATGCCGAAGAGCAAGCGCGTGCTCATCTTCGTGCATGGCTTCAACAATCGCTATGAGGATGCGGTCTATCGTTTTGCGCAGATCGTCCATGATTCGCATGCCGACGTTGCGCCCGTCGTTTTCACCTGGCCCTCGCGCGCCAGCATTTTCGACTACAATTATGACAAGGAAAGCACCAACTATTCGCGTGATGCGCTGGAAGAGTTGCTGCGGCGCACGGCCAACAATCCGGCTGTCGGCGATATCACCGTCATGGCCCACTCCATGGGCACATGGCTGACGGTGGAGGCGCTGCGTCAGATGGCGATCCGCGACGGCCGCGTCGCCTCCAAGATCAACAACATCATTCTTGCCTCGCCGGACCTCGATGTCGACGTGTTCGGTCGTCAGTTCCAGAGCCTCGGCAAGGACAGGCCGCATTTCACCATCTTCGTATCCCAGGACGACCGGGCACTGGCGCTCTCGCGCCGCATCTCCGGCAATGTCGATCGTCTCGGCCAGATCGATCCCTCGGCCGAGCCTTATCGCAGCAAGCTGGAAGCTGCCGGTATCACTGTGCTTGACTTGACCAAGCTGAAGACCGGCGATCGCCTGAACCACGGCAAGTTTGCCGAAAGCCCTGAAGTCGTGAAGCTCATCGGCGACCGGCTGATTGCCGGCCAGACCATCACCGATTCCGAAGTCGGGCTCGGTGAGGCCGTCGGTGCAGTCGCCATGGGTGCTGCACAGACGGCCGGCAGCGCAGTCAGTCTCGCAGTCAGCACCCCGATCGCGATTTTCGATCCTCGCACTCGCCGCAACTATGACAGCCAGGTTCGCCGCCTCGGCCAGTCTATGAACAATACGGTGGGGTCGGTGGGCGATAGCGTCGGTGCCGGCCTGCCGGAAGATCCGCAGTAAAAAATCATAGGCATTCGCCTCGCGGTGATATATCACATCTCCGACGGCACCGACTCTGCCGTGCGGTGGACAAGATATGGCGAATGAAACGAATGAGACGGTGGCCGTCGTCGGCGCCGGTGTGATCGGTGCTTCGATTGCTTTCGAACTGCAGCGACGCGGCTTTCAAGTCACGTTGATCGACAAGGGCGAGCCGGGCAGGGGGACCTCCTACGGCAATATGGCGAGCATCGCGCTCGACTTCGCGGCCGGTTCCGGTCCCTCGACCTGGAAGAAGCTGCCGCGCTGGCTGATCGATCCGGAAGGTCCGGTCTGGCTGCGGCCAGGCTATGCGGCAAAAATCCTGCCCTGGTTCCTGCGGTTTCTCGCGGCCGGCCGTCCGGCACGTTTGAGAGAGATCGAGGATGCGGGCATGAGCCTCTCCAGGATCGCTCTTGGCGATATGACCGCCATGCTCAGTGCGATCGGCGCGCCCGACCTGATGACTGAAGAGGGCTGCCTTGCGATCTACGAGACCGAGGCCGAATTTGATGCGGACCGTGGCCACCTTGACCTGATGCGGCGCTACGGCATGGAATTCGAGGTGCTGAGCAACGGTGCGATCCAGTATTACGAGCCGACCCTCTCGCCGAAAATCGCCAAGGCCGTGCTGCTGCCGGACAACAAGTCGATCCGCGATCCCTATAAGCTGGTTGTAAAGCTTGCAGATGCGGCAAAGGCCGCCGGTGCCAACTTCGTGTCCGGGCAAGTGAAAACTGTCGAACGCAAGAGCGATGGCAGGACCGCCGTTCTTCTCGAAAACGGCAATCGCATCGAAGCCGACAAGGTCGTCCTGGCAGCCGGCGTCCACACGCGGTTCCTTGCCGAGGCCCTCGGTGAGCCGATCCCGCTCGAAACCGAACGTGGCTATCATACGCAGATCATGCAGCCCGGCATTTCCATGCGCTATTCGGTGATCTGGCCGCATCGCGCCTTCATGGTGACGCCGACCGCAGGCGGTATCCGTGTCGGCGGCAATGTCGAGCTGGCGGGGCTTACGGCCGCCCCCGATTTCCGCCGTCCGCGCGTGCTGGTGCGCCACGCGCAACGCATCCTTCCCGGTCTCAAGGTCCAGGACACCAGCGAATGGATGGGCCATCGCCCGGCATTGCCGGATACGATCCCGATCGTTTCGCCTTCGTCGAAAATGCCTGGCGTCTTTTATGCCACCGGCCACGGCCATCTCGGTCTGACCTATTCGGCAACGACGGCGCGGTTGATCGCGGATATGGTGGCAGGTGTCAAAACATCAGTTGATATCAAGCCATTCCGTATCAACCGATACTAGCATTGGTCATGGCCGGAACCTTCGTCACCCGTAATAATGTCCGCGTCGATGGCGCCATCGCGCATCATATCTGATTGGGAGCTTGAGAGATGAGATGGAAGCGCACGATCCAGCTTCTGGATGTTCACGCCGAAGGTGAGATCGGCAAGGTCGCAATCGGTGGCGTGCCCAAAATTCCGGGCGAGACGGTCGCCGCCCAGCTTCACTGGCTGAACACCGACCCCAAGGGGCAGGAGCTTCGTCGTTTCCTCTGCCTCGAGCCGCGTGGTGCACCGATCGGGTCGGTCAACCTGTTGCTGCCGCCAAAGCATCCGGACGCGGATGCGGCCTTCATCATCCTGCAGCCTGATCAGGCGCATGCGAGCTCCGGCTCGAACTCCATCTGCGTAACGACCGCTCTCCTGGAATCCGGCATCGTCGAGATGAAGGAGCCCGAAACCATCGTCACACTGGAAACTGCAGCCGGTCTCGTCAAGGCGACCGCCACTTGCCGCGACGGTCGCTGCGAGAAGGTGAAACTGACGATGGTGCCGTCCTTCGTCCACGAGCTGGATGTCGAGATCGACACGCCGCACTGGGGAACGATCAAGGCCGACATCTGTTATGGCGGCATCTTCTATGCGCTGGTCGATGTCGGCCAGATCAATTCGAAGATCGAAAAGGCCAATGCCGCAGCACTCGTCCAGGCAGGCATGGTGCTGAAGGACCTCATCAACCGGCAGATGCCCGTCGTCCATCCGGAAATTCCGGCAATCTCAGGCGTCGCCTATGTCATGTTTCGCGATATCGAGGCCGATGGCACGGTGCGCACCTGCACGACCATGTGGCCTGGACGTGCTGACCGTTCGCCCTGCGGCACCGGCAATTCGGCCAATCTGGCAACCCTTTACGCCCGCGGAAAAGCGAAAGTCGGCGACACATTCAAGTCGAAGTCGATCATCGGCTCGGAATTCGAAGTCGGCCTCCAGGCGGTGACGGAGGTCGCCGGCAAGCCTGCCGTCATCCCGACGATCACTGGCCGCGGTTTCACCTTCGGCCTGTCGCAGGTCGCACTCGACCCCTTCGACCCGCATCCTCTCGGCTTTGCGCTGACGGATGTCTGGGGGCCTTCGGCCGGCGAGATCTGATCTCGCGTCACAGCTATCAATAAACGAAGGGATCGACTTCGGCCTTGACGGGTTCGTCGGCGGCCGTGGGATAGATCACGCCCTTGCGCAGGATGATATTGGCATAGAGCCGCGGTTCGCTGGTCTGGATGACCGCATGGGCCGCGCGCACGCGGCCATAGAAATCCTGGCCGATAAGTGGAACGACCTCTCGATCCGGCTCATGCCTGGCGCAGCAGGCGATCATTTCCTCATGAACGGGGTCGAGCTTGTCGCGTTCGGCCTTCACCGTTGAGCGGAAAATTGCTTCTGCCACGAAGTCGTCAATTGGCAGCACGCTCAAAACGGCATCAAGGACCGGAATGAGATGATGTCCGTCGAGCCGGATCAGCCGCCGCGCATGCTCGATACCCGGATAGTTGCCATCGACGATGGCAATTTCATCGCCATGGCCCATGCCGCGCAATGTCGCGAGCAGATCCGGGCTCAAGAGCGGGTCAAGCCCTTTCAGCATTGTCGATCTCCTTGAAGAGTACATTCTGGTCAGTAAGATAGCGCGCAAAGATCGGCAGGCTGGCACCTCCGATGGCACGTGCCTGCGCGCCGACCAGGCCCTCCACGATGTCGGGCATGACGACGCCCTGCAGGTCGAGCTTTTCAGCTTCGTGGATCGTCGCGTAAACGATGCGCCGGCGCACCCAGTCCGGAAAGCCGCCATCGATGACGGCGGCGCTGAAGTCGATGATGGAGGCGGCTGCCACGATCGCCTGTGCCAACGCCTTGGCCGTATCCTGGATCCAGGTTTCCATTGGTTCGCCGAAATCCACCCAGTCGTCGGCCGAATACCAGAGCGGTTGCGGATCTATGCCGCGCTCGCGCAGCATGTTTTCCAGTACGAAGATGGAAGCGATTTCCAGGAGCTGCAGCGTTTCGCCATTCTTGCCGCGCACGGGCAGTGGGCCGATGGCGCCTGCTGTGCCGGTTTTGCCGGAAAAGATCGCCGAATTGAGCACGATCCCGCCGCCGATGAAGGAACCGATGAAGAAATAGACGAAATCCGGATAGGACGGACCAATCCCGAAGACCAGTTCCGCACCGCAGGCGCTGGTGGCGTCGTTCTGCAGGAAGACCTGATAGGCGACCTGTTCGGCAATCTCTGCCTGCAGGTCGAAGTCGCGCCAGACTTCCATGGCACCCTCGGGCGCACCCACTTCGTCCGCCCAGTTCCAAAGCTCAAAAGGAGCCGCGATGCCGAGCCCGGCTATACGGCTGCGCTCGCGTTCGTCGAGCCTCCCTTCCAGCTCCCTGATCCCTTTGGTGACAAAGGACAGGATTTCGTGCGGCAGGGGGTAGGCGTAGATCCTGTGCAATTGCAGCCGGATGTTGCCGACGAAATCCATCAGCACGAGGTCGGCACTTCGCCGACCGATCTTCACGCCGAAGGAATAGACGGCATCCGGATTAAGCCGCATCGGAATGGATGGCTGGCCGACGCGACCGCGGATCGGTTCGCCGCGCGAAAGCAGGCCTTCCTTTTCCAGTGCGCGCATGATGACGGAGACGGTTTGGGCCGAAAGCCCGCTGCGGCGTGCGATATCGGCCTTCGATAACGCGCCGTATAGGCGCACCAGCGACAGCACGAGCCGTTCGTTATAGGCGCGCACCCTGATCTGGTTCGCACCTCCCGACGGATTTAGAATTGGTGGTGGGGCCGGCATGGAATCCGGACCATCCAAGGACGACATTGGCCACTCCTCCCGTTTAACGGCCTATGCCCGATTTCTCGCCAGCATGCCACATCGAATTAATAATTCAATTGGATTTATTTATTGACAAGCGGTTTTCTTTCGCTCTTAATTGCCAGCGTCAACGGCACGGGACGGCTTTGGGAGGGGCTCATGTCACATTCCGCAAGTCTCGCCGTGCATGAATTCCGGTGCCGCCTTGGGGCGGGCCGGCTAATCTGGGAGGAGTTCATGAAGAAATCAGTTCTCGCTTTCGGCGCGCTCGCGCTCGGCGTCGCCTTTTCCGCTCCGGCAATGGCGGCGGATGTTTCCGCATGCCTGATCACCAAGACCGACACCAACCCCTTCTTCGTGAAGATGAAGGAAGGTGCGACAGCCAAGGCCAAGGAACTCGGCGTCACGCTGAAGTCCTATGCGGGCAAGATCGACGGTGACAGCGAAAGCCAGGTCGCAGCAATCGAAAGCTGCATTGCCGATGGCGCAAAGGGCATTCTGATCGCCGCTTCGGACACCAAGGGCATCGTGCCCTCGGTCAAGAAGGCTCGCGACGCCGGCCTGCTGGTCATCGCACTCGACACGCCGCTTGAGCCGGCCGATGCCGCAGACGCTACGTTTGCAACCGACAACCTGCTCGCCGGCAAGCTGATCGGTCAGTGGGCCAAGGAAACGCTGGGCGACAAGGCAAAGGACGCCAAGGTCGGCTTCCTCGACCTGACCCCGTCGCAGCCGACTGTCGACGTCCTGCGCGACCAGGGCTTCATGATGGGCTTCGGCATCGACCCGAAGGACCCGAACAAGATCGGCGACGAAGACGACAAGCGCATCGTCGGCCACGACGTGACGAACGGCAACGAGGAAGGTGGCCGCAAGGCCATGGAAAACCTTCTCCAGAAGGACCCGAGCATCAACGTCATCCACACGATCAATGAGCCGGCTGCGGTCGGCGCCTATCAGGCCCTGAAGGCCGTCGGCATGGAGAAGAACGTACTGATCGTATCGGTCGACGGTGGTTGCCCGGGCGTGAAGTCGGTCAAGGAAGGCGTCATCGGTGCGACCTCGCAGCAATATCCGCTGATGATGGCATCGCTCGGCGTCGAGGCGATCAAGAAGTTCGCTGACGGCGGTGAAAAGCCGAAGCCGACCGAAGGCAAGTCCTTCTTCGACACCGGCGTTTCCCTCGTCACCGACAAGCCGGTTTCCGGCGTCAAGTCGATCGACACGAAGGAAGGCACGGACAAGTGCTGGGGCTAAGCCCTGCCTGAACTAAGTGTGAGAAGTGGCCGGGGCTTGATCCCCGGCCGTTTTGGGCGGACCATATGCCGTCGCCCGACAAACCGGCTGAACAAAGACCGGAAGACTATCGGCGACGGCTTTCGCGTGAGTTCGGCGCGCGGCTGCGAAGGAGGAACAATGACCGGAGCACAGGAATTTGAACGTGTCCTCGACGAAAGCGACAAGAGTGTTGCCTCGTTCGAGCACGAGAATGTCTCGCTGATCAAACGCGCGCAGCATTTTCTGCACTCGACACCGGCCGCCGTGCCGCTGATCGTGCTGATACTGTCGATCGTGATCTTCGGAATAGCGATCGGCGGACGGTTCTTCTCGTCCTATACGCTGACGCTGATCCTGCAGCAGATCGCCATCGTCGGTATTCTCGGCGCCGGCCAGACGCTGGTTATCCTGACCGCCGGCATCGATCTTTCGATCGGCGTCATCATGGTCATTTCGGCCGTCATCATGGGCAATGTCGCCATCACCTATGGCATACCGACACCGATCGCGGTCGTAGCCGGCCTCGTCGTCGGTGGTCTCTGCGGATTGCTGAACGGTTTCCTCGTCGCCTTCATGAAGCTGCCGCCGTTCATCGTGACACTCGGCACCTGGAATATCGTCATGGCGACGAATTTCATCTATTCCGCCAATGAGACGATCCGCGATACCGATGTCGATGAACAGGCGCCGCTGCTCCATCTCTTCGCCACGAGCTTCAAGCTCGGCAGCGCGGTGCTGACCCTCGGTGTTATCGCCATGGTCCTGCTCGTCGTGCTGCTCTGGTATGTCCTCAATCACACCGCCTGGGGCCGGCATGTCTATGCCGTCGGCGATGATCCGGAAGCTGCCAAGCTCTCCGGCATCCAGACCAAGAAGGTGCTGCTGACCGTCTACACCATATCGGGTGTCATCGCTGCCTTCGCCGCCTGGGTCTCGATCGGCCGCAATGGCTCGATTTCCCCGTCCTCGGCCGTCACGGACTATAATCTGCAAGCGATCACCGCGACCGTCATCGGCGGCATATCGCTCTTCGGCGGCCGAGGCTCCATTCTCGGCACGCTCTTCGGCACCATGATCGTCGGTGTCGTGTCCATGGGGCTCAACATGCTCGGTGCCGACCCGCAATGGAAAGTCCTGCTGACAGGCGTGCTGATCATTGCCGCCGTCGCGATCGATCAATGGATCAGAAAGGTTTCGGTGTGACCATGGCTGGCGAACCCATTCTCACTGCCCGTGGCCTCGTCAAGCGTTATGGACGCGTGACTGCGCTCGACAATGCCGATTTCGACCTCTATCCGGGCGAAATCCTCGCTGTCATCGGCGATAACGGCGCCGGCAAATCCTCGCTCATCAAGGCGATATCGGGCGCAATCACGCCCGATGACGGAGTGATCACCCTGGAAGGCCGGCAGGTACAGTTCAGATCACCGATGGAAGCGCGCGAAGCAGGCATCGAAACCGTCTATCAAAACCTCGCCCTTTCGCCGGCGCTGTCGATTGCCGACAACATGTTCCTCGGCCGCGAGATCCGTAAGCCAGGTCCGTTGGGCACGTGGTTCCGTATGCTCGACCGGCCGACGATGGAAAAGCAGGCACGCAACAAGCTGTCCGAACTCGGTCTGATGACTATCCAGAACATCAACCAGGCGGTGGAAACGCTCTCCGGCGGCCAACGCCAGGGCGTCGCCGTTGCCCGTGCGGCGGCCTTCGGTTCCAAGGTCATCATCATGGACGAGCCGACTGCCGCCCTCGGCGTCAAGGAAAGCCGCCGCGTGCTGGAACTGATCCTCGACGTGCGCGCCCGTGGCATTCCGATCGTGCTCATCTCGCACAACATGCCGCATGTCTTCGAGGTCGCGGACCGCGTTCACATCCACCGTCTCGGACGCCGCCTGACGGTCATCAATCCGAAGGAATACACGATGTCCGATGCCGTCGCCTTCATGACCGGCGCCAAGGCAGCCCCTGCGGAGCCCGTTGCGGCATGAATGCGAGAATAGGCGAAATCGTCGGCGAGGTCCTGAACCGCGCCGGCGATTCCAGGCGCTTCCTGATTGCGATTGCGGGGCCACCCGGCGCCGGCAAATCCACCATGGCCGACAATATCGCCGACGCCTTGAAGGTGCTGGGCGAGAGTGCTGCCGTTTTGCCCATGGATGGCTTCCATATGGACAATACGGTTCTCATCGAGCGCGGTCTGCTGGCTCGCAAGGGCATTCCGGAAACCTTCGATGTACGCGGCTTCCTCGATATCGTCCGAGCCGTGCGGCCCGCCGATCAGGAGGTCCTCGTTCCCGTCTTTGATCGTTCGCGCGAGCTTGCGATCGCGTCGGCCAGGCCGATCGATCCGCAGGACCGCTTCATCATCATCGAGGGCAACTATCTGCTCTTCACGCAGGGCAAATGGGCCGAGCTCGACGGCATCTTCGATTACACGATCATGCTCGCCCCGCCGATGGAAGTTCTGGAAGAGCGCCTCTGGGATCGCTGGCGCGGCTATAGACTGACCGAGGAGGAAGCGAGCGCCAAAGTCTACGGCAACGACCTGCCGAACGGCCGGCTCATTCTCGAAAATCGTCGGCCCGCCGACATCACATTGGAAATCGCGCTGGCCTGAGCAGTTGTTTCTGCACCGGTCTTGATGCTATCGAGGCGAAACCCGCATCGCTTCGGAGGCTCCCATGCAATCGATCACTATCCGCCGTCCTGACGACTGGCATCTGCATCTGCGCGACGGCGCCATGCTGGAAGGTGTGATCGGAGATACGAGCCGAACCTTCGCGCGCGCCATCATCATGCCGAACCTGGTCCCGCCGGTCGTCACGACCGCGGATGCGGCCGCTTATCGCCAGCGTATCATGAAGGCGCTTCCGGCCGGCCATCGCTTCCAGCCGCTGATGACGCTTTATCTTACCGAGCACACGAGCGCCGACGATGTGGAAGAGGGCAAGAAGAGCGGCCTCATCACCGCCGTAAAACTCTATCCGGCCGGCGCCACGACCAATTCGCACGGCGGCGTGCGCGATATGGAAAAGGCGATGCCGGTACTGGAGCGCATGGCGAAGATCGGCCTGCCGCTCTGCGTCCACGGCGAGGTGACGACGCCCGACGTCGATATTTTCGACCGCGAAGCCGTCTTCATCGAAACGGTGCTCGACCCGCTTCGCAAGCGCCTGCCGGAACTGAAGGTGACGATGGAACATGTCACGACATCAGATGGCATCGACTATATCAAGTCGGCCAGGGCCAATCTTGCCGGCTCCATTACCACCCATCACCTGATCATCAACCGCAATGCCATACTCGTCGGCGGCATTCGCCCGCATTATTACTGCCTGCCGGTCGCGAAACGCGAAAATCACCGGCTGGCATTGAGGGCAGCGGCGACCAGCGGCGATGCCAGGTTCTTCCTCGGCACGGATTCCGCGCCGCATGTCGACCCGTTGAAGGAATGTGCCTGCGGCTGCGCGGGGATCTATACCTCGATCAACACGATGAGCTGCCTTGCCCATGTGTTCGAGCAGGATCGCGCGCTCGACAGGCTGGAGGCCTTTGCCTCCTTGAATGGTCCGGCCTGGTATGGGCTCGAGCCGAACGAGGAACATATCACGCTGGAGCGGCAGGCCGACCCCGTGGTCTTCCCCGCCAGGATCGAAACCGGCGCCGGGCCGGTTACCGTCTTCGATCCGATGTTTGCATTGCATTGGCAGATCAAAGCCTGAGAACCTGTATAAGCTTAAATATTTTTCTTCTTATAGTTGCTGTCGAACGTTGATTTTGTAACGCTCGGCTGCGAAACCTATGTTTTTTAACGGAATGCGTAAGACATTCGTCAGCAATGACGAGATAGATTTTTAAAAACGGTATCGGCGCGGCAAGAGCCGCGGAGATTTAAAGCATGATGCTTGACTATAATTCATTGCTGCTGGCGCTTGGCGTTTCAGCAACCTGCCTTGCCGTGACGCTCACGGGAAGCTGGCTTGCGCGCCGGGCTGAAACCTTTCTTCTCACCGGCGCATTCGGCCTCGTTCTCGTTGTCGCCGGCATCTTAGCCTATGCCCACTATGTGGAACAGCCCGAGCGCCTGCTCGGTGCGGGTTGTTTCGTGCTGTTTCATGCCGGTTTTGCCACGATCTGGGGCGCGGGCTATCAGTTCCGCACCGGTCGGCTCCCGAAATCGGGCATTGTCGTCCGTGCACTCGTCGCCATGGTCGCATCCATTCCGCCGATGATCGCCGGGCTGGATGGTCTGGCCTTCATGGCGGATAATCTCGCCATCGCCTTCCTGCTCTTCACCACCGCCCGGCAATATTGGCTTGACCGCGCAGAAGCACCTGCGCCGATATCAGGCATTACCGCCCTCTACACATTGACGGCGATTTCCTTCGTCCTCTGCGCCGCAGTCTTGATCTGGGACGGCAAGCTGGTGCTCGGGGCCGCACCCAGCAATTGGGCCGAAGACCTCAGTATCGCCGTGTGCATCGCCGGGATGACCGGCATCGGCGCCTTGTCGCTGGCACTGCATCAATGGCGGCTTGCCGCCCGTCACCGCATGGATGCGATCACCGATCCGCTGACCGGGTTGCTGAACCGCCGCGCTCTGTTCGACCAATATGGCGTCCGCTCCATGGATGCTTCGACCGCCGTCATCGTCTTCGACATCGATTATTTCAAATCGGTCAACGACCGCTACGGCCATGCGGCCGGTGATCACGTCCTGAAAGTCTTTGCCGGCGAACTCTCCGCCAATTGCCGCGGCGGCGATACGGCCGCCCGCCTCGGTGGTGAGGAATTCGCGCTGGTGCTGAAGGAAATCATGCCCGGCCGCGCCGAGCTTGCCGCCGAGCGCATTCGCAAGGCTTTCGAGGAGCGCGACATCTATATCGAGGACGAAGTGCTGAAATGCACTGTCAGCGTCGGCGTCGCGCCCGGACGTTCCGAGCCGCTGGATTTCGATGCCATGCTGAACGAGGCGGACAAGGCGCTCTATGCCGCAAAACGCGCCGGCCGCAACCGCGTCGAACTCGCCAGCCACCTTCATTCGGTGCCGACAGGTGTTGCGCGCTCGGCCTCTTGATCCGTCTCCCGACCTTTCGTAATGTGAGATCGGCCGGATGCAGCCAGCCGCCCCGCGATGCGCAAGCATAATGGTGAATGCGTCCAACTCCACCTTCACATCCTTGCTCTGGCAATCGATGGCGAACGGGTCAGCAGACGCGGGCACTGATCTTCCTGTTTGCCGCCAACGGAGAAGGATGAACCATGCGCGATTTTCGCGATGCCAAGCTTATGGCAAAAACCCTGCGGCAGGCGCTTGCCGACCGCGATATTTCCCTCACCCATAGCGAAACCCTGGAGATTGTCGCCAGACAATTCGGCCTCGACCAGTGGAATATTCTCTCGGCAAAGCTGGATGAGGCCGAAGGTGCGAAATCTGCTATCGGTATCGAACCACCTGTGCCGATCTTCCGCATCTTCTCGGTCGAGAAAGCCATGGAATTCTACTGCGGCTTCCTGGGTTTCACGCTCGACTGGGAGCATCGTTTCGGCGAAAACTCCCCGCTCTATTGCCAGGTCTCCCGCGAGAATATGCAGTTGCACCTGAGCGAACATTCCGGCGATGCCAGCCCAGGCGCGCGAGCCTTCGTACGGGTGAGGGATGTCCGAGCCTATCAGGCAGAACTCGCCGCCAAACGCTATCGTTATATGAACCCGGGTGTCGAAGAGGCGCCCTGGGGCCTCGAAATGGGCGTCATCGACCCCTTCAACAACCGCATCACCTTCTGCCAGCAGAGCTAAAGCATTCCAGCAAAGGTGTGCCGCGGTTCTGCGTCCGGAATTGCGCGGAAACAGCGAAGGGCGGAGGGCTATTCCCTCCGCCCTTTTCAAATGATCATGAGCACCCGCACGAAAGCGACCGAGGCCAACAGCGAGGCGATCGTGCGCACATGGTTCCACCACGTCCAGTCCCTGAGATAGGTCGTCCAGAGCTGCACCGCGTCTGGCCCGTTGCCGCTGACTTTCGCCAGCGCATCATTCATCGGCACGTTGAAGACGATGGTCGAGAGGAAGGACGCGATGATATAGAGTGCCGCGCCGGCCAGCATCATCGAAGAGGCGCCGCCGCGCCAGTTCACGAAGGCCAGCACTGCGATGACGACGCAGAGGATCGCCGTCGGCACGAAGAGCAGCATAAAAGGCGAGCGGACGATGGTCACGTTGATGGAATTCATCGCAGCAATGCCCTGCTCGGCAGGGATGCGCGAAAAGGCAGTCATGATGAAGGTGGAGAAAGCAAAGAAGATGCCGGCGACAAGGCCGCTGCCGATCGCAGCGGCAATAAGGGAAATGACGAGAACGATCTGCATGGTCAGGCGCTCCACAATCCGGTTGCCGCGGTCTCCCGCGCATATTGGCTGAAATCCTTTGCCGGTCGGCCGAGTATCTCTGTCACCCCACCCATCACCTCGGAATTGCGTCCATCGAGCACCTGTCCGAAGAGTTCTTCCAGAAGTGCCACGATCGGCGCCGGCATTCCCACAGCGGCAAGTCCGTACTTGAAATCCGCCATCGATACCTGTGCATATTCTATCGGACGGCCCGAGGCAGCCGCAATCTCGGCCACGGCTTCGCGGAAGCTCAGCGCGCGAGGACCGGTCAGCTCGTAGATCCTGTTGCGATGCCTGATATCGGTCAGCGCCGCCACTGCTGCATCGGCAATGTCTCCAGCGTCGATGAAGGGCTCCTTGATATCGCCAGCGGGCAGTTCCAGCCTGCCGGCAATGAGCGACTCTACGAAAGCGCCCTCGCTGAAATTCTGGCAGAACCACGAGGCGCGCAGGATCGTGTAGTCGATCCCGGCCGCCCGCAGCGCTTCCTCACTCCGCTGCGCCCCTTCTTCGCCACGGCCGGACAGCAGCACGATATGCTGCAGCCCGCACTCCCTTGCGAGTCTTGAAAGTGCCTCGATAGCCTCTGCAGCCCAGGAGACGGAAAGGTCCGGCTGGAAAGCGACATAGGCGCTCGTCGCACTCGTGAGTGCCTTGCGCCAGGTCGTGCGATCCTCCCAGTCGAAGGCCGGTACCGTGGAGCGGGATGCTTTGCGAACATCAAGTCCGAGCTCTTCCAGCCTGTTGGCAATGCGGCCGCCGGTTTTCCCCGATCCGCCGATCAGAACGATTTCGGAATTCTGCATATCGAAACTCCTCTTCGATTCAAAACAAGAGAAACTCTCTCATTTGCAAAATGAGATAAACTCTCTTATTTTCTTTGTCAACAGTCGAAGGAAGCGGAAGATGGCAGAAGAGGTGATCCCACGACGCAGGCGCCAGCAGGAGCCGACCGGCCAGCCGCGCCGTATCCCGAGCCAGCAGCGCGGCCGCGAACGCTTCGAAAGGATCTTGACGGTCGCCTCCGCGCTGATCGAAAAGAACGGCAGCGATGCACTGAAGATGAGTGAAATCGTTGAAAAGGCCGAGATTTCCTTCGGCGCCCTCTATCAATATTTCCCGGACAAGACCTCGATCATCCGCACACTTGCCGAGCGCTTCAATGAGCAGGGCCGGCAATGCGTGGCAGACGAACTGGCGAAGGTGACGGACGCGGACAATCTGCAGACAGCCCTCGGCGTCATCGCGGATGAATATTATGCCTTCTTCCGCCGCGAGCCTGTCATGCGCGATATCTGGCACGCGACCCATACGGACAAGCTTCTTCAGCAGGTCGATGCCGAAGATATGGAATTCCACGCGCAGGCCCTGTTCTCGGTGTTAAAACGACTATGGCCAAAGCGTGCCGAGCCGGAGCTTCTGGCCATTGCCCGACTGACCATGCAGCTCCTGGCGGCGGCTGTTCGCTACGCTGTTTCGCTGGATGAGAAAGAGGGCGCGCAGGCAATCGCGCTCTTCAGGAAGATGCAGGTTGCGGATATTGGCCGCCTGCTCGGCTGACGGCCGTCTTCCGTCTGGAAACCGACCGCTCTTGCTGCTATTGCCGCTGGAACGTCAGCCGAAGGAGAAGCCGCATGATCCAGACCACATTTCCTGACCGCGCCGTCATGGCAGAGCTGCTGGCAAAGATGCTCTGGGAGATCAAGGCTGTTCATTTCAATGCCGAGACGCCCTACAAATATGCTTCCGGCATCATGAGCCCGGTCTATATCGACTGCCGCAAGCTTCTCTCGTTCCCACGCGTCCGCTCGACGGTGATGGACTTTGCCGCCAGCACGCTGCTGCGCGATGCCGGCTTCGAACAGTTCGATTGCATCGCCGGCGGCGAAACCGCAGGCATTCCCTTTGCCGCACTGCTTGCCGATCGTCTCGGCCTGCCGATGATCTATGTCCGCAAGAAGCCGAAGGGCCACGGTCGCAATGCGCAGATCGAAGGCGACATGAAGGAAGGCGCCCGCGTTCTCATCATCGAGGATCTGACCACTGCCGGCGGCAGTATGTTCACCTTCATCGATGCCATAAGGGCCGCCGGCGGCATCGTCGATCACGGCATGGCGCTCTTCTTCTACGGCATCTTCCAGGAGGCGCATCAGCGCTTTGCCAATGGCAAGGTCCAGTTCCATCATATCGCCACCTGGCGTGAGGTTCTGGCGATCGCCAAAGAGCAGAAGCTCTTCGACGACAAGACGCTGCAGGAAGTCGAAGCCTTCCTCGATGCGCCGCTGGCCTGGTCGGCAAGGAATGGTGGCGTGAGTGAGCTTTCGCTCTAGCCTTTTGACAAAAGCTCGCTTAATCGATTGAGAAACGCGTAAGTCCTGTTGGGAGGAATTCGATGATTTTGTGCTGCGGCGAGGCCCTGATCGACATGCTGCCGAGGGATACGACCCTTGGCGAAAAGGGCTTTGCGCCCTATGCCGGCGGCGCGATCTTCAACACGGCGATTGCGCTTGGTCGTCTGCGCATCCCGACGGCCTTCTTCACCGGCATTGCCAATGACATGATGGGCGAAATCCTGCTCGATACGCTGAAGGCGAGCAATGTCGATTACAGCCCGTGCGCCATCACCTCGCGCCCTTCGACGATCGCCTTTGTCAAGCTCGTCAACGGTCAGGCAACCTATGCCTTCTACGACGAAGGCACCGCCGGCCGCATGATCACCACGGATGATCTGCCTGTTCTCGGCGATGATTGCGAAGCGCTGCATTTCGGCGCGATCAGCCTGATCCCGAGCCCCTGCGGCGAAACCTACGAATCGCTTCTCGATCGCGAAGCCGCAAAGCGCGTCATCTCGCTCGACCCGAACATCCGCCCTGGCTTCATCAAGGACAAGCCTGCGCACATGGCCCGCATCAAGCGCATGGCCGCCAAGTCCGACATCGTGAAATTCTCCGACGAGGATCTCGAGTGGTTCGGCCTGGACGGCGACCATGACGCACTGGCTGCTCACTGGCTGAACCACGGCGCCAAGCTCGTCGTCATCACCAAGGGTGCCGAAGGCGCAACCGGCTACACTAGCGCGCGCAAGGTCACCGTACCTAGCGAGCGCGTCACCGTCGTCGATACTGTCGGCGCCGGCGACACATTCGACGCCGGCGTCCTCGCCTCGCTGAAGATGGATAACCTGCTGACCAAGGCTCAGGTCGCCAACCTCGACGAACAGGCGCTCCGCAACGCTTTGGCGCTCGGCGCCAAGGCGGCTGCCGTCACCGTCTCCCGCGCCGGCGCCAATCCGCCCTGGGCAAAAGAGATTGGACTGTAAGACTTTCAGCCAGACCCCGCCGCTGCCTTGAAACTCAAGGCAATTCCTTCGCGTCTTTCGCGCGGGCGCGCGCCTGGCTTTCCTTCTTGATCGGCCGACCGACCGGACAGACTTCCTGCACGAAGCCGTTGAGTGTGTTGACGAGATTGTTCTCGATCAGGGAGTAATGGACGAACTGACCCTGCTTCTCTCGCCGGATCAAACCCGCCGTCTCAAGGACGGAAAGATGCTGCGAAACGGCCGGCTTGGACATGCTGAAGCGGTCGGCGATCTCGCCGGCGGTCAGGCCCGATGCCGAGAGATAGGCGAGTATCTTCCGACGTGGCGCACTGGAAAGTGCGTGGAATACCCGCTGAGCGGCGCTGACGGAACCGTCTTCCGCAGCGTCATYGAACATCTCTTCTTCCAAGTCCTGTCTCCGTGCCCGAGGCATCGCTGCATCGATCCATTAAACAATTAAGCAATTAATGCATTGCTTAATTGTTTCTCTTGCCGCAAAGTAATTAGGTAATTCCTTAAATAATGAATTGGCGGGCGGTGTTCAAGTGTTGAATGCGCCCGAAGGGAGGGAGTTTGCCACGAGCAGCATTTCCACCGGACGGATGATTGATGACAAAAGCGATCCAGTGAAGGGCAGGGTGGTCTGGATGCCCGCGAAGTCGATCTGGATTACCACGATGACCTTGATTGCGATTATTGGCGGACCGCTGACTTTCACCTGGAGTGCCTTTGCCGTCTTCATCCTGTTGACCGCGGTCACGATCTGCCTCGGTCATTCGGTCGGCATGCACCGGCTGCTGATCCACCGCTCGTTCAGCACCCATATCTGGATCGAACATTTTCTCGTCTATATTGGTACGCTGGTTGGCATGGCCGGCCCCTTCGGCATGATCTATGCGCACGATATTCGCGATTGGGCTCAGCGACAGCGAGAGTGCCATGACCTTTTTGCACACAGGCGGTCGTTTTTCATCGACGCCTTCTGGCAGATGCATTGTGCAGTGGTGCTGGATCATCCGCCGCATTTCGTCATCGGGGAGCGGGAGCGGCACGATCGCTTCTATCGCTTCGTGGAGGCGACGTGGATGGCACAGCAGATCCCCCTAGTCTTCATGCTCTTCATGCTCGGCGGATTGCCGTGGCTAGTCTGGGGCATTGCCGTGCGGATAGCGGTGTCGCTGACCGGACACTGGCTGGTCGGTCATTTTGCCCACCGGGATGGCCATCAGGGCTGGAGTATCGATGATGTCGCGGTGCAGGGGTATAACCTGCCGCATTTCGGGTTGGTGACCTTCGGCGAGAGTTTCCACGGCAACCATCACGCCTTTCCGGAATCCGCGCGGCTCGGCATCGAACCGGGCCAGCTGGATCTGGGTTGGTATTTCATTCGGATGCTGGAAGGGCTCGGTTTGGCCACGGCGATCAGGCTGCCCCATCTGATTGCGCCAAGACGAGGGTTGAAGCGCCTCAATGCATCCGGAACCGCCGGCGATCGTGCTGATACGCCCTGGGCGCGCGAAATCGGCCTCTGAGCCTATTCGATCCGGTCAAGAAAGGCCCGGACCTCGCGATTGAAGAGGTCCGGTTGCTGCAGCGGCGCGAAATGGCTGACACCGGGCAGCAGCACGAATTCAGCATCCGGGATCGTCCTTGCCAGATAATCGGCATGCTCGGGCTTGATGAATTCGTCATGTTCGCCGAGCGCGATGGAGACCGGCACCTTGATTCCGGCCAGTTGTTCGGCCGTATAATTCGGCTCCGTCGCCATCATCTTTGAAACATCGCCAACGAAAGCCTCGAACTGATCAGGCGTCGCAGATAGCGCCTGATAATCCTTCCTGTGACGGCTGAAGCAGCGATCGATAACGGGCGTCATCTTGAATTCCTTGGTGCCGCTGGGGTCCATGTTGCAGGCGAAGAAAAACACACCGCAGACCCGGTCCGGCTGCTGGTCGGCGAGGACTAGCGACGTGCAGGCGCCATCGCTCCAGCCGACGAGGGCCGCTTCCTCTATGCCGGCATGATCCATGACCGCCAGCGCATCTGATGCCATCAGGTGATAGCTATAGGGACGGTCGTCACGGGTGCTGCGGCCATGACCGCGGCTATCGATCACCACGACCCGGTGGCCGGCCTCAATAAGATCGGGAACCTGATAGCCCCAGTTGCCGCTATTGCCGAGCCCGCCATGCAGCAGGATGACAGCGGGGCCTGCGCCATAAGTCGCATACCAAATACGCGCGCCCTTGTTTTCGACGAAACCCTCATCAGTCGACGGCGGCAATGGTAGCGCACCCTCGGCTTCGAATTTCACCAGCTCGTCATCCGTTGCAGTCATCAGCTCCTCCACTGTCACTCTCTCTCTATAGACGACGAGATGCCCTGCAATTCGACAGGGTCAAATAAAAAAGCCCACCCGCATGGCGGATGGGCTTCGATAACAGCGTTCGCCGGGATTACTTGGCGAGCTTTGCCAGCGCAGCGACAAGACCCTGCGTCGAGGAATCGTGGCCGGCAGCGCTTTCCTTGCCTTCGACGACGGGCAACAAGCCGGTCGCCAGTTCCTTGCCGAGCTCCACGCCCCACTGGTCGAAGGAATTGATGCGGAAGAGCACGCCTTCGACGAAGACGCGGTGCTCGTAGAGCGCGATCAGGCGACCGAGCGCATAGGGCGTCAGCTTGTCATAGACGAAGGTGATCGACGGGCGATTGCCGGTAAAGACACGATGCGGGGCGATGAAATCGGCCTTCTTGTCGTCCATGCCCTTGTCGGTCAGCTGCTTCTTGGCTTCCGCGAAGGTGCGGCCCTTCATCAGCGCTTCCGACTGGGCGAGAACGTTGGACATCAAGAGCTGGTGCTGGTGGCGCAGCTCCGGCTCGAAGCCGTTCGCGGCGATCATGAATTCGGCCGGGATGATGCTCGTGCCCTGATGGATGAGCTGGTAGAAGGCGTGCTGGCCGTTGGTGCCGGGCTCACCCCAGGCAACAGGGCCGGAATTGCCCTCGACCGGCGTGCCGTCGATGGTGACACCCTTGCCGTTCGATTCCATATCGAGCTGCTGCAGATAGGCCGGAAAGCGCGACAGGCGCTGGTCGTAAGGCAGGATGGCGCGGGTCGGGTAACCCAGGACATTGCGGTGATAGAAACCGATAAGGCCGAGCAGAATTGGCAGGTTTTCGGTAATCGGCGCCTTGCGGAAATGATTGTCGATGGCATGCGCGCCATCGAGGAACTTGCCGAAATTCTCCGGACCGACGGCGATCATCAGCGGCAGGCCGATTGCCGACCAGATCGAGTAGCGGCCGCCGACCCAGTCCCAGAAGCCGAAGACGCGTTCACTTTCGATGCCGAAGGCCGAGACCTTGTCGAGTGCCGTCGAAACGGCGGCGAAGTGGTGCTGAACAGCAGCTTCACCCAGTGCGCCGGCGATGAACTTGCGCGCCGTCTGGGCGTTGGTCATCGTCTCGACGGTGGTGAAGGTCTTGGAGGCGACGATGAAGAGCGTCGTTTCCGGCTGCACCAGCTTCAGGATATCGGCAATATGGGCGCCGTCGATATTGGAGACGAAATGGGCGCGCGGGCCGTCATGGAAGGGGGCAAGCGCCAGCGTCGCCATGACCGGGCCGAGATCCGAGCCGCCGATGCCGATATTGATGACATCGGTGATCTTCTTGCCGGTCGCGCCCTTCAGCGCGCCGGAGCGCACGCCGTCTGCGAACTTGCCCATGGCGGCGAGAACGGCATTGACGTCAGGCATGACGTCCTTGCCATCGACCAGCACGGGCGTGTTGGAGCGGTTGCGCAGCGCCGTGTGCAGAACCGCGCGGTTTTCGGTGAAGTTGATCGCCTTGCCGGAGAACATCTCCTCGCGCTTCTTTTCGACACCGCCTTCTTCGGCGAGCTTGACCAGAAGCTTGAGGATCTCGTCGTTGACGGCCGTCTTGGAAAAATCCATCAGCAGGTCGTCAAGCGATACGGAAAAGCGCGAAAAGCGCTGCGGATCGGCCGCGAATGCGGCGCGCAGATCGGTGGCCTTGGTGGCAGCCGCGGTGCTCTTCAATTGTTCGACGATGGCATTCATGGAAGGCTCCTTTGGAGGCGGAGAGGGCTGCGGAAACTATTCCCTTTCTCCTGGTCAAATCAAGTTCAGCCATCTGTCGAAATATGAAAAAAGCCACCCG
This sequence comes from Rhizobium sp. 05N49, assembly GCF_056396805.1. Taxonomy (NCBI): domain Bacteria; kingdom Pseudomonadati; phylum Pseudomonadota; class Alphaproteobacteria; order Hyphomicrobiales; family Rhizobiaceae; genus Rhizobium; species Rhizobium sp. 05N49. The sequence continues at coordinate 432,855 of NZ_JBFTME010000002.1, forward strand.
CGACAAGCGGATGGCTCGCAATTTCACGGGACGGTCAAATTCAGCCGCGCAGGTCCTTGCGCAAAATCTTGCCGACGGGCGTCTTCGGCAGCTCGGTGCGGAATTCGATGAAACGCGGTCGCTTGTAGTTGGTGAGATTGGCGGCACAATGCGCCTTCACATCGGCCTCTGTCAGCCCAGGGTCCTTGCGTACGATGAAGAGCTTCACCGCCTCGCCGGAATGCACGTCCGGCACGCCGATGGCCGCCGCCTCCAGGATGCCGGGATGCATGGCCGCCACTTCCTCGATCTCGTTCGGATAGACGTTGAAGCCGGAGACGAGGATCATGTCCTTCTTGCGATCGACGATCTTGGTATAGCCGCGCCCGTCCATGAAGCCCATGTCGCCGGTCCGGAAATAGCCGTCCGGCGTCATCACCTTCGCCGTTTCCTCCGGCTTGTTCCAATAGCCGGCCATGACCTGCGGCCCGCGGACGCAGATCTCGCCGATCTCGCCGAGCGACAGCGAATTGCCGTCCTCGTCTCTGATATCGAGCTGCGTCGAAGGAATGGGAAGGCCGATCGATCCTGTGAATTCAGGGGAATCAAAACGGTTGGCCGTCGCGACAGGCGATGTCTCGGAAAGCCCGTAGCCTTCCGTAATGTGCGAGCCGGTCACCTTCAGCCAGCGCTCCGCGACCGGTCTTTGCACTGCCATACCGCCGCCGAGCGACATGACGAGCGAGGAAAAATCGAGCCTAGCGAAGTCGGCATTGTTGAGCAGCGCGTTGAACAGCGTGTTGAGACCCGGAAAAATATGGATGTTCGACTTCTGGAATTCCTTGACCAGCCCCGGAATGTCGCGTGGATTGGCGATCAGCACATTATGGGCGCCGAGCGACATGCCCATCAGCGAATTCACCGTCAGTGCGAAGATGTGATAAAGCGGCAGCGCGCAGAGGAAGTTCAGGACATCAGGCTGCCTCTTCTTGTCGAAGGCGGATTTCAGCCAGAGTTGCAGCTGCAGCTTGTTGGCCAGCAGGTTCTGATGCGTCAGCACCGCGCCCTTCGCAATGCCTGTCGTCCCACCCGTATATTGCAGGAAGGCGATGTCGCTGCCGGTGAGCGCAACGGGAGCAAGGGTCCTGTGCGCGCCTTCGGCCAGGACCTGTCTGAAACTCTTGTGTTGCGGGATGGACCAGGAAGGAACGAGCTTCTTTACCCGGCGAACGACGAAATTGACGATATGCCCCTTGGGCCCGAGCATTTCGCCGAGAGAGGTGACGACGACATGGCGCAGGTCCGTCTTGTTGATGACCTGTTCGACGGTGCGCGCGAAATTTTCCAGAACGAAGATTGCCTTGGCGCCGGAATCGTTGAGCTGGTGCTCAAGCTCGCGCGGCGTATAGAGCGGGTTGACGTTCACGACGACGAGCCCGGCGCGCAGGATGCCATAGACCGCGACGGGGTTCTGCAGCACGTTCGGCATCATCACGGCGACACGATCGCCCTTTTGCAGACCGGCATCTTGCAGCCACGCAGCCACCTTTCGGGTCTGGGCCTCGAGTTCGCGATAGGTCATCGTTTTGCCCATGCTGGAAAAAGCCTTGCGATCGGCAAAGCGGGCACAGTTTTTTTCCAGGAGGTCGGGAAGCGATGTGAATTCCAGTGGGGGAATCTCGGCCGGAACGATGTCCGGATAGGTGGCAAGCCATGGTTTTTCCGGTTTCTCACCGCTTGGGTGGACGGAAATGCTGTTCATTTTCTCTCTCCCATTCGGCCGCCGAAACCGGATTTGCGCCGGGATCGATCGGAAGATTCCTCCATCCTCCGTCAAGGCAGCTTATGCCATTGCTTGAACGGTTCAAGCAACTTGAGGCTACAATAACCTTGACGTAAACGTCAATATCGCAGCCGGTGCCTGCGAACATCATGCGGCCGGGAACTTTGAAGCAAAGGGTACGTTGTGTCGGTGTGGATGAACCACGAGGAACGACAAAGGAGGTGCACAATGCTCAATCAGGATACCGACGCCACTCGCCGCGACCCGAATGTGAAGGATACGCCGACGCTGATCGCCAGTGACCGCGTTGAAGGCACCCGCGTCTATGGCGCCGATGGCAAACATATCGGCTCCATCGAACGTCTCATCCTCGGGAAGCAGGATGGCCGCGTTGCCTACGCCGTCCTGAGTTTTGGCGGCTTCCTCGGCATCGGCCACGACCACTATCCGCTGCCCTGGGCAAAGCTGAGCTATGATACCCAGCTGGACGGCTACCGCATCGATCTCACCAAGGAGCAGATCGAAGGCGCGCCGAGCTACGCGGATGATGACGACACCTGGTACAACGATAATGGCCGCCGCGTGTATGATTATTACGGCGTGCCGCCCTACTGGATGTAACGTCGCCCGCGCAGATGAGCCGGCAGAGGCCCCGCGAGAGCGGGGCCTTTCAGTTTTTGTTCACAAGGTCATTGGCGGTCCGAAGCACCGTTCCAACGACGATTTGTTCGGCCGACAAGGACTTATCGGTCGTTAAACGGAAGACGTGGCTTTCACCAGGCAGCAGCGTCACCAGCATCGAGTCGACCACAGCCGAGGGGTCGAGCCGGTCCGCCATCAAGCAGAGATCCTTCAGGAAATTCCGCGCCGTCACCGTGACATCGTAGCCGCCGGCCGATTTTGCCAACGATATGCTGAGATCAGGTGCCGGAAGCTTAAGATCGATATCCTCGACGAAATAGTGGAAGGCGCGCTTGTCCAGCATCTGGACGAAGATGACTTCCTCATCCGCTGCTCCGGCTTTTGCGATATCCGCAGGCAGAGGAAATTCCTTCGCTTCGAACCGATCGCAGAGCAGCCGCCAGAATTCGAACTCCGCCAGGACGGTACCATCGAGCCGCATGCGCTTGCCGCTGATCTTCGAACGCCAGAACAAGGTTTGCTCGTTGACGGCCACTGCCGAAAGGCCTTCGCCGCGTGGCTGGATCGTCAGCAGGCGAGGGTGGAATGCCTGCTGCATCGCATACCAGAGCGGCTTGCGCCGGCCGGCGGAATCGAGTGCCGCCCAGGACGTCACCGGCCAGCAATCGTTGAATTGCCAGACGACCGCGCCCTTGCAGATGTCGCGATGCGAGCGCATGTGCTCGACGGCGAAGCGAATGGCGCGGGCCTGATTGAGCTGAGTGGCAAAATGCCAGTCATCCATCGTCTGCGGTACGGGCAGATGCCCCGCAAGCCCCTTGATCAGCTTGTCATTGCCCTGCGTCGCCTTTTGATGATGGAAGACGCCGCGCGATTCCGGCGTCAGCGGGTTGTCATGCACGCTCTCCTGCAGCGTCGCCCAGTTCGGCGGGGCCTGCCAGCCGAATTCCGAGCAGAAGCGCGGGATGTAATTGCGGTAGACCTCGTAACCGACGTCGTTCCACACGTCCCAGATATGCTTGCAGCCATGCCGGTCGTCATTCGGCTCGATATCCATGGAGCCCGAATAGGGGCTGCCAGGATAGTAGGGCCGGTCAGGATCGAGTTCCGCGCAGAGCTTTGGCAGGACATCGAGATAATAGCCGAGCCCCCAGCTGACGCCGTCCTCGATAATCGGTCTCCAGCCCCACTCGTCAAAACCCCAGATATTCTCGTTATTGCCGTTCCAGATGATGAGCGAAGCATGCCACATCAGCCGCACGACATTGTCTCCCACCTCGGCAATCACCTCGTTGCGCAACGGCTCTTCCTCCGGATAAGAGGCGCAGGCAAAGAGGAAATCCTGCCAGACGAGCATGCCGGCCCGGTCGCAGGACTCGTAGAATTCGTCCCGCTCGAAGATGCCGCCGCCCCAGACGCGCAGCAGATTGATATTGGCGGCCTTCGCCTCGTCGATCCGCGCCGCATAGCGCTCCGCCGTCACGCGGGACGGGAAACAATCGTCCGGAATCCAGTTGGCGCCGCAGGCAAAGATCGGCACGTCGTTGATGATGAAGGTGAAGGCAGAGCCATGTGCGTCCGGTGACGTATCGAGCCGCAGCGAGCGGAAGCCGATCTGCTTGTAATAGCTGTCGAGGATATCGCCGCTCTCGTCCTCCAGCCGGATCTCCAGCGGATAGAGTGGCTGCGCGCCGAGATGGTGCGGCCACCATAGCTGCGGCGAGGGCACGCGCACCTCGAACGAAACCTCATCCGCATCTGTGTCGATCGTGACCGTCTGCGTCACGCCCCCGATCTCGGCCGTCAGCTTGGCCAGTCCGGTCTCGCCATGTCTTGCCAGCCGCGCATGAACCTTGACCAGCCCATCGCCGCCGGCAAGCGTTGCCGAGATGCGGGTTTCGCCAAGCCGCACCCGATCCCAGCTCTCCAGCCGCACCGGCTTCCAGAGGCCAGCCGTCACAAGCGTCGGGCCCCAATCCCAGCCGAAATTGCAGGCCATCTTGCGCATCAGGTTGCCCGGCCCCGGATAGTTGTTCGGGCGGTAGCCGTAGTGCTTCTCCATTTCCGCACCATAGGCATAGGCGGAATGGAAGGTGACGCTGAGTTCGTTCGTGCCTGCCCTTAAGAGCGACGAAACATCGAAGCGATAGGTGCGGTGCATGTTGAAGGTGCGGCCGATCTCCTCGCCGTTCAGTCGGATCGTCGCGATCGTATCGATGCCGTCGAAGACCAGTTCCTGCATCGTGATGGCATCGGGCTCGGCTTCGAAATTGAGCCGGTAGACCCATTCCGTCTTGCCGATCCAGTCATTGGTGATCTCGTTGATATCGAGATAGGGATCGGGGATCAGCCGGTTGGCCAAAAGGTCGAGATGCACGCAGCCGGGCACCGTTGCCGGAATGGACGCCGGCAGACCGGTTCTTCCTGTATCGTTACAGGAAAGCGTCCAGCCGTTATGAAGGTCTCTCCTCCCAATCATGTCAGCCTCTTGTCTTTTATTGAAAACGGCCGTGGCGCTGAAGCACTTCGATCTTGTAGCCGTCGGGATCGGCGATGAAGAAGAACAGCCCGAAGAGCTTGCTATCGCGGTTGAGTTCCACGAGCTTGCCGGGATTGAGGCCGAGATCGGTCAGCCGCTTGTGCTCGACCTCCACTTCCTGAACGGAGACGGCGAGATGGCCGTAGGCATCGCCGAGATTGTAGGGCTCGATACGGCCCTTGTTGACCGTCAGTTCCAGCTCGAAACCGCTCTCGTCATTGCTCATGTAGATCAGCGTGAAAGTCTCGAAATCGACACGGTCGGCAATCCTGAGCCCGAAGACCTTGCTGTAGAATTCGACCGAGCGCGCCTCGTCCAGAACGCGGATCATGGAATGGATCATCTTGGCCAAGGCGGTCTCCCAATCGCTGATATCCAGAGCAATTCCAGCAGAAACGTGCAGCGGTTATGCGTTCGGAATTGCGTAAAAACGAGCAGATAGAGCACTTTCGTGATTCGAAGAAAACGAACGTGCCCTAGGCAGCCTTGGTAGCCGTCCTCTCAAGCCGGACGCAAGCCCATTCTGCGCGTGATCGCGCCTTCGAGCATGCCGACGACATCATAGATCAGCACCGCCATCAGGCCGACGATAAGGCCGCCCTGCAGAATGAAGGCGGTATTGTCGGAAATCAGACCGGCAATGATCACTTCGCCGAGACCCTTTGCCGCAACCGTCGAGCCGATCGTCGCCGTGCCGATATTGATGACGGTTGCGACCTTCAGCCCCTCGAGGATCAGCGGAAGGGCGAGGGGCAGCTCGACCTGGAAGAGGCGCTGCGTCCCGTTCATGCCCATTCCGTCTGCTGCATCCAGTACCTGCGGTGACACTTGCTTGAGGCCGGCAACCGTATTCTCGAAGATCGGCAGCAGGCCGTAGAGAAAGAGTGCGATCAGCGTCGGCGCAGCACCGAAGCCGGTAGCGGGAACGGCAAGCGCCAACACCGCGACAGGCGGAAAGGTCTGACCAGCATTGGCGATGGCGCGTGACAACGGCAGGAAGTCGGCCCCGCTTGGCCGGGTGACGAAAATGCCGCCGAGAACGGCAAGCACCGCGCTGCCGATAATCGAAACGAAGACCAGCTCCAGATGGCCGAGCGCCAGCGAAGCGAGGCTGTTCTGCATATAGACCGGCGGCGCATTGTTGTTGGTCAGCGGCACCAGCATGAAGGAGAGCCACTCCGTCCTGAAGATCAGGATGAGCAGGATCACCAGCGCCAGCGCGCGAAACAGATTGGCGAGGAGAAACTTCATGCCTTGCGGCCCAGTTCGATGAGCCGCTCCATCGAAATCGAACCGACAGCCGCTTTGTCGGCATTCTGCACGGCGGCCTCATCCACGCCCTGCCAGATCATCTCGGCCAGCGCATCGCGAAGGCTGAGCGACTGCGCCAGCGAATAGGGCAGGCCCGGCTTGGCTGGCTCCATACTGTCCTTCAGCGGGGTCAGCGACATCAGCTTCAGCGCCCGGTCGGATGTGCCGGTCAATTGCTGCACGAAGGGGTCTGCAGGCTCTGTCAGGATCTTCTCCGGCGTCGAGCACTGCAGCAGTTTGCCGCCGCTCATCACGGCGATCTGGTTGCCGAGATGGAAGGCCTCGTCCATGTCATGGGTGACGAGCACGACCGTCGTGCCGAACTGCTTCTGGATCGCCAGCAGATCGTCCTGCGCCTTGCCGCGAATGACGGGATCGAGCGCGCCGAAGGGCTCGTCCATCAGCAGCAGTTCCGGTTCGGCCGCGAGCGCCCGGGCAACGCCGACGCGCTGCTGCTGACCGCCAGACAGCTGATGCGGATATTTCTCCGCGAAGGCTGCCGGATCGAGATTGAAGAGGCCGAGCAATTCCCTCACGCGTTTGTTGGTCCGGGTTGCGTCCCAGCCGAGCAGTTGCGGCACGGTCGCGATATTCTGCGCCACCGTCCGGTGCGGAAAGAGGCCGTGTCCCTGGATCGCATAGCCGATCTTGCGGCGAAGCTCTGTCGCCGGCACGTCCATGATATTCTGCCCATTGACCAGAATCTCGCCTTCGGTGATCGGCACCAGCCGGTTGATCATCCGCATCAGCGTCGATTTGCCGGAGCCCGATGTGCCGACGATGACGGTAATCGATCCCTTCTCGACGCTCATCGAGACATTGTCGACGACGGTGGCCGAGCCATAGCGCTTGGTGACGTTCCGGATCTCGATCTTGCTCATGCGGCTGGCCCCTGGATGCTTTCGATGACCGCATCGAGGATGACGGCCGAGGAGAAGGCGAAGAAAACGGTCGGCACGGCGCCGAGCAGAACGAGGTCCATGGCCGTCTGGCCAAGCCCCTGGAAGATGAAGATGCCGAAGCCGCCACCGCCGATCAGGGCGGCGATCGTCACCATGCCGATTGCCTGCACCAGCACGATACGGATGCCGGTGAGGATGACGGGGAAGGCAAGCGGCAGGTCGATTCCGGTGAGGATCTGCCGGCGCGTCAGCCCCATGCCGGCCGCCGCATCGCGCACCGAGGGATCGACGCCTTCGAGGCCGACGACCGTATTGGCGACGATCGGCAGCAGCGAATAGAGCACGAGCGCGATCAGCGCCGGCGCCGTGCCGATCCCGCGAATGCCGATTTCGGCCGCGAGCGGCACATGCGTCGCGAGATAGCCGAGCGGCAGCATCAATATGCCGAATAGCGCAAGGCTTGGAATGGTCTGGATCAGACTTAGCGTCTGCAGCACGATGGCGCGCAGCTTGGGCACCCAGAAACAGAGGATGCCAAGCGGCAGTCCAAGCACGATCGCCACCGCAAGCGATCCGAAGGCCAGAACCAGATGGGAATAGGCCTCCGTCCAGAACTGCGCCGAGCGCGTGGAGAATTCCCGGAGGATCGACAGGCTATCGAGCAGGCCGGAGGAGAGGCAGAGGCCGAGAAGCGCCGTATAGGCGGCAAGCACAGCGACACGCGTCCAGGGCGTCAGCCGGATCTTCACCAGCGCGTCGGAGATGATGAGGCCGATCACCCCGAAGAGCACCCAGAAACTGCCACCTGGCGTCATGCGCGCCACCGTACTGCCGGGCGGGGTGGCAGCCGTTGCGGTGAGACCAATGGCGGCGATCAGCGCCGCAAGGCAGAGCGTGCCGAGGGCGAGCCGGATGAAAGCATTGCGCAGGAAGAGAGTTGCCAATGCTGTGGCAACCAGCAGCACCAGCAGGATGACGACGGAAGGTTGCGGAAGAAGTTGCGTCAAGAGCATCGGCTTGCCGGCGGCGATACGGTTTGCCTTCACATAGATGAAGGGCAGAAGCGCCGTTGCCAGAATGCCGCCTGCCACGAGTACCACGCCGAGCCGGTCCAGTTTGCGGACCGCTAAGGTTTCTTCCATCGATCCTACCCTGTGGGAGAAAGCCCCGCCCTGAACGGGCGGGGCGCATCAGCCAATTACTTCAGGAAGCCCTTTTCCTTCAGATAGGCTTCGGCAACTGACTTAGCCGGCTCGCCATCGACCTGGATCTTGGCATTGAGCTTGCGCAGTTCATCCGCCGTCAGGCTTTGGAAGATCGGAGCGAGGATTTCCTGGATCTTCGGGTTTGCCTGCAGCACGGCTTCACGGATGATCGGGGTTGGTGCATAGACCTGCTGCACGTTCTTGTCGTCTTCGAGAACGACGAGTTCGGCAGCCTGGATTGCGCCGTCAGTGCCGTAGACCATGGCGGTATTGACGCCGTTGGTCTGGTCGGCCGCAGCCTTGATCGTCGCAGCCGTATCGCCGCCCGAAAGCACGACTTCCTGATCCGGCTTCAGCGTGAAGCCATAGGTCGTCTGGAAGGCGGGCAGGGCGCCGGCCGAGTTGACGAATTCGGCGGAGGCAGCAAGCTTGGCAGCCCCGCCGCCCGAAACCCACTTGCCGAAATCGGACATGGTCTTGAGGTTGTTCGGGGTGGCGACATCGCTACGCACGGCGAGCGCCCAGGTGTTGTTGGCAGGCGAAGGCGTCAGCCAGACGATCTTGTTGGCGTCATAGTCGAGCTTCTTTGCTGCCTGGTAGCCTTGTTCCAGGTTCTTCCAGGCTGCGTCATCGGCCTTGTTGAAGAAGAAGCCGGCATTGCCGGTATATTCCGGATAGATGTCGATTTCGCCAGCAGTGATCGCCTTGCGCACGACGGGCGTCGCGCCGAGCGCGATGCGGTCCTGCGTCTTGATTCCGTTGGCTTCCAGCGCGAGCGCGATGACGTTGCCGAGCAGCGTGCCTTCGGTGTCGATCTTCGATGAAACGACGACGTCTGCGGCGTGGGCCGCGCCGGCCGCAAAGGCGGCAAGCGAAACGGCAAGTGCGAATTTCTTCAGCATGATTATCCCCTTGGTTGAACACCGTTAAACGTCGCGAAAGCCCCGGACGAGAAGCCTGCGCGCATAAAACCAGCCGGCATGGTCAGCCATCAGGCCATCATGCCGGAAATACGTGCGTCATGGAAATAGTGTGCATGCCCGAAAAATCGATGCCCGAAAATCGAAGCAGCCCCCTCCAGTATTCGCTCTCGCGGCGCGATTATGGCGGCGAATGCAGACCGTTGCGCGGAATTGCATTCCCTTTTCCAATGCCGGCGCGATTTGTTTTTGTCCCCTTGCGTGTTTCCACGATGTTCCGGTGCTTTTGATCGGTTCTTTTTGCCGCCCGGATTTCTATGGGTGAACGATAGCCTGCACCTTCGCGAGCAGGGATATCTTTTTTCACGAACACGTCATATCCTCCGCCTTTTCAGTAGTTTCCGGAGAAAGCCTTGCATCTCGGCGCCCTCTTCATCGCAAGTCACGTTCTGTCTTCCGGCTCCATGCGCGAGACGGCGCGCCGCTTCAACGTCTCCGTCTCGACCGTGTCGGCAGCGATCGACAATCTGGAGACGGAGCTTGCCTTGAAGCTCGCCGAGCGTTCCTCGGGCGAACTGGTCATTCTGCTTGCCGGAGGCAGAGTTCTGGAGGGATTGGCGCCGATCCTTGCTGCAACAGGGCAGCTTGGAGACAGGCTCGGTCATCGTGAACCAGAAGCTTACGGACAATGGGCCGCCCGCATCCCAGTCAAGCTAGTCACCATGGAGCGTTATCTGGAGGTTGCCGATCAAGGCAGCATCAACAGGGCAGCACGCCGCCTTCGTCTTGGTCAGCCGCAGCTTTCCTTGCAGATCGCCAATCTTGAGAAATTCTTCGGAGACCGGCTCTTCGAACGTCAGGCACAAGGCTCTGCGCTGACGGAGGAGGGCCGATTTGCTTATGCGGTCTTTTCGACCATCAGCCTCGCCTGGAACGAACTGAAATCCGCTGCGGACGAACGCTACCAGCGCACCGCCCGCTCGCTGCGCATAGGCGCCATCATCCCTACGGGCTCGGAAAGCTGGGTCGCACGTTGCCTTGGCAGCCTCGTCGCCGAGTGGAATACCGGCCGCAACAAGAATGCCTTATCGCTGGTCTCGATGACCGCGGACGATCTGCGCGAGGCGCTGAAATCCGGACGCATCGATGTCGCGATCCTCGATTCCGTCTTCGGCCTGGAAAGCTTCCGTCATCGCGAATTGCTGCGCACCGACATGGTAGCGATCGCTCCGCTCGACAGCACGGGAGCAACTGCCACGGAGCTTGTCGCCAGTCATCCGATCTGCACGCCGAGCCCGCGCACCGGAATCGGCCATGCCGCCATGACCTTCGGCTATGACCGTACCCTGCATCGCCGCCTCCGCGACCGGGATATCACCGCGGCGGATTCGCTGCCTGTCATCGTCGATCTCGTCGCCAACCACGGTTACGTCTCCTTCCTCGGCCGCGTCAGCGCCATGCCGATTGCCGACCGAGTGCGCATCGTCGAACTCGCCGAGCCGATGCCCATGTCCTACCACGTGGCCTTCAATCATCGGAAAGCGGCCGCTGACGCTTGCGACCTGCTGATCGCGACTGCTGCAAAAATCGTCCCAAGACCTGTCGCGAAAGATGCCGCCTTCGCATAAATAAGCTGCGGCGGAAGAAGAGGGATTCGGATGATGACGGTTTTGCTGGAAGTATGCGTCGATAGCGCTCAAGGCCTTGCGGCGGCGATCGAGGGTGGTGCCGGCCGCATCGAGCTCTGCTCGGCGCTGGAACTTGGCGGGCTGACGCCGCTGCCGAGCCTGATGCGAATTGCCGCCGAAGCACCGATCCCGGTCTATGCGATGATCCGCCCTCACGCCGGTCCCTTCATCTTCGATGCCACGGATGAAAAGGCGATGCTGGCCGATATCGATGCCGTCAGGGCCGCGGGCCTCGCCGGCGTCGTCATCGGCGCCAACCGGTCGGACGGCACGCTCGACATGCCGCTCATTCATCGCTTGAAGGCGCATGCCGCCGGCCTCGGCTCGACCCTGCATCGCGCTTTCGATCTCGTGCCGGACCCGGATGTGGCACTGGAGCAGGCGGTCGAACTCGGCTGCGAGCGCATCCTCACTTCAGGCTGTGTGCCGAAGGCGCTCGATGGACTGGAAACGCTGAAGCGCATCTCCGCCAAGGCAGCCGGTCGCATCTCGATCATGCCGGGCAGCGGCGTGCGCCCAACCAATGCCGTCGAAATTCTGCGGGCGACGGGTGCTCACGAAATCCACGGTTCCTGCAGCTCACCCGTTGCCAGTGCCGATCCGCGCGCCGTCTCCTTCGGCTTCGATGTGCCGACCTCGAACCGGACCGATGTCGAAGTCGTCAGGCAGATGCGCGCCGCGATCGCTACGCTTTAATCAGCAACCTTGATGACGGCCTTGATAAGGCCGCTCTTCTCATGCGCCCAGCGGGCAAGATCACGCGGCGCGTCGGCAAGCGTCGTGCGATGCGTGATCAGCTTGTCGACCGGAACGAGGCCCTTGGCGATCGAATCCGCGACATGTTCGAAGTCGACGCGCGTTGCATTGCGGCTGCCGATGACCATCATCTCCCGCTTGTGAAACTCCGGGTCGGAGAAGCGGATATCGTCTTTCACGACACTGACGAGCACCAGCGCGCCGCCATGGGCGACAAAGCCGAAGGCCTTCTCTATCGACGGCCCAAAGCCTGTCGCGTCGAAGACGACATCAAAACCATCGCCGTCCGTCCTGGCTTTCACGGCATCTGCGGTCCCATCATTGGCGACGATGCCTGACGTGAAGCCGAAGCGCTCGGAGGCCATCTGCAGCCGTTCCGTGCTCGTATCGAGCAATGTCACATCATGACCGGCAATACGCGAGAAGATTGCCGCACCAAGGCCGATCGGGCCCGCGCCGATAACGAGCGAGCGGGAACCTGCAGCCGCCATGGAGCGGCGCACAGCATGCGCCCCGATCGCCAGGAATTCGACGGTCGCGGCAGCCTCCAGGCTGAGGCCCTTGGCGGCATAGAGATTGCCCGCAGGCACCACGATCTCCTCGCAGAAAGCGCCGTCGGTATGAACTCCGAGAACCTTGATATTGGTGCAGCAGTTCGGCTTGCCCTGCCGGCAGGCGACACAGCTACCGCAGGAAAGGTAAGGATTGACGATCACAGGTGTGCCCGTCGCCATCGCCACGCCGTCGCCTGCTTCGAGCACGGTCGCCGAGATCTCGTGTCCCATCACGCGCGGATATTCGAGGAACGGGTGCTTGCCTTCGAAGATGTGGTAATCCGTGCCGCAAATGCCGACATGGCTGACGGCGAGCCGTACCCAGCCGGGTGCCGGTTTTTCGGGGGAGGGGCGCTCGACGAGATCGAGGACGCCGGGTTCGCGGCAAAGGACTGCTTTCATGACGGTTCTCGCATTGCTGAAATGAAGAAAGCCGGCCCTGTGGGCCGGCTTTGTTTTGTATCCCGCTCAGCCCGCCCGGCGCCGGCGAAGCTGATCGAAGTAGACGATGACGATGATCAGCAGGCCGGTGATGATGCGCTGCCAGAACGAGTTGACGTTCAGAAGGTTTGCGCCGTTGTTGATGGTCGCTAGAATGAACGCACCGATCAGCGGACCATGCACCGAGCCGACGGCACCGAAGAGAGACGTGCCGCCGATGACCGAAGAGGCGATCGCCTGCAGTTCCCAGCCGTCGGCCTGTGTCGCGTTACCGATTGCGATACGCGAGGCGAGCAGCACGCCCACGAAGGCCGCAAACGAAGCCGAAAGGATATAGGCGAGGTAGATCATCCCCTTGACGTTGACGCCGGAAAGACGCGCCGCTTCCGCATTTGAACCGACGGCGAAGAGGTAGCGGCCCCAGCGGCTCAGATGCAGGAAGACGAAGGAGGGGATCGCGACCAGGATGACCATCCAGAACAGGCTTGGAACGCCAAGGAAATCGGCGCGGGCGAAATTGCTGAAGCCCTCGTCCGTGATGCTGATCGTCGAGCCGTTGGTGATCAAGAGGCCGATGCCGCGCAGCGACGTCAGCGTCGCAAGCGTGATGATGAAGGGCGGCAGGCCCATATGCACGATGCCGAAGCCATGGAAGGAGCCGATCGCGACACCGATGGCCAGCGTCAGCAGGATTGCCGCCCAGAGCGGCACACCCGCCTGCAGCAGCCAGGCGATGATGACGGTGCAGAAACCGACGATTGCGCCGACAGAAAGGTCGATGCCGGCGGTGATGATGACGAAGGTCTGGCCGAGCGCCAGGATCGCCGTCATCGCACCTTGGCGCAGCAGGTTGGAGATGTTGAGCGGCGTCCAGAAGCTCTCGGTGACGAAGCCGAGCACGACCCAGAGGAAGATCAGCAACCCGATCAGCGTCAGGCCGAACAGAATGTTCATCTTCCGGCGCGGCGGCGGCGCGACGATTTCGGTGGGGGTGACAGTCATGAATTTTCTCCCTCTTATTCTTTTGGCTCAGACGCCGATCGCTTCGCTGAGCACTTCTTCATGCGTCGCCGCGTGGAAATCATGGCTTGCAACGAGCTTGCCGCTGCGGAAGACGTGCAGCCGGTCGGCCAGTTCGTAGACCTCGGGCAGGTAGGAGGAGATCAGGATGATGCCTGCCCCCTCCTTCAGCAGCTTGGCGAAGAGCCGGTAGATTTCCGCTTTGGTGCCGACATCGACGCCGACAGTCGGCTCGTCGAAAATGAATAGCCGGGCGCCATGGCTCAGCCACTTGCCGATCACGATCTTCTGCTGGTTGCCGCCCGACATGCTGGAGGCCGGAACACGCCGGCTCGGCGTCTTGATGCTGAGATCGCGGATCTGCTTGTCGGCATTCGTCGATTCGCGTGCGTGATTGATAACCGGGCCGTTGCTGAGGCGTCCGAATACCGGCAGGTTGATATTGAGGCCGATCGGCAGGTTGAGGCAAAGCCCCTGGTCGCGCCGGCTTTCGGGCGCCAGCGCAATACCGAGCTCCATCGCGGTGCGTTCGTTCTTGATGTCGACGCGCTTGCCCATCCAGTGGATTTCGCCCGCACTTGTCGGCTGGCGACCATAAAGCCCGAGCGCGAATTCGCTGCGCCCGGCGCCGATCAGGCCGTAGAGCCCGACAATCTGTCCTGCCTTGACGTTCAGCGTCACATCCTCGAAGCCCGGACCTGTAAGTCCCTTGACGTCGAGGATCGTCTGGCCGATCGGAATCTCTTCCTTATGGTAGATCTGCTCGATCGAGCGGTTGATCATCAGCGCGATCAGCTCGGCCTCATTGGTCTCGCCGATCAGGCGCGTACCGACATGCGTGCCGTCGCGAAGCACCGAGACACGGTCGGCGAGCTCGAAGACCTCTTCCATGCGGTGGCTGATATAGACGATGGTGACGCCTTCACTCTGCAGGCGGCGGATCAGCTTGAAGAGCTGTGCGGATTCCTGGCGGGTGAGGTAGGCGGTCGGCTCATCGAAGATCAGGAACTGCGTGCCGCGCATGGCGGCGCGCGCGGTGGCGACGAGCTGCTGCTGACCGATCGTCAACGAGCTCAGAAGCGCACCGGCCGGCAGGCCGAAGCCGAGATCGTCGAGGACGGACTGCGCCATCTTCTCCATCTGCTTCCTGCGCATCAGCCCGTAACGGTTGACCTCGTCGCCGAGGAAGAGATTGGCAGCCACCGTCAGGTGCCTGCAGAGCACGACTTCCTGGTGAACGGCGTTGATGCCGCGGGCAATTGCCTCGTTCGGCGTCGACAGCCCCACCGGATGGCCGCACCACAGCACCTCGCCTGCCGTGCGGGTGATGACGCCGGTGAGCAACTTGATGAGGGTGGATTTGCCGGCACCGTTTTCGCCGACGATGGCGTGGATTTCACCGGCAAGGAAGGTCAGCGTCGCCGGTTTCAGCGCCTGCACGTGACCGTAATTCTTCTGCAGGCCTTTCAGTTCGAGGATAGGCGATCCGGCGGGAATTCGATTGGCTTCTTTCAGCGTGGCGCTGTCATCGTGGCGATGACTGACCTCTTCCAGTCCGACCATGGACCTCTCCTCCTCTTGTCACGTCTGCTCCATCCCTGGTGAACCATACCACGGATGAGAAAGGCCGCGCCGGCTTTTGAAGCCGGCGCGGCCGCCTGTCGCTCTTACTTGATCTTCGGGTTCAGGAGCGCGTCGATCTTCGGCTCGGCCATGTTCGCCTTGGTGACGAGGTTTGCGCCGGTGTCGACGTTCTGCTCGACCTTCTCGCCCTTGGAGACGGCAAGAGCGGTCTTCACGCCGTCATAGCCCATGCGATAGGGGTCCTGAACGACGAGGCCGGCGATCGCACCATCCTTGAGGAAGCCGACCGTCTTGTCGTCGCTATCGAAGCCGATGACCTTGATCTTGTCGCCGAGCTTGTTTTCAGCGATCGCCTGGCCCACACCCTGCGCCATGATCAGGTTCGAGGCGAAGACGCCGACGAGCTTCGGGTTTGCCGTGATCAGGTCGGTCATCATGTTGAGACCGGTCGTTGCCTGGCCATCGCCGTACTTGTCGGCAATCACCTTCAGGCCGGGATGCTTGGTCTTGATCTGATCCAGGAAGCCTTCGCGGCGCTGTTCCAGCGAGCCGACGCCCGGAAGGTTCGTCAGGATGACGATTTCGCCCTCTTCCTTGCCGGTGGCGCCTTTGATGGCGGCGGCAAGACCGTCAGCGGCGATACGGCCGCCCTGGACGTTGTCGGTCGTCAGGAACGACTTGAATGCCTTGGAGTCGGCGCCGGAGTCGATGCCGATGATCGGAACCGACTTGGCGGCTTCATCGATCGGCTTGCCGAGTGCCTTGAACTCGGTCGGCGAGATGACGATGGCGGCCGGCTTGCCGGCAACGGCATTCTCGAGAATGCTGATCTGACCGTTGATGTCGGATTCAGCCTGGGCGCCGAGTTCCGGCACGTTGACGCCGAGATCCTTGCCGGCCTTGCGTGCGCCGGCCAGAACGATCTGCCAGTAGAAGGACGTCGTGTCCTTGACGATGATCGGGATCGTTACCTCGGCGGCAAAGGACGCGGCCGGCATTGCCGTTGCAATGACAGCGGCGCCTGCAAGTGCCGTAAAGGCGCGGCGAGACAGAATGGATTTCACGATATTCATAAGGGTTCTCCTCTAAGGGTGCGTTCTCCTCCAATGAAACCGGACCGCTGAACGCAGGCGGACGATTTTTATCGATAAAAAACATTTACGATGTGAAGCTAGCCGAGGCGAAAGCAAATTGCAAGTGTGCCGATTTCGCTTTTTTACCCGCTAAATTGTCTGCCAAGCAATTGTTTTCGTTTCCAATACATAAGAACCTAAAATACGGTCCTCAGTCGAATTGCACCTCGTGCGGGTGCACGACGCCCTTCTTCAAAATCAGGTTGCCGTAGAGCCGGAACTCGGTGGTCGCGACAATATAGGCCGCCTTCCGTGCCATCTCGTAGAAGGCGAAGCGTTCGACGGATGCGATGGAAAAATCGCCGGCGCGCCGGGTGACGATCTCCTGGAATTCGGCGCAAACCTCCGGCACCGCCTTGGAATCGCCGACCACCTCCATCCGCCATGCCGATTGCGGCACGAACGTATCGAGCGGCATATGGGTGAGGATCGCCTCGGCCATGGCAGTGGCGCTGACGCCATCAGCCCGGATGACGTCAGGCCCCATGCTGCTTGCAGGGAAATTGGCATCGACAATGACGATGTCGTCGCCATGCCCCATGCTCTTCAGCGCATAGAGCAGATCGGGGCCAAGAAGCGGGTGAATACCTTTAAGCATGGTGTCTCCTCAGACCCGCACGGCCTCTTCGCCGAGCGGCGCGGCGACAAGCGTATAGGGTTCGAATTCGGGATAGATGTCGGCAGGAAGCCGCGGCTCGAAATTTTCTATGTTGCGCGTCAGGCTCGACGGACGCGCGGTGCCGATCAGCACCGAGGAGACCACCGGGTCGTGCAGCGGAAACTGCAGGGCAGGGGCTGCCAGCGGTACGCCGTGGAGCTTGGCCACCTCTTCCATTGCGCCCACCTTGGCGAGCACTTCCTCGCTCGCCGGCATATAGTCGAAATGCGAGCCCGGCACCGGGCCGGTCGCGAGGATGCCGGAATTGAAGACGCCGCCGACGACGAACGAGGTTCCCTTCTGTCGGCAGAGCGGGATCAGTTCGGCAACGGCCGAACGGTCGAGCAGGGTGTAGCGGCCGGCCATCAGGATCGTGTCGATATCGGCGTTGCGCATCACGTCGAGGCAGACAGGCACCTCGTTGACGCCGAGGCCGAAAGCCTTGATCGCGCCCGAGGATTTCAGCTGCTCCAGCGCCTTGACGCCGCTATCGAGGAAATTCTTCAGATGCACGGCATTCCTGGCCGCACCATGCGTATAGGCGCCGATGTCATGAACGAAGAGGATATCGATGCGGTTCAGGCCGAGGCGCGCATAGCTGAATTCGACCGAGCGCATGATGCCGTCATAGGAATAATCGTAATCGGCATCGAAGGAGAGCGGATCGACATAGCTGTAGTCGGGAACCGTGCCTGTCGGCACCGGGCGCAACAGACGGCCGACCTTGGTGGACAGAACATAGTCGTTTTCCGGCTTGTCACGCAGGAAATCGCCGACGCGTCGTTCGGCAAGTCCGAGGCCATACCACGGCGCCACATCATAATAGCGGATGCCGTGATCCCATGCCGTTTCCAGCGTTTCCATTGCCTGCTCACGCGGGCAGGCGCGGTAGAGGCCGCCGAGGGCAGCGGCGCCGAAGCTGATTTCGGTCACCTCGAGCGCCGTCTTGCCAATTCTCCTCGTCTTCATCATTCCTCCTCGTGAAGACCTGAAATTCAATAAATATTATTCAGAGCGTGGCTCCGAGATGCCACGGGACGAATTCGTTGTCGCCGTAGCCGAAAATCTCACTTTTCGTCTTCTTGCCGGAGGCCGTATCGACGATCAGTTCAAAGATCTCGCGGCCTTTGCCGCTGATCGTCGCGTCACCTGTAACGATCGAGCCGCAGTCGATATCCATATCCTCTTCCATCGAGGTATAGAGCGCGGAATTGCTGGCGAGCTTCAGCGAGGGCGCGGGACGACAGCCGAAGCAGCTGCCGCGACCGGTCGTGAACGCGATCATGTTCGCGCCGCCGGCAACCTGGCCGGTGGCTGAAACCGGATCGTAGCCGGGCGTGTCCATGAAGACGAGGCCGGGGGCGGTGACGCGCTCGGCATAACCATAGACGGCGGTCAGCGGCGAGCGGCCGCCCTTGGCGACGGCGCCGAGCGACTTTTCGAGAATGGTCGTCAGGCCGCCGCGCTTGTTGCCCGGAGACGGATTGTTGTCGAGCGAGGCACCGTGGAGGGCGACATAGTCTTCCCACCAGGCAATCTTCTCATCGAGCTTTTTAGCGACATCGTCGCTGACGGCGCGGCTGCGCAGCAAATGCTCGGCACCGTAGATCTCGGAGGTTTCCGAAAGGATCGCCGTACCGCCGGCAGCCGCCAGGAGGTCGGCAGCAACACCAAGCGCCGGATTGGCGGTGATGCCCGAAAAACCGTCCGAGCCACCGCATTGCAGACCGATGATGATCTCGCCGATCGACATCGGCACGCGTTTCTCACGGCCGACATCGGCGGCGATTTCGCGCAGCACGCCCATGGCGCGCTCGACCGCGCGGCGGGACCCGCCTGCGTCCTGAATGTTGAAATGCCGCTTGGAGGCGCCCGCGCCACTCTGGCCGTAAAGGGTGAGCTGGTTGACCTCGCAGCCGAGGCCGATCATCAGCACGCCGCCAAAATTCACATGGCGCGTATAGCCGGCAAGCGTCCGGTGCAGCACGTTCATGCCATCACCGGTCGAGCTCATGCCGCAGCCCTGGTCGTGGACGATCGGCACGAAGCCGTCGATGCCGTCATAGTGCGGCAGGATGGTGCGGTTGGCCTCGTCGGCAATCGCGCGGCAGACCGTGGTGGAACAGTTCACACTGGCAATGATGCCGATATAATTGCGCGTCGCCGCCCGGCCGTCTGCGCGGCGGTAGCCCATGAAGGTCCGCGCTCTGTCCTCTGCACTTGCTTCTTCAGGCGCCGAATTGGCGGTCGCCGCAAGGCGGTCGTTTTCGAAATGCAGATTGTGGCTGTGAACGTGGTCGCCGGCTTTCACATCAGCCGTGGTGCGGCCGATCGCCTGGCCGTATTTCACGACCGCTGTGCCGATCGGAATGTCCGATATGGCGACCTTGTGGCC
The DNA here is from genome assembly GCF_056396805.1 of Rhizobium sp. 05N49. NCBI lineage: Bacteria > Pseudomonadati > Pseudomonadota > Alphaproteobacteria > Hyphomicrobiales > Rhizobiaceae > Rhizobium > Rhizobium sp. 05N49. The sequence continues at coordinate 452,365 of NZ_JBFTME010000002.1, forward strand.
GGGGTCGATCTTCTGGCGCGTCGTAACGCCGGCAACGGTCGCTCCTTCGGCAATCGGGGCCGTTGCGACCGCGACATTGTCTCCGGCCGACAGGATGATCCAAGGCTGTCTGTCCAATTTCATCTCCCTGACGAAACGTTCGCTTCTGCGCCCGTTACATCGACGAATGCGCATTGATTTTGTTTTTTATCTACAATAAACATTTTCAAGTCAACGGGAATATTGATCCTGTGGATGAGGGAGGCAAACAGCCGCATGCGACCGAAAATAAGATAAAGGTCGCCTGAAGAGGCTCCTGGTCCGGCTGTGCCCGTTCTTGGCGGCGGGCATCATCGCCGTGTCGCCAGAGCCGTCGGGTTTGAGCGGAAAGCGGGGTCTGATGGCACGGCAGAATACAGTCTTCAAGGAAGCCTATAACCGATATGCGGCAGCATTGCGCATGGACACGGCGTTGCCTTCGGAGCCGGAAATCGCCGCCCAGCTCGGCGTCAGCCGCAGTACGGCGCGCGCCATCCTGACCCGCCTCAGCGATGAGGGCATCATCCGCTGGAACAAGCGCCAGAAGATCGTGCTGCGCCAACCTGTCGACCGCGACTTCTTCCCCTCGGAGGAAACGGATTCGCTGCACGACATCATCGAGCGCAGCTTCATGCAGCGCATTCTCTCCGATGAGGCCGCCCCCGGCATGCAGATCAACGAGCTGGAGCTTGCCCGCGAGATCGGCACCGGCACGACCAGCGTGCGCGAATTCCTGATCCGCTTCTCGCGCTTCGGGCTGATCGAAAAACGGCCGAACAGCCATTGGACGCTGAAGGGCTTTACCCGTGAATTTGCGCTGGAACTTGCCGATGTGCGCGAAATGTTCGAGCTGCATTCGGCCGCCGAGTTCGGCAAGCTTCCTGCCGACCATCAGGCCTGGGCTGCTCTTGCGACTATCAAGGAAGAGCACCTCTCCATGCTCTCGGACATCAACAACCGCTTCAAGGAATTCTCGGTCCTCGACGAGCGCTTCCACCTCTTGATCCACCGCGCCTCGAAGAACCGTTTCATCGCCGATTTCTATGACGCGATCGCCATCATCTTTCACTATCACTATCAGTGGAACAAGACCGCCGCCCGCGAACGCAACGAGCGCGCGATCCACGAACATCTCGATTATATCGCAGCACTCGAAGCACGGGATCAGGAGAGGATCCAGGCTGCCTGTCGCATCCACCTTCGCTCGGCCCGCCAGACGCTGCTGCAGTCCATTCCGCAGGCGGCCGAGACTGCGTGAAGTGACGAGTGGCGCTACGACTTACGGGATCGCCGATGCTCAGGCCTCTTTAATTCTTGATCACATTGATGTTGACGGTTACGTCCTTGATCGTTCCCTCCCCATAGGACACTCTCACTTTATACATATCTTTTCCAGAATAGCCGCTCTTTGAAGTATAGTATTCGGATACTCCGGGAGATTTCCTGGAATTGCATCTGCTTTGAGGGGCATTCTTATAGTTAGCGAAAATATTTTCTTTCACGAATTCGACGGATCCGTGCTCCGGGGCTTGAATTAGTTTTACATTAGGCATTGTTCTTGGGCTGCAGTCTGGATTCAGCATGTAAGACTGGCCCATTTTTGTCCGCTCTCCACTTAGAGCTCGACTATGATCCTCAGAATTCTGAACGCCATTATTATTTGTGACGCATCCTGACAGACCTAACATCGTAGAGAGCATAAAAATTTGAATATGACTTTGTCTGAAAAATCCCGAAACAACCATTAGTATTTCAGCTCCCGGTTTTATTGATGCTCTAATTCGCCTTATCCAACGAATGAGCTGTTGTAAATGACCCGGGCGAGCGTCACTCCTTTGTTATTGCATTTTTGCACTTCGGGAAAAAGATCAGGTCTAATGCGACGCCGCTTCGCTCGCAGCACTCCCCGCGCCCCCGGCCTTCACACCGCGCCCGATCGGGATCAGCCAGGTGGTCGCAAAGGTCAGCACCGCCACCACGACGACGCCCCAGAAGCTCCAGTGTAGTGCCGCATCGAAAATGCCGCGCACTGCCGGATCGGCGGCGAGTTCGGAGAGCCCGGTCGGCTGGTTCAGCGCCTCACGCAGGCTGTTGGCCGCATTCCCCTTCGCATAGTGGTTGATACCGGCATTGAGGATGGCGCCGAGTACGGTGGCACCCAGCGTATTGCCGAGGCTGCGGGCAAAGATGATCGAGGCGGTGGCGCTGCCTCGCATCGACCACTCCACGCTGTCCTGCACCAAAGCGATGCTGGTGAGGTTGATGAGCCCCATGCCGAAGCCCATGAAGAAGGAGCCGGCGCCCGCAACGGCCGGATGGCTTTCCGGCGTCAGGAACAGCAGGAAGAAGGCCCCGAAGGGAAACATGAAGCTGCCGACCCGCAACGTATTGCGGATGCCGAATGCCCTGAAGAACCGGCTGGAAAGCATCACGGAAAGCGGCCAGCCGACGACGAGCATGGTGAGCGTGAAGCCGGCAACGATCGGCGAGCGGCCGAGCACGCCCTGCACATACATCGGCAGGATCGTCGAAAGGCCGATCAGCGCCATGCCGGCAAGCAGCATGCAGGCATTGCTGGTCGCCACGAGCCGCCGGCTCCAGAGCGCGATGGAAATGATCGGTTCCGGCGTACGCTTCTCCTGCAGCACGAATAGGATACCGGTCACGACGAAAACGGCGGCAAGTGAAATGAGCACCCAGGCCGGCGCATCCGTCTCTGTCAGGATCGTCAAAAACGCGATGATGGCGATCGAAAACAGGATGGCGCCGAGATAGTCGATCTTCGCATCCTTGTGCGCCACGTCCTCCTTGAGGAAGAGCAGAAAGGCGATGATCGAGAAGATGCCGATCGGCAGGTTGATCCAGAAGATCCAGGCCCAGGAGATCGTATCGACGATGATGCCGCCGGCGAGCGGCCCGACGACGGCCGAAGTCGCCCAGACCGTCGCCATCACGCCCTGCACCTTGCCGCGTTCCTCCAGCTTGAAGAGGTCGCCGATGATTGTCATCGTCACCGGCTGGATCGCGCCGGCACCCAGCCCCTGCACCAGGCGGAAGACGATCAGCGAGGCCATCGACCACGCAAGTCCGCAGAAGAGCGAGCCGATGAGGAAGACGATGATGCCGCCGATCAAGACCGGCTTGCGGCCGAAAATATCCGAAAGCTTGCCGTAGATGACGGTGGTCGTCGACTGCGCCAGCAGGAATGCTGAAAAGACCCAGCTGTAATAGGTGAAGCCGCCGAGCTGGCCGACGATCCGCGGCATGGCGGTCGCCACGATGGTGGCCTCGATCGCCACCATGAAGGTTGCGAGCATGATCGTGGCAACCACGAGCGTGCGGTTGGATTGCTGAGCGGTGGCGGACATGATGAACCTTTCGGAGCTTTCTCCGTGGCGAGAAAACTGCTCTCGGCTTGGCGGGGCAAGTGCAACGCGGAGTGTCGGCAGTCTTTTATGCTCCCGCTGATAGCAGGTAAAGCGCAAGTGATATGCTTTCTTTTGTGTCGACGCTTTAAACCGCTTCCGACCCCGGCAAAATTCAAATACAAGGCATTTTACAAAGCAGGTTTCGGTGGGTTTCCGCCGAAACACGAGGTCTGGCAGGCCAGGGCTCTCGGATGTCAGGATTGCATTTCCGCCAGGTTATTCCCAACTGAAAATCTGATGCAGGCCTGCGAACCGCTCCATCGGATGCGAGGGGTTCGGATCCGGGCAGGGAAATGGCGAGCTATGATGACGCATGTTTTGGCTGCGAGCGGCGGGGTTAGACAGGTAATTTGCATCAATTGGGGCACGAGATACGGGCCGACCTTCATCAACCGTCTCTTTGCGATGGTGAAACGCAACATAACGCCGCCCTTCACCTTTACCTGTTTCACCGACTGCCGGGACGACCTCCATTCCGGCATCCTGTGTGAGGACCTGCCGCCTCTGGATGTCGAAATGCCTGTTAAYACGAGAGGCATCTGGCCGAAGGCAAGGCTTTGGGGATCGAAGCTTGGGAGCCTGAGCGGGCCGGTCCTCTATCTGGACCTCGACCTGGTGATCGTCGCCTCCCTCGATGCGTTTTTCGAGGTTGGAGCGCCTGAGGATGTCGTCATGGCCCGCAACCAGACGACGCCTTTCGAAAAGCTCGGCCAGAGTTCGCTTTTTCGCTTCCCGGTCGGCAAGCTCCTGCCGCTGCAGGAGGAGTTCAGGGCCAACCCGCAGAAAGTGGCCGATGAATATCAGTATGAACAGCGCTTCGTCACCCGCAATGCGCCGGGTGGCGTGAAGTTCTTCCCGCGGAGCTGGGTCTTGCATTTCCGGCAGGATTGCCACTGGGCCTTTCCGCTGAACTATTTCCTGACGCCGCGCTTGCCCTCCAGTGCCCGCGTCGTCCTCTTCCCGCGCGGCTTCCACCCGCAGAATGCCATCGACGGGAAATTCGGCCCGAAAGGCCGGGCCGAAACGAGGCTCGATCATATCAGGGGCGTCTTCGACGCCGGAAAGCGCGGCAACAAGAAACCGTTCCGCTACCTGCGCCACTATATTCTCCCGACGCCATGGGTGGCGGATCACTGGCATGAATAAGAACGCAAGTTCGGCAGCAGAACGGAACTATTTCTCGCCTTGACTGTTTTCGGCTGAGGAAAACTCCCGGGTGCTCCGATGCGTCCTCTTCTATGCGCAGCATTTCTTTCGCTCACCGGCCTTGCCGCCGGCGCAAACGCGTCCGAGGCGGATTTCCTCAATTCGCTCGAGGGTAACTGGAGTGGAAGCGGCATGGTCCTGACCAGGATCGGCGGCATGAAGGTCAACGTGTCCTGCAATCTGAAATCCGACGCCAGCGCCACGACAGTGGCCATGAACGGCAACTGCCGTGGTCTCGCCGTCGTCACAAGAAGCTTCTCGGCAAATGTAAAGGCTGTCGGTCAACGTTATACCGGCAACTATACGGGCCCATCGGGCCAGCCCTCCAGGCTTGTCGGCAGCAGGAAAGGCGATGCTCTCAATTTCAATGTCACCTGGGCGCGCGTCACCAACGGCGATCGGAGCGCAAACATGATGATCGAGAAGGTGGGCCAGAACGGGCTTCGCCTGCAGACCGTCGATCGCGACCTTGCCTCGGGCCGATCGGTGGTGACGAGCCGCATCGATCTGCAGCGGCAGTGAACATGTCCCGGATTTTGTGACGCGCCCGACCCATCGGAACCTACGACTGCTTCCTGATGGTAGCGTAGATGATGTTGCGATTGGCACCGAACCAGACCGTCTTGTCAGTGTCTCCCGGCGCACTGCGATGGGAAATACGCCACATGTCGGCTTCGGAGCGCTGGAGAAGCTCCCAGTTCATGTAGGATTCCATGTAGCCGTCATCGGCCATCTCGTTGGAAAAGTTGGCAAACAGGAAGACGCCGCCGGGCTTCAGCATTTCCATGCAGATCTGCGTGAGCCGAATTGCCACCTTGTCCGTGAGATAATCGTATAATCCTGCCGCGTAGATCAGATCGAACGTGCCGATCCGGTGCTTTCGTGCAAGCAAGCCGCGCACGGATCCATTGATGGGCTCGACGGACGTTCCATGGAATTGGCTCGAGACGGAACCGATGCTTTCCGGATCCTGATCAAGGGCTACCCAGCGTTTCAGGCGGCCTTCCGCAAGGGCCTTCGATGCCTCCGCTTCCCGCAGGTGACCGGCAGCTACGGCCAGCACCTCGGTATCCGGACCTGTTCGCGCAGCGCTCTCGTCGACATAGCGGGTCAGGATGTCGCGACGTTCCCTGACGGCGACCGGGCCGGGGGCATTTATCGTGTAGTCGAAGATATCGAGGCCCAGACGGGTGGATCTGGCCACTTCTTCGGCCACCGCCGGATGCCCATAAATGAAGTCTATGAGACTGGCATCGCCAGAATAGCCGCGAGGTTTGTCAAAAGACCAGCGGGTGAACGGGCATTGCTGGAGGATCTTTGCCGAGGGATGGGCCTGAATGATCGGGATGAGCTTCTGCCACACGGCAGCGCCGAATTTATGACGGACCTCATGGAGCTGGCCGATCAACCACCTGACGGCATCAGGCAGGTTCCCGCCCGCGGAGAACCGTTGCATGGCAATGTTGATGACGATCGCAAACTCTGCCTCCGCAGTTCGCAGATGGTCTGTCTCGTTATCTCGGCTCGGTAAGGGAAGCGTATTGCTGAAGGACTGCGGCGTAATCAAGCTTTGGCCATCAAGAGAAAAGAGCGGCTGAGCCACGGAAACCTCACTGGTAAACAAGAATTTAAAACATTGCGTAAAATCCTCATCATTTACACGGAGGTCAAGCGTTAAGGTTGGACTGCGGGGCAAATGCACGTCTGACTTTAGAAAATATTAGTGAAACCGAGCGATAGCCCGCCCGCTTCGGGACCCCTTTGGGCATTATCGGTTGATGTGGAGTCTGCCTGCGGCTATCCAGCGTCACTGGCAGTCTGYGAAGGGCAACTGCTGCAAGATGTTGGGTGGCAGGGGCATGATGCACGTGTTAGCCGAGACCGCAGCTGCTACCGTGCGGCCGACGCTGTCGCCAGAACAGTTGCGTTGCCTATACAAGCAGAATAGCGAGAGCAGCCGAAAGAACGCGACGCGCAAAGGCCTCTGGACAGCGGTCGCTGCCTACCTTGCATACTCCTTCACGGACTATCTTTTTATCGGCGATGTCGTCCAGTACACGGTCGCCGGCCGGCTCGTGGTCGGCATCGCCGCACTATGCGTGCTGGAATTCCTGCTCTATCGCAAGGCAAAAGCCGATACGGTTGACATGGCCGCGGCGTTGTCGGTGCTCGCAGCCTATCTCGTCTGGCTTCTCACTGGCCAGATGACTGCGGTCAGGGATGCGTTCTCCTATTATATGGTGTTTGGCGCGATCTTCATGATGAGCGTCAATCTGTTCTTCAGTTTCCGGTTTCCGGTTGCTCTTGCCGCCTCCGCAACGAACGTGCTCATCTTCACTGGCGCCCTCTATCTGTTTGCGCCGATGTTGCTGCTGCACAAGCTCATTCTCGGCGCGTTCTGTTTTTCCTGCTTTGTTTTCACGTCCTACGTGAATCTTCAGCTCAATAGGGAGCGCTACAAAGTCTTCCTGAATGCTCTTGAAGCCAGTTTGCAGCAAGCTGCCGCGGACGAAAGAGGCAAGGCTCTCTTGCATCTCTCGAACACCGACTCGCTGACCGGCCTCGAAAATCGGCGGGCCGTCGATCAACGTCTGCGTGATCATTGGCAACGATGGCAGGACGACAGCGCGCCATTTGCCGTCCTCCTGATCGATGTGGATTATTTCAAACGCTATAACGACTGCTACGGCCATCAGGAAGGTGACCGCTGTCTCATCGCTGTCTCCGAGCTTCTTCGAAGCGTGGCCGAGTCCTGGGGTTCGATCATCGGGCGATACGGCGGTGAGGAATTCATCGTCATCACACCGATGCCGAATCCAGAACGAATGGTCGAGCTTGCAGAAGCGATGTGTGCTGCCGTTAGGGCCTTGGCCTGGCCACACGAACACAGGCGGGACGGGACCACTGTCATCACGGTGAGTGTTGGCGTGTCCTGTACGCGGGACGAGAGCAAGCAGGTCGAGAAGGTCATTCACGAAGCGGATCGCGCGCTTTACGCCGCCAAGGCTGCGGGCCGCAACACCCTGGTGGTCTTCGATCCCGAAGATCCCGAGAGCAGCGATGACAGCGAGGATATAGCTGCGACCCTGAAGATCGCGCTCGATCACGGCCTTGTCTCTCTCGTGTACCAGCCGATCCGCAACGTCCAGACGGGCAAGACGGACGCTGTCGAGGCCTTGATGCGTTTGAGCATGCTGGATGGAACGTCCGTACCGCCTGTCAAATTCATCCCGGTCGCCGAAAGAACGGGTTCAATCGTCGAACTCGGCCGGTGGGCAATCCGCACTGTTTGCCGGGACTTGCTGGCGGCCGACCTCGTGCAGGTCGCGAGCGTCAACGTTTCCCCGATCGAACTCAAGACGCCGGGTTTCGCCACCTATGTGGCGGCAACGCTGGCAGAATTCGGCGTGACGGGCGCCCGGCTTGCTTTCGAGATTACCGAGGGCGTGGAGTTGGAAATCGACCAGGACGTCGTTCGTTGCATCAGCGACCTGAGAAAGCTCGGCGCTCAGGTCTGGCTTGACGATTTTGGCACAGGCTTCGCAGGTCTCTCGTGGCTCCGTCTCATAGAGTTCGACACCGTCAAGATCGATCGATCCTTCCTCCATGACTGCAATACGGAAAGAGGCAAGAGGATGTTGCTCGACATCATCAGCCTGCTGCGTAATCGCGGCGTGCAGATCCTGATTGAAGGCGTCGAGACCATCGAACATCAGCGGCTGATGCAGCAGTATGGGATCAACCAGATTCAAGGCTATTTCATAGGAAGGCCCGCGCCGGCAGCCCAGCTCGAAGCTGATAACGTGCTGCAGTTCAGCATGATCAGGAACCTTGATTCAAAACGCCTGTTCCGGAATGGGCCATAGATTCAGCCCGCTTCAGGACCTCCACGGACGACGGCTGCCGTGCCGGGCCGGTCCATATTGCCTTCCGTGCGGCGAGCCGGCGATAGAGTGAACGTCGCCCTGCGTCGGCTGTATCGCGTCGAACTGCATCGCATTTGTTATGAACAGCCGTCGTCGCGCATTCTGCCTCTGATCGGTCTCAGCGGAACGACCATGACTGGCAGCGCAATCACCTGCACACTGTCGAACACGAGTCAGGGATGGCAAGTTTCCCGGTCCGGTACGGCCGTCGGGAGGGGCGCGTCTCACCGCCTTGAACGGCTGCGCCGCCGGTAGGATTATCGCCGTCAGGGGTTTTCGCGAAACTCGAAATGTCAGCCTGTGCCGCGATACCAGAGTGCAACTCATGCGGCGAGTAGCAAATCTACAGATGATCTCGGTGGGGGGCGGCCCACCGCTTACGGCCAGCGGGCATCCAAACAGCCAGATCAACGACCTGCTGCAGTTGGCCTTCGTCGCAAGCCCGAACTCAAAGTCGTGACCAGAAAGCACGGCATATCCTACACCAACGTATGGTTATGGAACACACACTAACGGGATAATTTTCATCCATCGCATCACTGCCTTCCCCGGTCGGGTCGGCCGGCTGGCTGAACCTAACTTTGCTGGAATCGCTAAATCCCGGTGCAGCCCAAACCGCCAGTTGGCGCTTCAGGGGCAGGAGCCCCCATGACCATGAATGTCACCAATCATCCTGCGAACACAAACCTGAAAACTTCAGATGAGAGCGATCAAGCGGAGACAGGGACACCTGTTCCGCCGACGCGAAAGCCGAAATGGCGAATGCTGGTGCTGGGTACGATAGGGATAGTGGCGCTTGGTGCAGCGGCCTATGGCGGCTGGAAATACTGGACGGTGTGGCAATTCGAACAATCGACGGACGATGCATATGTGCAGGCCGACGTGGTCGCGATAGCGCCGCAGGTGGCGGGCTATATCCAGACGCTTCTTGTCAATGACAATCAGCCGGTCAAAGCCGGTGACGTTCTCGCGACAATTGATCCGCGCGACTTTCAGGCGGCTGTCGATCAGGCCAAGGCGGATGTCGCCGAGGCCGAAGCGGCCATCGTCAGTATTGCCGCCCAACTCAGCGAACAAAAGGCCCTGATCGATGAAGCGCAAGCGACGATCAATACCGATCAGGCATCGGAGGTGTTCGCTGAACAGAACAACCAGCGCTTCATGACCCTGTCAAAAACGGGTTCGGCAACAGTGGAAGAGGCCCAACAGGCATCGTCGCAGGCCGATTCGGCGAAGGCCGTCGTAGTCAAGGACAAGGCTGCACTGGTCGCCGCGCAGAAGCAGATCGCTACGCTCGATGCTCAAGAGTCCGAAGCAAAAGCGACTCTTGGTCACAATCGTGCCGCGCTGGCTCAGGCCGAACTCAATCTCGGATACACGGTGCTGCGAGCACCCGTCGACGGAGTAGTCGGCGCGCGGGCAGTCCGGGTTGGCCTCTACGCCCAGCCTGGTCAACTGTTGCTGGCCGTAGTGCCGCTCCAGGCGGCCTATGTCGTCGCCAATTACAAGGAGACTCAGCTCGCCAACGTCAAGCCAGGCCAACCGGTCAGGATCGACGTGGATACATTTTCAGGTATCACCGTGCGCGGCATCGTTAACAGCCTAGCGCCGGCAAGCGGTCAGGAGTTCGCCTTGCTGCCGCCCGACAACGCGACCGGCAACTTTACCAAGATCGTCCAGCGTGTTCCGGTCAAGATCACCATCGACAAGTCGGATCCACTTGCCGGTCGCCTGCTTCCGGGGATGTCGGTAACGACCACAATCAAGGTTGGACCGGCCGCTAATGGCAACCCTCCTGGGAACGCAAGCAAGTAATCCTTGGGAGGTTTACGGCGATGGCGGGCATGGAAACATCCGGCGTTGAGCGCGAGCCGGGCGCCAGCGTGCGCACTTGGATCGCGGTTGGCGGCTGTATGGTGGGGGCGCTGATTGCCGTCCTCGACATTCAGATCACCAACTCCTCGCTTCCACAGATCGAAGGCGGAATAGGTACCGGTTCCGACAACGGCACCTGGATCTCGACCGCCTATCTGATCGGCGAAATCATCATGATCCCGCTGACGGACTATCTGAGCCGCGTCTTCACCTTCCGCCGCGCCTTGCTCGGCAATCTCGGCCTGTTCCTGTTGTTTTCCATCTGCTGCGCCTTTGCCACGAACCTATCGGAAATGATCATGTTCCGTGGATTGCAGGGCCTCACGGGCGGGGTGATGATTCCGATGGCCTTCACTCGCGTGTTGACGACGATCCCGCTGCGCCAGCAGCCGACGGGGTTAGCGGCTTTCGCGCTGACTGCGACCTTCGGACCAGCAATCGGGCCGACCATCGGCGGCTACCTGACCGAAAACTACGGATGGCAGTATATCTTCTTCATCAATCTTATCCCCGGGGCGTTGATGTTTGGCTTGCTCTATCMGACGCTGGAACGATCCAAGATGAACCTCGCATTGCTGCGCGACGGCGACTGGCTCGGCATCGCATTCATGGCGGTTGGCTTGGCATCGCTGCAAACAGTGCTCGATGAAGGCAACAAGGACGATTGGTTCGGGTCACCCTACATAGTGCACTTGGCCATCCTGGCAGCCATTGCACTGACGATTTTCATCATTATCGAGTTGGTCGTCGCGAAACCTGCTGTCCAACTACGTCTGCTCGCGCACCGAAATTTTGGATTGGGTACGCTCGCCAATATCATCGTTGGCTTTGCTCTCTATGGCTCGGTGTACGTGCTGCCTGCGTACCTGAACGGAGTTCAAGGCTACAACGCCGAGCAAACCGGCTTGGTGCTGGCCTGGGCCGGCCTGCCCCAGCTTCTGATCATCCCCTTCGTGCCTTTGCTGCAAAAACACTTCGATCGGCGTGCCATCGTCTCCGTCGGGCTGGCTATCTTCGCAGCAAGCTGCTTTCTGAACACGCATCTGAGCTTCGACGACGGTGGTCCCCAGTTCATGATTACCAACATCGTGCGTGCAATTGGTCAGGCCGTGGTGATCGCACCGTTGATCGGTATCGCAACTGTTGGGATCCCCAGAGAGCAATCAGGAGCGGCATCCGGGCTGTTCAACATGATGCGAAGCCTCGGTGGCGCAGTGGGAACGGCCACACTGGCAACGATCATCACCAAACGTGAACAATTCCATTCCAACATCATCGGCCAGTCGGTCACGCCCTATGGAAGCAACGTCGAGCAGTTTCTGACGAACATGCAGCAGTATTTTATGGCGCATGGCGCCGGCGATGTCGGTCATGCGCATCACGAGGCCGAGATCTTGCTCGGCACGCTCGTTCAGCAACAATCCTTCGTCATGGCGTTTTCCGACACATTCTATGTACTCGGAGTGCTCCTGTCGCTCGCAGTCGTCGTGGTCCTTTTGACACGAGGGCCTTCGCCGACTTAGGCTGTTTCGGCGGGGTGCCAAGGCGCTATATGGCCTGAACTCGTTGTACAACGCGGTGTTGGAACACCTTTGGCAATGTAAACGAACGTTTGACCATCGTCGTCCGGATTGGGGCCAACAAGAAAGTACACTCCCGCCTTTGTGACTTCGGGCCGTGGCTGGAGATCCTTCGCGAGCGCATTCCGGAAGGTCCGCTGAAGATCAAGGCCACGGATGTCTGGAAGCTGGTCGGCTTCGACGGGCCGGAAACCATCAACAAGCTGACGAAGGCTCATCACGCCCATATGCGTGCGGCGATGGTCGGCCTTGGGTTTGAGAAGAGGGACAACGGCCTTCGCTTTCCCGACGGCGACAAAAAGGCCGCTTACCTTCGCGGCGATGCGGAGGAGGCGAAGGAATGGAGCCTCGACAGGCGTGAGCCGGCCTATGATTACGGTTCGATTTTCTGACGCGCACTGACGTCAGGACAACCCGGCCACCGAGCCGGGTTTTTTATTTCCAGGGGTATGACGAACCCCGTCCACGGCAACCCCGTCCGCGCCTGGAACCCCGTCCATCAACGGCAGATTCTGGACGGGGTTCACAGAGGTGGATGGTGTATGGATGGGGTAACGACATCCGGCTTAAGAAATTGATTTGTAATGGTTTTCCTGCGCTGGACGGGGTGGACGGGCTTGTTTGCTGAAAGGTATCGGAAACAGGTTATGCCGGCTTGTAAACGGCGAAACACAGGGTGTTTCCGGCGACTCTTGGGAAATGCGTTTTAACCCCGTCCACCGCCTCCGGGAGCCAATCGCGCCGTTTTTGATGATCCGAGCGGATACCTGCTGCCACGCCTCGTGCCGGTTCCACTGTGGACTTTAGAGAAAACTTATACGAGAGTGCATTTAGGGTTTATCCAAAATTCGAGGTTGCAATGAGACAGCTGTGGATTCCTGTGCTGACAGGCACGGCAATTTGCGCCGCTGCGAGCGTCGCCCATGCCGGCAATCCGTCATATCGCTGCGAACCGCAAACGGTTCAGGACGACGCGGTGGCCGTCGTTTATTCGGATGTGGATGTCAGCAGTTTTTCCGACCCCGACAAACATACCTGCGTCTTCGCCATCGGTGCGCGCCCGCGTTCCGGCGGCGCTTCCGAGGCGCTTCCGCCCATCCCTGAAGTACTCCAGCAACTGCGCAACGGCGATGTGAGTGAAATCATCGTCCGCCTCACACTCGCCCGCGCGGCCGTTCAGCCCGACATCAGCGAGATTTCCGGGCAGCTCAAGAAGGCACTTGCGGATTCTGCCGCCGACATTGGAAATTGCCTTACCGCGTTGTCGCTATTTGCCAGCCCCGACGCGCCGAAGCCCAAAGTCATCATAGGAAGAGATCCGAATTATCCCAATGGTCGGGAGTCTGTTTATCTTTCGATCAAGGACAAGGAACTGGAAGTGACCTGCAGCGTCTCACCAGCGGGAAGCGAAGGGCGGGTCAACTCCGATTCACCTATGATGCGGCTCCAGGTGCGTTCGAGCAGGGGCACTAACGACAGCTGGTTTGTCCCCCGTGGTGCGATCCCTCCGCAATAAGGCCCGGAACAATGTGGGCGACGGTGCAAAGATATCTCAAGGAAATCGTTTTTGGCTTGATCGTCGCAGCGATAACCGGTGCTCTGGCATGGGGCTTTTGGGAGCTGTATGACCGGTTCAGAGACCGTCCCCTGACAGCCAGTATCAGCGACGAGACATCAACAGCGCCTTTTTATGAAATACAGATAAAGCCCGCGCTCCAGAGTATCTGCGCGCGACCGAGCTGGGAGGCGTGGATCGGAAAGACTATCTTCGACCAGCATTGTGTCCGGCTGGTCTTTGAGCCGCCCGCGCTTGAAGACATGATTACCCGCCGCGTCCCCTTCCAGGAAACGGCCGAACCGGACCAGCTTCTAGAATTGTTCGTACGACACCACCGGGGATGCCTTTCATTGCGGCGCGAGGCCGACACGATCTTTGTGGAAGAGCCCGCCGACGCGCAGATCATCCGCGAGGGCGACCGCCTGATATGCCCCAAATAACTATCAGAATAGAATTCCGTCGTCTGCTTCGTCATCCACGCGGCGGTGTCCCTCGTCTTCCTCGCCGCAAAATCACTGAGCGCGCAGCTAAATCTCCTTGGCGTCTTTCAATTTGTCTGGCACTCTTTTCTTGATGTGCGCGAGATATGGTCTTCGTCTGTTTGTCGTGTAGATCGCCGCCCACATGACGCCGGTCTGGATGTCACCTGTCACATCGCCGCGATCATGGGCAATACCGGTCCATTGCTCTCCGACTTTCAGGACATGCAGAATTGTCGGCGGATAACCTTCAGGCTGCGGATGCGGAACGATGAAGGACTTGCTCGCTCTGTCACGCCAACGTCGCCAGAAATTGGGATACTCCAGCAGGCAGAAGTGGGTGATTGTGGTCGGCGCATCACCGTTATTGAGCACGTTGACAAGAAGAAGCCCCTCCTTCTCGATGCCCCCAAGGCCGACCATCGTCATATTGGCGTTCGCTCGCACGTGGATTTTAGGTCCGCTTTCAAACCAGCGGCGCACTTCGAGCGAGAGCGCACCAGTGGCGACGATTGCAGCATATATGGCAATCCAGTCGGCAGCGTTCATGGCGGTGTGCTCTTACCAAAGGCCACTTTGATCACGTCTCGGCTGCCGGACGGGCGTGCTACCGAATTGGTAAAGGTGATCGCGATTGACCTGACAGGTTTTATAGTCTCCGCTACCCTGAATGAATACAATCAGACGATCTTTTGCAAGGCACGCGGGGCAAATGTAGTGCTCCGGTTGTCCATCGGCTGCGACGGCTCGCAGCTTGTAGACCAGATTGCCGTGAGAAGTGGTAAAAAGCTCGTACCGCCCCTTTTCTTTCTCGAACTGATCTTCTTTGCGCAGCTCGTTGCTGAGCTGCTTCAACGCCTCGCTGAGCTGGACGTTCATGACATTTGCTGTCGTCAACTCACTAGCGAGCGCGTTAACCAGCTTCATGGCCTCGCCGTTGTCCGGCGCTGCCTTCTCTAAAGAAAACAAGTTCTTGATCGCGTCCGCCGTGGATGCGGCCTTGCTCGTCACACCTACCGCGGTAGACGCCAAGCCGAGCACTGTCTCAACGATCGTCAGGTCCATGCGATAGAATCCTTCAATGGTGACAACCTCGACTTGAAATTACCGCTCGACCACCGGTATCAACAAGCATACGCCGAGGGGTATCCCAAGACTTTCGTAAGGGCAAGCTAAGTCCTTCTGTTTATGTTATGCCCTTACAAGAGTGTAATCATGCGGTTCTTTGCGAACGAACTTCGTATCGGCGACGCGTCTGTACTTGCCGGGGTTGGTGGTTCATTCTTGGCCATAAACGACTCTGGGGATAGCCGTGCCGTATCACAGCCTAAACGCCAATCCTGTCTCGCAACTCGCCGAGCTTTATGCAGAGGTTGTAGAGGACCCAGGTGGCTTGCGTGCCGAGGTGAAAGTTACACTTTCGCTACAACCTGACGAGATTGACATCGATGACTTCAGTGTGGGCGTTTCCATACGTGAAGCATATCTAGTCGTTACAGCTGATGGACAGCAAACGGAACATTCTACCAAACACGGCATGAGGAATGCGGGTGAGCGCATTTCTTCGAAGCGTACGCTCGAAAAGATGGTGAGCGCTGTCGTGTCCAATGAAGCGGCGATCGAAGGTGTAGCAGAAGCCAATTTCGCGGCTGTAGATGCCAGCCTTAAAGCATCGGCTAAGGTATCCAAGAGCCATGACGAGACCCGTCCCACTTCGCTTACAGAGCGGCGCGAACTAGACTTCGAACATATTCCCGTGGAAGCGATAGGAAGCGATCGCTGGAAGATTTCTAACGAGGGTGGGGCTCCGCTGCGTGGATATTATCTGACGGATGAGAGGCTTTGTGTCCTAGTACGAAACACCGTTCGGCCAAATCTCAAGGCAGTGCAAATTTCGCTCAAAGCTAAACCTAAGGATGTCGATGTCGAGGTTATGAAAGATCGCCGCCTATTGAAGCTCTCCATCAACAAGACAAAGCTACTTGGAATACTGGCGGCAAAGCATCTGGGGACGCTCTCAGAATCCTCGGAGGAAGCACTGACGCTGGCGAGCTATGAAGGACGGTATGAGGACTAACGTATTTCTTGACGGAGAGTTTGCGAACAAACGTGGTGCAATCCTTGCAGTTTTGACGGAGGATACTGACAATTTCGGGGCACTGGTAGCCTCAGCGGGCCTAGATCCTCGGCAGGACTTCCGGTTCAAAAACCTCGATGGAGTGGATTTTAGCCACACTGATCTGCGCAGCTTTGACTTTACAGGATCAAGCTTGAAGGGCGCGACGGGCGTTAATGCGATTTGGGATGAGACTACAGTCCTTGTCGATGCGGAATATGAGGGATCCATCTTTGATAAAAAAGCCGGGACAGGTGTTTTTGTTGAAGAGTCGCCGCTAAATGAGAGATTTCGTGCAATATATCGAAAGACATGGCAGGAGCAGATAATATGGCTTGATAGCATTAATGGTGATGGAAACTTTAATGCCGATTTTGAAACCGCATTTGATATTTATTTAAATAGTGAAGATACGTTTGTAAAACGACACGCTTTGGCTACTATTGTAAAATTCCTACACAAATCCGTGGTTCTCGGTTTTTTATGTCAGCCCGCCCGCCTAACGCCGCATAATTCGAGGGCCAGAGCGGCGGTGTTTCATGTTCTGGGTATCTTCGTAGAGCGCGATCGAAGAGAGGCACTCCGGATAGCACTTGCCTTGTTAAGTACAGCTTGGAGAGACGAAGCGGTCGCGTTCCTCGCGCGGCATCTGCTGGAAGATGGTGCTATTCGCCACCTCACTGACTTAGTAAGGCGCGCCGACTCGCAAGTTCTTAGAAAGCGATATGTCGGAGCATTGGCTTCACGATACGGGCAGCCGGTCTCGTTGATGGTCCGCGATCCGCTAACCGAAGATAGCGCGGATTTCGGCGAACTGATCGATGCCGACCGAATAGCGCGTGTCGCCAATGTTATGTCTCGACGCATAAATGATGAGGCGAGAAATGGACGCATAGGATCTTACCTTGATGAGTTCGAGACCCACCAAGGAGAAACTGCGGTTCGCCTCAGGATATTGGCGCGCTTGGAAATGCTCAATAATTTTGGTCTTGGCTTTCGGCTACCAAGTCGCAGGGAAGTATCGGCTTATAAAGCGCAGCGACACCGAAATAATGGACCGTAGACCCCACACCTAGCATTATGCGGTGGCCAGTTGCGGAAGAGGTTCACTGGTTACGACTCACTCGGATGTGCCCCTCTAACGCCTCCTTCCAAGATTTCGTCTATAACTTTCGCCTTACAAACCCTGCCCAATTGAACTCCGAAAGGATCATCGCCTAGGCGCCCCGAATAAATCCCAAGCAAGCTTTCTACGGTTCCGAAAACGCTATCGTCATCTGGGATACCGTTCGGAAGATGTACACCAGTGTAGCGCAAAACGACTAGTGACCCTGACATTCCCTCTCGGGTATGCCATGCTGTGGCCCGCCTGTGTACCGGTGCGCAGCCTATAACCTTGTGATTCCTTGAAAGAATAGTCATTTCAATGAGGAAGAGAAATGGTGCCGCTTACGTGACTCGAACACGTGACCCCATCATTACGAATGATGTGCTCTACCGACTGAGCTAAAGCGGCAATCCGGCGGGAGAAGCTTGTCGCCCGCGATTTGCATGGGGCTGATACAGGCATTATCGCGAGATTTCAAGCACCCTCTTATGCCGCCGGGCAAAAAAGCTGAAGCCTGTGGAAAGGCCCGCCCTTCACAGCGCCAGCCGGGTGCGGGCGGCCTGATATTCCGCTTCCAGCCGGTCGACCAGCTTTGCGACCGGCTCTACGGCCTTGATCGCGCCGATGCCCTGGCCGCTGCCCCAGATGTCCTTCCAGGCCTTTGCGCCGCCCGTTGCCTGTTCGAAATCCATCTTCGAGGGATCGGCATCAGGCAGGTTGTCGGGGTCGAGGCCGGCGGCGCGGATGGAGGGTTTCAGGTAGTTGCCGTGTACGCCGGTGAAATAGTTCGAGTAGACGATATCGGCGGCGGCGCCCTCGACGATAGCCTGTTTATAGCCATCGGAGGCGCGCGCCTCCTCGGTGGCGATGAAGGGAGTGCCGATATAGGCCATGTCGGCACCCATGGCCTCTGCGGCCAGAATGGCGCCGCCGGTTGCAATCGAGCCGGCAAGCAGAAGTGGGCCGTCGAACCATGCGCGGATTTCCTGCACCAGCGCGAAGGGCGAAAGCGTGCCCGCATGTCCGCCGGCACCTGCCGCAACGGCGATCAGCCCGTCCGCGCCCTTGCGGATCGCCGAATTGGCATGGCGGTTGTTGATGATGTCGTGCAGCACGATGCCGCCATAGGAATGCACCGCCGCATTCACTTCCGGCACGGCGCCCAGCGAGGAAATGACGATTGGCACCTTGTATTTCACGCAGAGCATCAGATCGTGCTCCAGCCGCTTGTTCGACATATGGACGATCTGGTTGACCGCGAAGGGGGCTGCTGGCCRCTCCGGATACCTGGCATTATAATCGGCAAGATCTTCGGTGATCATGGCCAGCCACTCGTCGAGCTGGCTTTCCGGCCGCGCGTTCAAGGCCGGGAAGGCGCCGATCACGCCTGCCTTGCATTGCGCCAGCGTCAGCGCCGGATGGGAAATGATGAAAAGCGGAGAGCCGATGACCGGCAGTCGCAGATTATCTCTGAGTATCGCGGGCAGAGCCATGCTTTCACCGATTTTGACGTTTACGAAAACGTCAATTGATTATCAGAGCCGGTGCCTGAGGAAAAGAGCGAGAGAGGGAACGCGTGCTCTTTTCCGTAATCCCGTCTAGTTTCAGAATATCTAGTGGAGATTTGGAGCACAGCGCGGCGTCGCTTATCCCCCGCCGATGCGCTCCGGCAAGGTTGCAAGGCTTGCGGTTTGCCGCACTTGCCGCTACCGAATTTTGACAGGCATGTGATCTTTGAGCTCGATGCCGGCAGGAAACGTGAAGGGCCTGATGTGAGCGGACTAGAAACGGCTATCAGAACTGCGTTGGATAATTCAGACCGCGACAGTGCGGAAGTTCGTGCACGCATCTATCAGTCCGCGCGTCAGGCGCTGGAAGCCGGCCTGCGCAAGCAGGATATCACCGATGCCGATGTGGTTGCCCATCATCGCCACCGTCTCGAAACGACGATCCACACCATCGAGAGCGAAGAGCGCGCCCGCCTTCACCCGCGGCAGGGGCCTCCGGAGGTTCCGGTTCCCCCTGTCGTAGAAATGCCCGAGCCCGTCCATCACGCGGCAGAGCCCGCTTATCCTGCGCAGGAAGATCACGATCCGGTCGTCGCCGGTGAAACGCGTGGCCACCATGCCGCCTCCCGGGCCTCGGATGATGCGAGCCTGGATGACGTTCACGCGAGCAGCGTTGATCAGCTGGGGGCGGCACCCCACGGAGAGATGCGCGGCGAAATGCGCGCAGCGCCGGAAAAGCGCGGCGGCATGGATTTTCGCCCCGAGCGGGCAGCTGTCCGCCGCAAGCCGCGCAAGTTCTTCTCGCGTCTGCTCGTCTGGTGCGTGCTGCTCGCTTTCATCGGCACCGGTGCCTGGTGGGCCTATAGTTCCGGCCTGCTGTTGACGGCGGCCGAGCGTGACACGAGCGTCGCCAATCCGCCCGCCAGCACCCAGCCGGAAGATTTCGATGGCGAGGATAGTGCCGCCAACAGCCCTCCCTCGCATGACGACCAGCCTGTGACGATCGACCCGCAAAACAGCTTCTCGGCAGACTGGATCGAGGTCTTCAAGCCCTCCGATGCTGACAAGATCGAGAGCGGTGCGCGTGCCCGCACGGAAAATGTCACCGAAACGGAAGGTCAGGCCGTTCGCCTGACGTCCCAGAGCGGCAATACGGATGGCAACGTCTCAATCACCATCCCGGCCAATGTCCTGCAGCAGCTCGCCGGCAAGTCCTCGACCATCGCGCTGACCTTGCAGTCCACCACGGACGACCCCACGCAGATCACCGTCGAATGCGATTTCCAGTCACTCGGCAATTGCGCCCGCCACCGCTTCAACGTCACGCGTGAAAAATCGGACGCGCTGCTTCAGGTGCGCTTCGACCGTTCACTGGCCCCGAATTCCGCGGGCCGGCTCATGATCAACAGTGATGTCGATGGCAAGGCTCGCGGCATCAATCTCTTCGCCGTACGGATCCTGCCTGGTCAATAAGCGGCAGGGTTTGCCGGACGCCGTGCGTCCGAGGCTGTAGCGACCTCTATTTCAGGAAGCCTCGGCCGGAGCCGATGATCTTGTCGTCGATCGCGCCGATCGCGTTCTTGTCCTTGCTGTCATAGTCGATGGTTTTCAGCATGTGGCGCAGGAGGTTGAGCCGTGCCCGGCGTTTGTCGTTGGCGTGGATCACGGTCCAGGGCGCAAATTCGGTGTGGGTTTCCTTCAACATGCGGTCGCGCTTCTCACTGTAGTCGTCCCATTTGGTCAGGGCGGCTATATCCATCGAGGAAAGCTTCCAGACCGCGAGCGGATCGTGGCGCCGGTCATGGAACCGTTTGATCTGCATTTCCCGGCCGATATCCAGATAGAACTTGAAGAAGAAGATGCCTTCATGGGCAATGACCTTCTCCACCTGTGGCGCCTGGTTGAGAAAGTCCTCGTATTGTTTCGGCGTGCAGAAGCCCATGACCGGCTCCACGCCGGCACGGTTGTACCAGGAGCGGTCGAAGAGCACGAATTCGCCCGAGGTCGGAAACTGCGCGATATAGCGCTGGAAGTACCACTGGCCCTGTTCCCGCTCCGTGGGCTTGGCGAGCGCCACAACGCGGGCAAGGCGCGGGTTCATGTGAGCCGAGGACGCCTGGATCGCGCCGCCCTTGCCGGCCGCATCACGCCCTTCGAAGAGCGCCATCACCCGTTTGCCGGTCGCCTGCAGCCAGAACTGCACTTTCACGAGCTCGACCTGCAGCTTCCTCAGCTCCTCGAAATATTCGTCTTCCTTGAGCTTCTTCTTGTAGGGATAGTCGCCGGATTCCAGCGCATGCTCGTCCACCCAGTCGGGCAGCACGGGATCATCGATATCGAAGACGCGTTTCTTGCCCCTGATCTCGAGCTCCACGGCTCTGCTTTCGACGTCCTCGGCCATCATCTCCTCCGGCGCTTGATGCTTTCGCCTTTCGGCAGGCGAACATATTTATCATTGAAAATCAAATCCGATGCGTGAGCAGAGCATAATCCCGTGCTGAGTGCTGCGGCTTTTCGTACAAGTTTCGGAAACGGAAAACTTCTGTCATGAAACGCGGCTATCAGGCAGAGTTTGAATGTGAAGAAAAACGAATCGATGCCGTGAGGGGCCGTTTGGAAGACCAAATGCCGTGGACAAAAAGCCTGTTGGCGCGCATCCGGCGCGAACGCCCGGTTTTGCTGGCGACGCTGCTGAGCGCGCTTGTCGCGCTTGCTGCGGGCATGAACAAATGGATCGTATTCGCCCTGCTGCTCGTCATGATCGTCACCTCGCTCTTCAACGAGGCCCCGGTCATCAGGCCCGATGTCGTCGAACCGGTCGAACCCGAGCCCGAAGTGCTTCCGAGCCGCCTGCCTGAAGTCTCCGCCACGCTGGCCGGCCTCGATATCCCGGTCATGGTGCTCTCGGAAGATGCCTCGGTGCTGTTTCAGAACCGGGCGGCCGAAAAAGCCTTCGGCGAGGCGACGCTCGGCTCCCATATATCGGCACGGTTGCGTTCGCCAGGCGTGTTGGACATGGTGCGCGAGACCATCGCCACCAACGCCCCGAACCAGATCGAGCATTCCGAGCGGCTGCCTTCGGAGCGCGTCTATATTGTTCGCAGCGCTCCTGTCGAATTCAAGGATGATGACGGCCGCAACGAGCGCTATTACATCCTTTCCTTCCGCGATATTTCCGAGGTTCGGCGCATCGATCGCATGCGCTCGGATTTCGTCGCCAATGCAAGCCACGAGCTGCGCACGCCGCTTGCCTCGCTGCGCGGCTTCATCGAAACCATCCAGGGCCCGGCAAAGAATGATCAGAAGGCGCAGGCGCGCTTCCTCGGCATCATGTTCGACCAGACGACACGCATGAGCAGGCTTGTCGACGATCTCCTGTCTCTCTCCAGGCTGGAACTCAAATCGCACATCGCTCCCGACGAGAAGGTGGATCTCGTGCCGCTTCTCGGCCACGTCAGGGACTCGCTTCTGCCGCTTGCAAGGGATGTCGGCGTCTCGATCAACCTGCATCTGCCCGAGGGCAAGGTCGAGGTGCTGGGCGATCGTGATGAGCTCGTTCAGGTCTTTGAAAACCTGATGGAAAACGCCTGTAAATACGGCCAGGAGGGCGAGATCGTCGATGTCTGGTTGAAGAACGGGTCGGGCCAGCCCGTCGAGGTCAGCGTTGTCGACAAGGGGCCCGGCATTCCCGCCGAACACGTGCCGCGCCTGACGGAGCGCTTCTATCGCGTCAGCATTGAAGACAGCCGTTCGAAGAAGGGCACCGGCCTCGGGCTTGCCATCGTCAAGCATATTCTGACGCGCCATCGTGCACGGCTGATCGTTAAATCCGAGGTGGGCAAGGGAACCGAGTTCACGGTGCGCTTCTGACGCAATATGTCGCACACTATTTTGAAGCGTCGCATTTTTACTTTAATAATCAATAGCTTAATCTGTCATAAATGTTTCACCGATTTGACATAAAAGGACGGTGCTTAAGGCGCTAAGAGAGTCCTGCCGATGAAAAAAGGCAATGCGAGGGCCTCTTTGAGGCCGCACTCACACAAGCCCAAATGCCGGGAGATTCAAATGAACACCTTTAAACTTACTGTTGCCGCGCTCGCTGCAACCGCCGCTTTCGCTGGCGTTGCTGTCGCCCGCGACCAGATCCAGGTTGCTGGTTCGTCCACCGTCCTGCCGTACGCAAAGATCGTTGCCGAATCCTTCGGCGAAACCTTCACCAACTTCAAGACGCCGGTCGTCGAATCCGGCGGCACGGGCGCTGGTCTGAAGGAATTCTGCAAGGGCGTCGGTGAAGACACGATCGACGTTGCCAACGCTTCGCGGCCGATCAACAAGAGCGAAGCCGAAGCCTGCAAGGCTGCAGGCGTAACCGACATCCAGGAAGTCAAGATCGGCTACGACGGCATCGTCTTCGCAACCGACTCTTCCAACCCGGATGTTGCCTACGTTCCGGCCGACATCTACAAGGCCCTCGCAGCCCAGGTCGTTGTTGACGGCAAGCTCGTCGCCAACCCGTACAAGAAGTGGTCCGAAGTCAACCCGAAGCTTCCGGCTGTTGATATCGCTGCCTACATCCCGGGCGAAAAGCACGGCACCCGCGAAGTCTTCGAACAGAACGTTCTCGCTGCTGGCTGCAAGGCTTCCGGCGCAACCGACGTTATCGCCAAGGAAATCGCCGACAAGGCTGCCCAGGGCAAGGCTTGCGTCGCAGTTCGTAAGGACGGCGCTGCCGTTGACATCGACGGCGACTATCCGGAAACGCTGGCACGCATCGCTGCCAACAAGACCGGYGTTGGCGTATTCGGTCTCTCCTTCTATGAAAACAATGCCGACAAGCTCAAGGTTGCGACCATGAGCGGCATCGTTCCGTCGACGGAAACCATCGCTAACGGCACCTACCCGGTTTCCCGCCCGCTGTTCTTCTACGTCAAGAAGGCACATCTCGGCGCCGTTCCGGGCCTGAAGGAATATGTCAACTTCTTCGTATCCGACCAGATGATCGGCCCTGACGGCCCGCTCGCCGAATACGGTCTCGTTGCTGCTCCGGATGCAGAGCGCGACGCGATCCGCAAGGACGTAGAGGCTGGCAAGACCATGTAATGAACTTTGCCGGCGCGACGCTCGGGGGGCGTCGCGCCGGCATCGCCTTATCCATCCGGCTCCATTCGGGGCGCCGGACGGGTGAACTTCTTCTCCATGATAATGAAGCCGATGGCACGCTCCTGGAGCTGCCGGGTTCTTTGGGGGCTGTGGGCCTGGGGACGTAACGAATGAGCACATCCATCATACTCTTGTGCCTGGTGGTGATCGGCGCCGTTGCCTATGTGGCTGCGCGCAGCCGCGCTAGCGCACTTTCCGGAGGCAGATCTGCTGCCCTGCATTCGCGGCCGGCCTATTATGGCTCCTATGCCGCGATCTGGGCTGCTCTGCCGTCCCTGATCGTTCTGTGTGTCTGGCTGGCTGTCAGCCCGGGCATCATCTCTTCTTCCGTTCGCGGCGCCTTTCCTGACGACGTGAAGGCGCAGCCGGCCGTCCAGCAGGATCTCGCCTACAGCATGGTCGCCACCATTGCCCGCGGCATGAACCTGCTGACCTCGGATGAGGTTTCCTCCCTCTCGGGCAATCCCGCGGGCTTGCAGGCAAAGCTCAGTGAAAAGGGTGTGCCGCTCGCCGGCGAGCCGCAGCCTTACATGATCGATGCCGCAAAGACCCTGAACTCTGAGAGCATGACGAGCCGCACCATCATGACGGCGATCGTTCTGCTCATTTCCGTCGCAGGCGCCTTCTATGCGTTGCGCTCGGTTGCTCCGCGCTTCCGCGCCCGCAATCGTGTCGAGCGTGTCATGCTCTGGGCGCTGCTCGTTGCATCCTCTATCGCCATTCTGACGACGATCGGCATCGTTCTCTCGATGCTGTCAGAAGCGGCCCGTTTCTTCTCCGTCGTTCCCTTCGTCGACTTCTTCTTCGGAACGGTCTGGGATCCGCGCTTTGCCGGTGCGGGCAGCTCCTCCTTCGGCCAGTTCGGGCTTATCCCGCTCCTGCTCGGCACGCTCTATATCGGCCTGGTCGCCATGCTGGTCGCCGTGCCGGTTGGCCTCTTTGCCGCCATCTATATGGCCGAATACGCCTCTCCGAAGATCCGCTCGATCGCCAAGCCACTTCTCGAAGTGCTCGCCGGCATTCCGACGATCGTCTACGGCTTCTTCGCGCTCGTCACCGTCGGGCCGTTCCTGCGTGATTTCTCGTCGCAGATCAGCGGTCTCCTGACCGGTAACTATACGAACTTCATCCAGGCGCAGAGCGTCATCACCGCCGGCATCGTCATGGGCATCATGCTGATCCCTTACGTTTCCTCGCTGTCGGATGACATTATCACCGCCGTTCCGCGTGCCCTGCGCGACGGTTCGCTCGGCCTCGGCGCCACGCGCTCCGAAACCATCAAGAAGGTTGTCCTGCCCGCAGCCCTTCCCGGTATCGTCGGCGCGCTGCTGATGACGGCTTCCCGCGCTATCGGCGAAACCATGATCGTGGTTCTGGCCGCCGGCGTCGCCGCCCGTATCCAGATCAATCCCTTCGAGCCGATGACGACCGTGACCGTCAAGATCGTCAACCAGTTGACCGGCGACCTTGAGTTCACCTCGCCGCAGACGCTGGTCGCCTTCGCACTTGGCATCACGCTGTTCTGCATCACGCTTTGCCTCAACATTTACGCGCTCTACATCGTGCGCAAATATCGGGAGCAGTACGAATGACGAATATTGTTTCCCCCGTCGCCGGCGTCACCGTTTCCAAGGCGCCCGCGCGTCGCGATATCGGCATCAAGCGCCGCTATGCCGCCGAGCGCCGGTTCCAGGCCTATGGCATAGCAGCCATAGCGTTCGGCCTCATCTTCCTCTTCATCCTGCTCTGGACGGTCATCAGCAACGGCTATACGGCCTTCCAGCAGACGTCGATCACGCTGCCGATCGAGTTCGCCGAGAAGACGCTCGACCCGGACAACAAGCGTGCAACCGACCCCTCGGTGCTGGTCGCTGCCAACTATCCGGTTCTGCTGCGCGACGCGATCGTCAAGCAGCTCGGCATCAATGCATCGAGCCGTCCTGACGTGCGCGACGCATCCGCCATGCTGTCCAAGGGTGCGCCGATCCAGTTGCGCGACATGGTCGTTGCCGACCCGTCGATCATCGGCAAGACCGTCAATGTCACGGTGCTTGCAGATGCCAATATCGACAGTGCCAACAAAGGCCAGATCAACCTTTCGGTCGATGAGAAGAACCGCAAGGTCAACGACAAGCAGGTTGCCTGGATGAACGAGCTGAAGGCGAGCGGTGCTCTCCACAAGACGTTCAACACCGGCCTCTTCGTCAACGGCAATTCCAGCCGTCCGGAAGCAGCAGGTCTCGGCGTCGCCCTCATCGGCTCGCTCTACCTGATGCTCATCGTGCTTGCCCTTTCGTTGCCGATCGGCGTCGCTGCCTCGATCTACCTCGAGGAATTCGCGCCGAAGAACAAGCTGACGGATCTGATCGAGGTCAACATCAACAACCTCGCCGCCGTTCCGTCGATCGTCTACGGTCTGCTCGGATTGTCGGTCTTCATCAACTTCGCCGGCCTGCCGCGTTCGGCGTCGCTCGTCGGGGGCCTGGTGCTGACCCTGATGACGCTTCCGACGATCATCATCGCGACGCGTGCGGCGCTGCGCGCCGTACCGCCGTCGATCCGCTCGGCAGCCCTCGGCCTTGGCGCCTCGAAGATGCAGATGGTGTTCCACCATGTGCTGCCGCTTGCAATGCCCGGCATCCTGACCGGCACGATCATCGGCCTTGCCCACGCACTCGGCGAAACTGCGCCGCTGCTCCTGATCGGCATGGTCGCCTTCGTCGCCCAGGCGCCGGCCACTCCGCTCGATCCCTCCACGGCACTTCCGGTTCAGGTCTACATGTGGGCCAACGAAGCCGAGCGCGCATTCGTGGAAAGAACCTCGGGTGCCATCATCGTCCTGCTCCTGTTCCTGATCGTCATGAACATCGGAGCTATCCTCTTGCGTCGTCGCTTTGAGCGCCGCTGGTAAACGGAGTAAAGATCATGAACATGTTGACGGAAGCCGCAGTCGAGAAGGCGCTGGACCAGAAAATGAGCAACGTTCCGTATAAGATGATCGGTCAGGATGTCTCCGTTTATTACGGCGAGAAGCGTGCGCTTTTCGATGTCAATCTGAACATCCGCGAAAACACCGTGACCGCGCTGATCGGCCCCTCGGGCTGCGGCAAGTCCACCTTCCTGCGTTCGCTGAACCGCATGAACGACACGATCGAC
This sequence comes from Rhizobium sp. 05N49, assembly GCF_056396805.1. NCBI lineage: Bacteria > Pseudomonadati > Pseudomonadota > Alphaproteobacteria > Hyphomicrobiales > Rhizobiaceae > Rhizobium > Rhizobium sp. 05N49. The sequence continues at coordinate 479,486 of NZ_JBFTME010000002.1, forward strand.
GGCTGCCGCGTGACCGGCAAGATCACGCTCGACACGGATGATATCTACGATCCCGATATCGACGTCGTCGAACTCCGCGCCCGCGTCGGCATGGTGTTCCAGAAGCCGAACCCGTTCCCGAAGACGATCTATGAAAACGTCTCCTACGGCCCGCGCATTCACGGTCTGGCAAAGTCCAAGGCCGACCTCGACCAGATCGTCGAGACCAGCCTGCAGCGCGCCGGCCTCTGGAACGAGGTCAAGGACCGCGTGCATGAATCCGGTACCGGCCTTTCCGGTGGTCAGCAGCAGCGTCTGTGCATCGCACGCGCTGTCGCCGTCAGCCCGGAAGTCATCCTGATGGACGAGCCCTGCTCGGCGCTCGACCCGATCGCGACTGCAAAGGTCGAAGAGCTGATCCACGAGCTGCGTGAAAACTACACGATCGTCATTGTGACGCATTCCATGCAGCAGGCCGCGCGCGTATCACAGCGTACGGCCATGTTCCACCTCGGCAACCTGGTCGAGGAAAACGATACTGACAAGATGTTCACCAATCCGGACGATCCGCGCACCCAGGACTATATCATGGGCCGGTTCGGCTGATTTTGGCAATGTGAAGCCTTCCCGATTTTCGAGGACAAAGCCCCATGGCATCGACACATATTTTTTCCGCCTATGACGACGATCTGAAGTTCCTGTCCCGGCGCATTTCCGAGATGGGTGGTCTTGCCGAACAGATGGGCGCCGACGCAATTCGCGCGCTGGTCAACGGTGACACCGCACTCGCTCAGAAGGTCATTTCCGACGACGTGATCCTCGATCACGCTGAACGCGAGATCAACGACAAGGCGATCGTCACGATCGCCCGCCGCCAGCCGATGGCCTCCGACCTTCGCGAGATCATGGGTTCGATCCGCATCGCCGCCGACCTCGAGCGCGTCGGCGATCTCGGCAAGAACACGGCAAAGCGCGTCATCGCGGTGCAGAGCACCGGCGTTCCGCGCAAGCTCGCCCGCGGTCTCGAGCATCTCTCCGAACTGGCGCTGGTCCAGCTTAAGGAAGTGCTCGACGTCTACACCAATCGCTCGGCCGACAAGGCCAAGTCCATCCGCGAGCGCGACGACGAGATCGACGCGATGTACACCTCGCTGTTCCGCGAACTCCTCACCTACATGATGGAAGATCCGCGCAACATCACGAGCTGCACGCATCTTCTCTTCTGCGCCAAGAACATCGAGCGCATCGGCGACCACGCGACCAACATCGCCGAGACGATCTACTACATGGCAACCGGCGCCCAGCCGGAGGGCGAGCGTCCGAAGGACGACAGCTCCAATACCGTTGGTGCGGTCACGGAGTAATCCGGACCTGCCGATTGCGTGCGCGCCCCGTCGGGGCGCGCAAGGGTCGCAGCCAATTCCGAGTCTTGCATGGTCCCTTGCTTAAATCACCCCCGGTTTAAGGATCATGCATTAGGAGACTGACACGCATGATCCCAAGAGTTGCAGTTGTTGAAGATGAAGAGGCGCTGAGCGTGCTTCTCCGCTACAACCTCGAAGCCGAAGGTTTCGAGGTGGATACGATCCTTCGTGGCGACGAAGCCGAAATCCGGCTTCAGGAGCGCACGCCGGACCTGCTCATCCTTGACTGGATGCTGCCGGGCGTTTCCGGCATCGAGCTCTGCCGCCGGCTGCGCATGCGGCCGGAAACCGAGCGCCTGCCGATCATCATGCTGACGGCGCGCGGTGAAGAGAGCGAGCGCGTTCGCGGTCTTTCGACCGGCGCGGACGACTATGTCGTCAAGCCCTTCTCCACGCCGGAACTCGTCGCCCGCGTCAAGGCGATGCTCCGACGCGCCCGTCCCGAGGTGCTCTCCACCGTTCTGAAATGTGGTGATATCGAGCTCGATCGCGAAACGCACCGCGTCCATCGCAAGAGCCGCGAAGTCCGCCTCGGCCCGACCGAATTCCGCCTGCTGGAATTCCTGATGTCCTCGCCGGGCCGCGTCTTCTCCCGCTCGCAGCTTCTCGACGGCGTCTGGGGCCATGATATTTACGTGGACGAGCGCACCGTCGACGTCCATGTCGGCCGCCTGCGCAAGGCGCTGAATTTCTCCAACATGCAGGATGTCATCCGCACCGTGCGCGGCGCGGGATATTCCATGGAAGCTTAAGCTTAATCCGAGTGATCGGAGGTCCAGACGGGTCGCTCGCTTGCCGGGCGGCCCGTTTGTCTATCTGGCACCCCTAGCTCCTTACGAAAGCCGACACCAGGCGCCGAAAGCGAACCTCGAAAGGATCTGCTTTTTACAGACGGATGCGCACAAGAATTCGATCAAGAGCCTTTTGCAGAGCCGCAGTGCCGCCAAACGCACGAAAGTCTTCGAGCACCTGTTCGTTCAATCCGCCCTTGGTCGAATGCTCGCCGATGAGTTCATCGAAACTCGCGACAGGTTTTGAACGGGCAGCATGGGCGAGGCCGGAAAACAATTGACGGAGGTAGGCGTCGCCAGCCGTTCCCGAGAGCCCCTTGCTCTGCAGCCAGGTCGACGTCGCGTCCAGGATGCCGAAATAGCTGGCCATCAGGCAGCTCGCCACCGCGAGAAGTTCGAACTCCTGCTTGTCTTCAACCTGGATCGCCGTTCCGAGCGCCGAAAAGAGGGTGTGGGAGACCTCGTCGGGCGGGTAGATCGCAGTCGCCCCCTGGAGATCGGCGACGAACGGAAGTGGAATTGCCAGGCTCAGGCGAACCGGCCGATCGATCCACGCCAGCAGTTGATCCATTGGCGTAGCCGCGACAAAGCTGATGACATGGTGGCCCGGCCGAAATCGAAGCGAGCGGATGACCTCCTCGGCAATTTGCGGCCTCACTGCCAAAAATACGAGATCGGAGCGGTCGAGAACATCCTGGTTGCCCACAGCGATAGACACATTCCCGTTTGCCGCCGCGAGCCGGGAGGCGACGCCTGCGTTACGAGGTGACAGCGCGATGGGTGCGTCGCGAAACGCTGTCTTGCCCAATCCGGTGACGACAGCCTCGGTAATCGTGCCCGCCCCGACGAACCCCATTGTCATCCGCTTTGGATCGATCTCCATTGGCACCCCCAAGCGACTATGTGCGCCGTGCTACTCGACCAGAATACCGCATCTGTATCAGAATATCGCGCTACAGCGCTATGACCCACCGGTCCATGCCAGCCCTGGGGCTGAAACGCATCGATGGTCTTGGCCACATAAGTTCGTATTGTCAGGCAGGTGGATGCAGGCAGAGATCGGCCTTCCGCAGATCGTGGTCAGGAACCGTTTTCCGCCGTTCCTGTGCCGGCTAAAAAATCACCCCTCCGCGCAAGGCGAGGAGGGGTGATGATACATCGCGTCTGTTGGAAGATCGCGGATTAGGCGACCCGGACAGCCTTGCGGCGTTCGCTCACCGGCTGATAGGCGAGACGCTGGTGGTAGTTGCAATAGGGCGATGAATCCGGGGAGTCGCAGCCGCAGAAGTAGAAATCGTCCTTCAGCGGATCGCCGACCGGCCACTTGCAGGTGCGCTCCGTCAGTTCCGTCAGGCCGAGGCGGCGCGAAATAGGCACGACCACGTTTTTGGCCGGCACGTATTCCATTTCCTCGACCGTTTCGATCTCGATCTCTTCCTTCAGCATCGTTGCGCCCTGCTGGCGCGTCACGGTGCGGGTGGCGATGCGAGATGCATAGTTCGGGGCGCGGGGCGCAGAGGTGTTGCGCTTGGGCGCACGCGCCGTGGTTGCGGTTCCGCCGGCCTTGGCGCGGCCGGGAAGACTGAGCCGGTGAACCTTGCCGATAACAGCGTTTCTACTTACTCCGCCAAGTTGCGCAGCGATCTGGCTGGCACTCAGTCCCTCCGACCAAAGCTTCTTGAGCTTTTCGACACGCTCGTCTGTCCAGTTCATGCCCTGTCTCCACCTTTCGCGTTGGTGATGGCAGAATCCCTCACCGTTGCCTCGGAAGCCTCCGAAGCAAGAAACGCCTGATCAATTTTGGTGACTAGTTCCGCCGCATGCAGTCTAGTAATTGAACTTTAACCTAGTGTGAGCCTGACTCTGTGACAAGAGTCGCAGGAATCCGATGAATCCGAATTCGTAGTTTTCCCCAACTTGCTTCCCGGGAGAGTCATTTCTGCAACATTAGCTGTTGATAGACCTGTAATGCGGATTGCAGGCTTGACGCATGCGCTAAATCCTCAGTTTTGTTGACATTGCAGTGCGAAAAGTAAATAGTGCTTCAGGCCGCCGAAAGGCGGCATTTTTAATTTTTCGGACCTGGTTTTCTTAGCCGGAGTCCGTTGCCTCAGAGCCTGATTGAAGGAGATCGCGCCATGGCTGAAGCCTCGCCGCTTTATGATACCTATTCTCGTGCCCCGCTGCGGTTCGAGCGAGGTGAAGGCGTCTGGCTGATCACCGAAACCGGCGAGCGATATCTGGATTTTGGCGCGGGCGTTGCCGTCACCTCTGTCGGACACGGCAATCCGCATGTCGTGGCTGCTCTCAGGGATCAGGCTGACAAGGTCTGGCACCTCTCCAACGTCTATGAGATCCCCGGCCAGGAGAAGCTTGCCAACCGCCTGACCGGGGCCACCTTCGCCGACAAGGTGTTCTTCACCAATTCCGGCGCCGAGGCGCTCGAATGCGCCATCAAGACGGCGCGCCGCTACCAGTTCTCCAAGGGTCATCCGGAACGTTTCCATATCATCACCTTCGAAGGCGCCTTCCACGGCCGCACGCTGGCGACGATCGCAGCCGGCGGCCAGGAAAAATATCTCGAAGGTTTCGGCCCCAAGACCCCCGGTTTCGACCAGGTTCCTTTCGGCGATGTCGAGGCGGTACGTGCCGCGATTACCGACAAGACGGCCGGCATCCTCATCGAACCCGTGCAGGGTGAAGGTGGCGTGCGCCCGGTGACGCCTGAATTCATGAAGGCGCTCCGCCAGCTCTGCGATGAGCATGGTCTGCTCCTCATTCTCGATGAAGTTCAGACCGGCGTCGGCCGCACCGGCAAGCTCTTCGCCCATGAATGGTCGGGTGTCACGCCCGATATCATGGCTGTTGCGAAGGGCATCGGCGGCGGCTTCCCGCTCGGCGCCTGCCTCGCGACCGCAGAAGCAGCCTCCGGCATGAAGGCCGGCACGCATGGTTCCACCTATGGCGGCAATCCGCTGGCCATGGCCGTCGGCAACGCGGTTCTCGATGTCATCCTTGCCGAGGGCTTCCTGCAGCACGTGCGCGATGTCACCCTGGTCTTCCGTCAGGGCCTTGCCTCGCTCAAGGATCGTTATCCTGATGTGATCGAAGATATCAGGGGCGAAGGTCTGCTGCTCGGCGTCAAGGCTGCCATCCCCTCGGCGGAACTGCTGAAGGAAATTCGCGCAGCACACCTTCTGGCGATCCCGGCGGGCGACAATGTCATCCGCCTGCTGCCGCCGCTGGTCGTAACCGCCGAGGAGGCGCGCGAGGGGCTTTCCCGTCTCGAACGCGCTGCCGAAAGCATCCGTGCCGCCAAGGTCAAGAAGACCGCTTGATAGGACATTGCCCCGCCCGCTGGCGGGCGTAGCAGGTAACGAACAATGGCTTCCCCCAAACACTTTCTCGATCTCTCCGCAGTCACCGCTTCCGACCTCAGAACCATCATGGACGATGCCAAGGTGCGAAAGCAGGCATTCAAGGCCGGTTCCGCCGACAAGCCGCTCGCCGGCAAGATGCTGGCCATGATCTTCGAGAAACCGTCGACCCGCACCCGCGTCTCCTTCGACGTCGGCATGCGCCAGCTCGGCGGCGAGACGCTGTTCCTGTCGGGTACTGAAATGCAGCTCGGCCGCGCCGAGACCATCGGCGACACGGCCAAGGTCCTGTCGCGCTATGTCGATGCCATCATGATCCGTACGACCGAGCACAGCCGGATGCTGGAGCTAGCCGAGCATGCCACGGTGCCCGTTATCAACGCCCTGACCGATGACACCCATCCCTGCCAGATCATGGCTGATATCATGACCTTCGAAGAGCATCGCGGCCCGATCAAGGGCAAGACGATCGCCTGGACCGGCGACGGCAACAACGTGCTGCATTCCCTCGTGGAAGGGGCTGCCCGTTTCGGCTACCGCATGAACATGGCGGTACCCCTTGGTTCCGAGCCGAAGGATCACTATCTGAACTGGGCCCGCAATGAGGGCGCCGAAATCATGCTTTACCATGATGCTGACCGTGCGGTCGCCGGCGTCGATTGTGTGGTGACCGATACCTGGGTCTCCATGAATCAGGAACATCGGGCCCGTGGTCACAATGTCTTCCAGCCTTATCAGGTCAATGCGCATTTGATGGCGCAGGCCGGCAAAGATGCATTGTTCATGCATTGCCTTCCCGCCCACCGCGGCGAGGAGGTGACGGATGAGGTGATCGATGGCCCGCAGTCCGTGGTCTTCGATGAGGCGGAAAACCGTCTTCATGCGCAGAAGTCGATTCTTGCTTGGTGCCTGGGCGCGATCTGAACCATAATCGGATGTCGCGAGTCCAAAACTCGCGGCTGCGCAAGCAGCCGGTGCGCTAGCCGGCTGCTCTGACAGAACAGGAGTGAAAGCCATGGCAGAAGCTGCCGCCGCCCTCGGCGAGTTCGATTTCGCCGGCGATGATCATGTCGTCCCCTTCCAGGTGGAAGGGCTGGATGTGCGCGGTCGCGCCGTCCAGCTCGGCCCGATGCTGGATTCGATCCTCGAGCGCCATCACTATCCCATGCCCGTCGCCCGCCTTCTGGCGGAAGTGGTGGTGCTCACCGTGCTGCTCGGCACCTCGCTGAAGTTCGAGGGCAAATTCACGGTCCAGACCAAAAGCGACGGTCCCGTCGATCTACTGGTCGCCGATTTCTCCACGCCGGAAAATGTCCGGGCCTACGCCCGCTTCGATCAGGCCTTGCTCGACAAGGCGATTGCAGCAGGCGAAACGGAGCCGGAACAGCTGCTCGGCAAGGGCGTGCTCGCCTTCACCATCGACCAGGGCAAGTTCAGCCAGCCCTATCAGGGCATCGTCGCGCTTGACGGTACCTCGCTGGAAGACATAGCCGGTGTCTATTTCCGCCAGTCGGAACAGATCCCGACACGTGTGCGCCTTGCCGCTGCCGAACTCTTCGACCGCGACGAGAACGGCAAGCCGCGTCACCGCTGGCGGGCAGGGGGCCTCGTCGCCCAGTTCCTGCCGGAAGCGCCGGAGCGTATGCGCCAGCCCGATCTTCATGGCGGCGATGGCGACACGGCTACGCGCGCCCATGTTGAGGATGATGCCTGGACGGAGGCCCGCTCGCTCGTTGAAACGGTCGATGCTGACGAACTGACCGATCCGCAGGTCGGCACGGAACGCCTGCTCTTCCGCCTCTTCCACGAACGCGGCGTGCGTGTCTACGATCCGCGGGCGGTCTTCGATCGTTGCAGCTGTTCGCGCGAAAAGATCGGCGGCGTGCTGAAGGGATTCAGCGCGGAGGAAATCGAGGCGAGCCAGGAAAACGGCGAGATCGCGGTGACCTGCGAATTCTGCTCCACGACCTATCGCTTCCCGGTGCAGGAACTGACGCCTCAGCTTATCTAGTCTTCCTGACTAGAAGAGACGAGAAGCAATAAACAGGCGAGGGTACAGCACAGTGACTCGACTTTCGGTAGTCACTGTGTGTCTATGCGTTTCATTGGTTGGGCTATGAAAACGGGATGGGTGCCAATGAAGCTGTTGTGTTTGCTTCTCGCGCTGATAGCTGCGGTGCCGCAAACGAGCTTCGCCAGTGACGAGACAATGCTATGGAAAGAAGTCGGCGGCTGGACGGTGGCTGCCGACCTGACTTTGGGCAGCGCCTGCTTTGTTGCGACGGCCTTTGAGGATCGTACACTTTTCCGTCTTGGCTTCAATTTCCTCGATAAGGACCATCCCTTTTATATTCTGATGGTCAATGACAATTGGAAATCGTTGGAGGAAGGCAAGCAATACCCGATCGAACTCTATCTGGACCGCTCCAAATGGACTGTCGATGCAAGCGCTGTGGTCTTTAACGGTGAAAAGGGACTACGCATTGATTTTAAAGATACTAACTTGGTCAGCGAGTTTGCCGTCAAGTTGGGTTTTCGCGCCGATTTTAACGGCAAGCGAATAGTCGCCCTTAGTCTGAAAAACTCCGTCAAGGCTATTGATGAGATGATCGCCTGTCAGAAGGCCGTTGACGCTGTCCTGGCCAAACAGTCGAAACCGCCACAATCAAAGGATCCATTCGATGCAAAACCGGATGCTCAGACCGCCTCGGATCCGTTTGAACTTTAACAGAGATTGACGACTGAAGGCTCAAGATTGACGCATCGTCACGAATAGCGAGGCTACGCTTTAGTTCAGCACCCTGAGCAGGCCGGGTGAATCGAGCGAGAAGGCGGGTATGTCGACATCGAACATCTCGCCTTCGTCCGTCTCCATCTGGTAGTGGCCAAACATCAGGCCGGATGGCGTATCCAGCGGGCAGCCGGAGGAATATTCATAGGTATCGCCCGGCTGCAACCGCGGCTGCTCGCCGACGACGCCGGGGCCGCTGACCTCGTCGATCTGCCCGTTCTGGTCGGTAATGTTCCAGTAGCGGTTGACGAGACGCACGGCGATATCGGAGTTGTTGCTGATCACCACGCGATAACCCCAGACATAGCGATCGTCTTCCGGATCGGATTGCTCCTCCAGATAAAACGGCTCGACAACGACTTCGATATCTCGTGTGAGGGCGCGATACATGCCTTACACCTTAGTCAGGATACGTTACCCGTATCTTATACGAGGCCTCTTCCGTCAAGAAACGGTACAGTGATCGCGGCCTCACTACCTTCAGTTGGGCCGCCTTTCGTTCATTAAGCCTAACTCTCAGTGTTAATTTCAAGGCAAATGCGACGGCCGCGGCGTTTGCCGGCGGCCGTGCCTTGATGTCAGGCCGAAACCTTGGCCAGAGCGCGAGCGAAATCCTCGATGAGATCGTCCGTATCTTCGATACCGGCCGACAGGCGTACCGTGCCCGGCGAGATGCCGAGTTCGGCGCGAGCCTCATCCGTCAGGTTCTTGTGCGTGGTCGTTGCCGGGTGGGTGATCAGGCTCTTGGAGTCGCCGAGATTGTTGGAGATTTTCACGATCTCAAGCGCATTCTGCAGCGCGAAGGCCGCCTCCTTGCCGTCCTTCAGTTCGAAGCAGACGAGTGTCGAGCCGCCCGACATCTGCTTGGCGATGATATCGGCCTGCGGATGGTCCTTGCGGCCGGGATAGATGACCTTGGCGACCTTGCCCTGATCGGCGAGGAAATCGGCGATATCAGCCGCATTCTGCGTCTGCTGCTTGACGCGGAGCGGCAGCGTCTCGATGCCCTTCAGGAGTGTCCACGCATTGAAGGGCGACATGGCCGGGCCGGTATGGCGGAAATAGTCGTGCAGGTTCTCGTCGATCCATTCCTTGTCGGAGAGAACGACGCCGCCGAGGCAGCGGCCCTGGCCGTCAATATGCTTGGTCGCCGAATAGACGACGATATGGGCACCGAGCTCCAGCGGCTTCTGGAAGAGCGGCGTTGCAAACACGTTGTCGACCACGACCTTTGCGCCGATCTGGTTGGCGAGCTTGGCGACACCTGCGATGTCGACAACCTCCAGCGTCGGATTGGTCGGGCTTTCCAGGAAGAAGACCTTGGTCTTTGGGGTAATAGCCTTTTCCCAGTTTTCGAGGTCGCGACCGTCGATCAGCGTGCAGTCGATCCCGTATTTCGGCGCAAGCGTCTCAACTACCCAGCGGCAGGAGCCGAAGAGGGCGCGCGCAGCAACGATATGATCGCCGGCCTTCAGCTGGCAGAGGATGGCAGCAGTAACAGCGGCCATGCCGGAAGCGGTGGCGCGGGCGTCTTCAGCGCCTTCCAGCATGCACATGCGCTTTTCGAACATGTCATTGGTGGGGCTGCCGTATCGCGCATAGATGAAACCGTCCGTCTCGCCCTTGAAGCGCGCTTCGGCTGCTTCGGACGTATCGTAGACGAAACCCTGCGTGAGATAGATTGCCTCTGAAGTCTCGCCATACTGCGAACGGAGCGTTCCGCCGTGGACGAGTTGGGTTGCTGGGCGCCAGGTCTTGCTCATGCCATCACCACTTTCAAACAACAAAAAAACCGGCCGCAAATGCAGACCGGTTTTCAACCCGGTCTTTTTAGCCACTTGTTTAACGTGGCTGCAAGCCGACCGGCCAAATCACCACGGGATAAATTTGCAATACTGCCGTTCTAAGCTTGCGTCAATTCCCCGACTTTGGTTTTGTCTCCGCGAGTATATGGATGGAGCATGATGGCTCGCGAAACTGGAATTTTGGCTGACCGCGCAATTGCCGCGCTGTTTGAAACCGGGCGCCTTCAAAGCGAACGCGAGCTGGATCGCGACCAGATCCAGCCGGCAAGCTTGGATCTGCGGCTGGGCGCCAAGGCTTTCCGGGTGCGCGCCAGCTTCATGCCTGGCCCGTCCCATCTCGTTTCCGACAAGCTCGATCGGCTGAGCCTGCACGTCATCGACCTCGGCGAGGGCGCGGTACTGGAAACCGGCTGCGTCTATATCGTGCCGCTGATGGAACATCTCGATCTGCCGGCCAATATGTCTGCCTCGGCCAATCCGAAAAGCTCGACCGGTCGCCTTGATATCTTCACGCGTGTCATCACCGATTACGCGCAGGAATTCGACAAGATCCCATCAGGCTATTCCGGGCCGCTCTATCTCGAAATCAGCCCGCGCACCTTCCCGATCGTCGTGCGCCGCGGCTCGCGTCTCTCGCAGATCCGCTTCCGCGTCGGCCAATCGGTACTCGGTGAGCCGGATCTTCTGAAACTGCACGAGACGGAAACGCTGGTCGCAGCCAAGCAGCCGAACATTTCCGGCGGCGGCATCGCGTTGTCGATCGACCTGACGGGCGACAAGGACGGCCTGATCGGCTACCGCGGCAAGCATCACACCGCCGTCGTCGATGTCGACAAGAAGGCCCAGCACGATATCTATGATTTCTGGGAACCGCTCTACAGCCGCGGCCGCAACGAACTGATCCTCGACCCTGACGAGTTCTATATCCTGGTCTCGCGCGAGGCCGTACACGTTCCCCCGCACTACGCGGCGGAAATGACGCCCTTCGACCCACTCGTCGGCGAATTCCGGGTCCACTATGCCGGCTTCTTCGACCCCGGTTTCGGCCATGCTCCGGCAGGCGGTCGCGGCAGCCGCGCGGTGCTCGAAGTGCGCAGCCACGAAGTTCCGTTCATCCTCGAAGACGGCCAGATCGTCGGCCGCCTGATCTACGAACACATGCAGGAACAGCCCTCGAGCCTCTATGGCTCAGGTCTTGGCTCCAACTATCAGGCCCAGGGCTTGAAGCTCTCGAAGCATTTCCGCATCTGATATGCGGTGACGCCGCGACTTGACAGCGACCGCCATCTGTTGGAAGTCTCAAGTCATCAGGCGGGTGTAGCTCAATGGCAGAGCAGCAGCTTCCCAAGCTGAATACGAGGGTTCGATTCCCTTCACCCGCTCCAGCGACCTTCACAGCGGAATTTTACAGAGTCTGCCAGCGCCCAATTCCTTGTCCGTGGCGCTAGACGACTATCAGGTAGCCTCCACTGTCATCCTGAGGGCAGGCAAATGGCGACTTATCGCGCCGGCAATCCCGCCAAGGTAAGTATCACACATGCTCCAATTTATATGGCCAGCTTGAGCATTTGACGGCTGATTGCCGGGATACGCTTTGAAGATAGATGAGGCGGCAGTCAGAGGAGAGCGATGACCGACAGGTTTGAAAGTTACGATGCCGAACAACGCGCGATGATCGATTGGTTGACTGGCCGTTCGCCGGATGCTCGCCATGCCATTGCCCTGGAGCTCAATTTTGACTTCGCCGAAGATGTATTCGAGTGGATTCTGACCCAGCCGGACTGCGATTTGGCAACTGCGGCAAGCTATTTCTGGCGGGCAGGACCCCTGGAACGGCTTGAAGATCCCGATTTCTTCGGGGAAGAGAGTTTAGCGTTAAAGCGGCTGGTAGAGCGCGTTAACGCAGGTTTTTATAGCCGATCGGAGATTTTTTACCGCGGGCAGGAGCCACGGAGCGGCGAAGAGGTTGACAGCGCAACACTTCAAGAAGCCGAAATGTTGCGAGAATTTGCGCGTACCCACAAGGCCTCTGATCTTCCTTGGACCCTCCCTGAGGCATTGGTGCCGCCGTTCGGACATCGCGTAGTTCGCATTTTGGAGGAGGAAGATTTCGATAAATCGGAGGAACTCCGGATACTGTTTGCCGGGCTTGGTACAGGTTCCGGACCGGCTGCAGAAGAATTCACATGGGCGAAGCCGTCCCCAGGAAATATAGCGCGGCGTGCGCAGAGTTCTGTCGTTGGAGAGGGAGCCGCAAGATCGAGCAGGTCCAATTTAACGCCATTATATCTTTACATCGCATTCGTTGTGGCGGGATGGGGACTTGTTTACGTCTTTGAGCCTCCAAGGCTCGTGTACACGGTTATGATTGTATGTTGCATACAGTTCGGAATTACGACCGGCATTAGGCTGCGATCTCGAAAATAGAAATCTTGCAGTGGGCATGCGAGCATGCCCACTGCAAGCTCAATTCTTTCTAGCCCTCAATCTCTTCCGAAAATTGTGATTGGCCGATATCGACGATGCGCGATCGCAAGCGAGCGATCCGGGCGAATGATATAGGTTTCCTCGACCTGCCGGCCGAACTGGTCGATGAAATCGTGCGGGAAGGTCGAGCCGATTGGCGACTTGGTAAGCTTCGAACGCGGCTGACCGCTATAGGTGATGCTGCCGGGAATGGGTTCGAGACCGGGACCGTTATACTCGACAGTGGTGCAGCCGGCGAGCGCCAGCGCGCTGATCAGGCCAAGTGCGATCAGTTTCATGTTGGATGCCTTTCTTTCCGCAGCACGGCGCCATTCTACCTCAAATCGTCAAAAGCTCACGACACAAACGGCACCGGTCTCTTCAACCCTTCGAGAAGAGTTTTGCGACCAAAAGCTTAYTGCTTGGCGAAAGTGACTCGGCCGGCCAATATTGCCGCTCTTGGATCGATCTGCTCGAGCGRCAATGTCGAAAAAGGCAGGACTGGATAAGGTAAGCCCGGTCCCTCCCACCATGGGAAGCTCTGCTCCGTGTTTCACACGAGAACCCGCGACGTGGCCCGCATGCGAATGCGGGGTCCCGGCGGCATGCGGAGCGTTAAAAGACGCACTCCTCCGGGATTTTATTCTCAAAGGAGACAGTCATGCGTTTGAACCATCTTGATTTCTACGTGCCCGATATTGCCGCTACGGCGGATTTCTTTCGGCGGAATTTCGCTCTCGAATTGCGGGATATGAACGAACGGATCGGCCGGGCGATCCTCTACGACGACCAGGGCACGGAGGTCGTTCTCAGTCGCCCGTTGCCAAAATTCGGCGGTGCCGATCAGGTCGAGCTGCAGCGACAAACCTATCATATCGGCTTTATTCTTGCTGAAAGGTCGGATGTCGATGGGCTTCATGGCCGCCTGGCAGCGGACGGCGCCGCTGTCTCAGGGCCGCCTGCCGCCATTCGCGGCGGCTGGCTCTTCTATTGCACCGCGCCCGGTAACATTCTTGTCGAAGTCGGCTGGCGTCCACCGGTCTGAACAGAGACCTGAAACGAAAATGGGCGGCCGAAGCCGCCCATCCTCATTCAATCAGTCTCTTGCTCAGAACTCTGTCCAGTCGGCTTCCTGGCTGCTGGACGGGGCGGCGGCATTGCTCACGCCGAAGGCGCTGGCGAGCTTCTGGCCGAGTGCGCGGGCAGGCGAAGCCTTCGGGCGTGTCGTGCTTTCGGCAACGCGGACCGGGGCTCTGGCGGCTGGGCGTGTGGCGGCGCGTGGCGCGGCCGGCGCCGTCGGGATCGACGCGCTTGCAACGAAGCCGCCGGTGCCCGTCAGGCGGAACTGGCCGAGCAGGTTGTTGAGTGCTGCCGCTTCCGTGGCAAGGCCATGGCTGGCTGCGGTGGATTCCTCGACCATGGCGGCATTCTGCTGCGTGCCCTGGTCCATGGTGTTGACGGCTGTGTTGATCTCCTGCAGGCCGGTCGACTGCTCGCGGGCTGCTTCTGCAATCGCATGGACGTGCTGGTTGATTTCCTGCACCTCGTGGACGATTGCGTCGAGCGCCTTGCCCGTTTCGCCGACAAGACTGACGCCGGTCTGCACATGCGTACCCGATGTTGTGATCAGCGCCTTGATTTCCTTGGCGGCGTTTGCCGAACGCTGTGCGAGTTCACGCACCTCCTGTGCGACGACCGCAAAGCCCTTGCCGGCTTCACCGGCACGCGCTGCTTCAACACCGGCGTTCAGCGCCAGCAGGTTCGTCTGGAAGGCGATATCGTCGATGACGCCGATAATATTGCCGATCTCGACGGAGGATTGCTCGATCTGCTGCATGGCGGCGACCGCCTTGCGGACGACGTCGCCGGATTTTTCGGCACCAAGGCGGGTGCGGGCAACGAGTTGGCTTGCCTCTTCGGCCCGCTTTGCCGCGTCTCTTACGGTGGTGGTGATCTCTTCGAGCGCTGCTGCCGTTTCTTCGACGGAGGCGGCTTGCTGTTCGGTGCGCTTCGAAAGCTCGTCGGCAGACGACCGGATCTCGTTGGCGCCGGCGCTGATCGCGCGGGCATTGGAGCCGACTGTGTGCAGGGTCTCGTTGAGCTTCTCGATCGAATTGTTGAAGTCCCGGCGCAGCGCGTCGAGATGCGCGACGAAAGGCGTTTCGATATGCGATGCGACATCGCCGGCAGAGAGTCGGCGCAGGCCGTCTCCGAGCGCATTGACCGCGCGCTCGAGATCAGCGGCTTCCGCAGCCTTCTGCGCTTCGCGTTCCCGGCGCTCGTTGTCGCCGAGGCTGCGGTCGGCTTCGGCGCGTGCCTCGATCCGGGCGCGTTCGATCGCGTTGTCGCGGAAGATCGAGACGGCCTTGGCCATCTGACCGACTTCGTCGCCGCGGTCGAGCCCGGTGATCTCGCTCGCGGTATCGCCTTCGGCAAGCCGCGTCATGCGCAGGCGCAACTGCATCATGGGGCCGGCGATGCCGATTTGCGCCACGGCCACGCTGATGCCGACAGCAGCCAGAACCGCAATGCCGATCAGAATGAAGCAGAAGAAGATCCGCTCATTGACGGAAGCCGAAAGCGCGTCGCCGCCGTCGTTGAGCATCGTCATCATCGCATCGTTGTTGGCGATCATCTTCGGCGTCAGTGCGTTGAGCTTGGCGTTGATCAGAGCGACATTCGCCAGGGCGCCGGTGCTGTCCTTGGCCTTGCTCTGTTCGATGATCTTGTTCGCCAGCGTTTCGATTTCATCGATACCAGCCTGGATTTCATCGATCGCGGCCTTGCGGCTGGGCACAAGCTCCAGCGCCTGCTTCATGCGGTCGCGTGCCTGCGGCAGCTTGCTCGGAGTGGCGAGTGCCGTTTGGAATGCCGGCGTATCGGGCTTCATGTCGGCAAGCAGGCTCACCTGCAGCACCGAGGCGACGACCGATGCGCTCGCGCGGGCGCTCTGCATCGAGGCCAGCGCCTCATGATCGATGAAGGCGCTATAGGTCGCGTCCGCCTGGCGGAACTCCGACATGACATAGACCAGTCCGGCCATGGTGATCAGCCCCAGGAGCGCCACGACCGATATGACTTTTGTACGGATTTTCAGATGTTTCAGCATGGAATGTCACCCGATTGGCCGGGTGTGTTGCGAACCCGGCGCTTTTGAAATCATTTGTTGCAGAACAATTCTTCGGTATTTCGGTGGCGGGAGATACCTTGAGAGGTTCGACATGCGCATCATGCGGTCGGCCGGTGAGGTCGGTGTCGTCGCGCCAAATAAGACTGGATATTGCTTAATTCCGCGCTAACGAGGGCATGCGATTGCTGTTAATTTCGAGGGGGCGGGCCGCTCTCGTCGCAGAGATCGCAAAACCGCTCCGCGCAGAATGCCGGAGTGATCTGTGTTGGATGGCGCTGTTGAAAAGTCAGCTTTGAAGGCAGAACAGTCCTTCTGTTTGCGCCTCTGGCAGCTGGCGGAACGGCTCGGCCATATTCCCCACACGGGATGATTCTGTTACAGCTCGGGGGAGCGGCAAACCCGCATGTAATCTCTAGGCAGGTCATAATGGTGCAATCTAAACCGGCGTTTATGGCTCGCGTAGGGATTTTCATCCTCTGCCTTTTTTCGGCTGTCATGCTGTCGGTTTTTTCCGCTTTTGCGCAGCAACCAGGCCTGTCCGTGCCTCTGCTCTTCGATTCCCGCGAACGGTTGGCAAAGCCTGACCTTTCCTCGCTCGTGCGCCTGCGTTTCCTGACCTCGGTGGACTTCCCGCCTTTCAATTTCACCGACCAGAACGGCAAGCTCGCCGGCTTCAACGTCGATCTCGCCCGCGAGATCTGCACCGAGCTGGAGATCGCCGACAAGTGCCAGATCCAGGCGCTGCCCTTTGCCGACCTGCAGAAGGCGCTCGCCGGCCTACAGGGTGACGCCGTCATTGCCGGCCTTGCCGTCACGCCCGAGTTGCGCCGCGAGTTTCTCTTCTCCCGCCCTTATCTGATGCTGCCGGCCCGCTTCGTCCGCAACACGGCCGCGTCCGTGACCGGAACGACGGCCACCGGCCTCGCCGGCCACTCCGTCGGCGTCGTCAAGGGCACCGTGCATGAGGCGATGCTCGCTGCCTTCTTCCCCGCCATCAAGGCTCAGCCCTTCGACAACAAGGAAGCGCTGCTGACGGCCTTGAAGGAGCGCAAGATCGACGCTGCCTTTGCCGATGCGCTGCAGCTTTCCTTCTGGGTCGCTTCGTCAGCTTCGGACAAATGCTGCGCTCTGTTCGACGGACCCTATATGTCCGAGCATTTCCTGGGCGAGGGAATGACGATCATGCTGCGCCAGAACGACAGCGTGCTGACGGCAGCAATCGACCATGCGCTCGCAACTCTCTCGCGCAATGGCCGCCTGCAGGAAATCTATCTGCGCTATTTCCCTTACGGGCTCTACTAGAGCAGTCCAGCAAAACTGTGCAGCGGTTTTGCGTCCGGAATTGCGTTAAAAAGCAGAAAGCTTTAGCCCTTGCGGAAGCGGGCGATCGCGCTGCGCTCGATGGCGGCACAGGTCAGCTTGTCGAGGCCGAGACGGTCGCGCAGCAGGCTGAGCAGCCGCAGTTCTTCTGCCTTGACGGAAAGGTCGGCCGAGGCGACTTCGACTGCCAGTGCATAGGCCGTGTCATAGAGACGGGCAGGCAGTGTATCGCGAACGGTTTCCAGTACCACATCCAGCCCTTCAGGGCCGGCCAGCAGCGAGGCGCAATCGCGGGCGATGGAAATCAGATTGTCGTCGTCGAAATCGCGGAAAACCGGCAGGAAGCCAATGAGCTGACCAATTCTCTCCATTTCCCGGTCGTTCATGGTGCTGTCGACGGCGGATGCCATCACCATCACATAGATCAGCGCGTCATGGGCGGAAAGCGGCTTGTTCATGTCTGATTCCCTCTTCGATGAGCGGAGATTAGGAATTGGCGGTCTCTATTACAAGGGAGTGGCGGTTTCAGGCCGGACCACAGCCGCCGGCCTGCGGCGCGGATCCTCGCCGTGAATGCCCTGTTTTGCCTGCTTTGCCTTTTCGCCGGCAGCAGCAAGCGGTGAACCCGGCTGCGCATCCACCCAGCCGTTTTCAACCAGCCATGTGCCGATATCCTGCTGCCCCAGCCGGCAGGCAGCAGTTGCCATGTCCTCCCATGCATCGGAAGGCAGGTCGCAATCGATCGTGCGGTTGCGTAGGTAAAGCCGCAGCGCCGTCTTCGCCATCATGCCGCACGGCCACTGCTTTCCGTCCGAGCCGCAGCTCTTGTCGGCGGGCGTCTCGATGATTTTGGCAATCTGCAGCCTGCGTTTACCGAAGGAGAGAATACCGGCGCTCTCCACCGTCGGTCGCAGCAGTTCCACGCTGTCCTTTCCGGCAGGGGAAGGTGATGGCGTCCCCGTCGGCGCTGGAGCGCTTTGCGCGGGCGCGCCCGCTGGCGCATTCTCGGAAGAAGCTCTTGCTGGGGTTTCGGATGGAGCCGCTGCCGGCTCGGTTGGCGCAGGCTCCGTTGCCCGGGCGATCAATTCGGCGTCTTCATCGGTGAGCGATGCAGGCGGCTTTGCCACATCGGGCAGCGCTGCGGCGACATTTCCGGCATCGGCGTCAGATGCCAGCCCCCCGCCGCCATTGAGCCGTGCTTGCCCGGCCAAGAGCAGGCCGACCACGACCGCCATCCCCGCGATACCTGTGATCAAGGCTGCAGGGCGCATGATTATTTTCCTATTGGCTGGCCCAGATGATACGGGCAATCCATTCGACGTCGGAAAGCTCGATCGTCCGGTTGGGATGTTCAGGATTGAGCGACAAAAGTTCGATGGAGCGCGGGCTCTGCCGCAGAAGCACCTTGGCCATGACCTCGCCCTCGCGTGTCTTGACGACGACACGGTCGTTGCGGCGCACTTGCGCGCCGGGCTCCACGATCAGCACATCGCCGTCGCGGTAGAGCGGCATCATGCTTTCGCCCTGTATCTCGAGCGCATAGACGCCGGCCTTCTGCGAGGGGCCGGCTGGGAATTCCACAACATCCCAGCCCTGGCCGGCAGGAAAGCCGCCATCGTCGAAAAAGCCGCCGGCGCCCGCCTGTGCAAAGCCGAGCAGCGGAATTGAGTTCCCCTGTGAGGCAAAAATTCCCTCCGGCAGGCTTGCGGCCGCAGCCCCCGCCGGCCGCATGAAGCCGAGGAACTGCTCCATGCTCGCCCCCGTCGCCTCCAGCACCTTGGCGATGGATTCCGTCGAAGGCCAGCGCAGGCGCCCGTCTGCCGAGAGCCGCTTGGATTTGTTGAAGGAGGTCGGATCGAGCCCAGCCCGTCGCGCAAGACCAGACGGCGTCAGGTCATGCCGTTCGGCAAGCCTGTCGATCGCTCCCCAGATCTGGTCATGTGACAGCATATGCGTCCGGTTCCGCGGTCCATCCGGCCGCTTTCTATCGCCGGCAGATTAACCGAGGCATTTCTCCGAGTAAAGCGAAAATGAGGAATAAAATCCTGTCTTGTCTGTCGCAGGCTAAAGCATGTCGCGCAAAAGTGCGCAGCGGTTTTGCGATAACGAACATGCGAAAACAAAAGCCTGAAGCGTGGCAAGCGAATCCGAAGATCGCGACACGCTTTAGGCGACCATGGCCATGTTGATCTTGCCGAGCTGGATGACTGCCTGCGTGCGGCTGTCGACATTGAGCTTCAGCAGGATTGCCGAGACATGTGCCTTGATCGTCGCTTCGGAAACGCCGAGCTCGTAGGCGATCTGCTTGTTCAAAAGGCCTTCGCCGAGCATGGTCAGCACCCGGCTCTGCTGCGGTGTCAGCGTGTGCAGGCGATGGATGAGGTCGGCGACATCGGGGTCCTGTTCCTGTCCGTCGCGATAGCTCTCGGGCGTAGCAATGTCGCCCGCGAGTACTGTCAGGATGCCGCGGCGGATATCCTCGATGCCGGAAGATTTCGAAATGAAGCCAGAAGCGCCAAGTTCCAGCGCCCGGCGGATTGTCGTGGTGTCATCGGTCGCGGATATGATGACGATCGGGAGGCTGATGAATTCGGAGCGCAGCGCCATCAGGCCGGAAAAACCGCTGACTCCCGGCATGGCAAGATCGAGCAGCATCAGGTCCGCATCGGGATGCTCCGATGCCGCTGTTCGCGCAGCAGCAAAATCCCCGGCTTCGACGATTGCCTGGTGTCCTTCCATCCCGGTCACCGCCTGCCGCAACGCGTCGCGGAAAAGCGGGTGATCGTCAGCGATGATGATGGTCTGTTCCTGCATCGAAAACTCCCTCCCAAGAGCTCGATCCCGTCAGCCCTGTTCGGCTCCCCCGCACGAACATGACTCTCCACTTATATGAATATAACCAGATCAACTCCGCTGCGGAAGAGGATTGGCCTCGTCTTCCGCCCGGAATTCCCGAACTATACCCATGAAACTGCGCATCATCCGCTCCATGATGCCGATCGATCGGTCGACTTCCGCATCCGTCGGCAAGGCGGGCCGGGCGCCTGAATTCCTTTCCAGCGCGCTTACGCGATCGGCGAGCCGGTCGAGTTCGTCCTCGTAAGCCGCCCGTTCATCGGCGGCCATGCGGCAGACCAGGGCACCATCCTTCTCGGTGCAGAGCGACATCGCCCCTGTCTGCCTGTCGAGGCGCACGAAATGGTCGCCGCTGCGTTCGAGCTGGAAGCGGGCGGTATCCGGCTCGGCCGCCAGTGCCGCACATGGCAGAAGACCGGCGGCAAGCAGTACTGCAAATGCCTTCATCGTCTCATCCTCCGCAAAGCGTGATACCCGTCCGTTTTTGCGCCCGCAGGCGTGGACAACGCCGTCTCTTTGGGGCAAAGCCCTCATTAACAAGGCCAGCCAACGGGATCATCATGACCGCGACACCGACCCTTTACAAGATCGTGCCGGAGGCACTCTGGAAGGAGGCCAGACAAACCGGCATTTTTCATGGCGCCGGCATTGATATCAAGGATGGCTTCATCCATTTCTCGACCGCGGACCAGGTCAGGCAGACCGCGGCCCTGCATTTCGCCGGCCAGGCCGGTCTCGTCCTCGTCGCGATCGATGGGAGCGGTTTTGGCGACAAGCTGGTCTTCGAACCCTCACGCGGCGGCGCGCTCTTCCCGCATCTCTATGCCGACCTGTCGCTTTCGGCCGTGCTCTGGGAGGCCGGCCTGCCGCTCGATAATGGCGGCCTTCACATCTTTCCGGAGCTCTCAGCGTGATCGACCCCTTCAAGCGCATCGCCCGCCGCGGCCTCTTCCTCTTCGATCCGGAGACCGCGCATGGCATGTCGATTGCGGCGCTGAAGTCAGGCGTCGTGCCCGCCTGCCGTATCGCGCCGGACCCGCGCCTGCGCCAGACCGTCGCCGGGCTCGATTTTCCCAATCCGCTCGGCATGGCGGCGGGTTATGACAAGAATGCCGAGGTGCCGGAAGCGCTCTTGAAGCTCGGCTTCGGCTTTACCGAAATCGGCACCGTTACCCCGAAGCCGCAATCGGGCAATCCGCGCCCGCGCATCTTCCGTCTGGTGGAAGACGATGCGGTCATCAACCGCCTCGGCTTCAATAATGAAGGCCATGATGCAGCTTTCCGCCGCCTTCAGCAGATCAGTCGCGCCGGTATCGTCGGCGTCAATATCGGCGCCAACAAGGATAGCGATAACAGGATCGCCGACTATGTCGCCGGCATCCGCCGCTTCTATTCGGTCGCCCGCTATTTCACCGCCAATATATCCTCGCCCAACACGCCGGGCCTGCGCGACCTGCAAGCGCGCGAAAGCCTCGCGGCCCTTCTGTCGGCTGTGCTGACGGCGCGTGACGAGGAAGCGGAAAAGGCCGGCCGGAAAGTCCCGGTTTTCCTGAAGATCGCCCCCGATCTCACAGAAGAAGGCATGGATGACATTGCTGCAGAGGCGCTGTCACATGCACTCGACGGTCTCATCGTTTCCAACACGACGCTCGCGCGCGACGGCCTGAAGGATCAGGTCCAGGCGAAGGAGACCGGTGGCCTTTCCGGCGCTCCGCTGTTCGAAAAATCGACGGCCGTACTCGCCAGGATGCGCAAGCGCGTCGGTTCTGCTCTGCCGATCATCGGCGTCGGCGGCGTCTCTTCGGCCGAGACTGCGCTGGAAAAGGTCAGGGCAGGGGCCGATCTCGTGCAGCTTTATTCCTGCATGGTTTATGAGGGCCCGGGCCTGCCCGGCACCGTCGTACGCGGCCTCTCAAAGCTGCTCGACCGCGAAAAGGTCGCCTCGATCCGCGATCTCAGGGATAGCAGGCTCGACTACTGGGCAGCGCGAAAGGTCTGAGCCGCGCGCGGCTTGACCAGCACGACCAGGAAGAAACCGCGAAACAGCAGGAAGGCATTCATCGCCAGCCACAGGCCGTGATTGCCGAAGAGCGGCACGAAGGCGGCGAGCATGGCAAGATAGCCCGCAAAGGACATCAGCATGCGGTTGCGCATGTCGACGGACCATGTCGCGCCGATGAAGACGCCATCCATCAGGAAGGCGAGCGCACCGGTCAGTCCTGTCACCGCTGCCCAGGGCAGGTAGGTCTCGGCGGCTGCCTGTACTTCCGGCGAACTCGTCAGTCCGGAGATGAGGGCAGGACCGGCAAAATAGAAGAAGGCGGAAATGATTGCCGCAAGCCCGAAAGACCAGAGCGTCGTGAGCTTCAGGCCACGATCGAAGGCGGGCTTATATTGCGCGCCGATCGCCCGCCCGGTGATCTGTTCGGCGGCATTGGCAAGGCCGTCGAGATAATAGCCCGACAAGAGGAAGAAATTCATCAGCACTGCATTGGCTGCAAGGGTGATGGCCCCGAAGCTGGTGCCGATGCGGGTCATGATCGCAAAGGAGCCGATCAGCACGAAGGTGCGGATCAGGATATCGCGGTTCAGCGCGAAAAGCTCGGCAAGCTTGCTGCGCGAAAAGATCTCCATCCGATTTGGCCGATGTGCCCGATCGAAGCTGCGCAGTACGATGAAGAGACCGGCAAGCGCGCCCACCGTTTCGCCCGCCATGGTGCCCCAAGCGACACCCGAAACACCCCAGTCGAGCGAGAGGCCGAGATAGATGGAGAGCAGGATGTTGATGCCGTTGATCACCGCCTGCAGCAGCAGTCCCGTCCGGCCTTGTCCGCGGCCGAGCACGAAGCCGAGCAGCGCGTAATTGGCAAGGGCTGCCGGGGCTGCGAGGATGCGGATCGAGAAATAGGTGCTGGTTGCCTCGGCAATCCGGCCTTCCGCCCCCATCAGCTTCAGCCCCACAACAATCAGCAGTGGCGACAGCACCAGAAGCGCCAGGCCGGAGCCGAGTGCGGAGACTATCGCTCGCCAGAAGACGGCCTGCTGCTCGTGTTGATCCCGCCGCCCGAGCGCTTGCGCCGTCAATCCGGTCGTGGACGCCCGCAGGAAGTTGAAGCTGCCCATGATCAGGTCGAACAGCATGGCACCGATGGCAAGCCCCGCCAGCGCTTCCGGATCGCCCATGTGGCC
Source organism: Rhizobium sp. 05N49 (assembly GCF_056396805.1). Lineage (NCBI taxonomy): Bacteria > Pseudomonadati > Pseudomonadota > Alphaproteobacteria > Hyphomicrobiales > Rhizobiaceae > Rhizobium > Rhizobium sp. 05N49. The sequence continues at coordinate 502,614 of NZ_JBFTME010000002.1, forward strand.
AACGACGGCAGTATTGGTGATGCCGAGCAGCGGCGTCGTCATGAAGCCGAGCGTCATCGGAATGGCGATCGACAGCACCAGCCGGTGCGTCACGTCGAAGGCCGATATATTTCTGCTGCCGCCTGTATCCATATCCGCCTCTTGGGGAGAGAGGCGGTGTCGCCTCAGTTGGAAAGCACCATCGCCCAATAGGGCAGATTCTTCGAAGACGTATTATGTGCAACGGCAACGCCGAGACCGCTATAGCGTCCGAGCATATTTTCCAGATGGTGGGGGGAATTGATCCAGGCAGTGACGACCGCATCGACGCTCTGCTGGCCCGCTGCGATGTTTTCGGCGGCCGGAAGGGAAACGCCGCTCGCCTTCACGCGGGCGCCGAAACTGTCCGTCATGCCCATCAGATGCTTCATCTTGCCCGCACTGGCCATGCGCTTGGCCTGGAAGATCGCGGCGGCACTTGCATGCGGATCGACGCTGAGCGGCGGCAGGCCGTTCTTGGCGCGCAGCTGGTTGACGAGCGGCAGCGCCGAAGCGGTCYGATCGACGCCGTCGGATGGAGTGCTCGCCATTTTCGGCGTGGTCGTGCAGCCGGCAATGCCGGCGGCCAGTGCGAGGCCCGAAAGCTGAAGAATGCCGCGGCGTGAAAGGATGATTGAGCTCATGTTATTTGCGATAGCTGAAAAGACGGATGATGATGAAGATCGGGATGACGATGGTCGCACCCAGCATCAGATAGTCGCCGACGTGTCCGAGCGCCGAAAAACCCTGCCGCCACAGATGCACCACGAAATCGCGGAAGTTGTAGATGAGCTCCCAAGGGGTGAGCCCGAATATGGCCATGACGAAGCCGACGATCAGCGAGACCACCAGAAGCTTGATGATCGTGCGGCCAATGGAATCGCCGAGGAATCTGTTTACCTGATCGGACATGCGCCATCTCCTGTTTGCCTTGAGATACGGTCACGGCGATTCGGCCGCAAGCCTTTTCCGCCAAGGCAGCACCGCCTCTGAAATAGGACTTGAGTTTTTTTGTGGCCGCAGCCAAATGCCGCCAGCCAAAGGGTCCGATCATGCAGCCAAACCAGCTTTCTTCCGGCGACGTCATCGCCGACCGCCGCGCCGATTATGCCAAGATGCTTGCCGAAGGTGGTGATACGCAAGCGGCGGCCGAGCTGATGGAGCAGGCGCTGGAACTCACGCCAGCCTGGGCGGCCGGCTGGTATCGCTTGGCCACCTATCACGAGAAGGCGGGCAAGGCGGAGGCCGCCATCGAAGCCTATCGCCGCACGCTGGAGCTTGATCCCGACGATATTTTCGGCGCGGGCCTTAAGCTCGCGCTGCTTGGTGATGCGGAGACACCGGCCCAGCCGTCGAGCCGCTACGTCGAACGCCTTTTCGACGATTATGCCGATCGCTTCGAAACATCGCTGGTGGAGAAGCTGGACTATTCCGTCCCGCAGAAGCTTGCCGCCCTCGTCGCATCCACCGGCAGGCACTACCAGCTTGCTGTCGATCTCGGCTGTGGCACGGGCCTGCTCGGCCCTGAGATCCGTTCCCATGTCGTCAGCCTTGAGGGCTTCGACCTGTCGCAGAACATGCTGGCGAAGGCTGCCGAAAAACAGGTCTATGATCATCTTGCTCAGGCGGACCTGTCGCTGGCGCCTGAAGCTTCAGGCATCTTCTCCGATGGCGGGCGGCACCGTGCCGATCTCGTCACGGCCGCCGATGTGCTGATGTATCTCGGCAATCTCGAAAGCGTCTTTGCGATCGTCGATGACCTCGCCGCAACAGGTGCCGACATCGTCTTTTCGGTCGAGGATGGCGGCGAGGGCGACGGCTTCAGCCTGGCGCCGTCGCTGCGTTATGCCCACTCGCAAACTTACATCGAGGGACTGGCGTCAGCCCACGGCCTCGAAATTCTCGATGTCGTCAAAACCACCATTCGCAAAGATGGCGGCAGACCGATATCCGGCATTCTGTTCCTTACGCGCAAGGCGGCTTAAGCGCATATTTCTTGCGATTTTAAAATAGGTCAACATTGCTTACGTATTTCGCTTGCGCACAACCGGGCAAGGCCTGATAATCCGGCCATCCCGCGAGACAGCGACGCGCTCCAAAAGCGCAGCACGCGCCGCATCCATCCCTACATTGCCCCTACCTCCGGCCGGTCCGGAACAGCCGCTATTGGAGATCGCGACATGAGCCAGATCATCAGTGCCCTCGGTTTCTGGAATACCACCGCGACGCGCCACACGCCGGTCGAGGATGTCCAGGGCATATTTTCCGGCAGCCTCATCTCCGCGCTCGGCCTCTATGTGCTCGCCAGCGCCGGGCTCCTGACAGGCAGCACCGCAGGCGTTGCCTTCCTGCTTCACTACGCCTTCGGCGTGAACTTCGGTCTCGCCTTCTTCCTGCTCAACCTGCCCTTCTTCTACCTCTCGTGGAAGCGCCTCGGCACAGCCTTTACGATCAAGACCTTCATCGCCATCGGCCTGACGTCGCTACTCGCCAGCCTGCAGCCGAAGGTCATGGAAATCGCCGCCATCCATCCGGCATGGGCAGCCCTTCTCGGTGGCCTGCTGCTTGGCTACGGGCTTCTTGCTCTCTACCGCCATCGCGCCAGCCTCGGCGGCGTCGGCATCCTCGGCATCTATATGCAGGAGCGTTTCGGCATCCGCGCCGGCATCGTACAGCTCGCGATCGACATGTGCGTGCTGGCAGCCGCCTTCTTCGTCACCACGCCGCCGGTCGTCTTCTATTCCGTGCTCGGCGCGGTCGTGCTCAACCTCTTCGTCGCGATCAATCATCGGGCCGACCGCTACATCGCGCTATAACATTCTCCCAGCTGATCTGACCGGAAACTCAACCTTACAAATTGGTAATCCTTTGTAAACAAAACGTAACTTGCCTGTGATGGATCCCGGCGTGAAACTTTCCCTCGCGCCGGAATTGATGAGGTAAGCTATGTCAGATCTGGAAAAGCTTGTCAGACGCCGCATGCAGGAAGAATACACCAAGGGTTCTTCCGCAGAGGAAATAACGAAGGTCATTCGCGACATATTCAACAGCGTCGACCTGTCGGGCAAATGGCCTGCAGCCGTTGCCGCACGGGCAATGACGGGTCACAAGTGACCAAATAGTCAACCGACCCGATACTTCGGGTCGGTCACAGGATGAATTCCCTTCAGGCGGAATCTATCAGGCTGCCTTCTGCGGCGCATCGATCGGATGCTGGCTGCGGAAGCCAACGGCAAGCCGGTTCCAGATATTGATCGTGCCGATCGCAACCGTGATCTTGGTCATTTCTTCCTCTGAAAAATGCGCCTTCAGCGTTTCGTAGTCGGCATCCGGTGCGCCGGTCTCGGCAATCTTCGTCACCGCATCGACCCAGGCGAGCAGAGCGCGTTCGCGGGCGTCATAGACAGGCGATTCCCGCCATACGCACATGAGGTTGATCCACTGTTCGGAAAGGCCGTGGTGGCGCGCTTCCTTCGAATGCATGTCGACGCAATAGGCACAGCCGTTGATCTGCGAGGCGCGAAGCTTGATCAGGTGAATGAAGCGCTTATCCAGTCCGGATTCCTGGACATATTGCTCCAGCGCCGCGACGGCCTTGTAGGCATCCGGGGCGGCTTTGCCGAAGTTGAAACGTGCTTGCATGGTATTCTCCTTGGGTTGGGGTTTGTTGTTGCAGCTCAGCGAGCCGCTTTTCTCTCGTGCATTTCCATGAAGGCGCAGCCTCTGGCAGCAATCCCGCCGTCATCATCTGCGGAAAGTTCGGCCAGGATTTCGGCGATACTGGTGTTTGCGAGTTCGGCGCGATAGGCGCGCTCTGCTCTGAGCATTGCCGCCGTGATCTGGCAGGGTTTCGTGAAATAGCGCTGCGGCAGCGGATTCGGCCCCCGCTGGCGGATCTCCGAACAGCGGAAGGCCGGTGCCGGCCCTTCGACCGCGAGCACGATATCGAGCAGCGAAATATCCTCCGGCTTCTTCGCCAGTCGATACCCGCCTTTGGGACCGGGCACTGTTTCCAGAATTCCGCTCCCCGAAAGCGCCTGCAGATGCTTCAGCAGGTAGCTCGTGGAGACACCGTGATATTCGGCAAGGGCCGCAGCCGATAACACGCCGCCTTCGGAGAGCCCGGCCAGCACTGCCGTGCAATGAATGCCCTGTTCGACGCCGTCACCAAGCTTCATGGCCAATCTCCTGTATCGTGGATATAAGTTATCCATGATTATGCCAAGGAGTCAATAGCGCTTCTATTCGCTGATGTTTGAACTACATTTGCCCCGTGGATCAGATCGATGCCGAAACCAGCCTTGCCTTGCCCCCACCCTTCCTCCGCTGGTTTGCGGAAAAGGGATGGCGCCCGCGCGCGCATCAGCTTGAATTGCTGGCCCGCGCCGAAGCCGGCGAAAGTACGTTACTCATCGCGCCAACCGGCGCCGGCAAAACGCTCGCCGGCTTTCTGCCGTCGCTGACCGACCTCACTCGCCGCGGCAAAATCCCGCCGGGCTCGGCCTTCACAGGCATCCACACACTCTATGTCTCGCCGCTGAAGGCGCTGGCCGTCGACATCGAGCGCAATCTCATGAAGCCCGTTACCGAGATGGGCTTGCCGATCTCGATCGAGAACCGCACCGGCGATACGCCGAACGCCAAGCGCCAGCGCCAGAAGCTGAACCCGCCGGACATCCTGCTGACGACGCCGGAACAGGTGGCGCTGCTGCTTGCAAACCGCGAAGCCGAGCGTTTCTTTGGGGATTTGAAATACGTCATCTTCGACGAGCTCCATTCACTCGTCACTTCAAAGCGTGGCCATATGCTCTCGCTTGGCCTTGCCCGCCTGCGTCGGCTGGCGCCCGATCTGAAGACCATCGGCCTCTCCGCTACCGTCGCCGAACCCCTGGATTTGCAGAGATGGTTGGTGGCGCAGCAGGAGGGCAGGGAGAACCACGCTGGCCTCGTACTCGTCGAAGGTGGCGCCAAGCCCGATATTTCCATTCTCGATACGGAAGAGCGCATCCCCTGGTCCGGCCACGCCGCCAAATACGCCATCCCGGATGTTTACCGCCAGCTCATCGACCACCAGACGACACTGCTCTTCGTCAATACCCGCTCGCAGGCCGAAATGCTCTTTCAGGAGCTCTGGACGGTCAACGAGGAGAATCTGCCGATCGCGCTCCACCATGGCTCGCTGGATGTTACCCAGCGCCGCAAGGTCGAAGCCGCCATGGCCGCCAACCGCCTGCGGGCCGTCGTCGCCACTTCGACCCTCGACCTCGGCATCGACTGGGGTGATGTCGATCTGGTCATTCATGTCGGTGCGCCGAAGGGCGCCTCGCGCCTTGCGCAGCGCATCGGCCGCGCCAATCACCGCATGGACGAGCCGTCGAAGGCAATCCTCGTTCCCGCCAACCGCTTCGAGGTCATGGAGTGCCAGGCTGCCCTCGATGCGAATTACATCGGCGCGCAGGATACGCCGCCCGTAGGCCGAGGTGGGCTCGATGTGCTGGCCCAGCACGTGCTCGGCATGGCCTGTGCCGAACCCTTCGACATGCTGGATCTCTATGACGAGATCACCAGCGCCTCGCCTTATGCCGATCTTGCGTGGGAGACCTTCGAGCGCGTTGTCGATTTTGTCGCGACCGGCGGTTACGCCCTGCGCACCTATGAGCGCTATGCCCGCATCCGCAAGACCAAGGAAGGCCGCTGGCGCGTCTCCAATCCGCAGGTCGCCCAGCAATATCGCCTGAACCTCGGCACCATCGTCGAAGACCCGATGCTGAACATCCGTATGGCCAAGCGCGGCGAGGGCGGCAGGCTCGGCCGTCCGGGCGCCGTGCTCGGCAAGGTCGAGGAATATTTCCTCGAACAGCTCGCCCCTGGCGATACGTTCATCTTCTCCGGAAAGGTTCTGCGCTTCGAAGGTATCCGGGAAAACGAGGCTCTGGTCAGCCAGGCCTATTCCTTCGATCCAAAAATCCCCTCCTATGCCGGCGGCAAATTCCCGCTTTCGACCTATCTCGCCGATCAGGTTCGCTCGATGCTCGATGATCCCGCCCGCTGGCACCGTCTGCCGGATCAGGTGCGCGACTGGCTGTCGTTGCAGAAGGAAAAATCGCTGCTGCCGAAGCGCGACGAGCTGCTGATCGAAACCTTCCCGCGCGGCAGCCGCGGCTATATGGTCATCTATCCCTTCGAGGGCCGGCTTGCGCACCAGACGCTCGGCATGCTGCTCACCCGCCGACTGGACAGGGCAGGGGCAAAACCGCTCGGCTTTGTCGCGACGGACTATTCCCTTGCCATCTGGGGTCTGGAAGACCTCGGCCTGATGATCGCCAATGGCCGCCTCAGCCTCTCAGATCTCTTCGACGAGGACATGCTGGGTGACGATCTGGAATCCTGGCTGAACGAATCCTTCCTTCTGAAGCGCACCTTCCGCAATTGCGCCGTGATTGCAGGCTTGATCGAGCGACGCCATCCGGGCAAGGAAAAGACCGGCCGGCAGATCACCGTCTCCGCCGACCTGATCTATGATGTGCTGCGCACCCACGAGCCCGATCACATCCTGCTGCAGGCAACACGGCAGGATGCTTCGACCGGTCTTTTGGATATTTCCCGCCTCGGCGATATGCTGAGGCGAATCAAGGGCCATATCACCCACCGGGCGCTGGACCATATTTCGCCGCTCGCCGTGCCGGTCATGCTGGAAATCGGCCGGGAATCGGTGCCGGGTCAGGCCCATGATGCGCTGCTTGCCGAAGCCGCCGACGATCTGATCGCCGAGGCCATGTCCTGAGAAATCGGGCCTGAATTATTGGGAATACGAGAGTGATGAACCGCCTGGCGCTCGCGCGCGACATGATCAGCCTTGCCGCAATACCGGGCGTCGAAACCGCCATTCACGGTGTTGCCGCCGTCTGCGATCCGCTTGGTGCGCTCTACCTGCCGGATGCCGGCATTCTGGTCGTTTCCGACCTCCATCTGGAAAAAGGCGCAGCCTATGCCCGCCGCGGCATGCTGCTGCCGCCCTACGATACGCTGGCGACACTGACAGTGCTCGCCGCCGTCATTTCCCGCTACGATCCGAAACTTGTCATATCCCTTGGTGACAATTTCCACGACCGCGTCGGCTCGCAGCACCTGCCGGATGCCTTCCGCACCCTGATCGTCGAAATGGCCCGCGGCCGCGAATGGATCTGGATCAACGGTAACCACGACCCTGACGGTACAATCGACCTGCCCGGCACCTGTTCGGATGAACTTTTTTACGCCGGCCTGACCTTCCGCCACGAGCCGCGTGACGGTCTGCAGAAGGGCGAGATCGCCGGCCATCTGCATCCGGCAGCCACCGTCCGCCGCCGCGAAAAATCCGTCCGCCGTCCCTGCTTTGCGACCGACGGCGCCCGTCTGCTGATGCCAGCCTTCGGCGTCATGAGCGGTGGCCTCGACCTTGGCCACAAGGCGATGAAGGGCCTCTTCGACAAGGCTTCGCTGATTGCCCATCTGCTCGGTCGCGACCGGATCTATTCGGTGCGCTACGGCAATCTGCGCGGCTGAACAGGCTTAATTACATCCCTGCAACTGCTGCTGATAGGTGCCGGCCATCCGTGCAAACTTCTGCGCCGTCTGCTGCAACTGACCATTGCTGCGCCAGTCGCCGCGTTTGTAGCCGGTCGGGCCGGAGTAATAGGCCAGGTAAAGGTTGTAGGCGTCGTTGAGCGGAATGCCCGTCGTTTGGGCGTTGCTGTAGTGGTACCAAGCGATGAAATCGATCGCGTCGCCAAAGTTCGTGCGACGCGCGGACCAGTTGCCGGTTTCGGACTGGTAGTGATCCCAGGTTCCGTTCAGCGCCTGTGAATAGCCATAGGCCGTCGACGGTCTCGTCCAGGGAATGAAACCGAAGAGTTTTGTGCGCGGCGGACGCGCATAGGGCTGGAACCCGGATTCGACATACATGGTCGCCATCAGGATTGGCACCGGCACGCCGTATTTTTTCTCGGCACGCTCTGCGGCGCCCTGCCAACTGGTGAAGAGACCATCCTTCTGATCGAAGACGGCGCAGATATTTCTCGTCTGGCGGGGCGCTGTCGCGCAGCCGGCAAGCAGGGCCAGCCCGATGACCGCAAGCACGATACGAGTACGCATGATACAAACCTCTCGTTTCCGAGAGATTACTAACTCGTAAACGTTAAAGAGCGGTTTTTATGCGAATACGAGATGTTCTGGCGGCTTTTTGTGAGGCCAGGGATTGGTGCCGTCCCGCAGCCAGAGCAGCGTATCCAGCCAGAAGCCGGCGGCATGGCGTGCATGAAAAAGATCGAAATGTCCGATCCTCGGAAATCCGAGATCGTCTGGCGCCAGCAGTACCTCCTCCACTCTGGCATTGCGATAGTGGGAAAGCCCGCGGCGAATGGCCTGCACAGTACCAATCTCGTCATCAGTGACGGTGAGGCCGAGGATCGGCGCATGGAAATTTTCGAAGGATTTTGAGGCGTCTTTTTTTGCAGCCGAGCGAGGACTGCTCCATCCCCGCTGGAATGCCCAGTCGAGCGCGACGTCCTTCGGCAGATCTTCGAGCCAGCCGAGACACCGTCCGGGAAAATAGCCGGCAAGCAACGTTATCGCCGGCATTAGAAGATGCCATTTCGCGAACAGCCGCCCGCGATGATCAGGCGCATAGTCCCGCCAGTTCCCATATTGTGCCCCGACCGCCAGCATCCGGGCAACGCGGTCGCAATGCGCCGAAAGACCCGGCAGGAAGCCGCCGATACTATGCCCAACGACAAAGAGCTCTCGGCCGGGCCTTTGGGCCTCCATGAAGCCTAGCGCTGCATCGAAATCCCGCTCGCCCCAGTCCCGCCAGCGATAGCCGCAGTCACGCAACCGCTCCGGTCGCGAGAGGCCGATGCCGCGATAGTCATAGATCAGTACATCGAAGCCATGTTCGGCGAGAAAGCGCGCATAATAGTGATAATAGCGCGCCGCAACGCCGGTTGCCGGATTGATGACGACGTTGCCATTGCTGCGTTTGCTGGTCGCACTCCAGATGTGGCCGTGAAGCGCAACACCATCGGAGCACTCGATCACGACGGCTTCCGCCTCCTTGATAAGATCACTCTCCCTGCGTTTGCCTGCAGCCGGCATCTGTCGTCCCCTTCGTCCCTGACCCTGCAGGACATTAGCCGTCAAGCCGTGTTGATGACACTCACTAGTCGGTATACATTGCTGTCATGGTCAGATCCGCATCAGACACGCGGGAGCGCATCGTCGCAGCCGCCGCGAAACTCTTCTACAGCGACGGCATCCGCGCCGTGAGCGTCGATGCCGTTGCGGAGAAGGCAGATGTCACCAAGCGCACCCTCTACTATCATTTCGACAGCAAGGACGATCTGATCGCCGCCTATCTGGAAAGCCGGGATCAGCCCAATCTCGCTGTCTACAGGCGCTGGTTTGCGGAAACGGACGGCGATCTCGCGGCGAAGGTAAAAGGCATTTTCGGCAATCTCGCCCGTTCTGCCCGGCACCCGAAATGGAAGGGCTGCGGATATCTCAGAACTTCGGCGGAACTCGCAAACATGCCCGGCCATCCCGCGATCAAGGTCGGCGCCGCGCATAAGAAGAATGTCGAGCAGTGGCTCGTGACGCTCTTCGAGGCTGAGCATGGTGCTGACGCGGATAAGCTCGCCCGCCAGATCGTGCTGCTGCTCGACGGCTCTTTTGCCGCCGTGCTCCTGCATCGCGATCCGACCTATATGGAAACGGCCGGCGAAGCGGCTGCAGCCCTCGTGGCTGCAGCCGGAAAATGATCATTCTGCGGTGCCGGGTTCATAGCGCAGGATCACCGCACCGCTCTTGGTCACCGAGGAATCGAGCAGCTTCAGCGCCCTCTGGTTTTCCGCCGGCTTGAAGTGCGGATTGCCACCGCCGAGGATGACCGGCACGAGGCAGATACGGATTTCATCCACCAGTCCAGCCTTCAAGAGGACATCGGTAAGCTCGGCGCTGCCGAAGATGAAGATCGTCTTGCCGCGCTCCTCCTTCAGCCGCTTCAGTTCGGGTACCGGGTCGTTGACGACGCGCGTATTGTTCCAGTCCGCCTTTTCCATGCTTCGCGAGACGGCAATCTTGGCGATGCCGTTCATATAGGCCTTGATCTTGTCCTCGCTCTCCGCGGTCGGCCAATAGGCCGCCATGCCCTCATAGGTCTTGCGTCCGAAGACCAGAAGGTCGCCTTCCTCGCCGAACTGCTCGGCATATTTTTCGAGCTCCGGCCCCCAGGCCAGATTGTGGAACTCGATGTCCCACGGTTTCGTCCCTTCGAAGTAGCCATCCAGCGTCATCAGGTTCCAGACAACAAGCTTCCTCATCTCATCCTCCTTGGACTGTGTCCTCTTCAAAACCAGTTGCCAATAACAACTGGTTTTGAAGCTAGTCCAACTGATAGCAAAATGCAAGCGGTTAAAAATGGAGGAGTTTGAAAGACGGCGGCAGCGGGCATCGGGACACGCTTCTGCCGTCCGCTACGTGATGGCCGTCGGATGTTTGATGAAAACCTATCTGAAACTTATCGACCGGTGGCGGAGATCCGCGGATCAATCCTTACGGAAGATCAGGCTGGCGCCCCATCCCGTCAGCACGGCCAGCAGCACCGCAAAACAGCCGTAGAAAATCGGTTGCTCATGCGCAGCATCGGTAATCGTCTGCTCGATACCCGTCTTGATGACACGCAGCGGCTGCGATTTCTGCGTCACGAACTTGCCGCTCTTGAACAGATAGGCGCGCACCGTATGCACACCGTTCGGAATGTTGGCTGGCAGCCGCAGGCTTGCCTTGAAGAGGTTGGAGGAGACGAAGCGCACGCCACTCGGATCGCGCTCGTAGAGCCCGCCCACCTGCTGTATCCGCCGGAAGGCGGTGCGGAATTCGTTGAGACTGTTGAAATTACCGGCAAAATCGATCGGCCGCAGCGGAATATGGTCGATGCCGATCCCTTCGCCCGTGAGGTCCAGCGGCGTCGTGATGTCGTCGATGGAACGCGAACTCGACATTGAATAGGAATGCGGCACGTCGGCAAAGGTCATCGACGAGGTGTTGATCCATATGCCGAAGACCCGCTCCTTCTTGCGCACGGTGGCATCCTCGCGCGGTCCTTCCAGAACCACGATGACATCATACTGGCCGATGGCGAGCAGCAGGTCGTCCGTATTGGTCACTGCACCGAAAATCGTCAGGTCCGCGCCGCGGAAATCCGAGGTGATGGCGATCTCGCTGGTCGAAGTGCCAATTTCCAGCAATTCGCGTTCGGCCTGCGTCGTTCCCTGACCGGGCAGCATCATCTGCGCCGAGGCGGCCACAGGCATGAGAAGAACAAGAAGCAGGAGGAGCCGAAACATCAGTTCCCCACTCCCATCACGACCGAATAGATATCCTGCGGTGTCACGATCAGCGCGACGGCAAGGCGCAGTCCGACGGCGAGAACCAGCAGGCCGAGAAGCGCGCGCAATTGCTCGCCGCGCAGCCGCTGGCCGACACGCACGCCATATTGCGCACCGATGACACCGGCGAGCATGAGGAAAAAGGCGAGTACGATATCGACGGAATAGTTGGTCGCCGCCTGCACGATCGTCGTATAGGCGGTCACGAAGATGATCTGGAAGAGTGAGGTACCGACGACGACATTGGTCGGGATGCGCAGCAGGTAGATCATGGCCGGAACCATGATGAAGCCGCCGCCGACACCCATGACAGAGGTCAGGATGCCGATCGCAAAGCCGAGCGTCACGATCGGAATAACCGACAGATAGATCTTCGATTTCTTGAACCGCACCTTGAGCGGCAGCTTGTGAACCCAGTGCTGATGGCCGGGCTTGCGGGGCGCCGGTGCCTCGTTGCGGGCCGCCCGGCGCATGGCATTGACGCTTTCCCAGAGCATCAGCCCGCCGACTGTACCGAGGAAGACGACGTAAAGCAGCGAGATGAAGAGGTCGAGCTGACCGATCGCGCGCAGCAGCGAGAAGATCCAGATACCAACAGTCGCGCCCGAAAGACCGCCGACAAGCAGCACCGATCCGAGCTTCACATCCAGCGTGCCGCGCCGGAAATGCGTGATCGCCCCCGAGATCGAGGAAGCGACCACCTGGTTGGCCCCGGTTGCGACGGCGACGACCGGCGGAATGTTATAGAAGATCAGGAGAGGCGTAATCAGAAAGCCGCCGCCAACGCCGAACATGCCCGACAGGAAGCCAACGGCGGCCCCCATGCCGAGAATGATGAAGATGTTCACCGACAATTCTGCGATGGGCAGATAGATTGTCACAGCCGACCCCGATTATCGCCGCGCCCGCCGCGGCGGCCTGTCTCACGTCCCCGTTCGAATGGCGCATCCTACTGTGAAATCGTTGCCAGAGGCTTTCGAAGGAAAAAGTGCAATCAGCCGGATGCGGGTCTCGATATGTCCCGCATAATCCGGCTTTTTTCAGGTTTTGTGACAGGTGGCTCGAAAAGGCGAAAAGCCCCGCGGCAGAGTGCCGCCGGGCGATCTCAGATAGCCTTGGCGCCCGGTTTGTTGCGTTCCAGAAGCGCCTTCACCGTATCGTCGTTGACCTTGCCGGTCGGCTCCTGTCCGATCGACTTCTGGAAGTTCTTGATGGCAGTCACGGTCTTGGCGCCCATTTCTCCATCCGCCGGGCCAGCGTCGAAGCCGTTATTGTTGAGGATCGCCTGGATGTTGCGGATCGCTTTCTTCATGTCGACAGTGGCCGTCTTCGGTGCGGCGGCACTTGCCCATGCATCGGGAACCTCGATGCCGTTCGCCTTGTTGTCGAGCGGCTGCGGCTTCCAGAGCTCGGCCTTGGCGCGGGCGCGCTCGAGTTGGTCCGGCTTCATGGCATTTGCGACTTCGTCACGTTTCTGGGCGGCATCCTTGTCGCCCGACTTGGCGGCGATCGAAAACCACTTGTAGGATTCTTCCAGATCCGCCGGTACGCCATTGCCGCGGGCGCACAGGATGGCGAGGTTGAACTGGCTGTCGGTGATGCCGAGGTCGGCAGCCTTCTGGAACCACGTTGCGGCCGTCGCATAATCCTGCTGGCCGAGCGCGCCTGAGGCATAGAGCACGGCGAGATTGTGCATGGCGCTGGCATTGCCCTGGCCCGCAGCCTGCTCATAGAGGCTCTTGGCCTTCTGCACGTCGCGGTCGACGCCATTGCCCTTCTCATACATGCTGCCGAGACGGTACTGTGCCGGTGCGAAGCCGTTGTCGGCCGAGAGCTGATACCAGCTCGCGGCCTGCTTCTGGTCGGCGGCAAGGCCGTTGCGGCCTTCGGTATAACGCGCACCGATCTCGAAGAGCGCCAGCGCGTCGCCATTGCGTGCTGCATCGGCAAGCGGCTGCGGCTGGATCGTATCGGGAACGATAATCGAAGCGTCAGCGGATGCGGCAGGTATCGTCGCCGGCGCCGCGGGAGCGTTCGGAACGAAGCCGGACGTATTCTGCGCGGGCGCCTGGGTGAAATCCTCTGCGCCTTCGCCGTCAAGCGGCGTGGCATCGGTGAGGTGATCGGGTGTCGCTGCCTGCGGCTCTGCGGGCGCGGTCGCCTCGGAAGGTGCTGCGTCCGGCGTCATCATCGGCGCCGGAGCGCTGGTTTCGGGCGCGGCTGCTTCCGGCGCAACCGGTGCCGGGGCTGTCATATTGGCCTGCGGCGTTTCGGTCGCGTCGGTCAGAACCGAGACTTCAGCCGGAGGCGGGGCCTTTTCGCCCGTGGTCAACGTGCGGGCAAGCGGGAAAGCCATGATGGCCAGCAGCACGGCCCCGACCGCGAGCAGGATCGGCCGGCGAAAGCGCGAGAAGGCGCCACCCTTGCCGGCTTTTTCAGGCTTTGCAGCACGACGCTCGGCGCGGGTCGCGGGCTTTGCGTTGCTGTCGATCTCCATGGCGGCGGCCTGCGCGGCGCGTCGCGCAGCGGCAATATAGTCGGCCCGATCGTTTTCGGTCGCCGGCTTGCCGCGCTGGGCATTCTGGCTGGCGCGCACGCGCTCCAGGATCTTCTTGACATCAGGTGCGCCAGAGCCCGGTTCGAGCAATTCGTTTGCCGCCTCTGCCGGCACGACATCGACGGGATCGATTGACGGTGCGGGATCGATGACCGTGCGCTCGGCAGCGGTCTTTGCCTCCGTCTTGCGCGATGGCATCAGCTTGCGGCCAAGGCTTGCAAGCAGGCTACCCTTGGCAGGAACGACAGGCTTTTCCGACTGGCTCGTCGCTTCGATGGCGATCGCGCTGGTGCTGTCGGCCAAAGCCGCTTCCGGCATACGCATCACCGTCTCTTCGGCGATGTCGGCCGTGCGCAGCACAGGCGAAGCCTTCGGCGCCTGCATCACCGGCGCCTTGGCTGGCTCGCTGCCCGCATCGACGAGTGCGTAGGGGTCAACGTCGAAATCGACTTCCGCCGCCGGCATCCGGGCGGCCGGGCGAACCCGCTCCTCCATCGTATCGAGCCGGTCGGCAATATGCAGCAGCGTCTCGTGGAGGGCCTGGAAGGTCTTGTGCGTGCGCTCCTCGCTGTCGCGGCTCAAATCTTCGAGGTTGCGCAGATCGTCGGCGAGCGCGATGAGGGCCGACATGTCGCTCTCTGCGGGTGCGGCGCCCTGCGCTCCGCCGTTGCGCGAGTAGGCATCGACCACGGCTTCCGCTGCCTGCCGCGCCGCCTCGATGATATATTCGTCGTTCGTCGCGATATAATCTTCGATTGCACCCATGCGACGGTCGAGATCCGCCGATACTTCCGCATTTTCGCGCGGCGCATTCAGGAGCTCGGAGAGATTTGCGATCTGCTCCTCGAGGTTCTTCAGCGCGCGCGTGTCGGTCGGCGCAGCTGCCGTGCTTTCCTCCAGCCTTGCGGCGATGTCGCTAAGCCGCCCTTCGATACGCTGAAAGGCGCTGTCGTCGATAACAGGCGCCGGGACGGGGCGGATTTCCATCTCGTCGATGCGACGTGCGAGATAGTCGAGCCTCTGGGCGAGCGCATCATTGACCGAGCCGCTTTCCAGCGCATCGATCTTGCGGGAAATGTCGGAAAGCGCGCCGGTCAGGTCCTGCTGCGGGGCGGCCTTCTGCGTGCGCTCGAGCAAATAGGAAAGGTGCTCCAGCCGCTCGTCGAGACGCGAAGTCGCCTCGGCCTTGGCAAGGTCCTCGACGCGTGCCGTCAAGGCTTCCAGCCGGCCGGCCATCTCGTCGGCCGGGTTGGGACGGTTTATGGCGGCGCGGCCCATCAGCTCGATCTGTTCGCCAAGCGCGGAAAGGCGATTTTCCAGCCGCTGCATCAGTGCGGGATCACCACCTGCAGCACTGCGTCCGCTGGCGGCGATCGCGCGACTGATCTCGTCGAGCCGCGTGTCCATGGCGGCGAACTGCTCCGACATGATCCGGTCGTGCGGCTGGATGAGGTTGCCGAACTGCTCGACCGCAGAGGCGATGGTGATGAGCTTGTCTTCCAGTGCGTGCACGGCCGGGCTTTCGCCCATGCCGCCAAGATGCCGCTTGATGTCGTCAAGCCGGTAGGCGAGCGACACCAGCTCTTCCTGCAGCCCGGCCGTGTCGAGCTCTGCCAGGCGGTTTTCCACATTGTCCCAGCGCTGTTCCATGTGGCGCATGGAATCCTCGCGCGCCAGCCCGTCCATCAGCGAACGCAGCTCTTCGAATTCGTTGCGCAGGCCAGTAGCCTCCGGACCAGCCGAGCGGCTGGTGAGCTGCGCGATGCTCTGCGACAGGCGACCCATGTCGGCGCGGATGTCGTCGGCGAAATGCCTGTCCTGCGCGCTCGCCTTGATCTCGCGCAGTTCCGTGCGCAGCGCATTCATCTCGCGCGTGACACCTTCGGAAATGTCGCGCTTCAGGTCCTGCCGCAGGTTGACGAGGGCCTGGGCGATTTCGGTCATCGTGTCGCCGGAGGCGCGGAAAGCGGGTGCGGGCGGCTGCGGTGCCGGCGCGCGCTGCGGAGCAGGCGCAAGTGCCGGTTCACGCAGAAGGGCCGGTGCCGCTTCGCGCGTATAGGCGCGCTCGCGGTTCTCTCTGGTAGCGTCAAGCGCGCGCTGGCGCTGGCGGATTTCCGCCAGCGGGTCGGCAGCGCGCGGCGTATAGGAACTGACGTAGGGATCGCGGACGGGCGTCGGATTACTGGGTCGCTGTTCGCGTCCGCTGCCCATCAAGCCTTCGATCCGCGCTTCCAACCCCTCGATCGTGCGGTTCAACGCGTCGAGCGAGGTCCTGTCGGAATGCCGGGAAGAATGTGATCGCGATCCGTTCATGTTCTTGCTCGCTTCGATTGCCCGGTCCGGGCCCGATCATTGCCTTTTCCGAAGCGTACCGGGGCACGCAGCGGAGAGCGCCATCCATGAGGAAATAATCAATTAGACTTTCCTCAAGCTGGACAGATTTTGGCGGCACTCCTGAAACGCGAGACAAAGAAAAGGAATGCAGATCGCCAATGCTCACCGCGCACCTTTCACGAAACGTGGTAAAGAACTCGTTAACCCGGATGAGAATTTTTTAACTTTTGCGCTCTTCGTGCCAATTTGGCGCGCGCAAATCTTCAGATCGGTCGCTTGTACTGCAACTCGATCTTCACGCCTTCTGGCCCATAGATGAAGACTTGGCCGAGATCGGTATCCGGAATGTCGAGATATTCATGGCGATAGCCGCTCGCTTTGATACGGGCGAGTGCCGGTTCGAATTCGAAGAGGCTGAAGGCAACATGATTGAAGATACCGGGCGGAAAATCGCCCGCCCGCTCCGTCAGACTCAGATGGATCACCGGCTTGTCGTCGAGATAAAGCCAGTGACCGCGCGAGGGAAAGGGTGGCCGATAGCCTTCCTTCACGCCAAGAATGTCTTCGAAAAAAGCGATCATGGCAGGCGCATCGCGGGTATCGATCGTCACATGGTCCAGACGCAGCATCGTTCCCTCCCAGGCTTTCGAAGCCAAACCGATCCTACCGGTTTCGACGCCTTCGGGAAAGCATCTATGCGCGATCGAGACCGCCTGGATCAGAAGTTCTCCGTCCAGGGCCGCAACTCCACTTCCTGCGACCAGGCGCTGCGGTGCTGCTGCAGCACGTCGATATAGGACTGTGCGATCGCATCAGGCGAAAGCGTACCGTCGGGTTTGTCTTCGCTATCCGGCCTCATGGCAGAACGCACGGCGCCATCGATGATAAAATGCGCCACATGGATCCCGCGCGGCCCAAGTTCGCGGGCAGCACTTTGTGCCAAACCCCGCAGCGCAAATTTTCCCATGGCAAAGGGCGCCGATTGCGCATAGCCCTTGATGCTGGCCGTCGCCCCCGTCAGCAGGATAGCCCCGCGACCTTTCGCGATCATGCGTTTGGCCGCCTGCTGGGTCACAAGGAAGCCGCCAAAGGCACTGGTGGCGATCGCCTGTTGCACCTCTGCGGCATCGAGTTCGGCAATCGGCCCTCGCACCCGGCCGCTGGCATTATAGATGACGATATCGGGCTCGCCGATTTCGGCATCGACGCGCTCGAAGAGGGCCGAGACCGCCGCGGGCTGTGAAGCATCGGTAGCAAAAGCCTTCGCCCCGGTTTCATCGAGCAGAGGCCCGAGCTTGCCGATATTGCGCGCCGCAAGGCTCACTTTGACGCCGCGCTCTGCAAGCTTGCGGGCAAGCGAGCCGCTGATGCCGGAACCGGCACCGACGATGAGCGCGCTGCGATAGGGAAACTCGGCCATGATCTTCTCCTTCGGATGAACCCTCTGGAGAGGTAGGCAGTCGCAGCCCGTCAAAAAACCGCCGGCCGGAAATATTTCATTCCTGGGGAGCGTCGATCGAAAGCCCGCAGATGCGCGAGAGATGGGCGAGCGGCAGACCCGTCTCCTCGGCCCAGCGGTTGAAAGTCTGCTGGATCAGTTGCTGATCCTTCTTGCCGGTTCCGGATGACGAGAGCGGCACGCCCGCATCCCTCAGGCAGGCGAGCACGTCTGATGTCATGATAAAGCCGTCGCGACCGATACCGCGCAGGAAATATTGACCGGTGGCTCCGCCCAGCCGGTTGCCGCGTTTGGCAAGCACGTCGAGCAGGCCGATATGATCCTCACGTGGCCAGTTTGCGAAAAAGGCGCCGGCGCTGCCCGCTTCGTTCGCCATCTCGCGTACGAAGGCGGCGTTTGCGCGCACCGACATGATCTTCGCGCCATTCTTGACGACGCGGTCATCGTTCGTCAGGTCATGCCAATATTCGTCGGAAGCGATATTGAGGGCGGCAGGGTCGAAACCGTCGAAAGCCGCTTCAAAGCCTGGCCATTTATTATCGATGACCTTGTGGACGAAACCGCTGTAGAAGACGCGCTTCGTCATCTGCGACAGGATGCGGTCATCCGGCAGGGCGCGCAGTGCCTCATGGTCGGGAATTGCCGGCAGCATCGCCTTCAGCGCGTCGGCGCCGCCTTTTCTCTGCTCGGCGCGCTGACGGATAATCTTGAAATCGCTCAAGGCTGGGCTCCCGAAATAGACATTGCTGGCGCAAGCCTAGTCCGGGAGAGACCGTGTCTTCAAGCCGTTTGGCTTCAAGATCCCCGCTCAGGCGGCGACGGATTCACGCACGTCGTCGAGCAGAAAATGCACGACCAGATAATCGGTCTTGTAATGGCGCCCGCTGTCACCGACTTTTTCTTCGCAGCCGCCATCGGCGGGGTGCCATGGATGATAGTGTGGATTGGTGGCGATCAGCGTCACCGCCTTGCCGGCATATGGCCCCTCGGCCGGCCGGAAACGCATTTCGGCAAGCGGCCAGATGCGTTCATAGGTTTCCATGGGAATGCGCACCCTCAGCGCCCTGCGCGGAGACGGCGGCTCGTCATGCGCAACCACTCTTTCGCCATTGACCGGTTCCACAGTCACAGGCTCGATGGTCACAAGTTCCGCCGTATCGAAGATGGAATTGAACTCCGCAGGCCACGCTCTTTTCATGAACAGCTCCTCCCAGGCTTTTCCAAGGTCGCAGGATGGAGTGTAGCGCGCTTGGCCGGAGAAGCAACGGACTATTACCATTCTGTGACAATGCGCGTACATGGTTCACCTCTCTCTACGCCACCTCACAAAATCGCGCGCACTCCGGATTTGACGTTTACGCAAACGTCAATATTTTGTAAGAGAGTGTCAACGCCGGAGCGATCCGGTTGCCGAATTGGAGGAATTCGAACGATGCCAGTCTACAAGGCCCCGGTGAACGACACGCTCTTCGTGCTGAACGACGTGCTGGGTCTCGAGCGCTACAACAATCTCCCGGGTTTTGCCGATGCCACGCCTGACATGGTGGAGGCTATTCTGGGCGAAGCGGCGAAAGTGGCCGAGGAGGTTATGTTTCCTCTGAACTATTCCGGCGATCAGCAGGGTTGCCAGCGTCAAGAGGATGGCACGGTTTCGACACCGAAGGGTTTCAAGGAAGCCTATAAGGCCTATCGCGAAGGTGGCTGGATCGGCCTCGCCGTGCCGGAGGAATTCGGCGGCCAGGGCCTGCCCTATACGCTGCACGTCGCCGTCGGCGAATATACCTCGGCCGCCAATATGTCGCTGATGATGTATCCGGGCCTGACCCAGGGCGCGATTGCTGCCATCCTCGTTCACGGCAGCGAAGAGCAGAAGCGCACCTACTTGCCGAAGATGGTCGAGGGTGCCTGGACCGGCACGATGAACCTCACCGAGCCGCATTGCGGCACAGATCTCGGCATGTTGCGCACCAGAGCTGTACCGCAGGCTGACGGCAGCTATCGGATCTCAGGCCAGAAGATCTTCATCTCCGCCGGTGAACATGACATGGCCGACAATATCGTCCACCTTGTGCTCGCGCGTATCGAGGGCGCCCCCGAAGGCACCAAGGGCATTTCGCTCTTCATCGTGCCGAAGTTTCTGGCCGCTGACGATAGCGGTACCGGGGTGCGCAATGGCGTTACCTGTGGCGCGATCGAACACAAGATGGGCATTCACGCGAACGCCACCTGCGTCATGAACTACGACGACGCGACCGGCTATCTTATCGGCGAGGCAAACCGCGGGCTCAACGCCATGTTCGTGATGATGAACGAGGCCCGTCTGATGGTCGGCCTGCAGGGCATCGCCATTTCAGAGATCGCTTATCAGAACGCCGCAAACTATGCCCGCGATCGTATCCAGGGTCGCTCCCTGTCGGGCGTCAAGGCGCCGGACAAGAAGGCCGATCCGATCATCGTCCACCCAGATATCCGTCGCGCGTTGATGACCATCCGGTCGTTCAACGAGGCCGGCCGCGCCTTCCTGCTCTGGACCGCGCTGAAATCCGATATCGCCCACCGCGCCAGCGACGAGAAGGACCGCCAGACGGCCGACGACATTCTCGGCCTCGTCACCCCGATCCTCAAGGGCGTGATGACCGACAGGGGCTTCGATCATGCCGTCATGGCCCAGCAGGTCTTCGGCGGCCACGGCTATATCGAAGAGCATGGCATGAGCCAGTATGTGCGCGATGCCCGCATCGCCATGATTTATGAAGGCGCAAACGGCATACAGGCACTCGATCTGGTTGGCCGCAAATTGGCACTGAATGGCGGTCGCGCGGCCATGGCGCTCTTCAAGGAGATCGGTGATTTCTGCGAGGAAAACCGCAATGACGGAGAGCTCGGCTTCTTCACCAAGCACCTCAAGAAGGGCTTGAACGACGTGCAGGGCGCAACCATGTGGTTCATGCAGAATGCGATGGCAAAGCCCGACAACGCCGGTGCCGGCTCCGCCGATTACATGCACCTCTTCGGCCTTGTCATTCTCGGCTATATGTGGGCGCGTATGGCCAAAGCCGCCAATGAACGTCTTGCCGCCGGCGATGCCAGAGAAGACTATCTGAAGAACAAGCTCACCACGGCGAAATTCTTCATGGAGCGTGTGATGCCCGAAACCGCATTGCGCAAGACGCGCATCGAAACCGGTGCCGACACGATGATGGAACTGGCCGCCGAAGCGTTTTGATCACTACCCCTTCTCCCCACTGGGAGAAGGTGGCCCGAAGGGCCGGATGAGGGGGCCGCAAGCGCGGCCGTCTCTGGCTCCTTCCTGCCGGAAGACGATTTCACCGGCGCCTTTGCGCCGCCAGGGAGATGAAACAATGACCGAGGTTTTCATTTACGATCACGTCCGCACGCCCCGCGGCCGCGGCAAGAAGGATGGCTCGCTCCACGAAGTGCCCTCCGTGCGCCTTGCGGCGAAGACGCTGGAGGCGATCCGCGACCGCAACGGTCTTGACACCGAAACCGTCGACGACATCATCATGGGCTGTGTCGACCCGGTCATGGATGCCGGCGCCGTCATCCCCAAGGCCGCTGCCTTCGAAGCCGGTTATTCGACCAGGGCGCCCGGCATGCAGATTTCACGCTTCTGCGCTTCCGGTCTCGACGCCGTGAACTTCGGCGCCGGCAAGATTGCGCAGGGCGCTGACGATATCGTCATCGCGGGCGGCGTCGAAAGCATGTCCCGCGTTGGCCTCGGCATGTCTGGCGGCGCCTGGTTCATGGACCCCTCGGTGAACTTCCCGGCCTATTTCATGCCGCAGGGCGTGTCGGCCGATCTGATCGCCACCAAATACGGTTTTTCGCGTGACGACGTCGATGCCTATGCTGTCGAAAGCCAGAAGCGGGCGGCAAACGCCTGGAACAATGGCTGGTTCAAGAATTCCGTCATCCCGGTCAAGGACCAGAATGGCCTGACGATCCTTGCCCATGACGAGCACATGCGCCCCGGCACCGATATGCAGGCGCTCGCCTCCCTCAATCCGTCCTTCCAGATGCCAGGCGAAATGGGCGGCTTCGAAGCCGTTGCCATCCAGGCCCATCCGGAAGTCGAGCGTGTCAACTATGTCCACCATGCCGGCAATTCTTCAGGGATCGTCGATGGCGCGGCGGCTGTCCTGCTCGGCTCTAAAGCCGGCGGCGAGAGCATGGGTCTCAAGCCCCGCGCGCGCATCAAGGCCTTCGCCAATATCGGCTCCGACCCGGCTCTGATGCTCACTGGCCCCGTCGATGTCACAGAAAAGCTCCTGAAGCGCACGGGCATGACGCTTGCCGATATCGACCTCTTTGAACTGAATGAGGCCTTCGCCGCCGTCGTGCTGCGCTACATGCAGGCCTTCGACATCGAGCACGACCAGATCAACGTCAATGGCGGCGCAATCGCCATGGGCCATCCGCTGGGTGCCACGGGCGCCATGATCCTCGGCACTGTGCTGGACGAACTGGAGCGCCGCGATCTCAACACCGCACTGGTCACCCTCTGCATCGGCGCCGGCATGGGCACGGCAACCGTCATCGAACGCGTCTAAGGGAGAGAGACGATGAGCTACACCAACTTCACCGTCGAGACCGATGCGGATGGTATTGCCCTGGTCACCTGGGACATGCCCGGCAAGTCGATGAACGTCTTCACCGAAGAGGTGATGAGCGAACTCGATGCGATCATCGATGCCACCGTTGCCGACAGTGCCGTCAAGGGCGTCGTCATCACCTCGGGCAAGTCTTCCTTCTCCGGCGGCGCTGATCTCTCGATGATCAAGGCTATGTTCACGCTCTATCAGCAGGAGAAAGCCGCAAACCCTGACGGCGCGGCACAAAAGCTCTTCGATCTTGTCGGCCTGATGACCGGCCTCTTCCGCAAGCTCGAAACCTGCGGCAAGCCCTGGGTCTCCGCCATCAACGGCACCTGCATGGGCGGCGCGCTGGAAATGTCGCTCGCCTGCCACGGCCGCGTCGCCTCCAATGCCAAGAGCGTCAAGATCGCCCTGCCGGAAGTCAAGGTCGGCATCTTTCCGGGTGCCGGCGGCACGCAGCGCATCTCGCGCCTCACCGATGCCCAGTCCGCCCTGCAGATGATGACGACGGGCCAGTCGCTGAACGCATCGCGCGCCAAGGCCATGAACCTCCTCCACCAGGTGGTCGAGCCGGATCAGTTGATCCCGGCTGCCAAGCAGATGATCAAGGACGGCCTGAAGCCCGTCGCCCCCTGGGACGAAAAGGGCTTCAAGGTCCCCGGCGGCGGCATCTGGACTCCTGCGGCAGCCCAACTCTGGCCGGCAGCTCCTGCAATCCTGCGCCGCGAAACCTCGGGTAACTATCCCGGCGCGCTCGCCATCCTGAAATGCGTCTATGAAGGCCTGCAGGTTCCCTTCGATACGGCGCTGAAGATCGAGCAGCGCTATTTTACCCAGGTGCTGCAGACGACCGAAGCCTTCTCGATGATCCGCTCGCTCTTCATCTCCATGCAGGAGCTTAACAAGGGAGCCCGCCGCCCGGCCGGTGTGCCGAAGACCGAACTGAAGAAGGTCGGCGTCGTCGGCGCCGGCTTCATGGGCGCCTCCATCGCCTATGTCACCGCCGCCGCCGGTTTCGAGGTCACTCTCATCGACCGCGATATCGAAGCCGCCACCAAGGGCAGGGGCGTCGGCGAAGGCCTCGTCAAGGATTCCGTCGGTAAGGGCCGGCTGACGCAGGAGGAGGGCGCCGCCCTTCTTTCCCGCATCACGCCGTCTGCCGACTATACAGACCTGAAAGACGCTGATCTGGTCATCGAAGCGGTTTTCGAAGATCGCGCGGTCAAGAAGGCGGTCATCGAGCAGGTCGAAGCCGTCATCCCGGAGACGACCGTCTTTGCCTCCAATACCTCCACCCTGCCGATCACAGGCCTTGCAGAAAATTCGAAGCGCCCGGAACAGTTTATCGGCGTGCACTTCTTCTCGCCGGTCGAAAAGATGATGCTGACCGAGGTCATCCTCGGCAAGAATACTGGTGACCGTGCGCTTGCAGTGGCTCTCGATTATGTCGCCGCCATCAAGAAGACGCCTGTTGTCGTCAACGATACCAGAGGCTTCTTCGTCAACCGCTGTGTCTTCCGCTATATCCACGAAGCCTATGACATGCTGATCGAAGGCGTGCCGGCGGCGATGATCGAGAATGCCGCCAAGATGGCCGGCATGCCGGTCGGGCCGCTGTCGCTGAACGATGAAGTGGCAATCGACCTCTCGCAGAAGATCCTGAAGGCCACCGTCGCCGATCTCGGCCCCAAGGCTGTCGACAAGCGCCACCTCGCCCTCATCGACAAGCTGGTGGACGAACTCGACCGTCGCGGCCGCAAGAACGGCAAGGGCTTCTACGAATATCCGGCCAAGCCCGCCAAGAAATTCCTCTGGCCCGATTTGAAGACCCTCTATCCGCAAAAACCTGCCGCTGAGGTCGACGTCAACACGCTGAAGCAGCGCTTCCTGGTGACGATCGCTCTCGAAGCCGCCCGCACCATGGAGGAAGGCATCGTCACCGATCCGCGTGAAGCCGATGTCGGCTCCATCCTTGGCTTCGGCTTCGCGCCCTATACCGGCGGTGCGCTGAGCTATATCGACGGCATGGGCGTGAAGGCTTTCGTGGACCTCGCCGAAAAGCTAGCCTCCAGCTACGGCGACCATTTCAAGCCCACGCCTCTGTTGAAGGACATGGCCGCCAAGGGCGAAACCTTCTACGGTCGTTTCGATCCCTATCCGGCCGCCGATAAGGCTGCTTAAACGAGGCGGGAACGTCCGGAGCCCCCTCATCCGACCCTTCGGGCCACCTTCTCCCCGAGGGGAGAAGGGGTTTTGCCGCACTGTTTTCGCGCTCTCAAAGGCGTCGTAGCCCACGTCCCCTCTACCCACCGGGGAGAGGGTTAGGGTGAGGGGCTCCAGACGACCGCGCAATTTCAGTTACTCACAATTCTGCCGGACACTCTGGGCCAAAAACACTTAGCTCTTGCGCTAAGTATCGCATCATGATACTTAGCCTCATGGATTACTATTCGCATCAGCTCGACAGCATCTTCCTGGCGCTCGCCGACCCCACGCGCCGTGCCGTCATCGGCCGGCTCGGCACCGGTCCGGCGAGCATCAGCGATCTTGCAAAGCCTTTCGCCATGGCGTTGCCGTCCTTCATGAAGCACATCCACCTGCTCGAAGAGACAGGCCTTATCGAAACGAAGAAGCAGGGTCGTGTGCGCACCTGCACGCTGGAGAAGAAGCGTTTCGCAATGGTCGAAGGCTGGCTTTCGGCTCAGCGCGCCATCTGGGAGGCCCGCACCGACAGGCTCGAAGCTTTCGTCACTGCCACGCAATCGAAGGAGGAGAAATCCCAATGAAGCCAAATGTGAATCCCGATCTTGATCTGACCATTTCGCGCGTCATCAAAGCACCACCGTCCGCCGTCTGGAGCGCCTGGACCAACCCGGCACAATTCGAAAAATGGTGGATACCCGCGCCGGCGCTCTGCCGTGTCGCCACCATGGACGTCAAACCCGGCGGCGCCCTTGTAACCGAAATGAGCGAGGATGGCGGTCCCTTTCAACACCATCTCAGTGCCTGCTATCTGGATGTTCAGGAGGGTCGTCGCATCGTCTTCACCAATGCGCTCCTTGGCGGCTGGCGCCCTGCGCCAACCCCCTTCATGACAGCCATCATCACCCTCGCCGATCATCCCGAAGGGACCGACTACAGTGCCGTCGTCATGCACAAGGACAAGGAGACCCGCAGCACGCATGAAGAACTGGGCTTCCATGACGGTTGGGGCACGGTCGCCGCGCAGCTGGCAAAGCTGGTGGAGAAATAAAGAAAACTCATGCCCGGTATAGCGGCCGGGCTAAGGCGATAACTGGGAACGGCTGAGAATGCCGGGTGACACGGATCGCTTAACCTGCCAGTCGGTGATCCGTTGTCTGGCCCTCGTCGAACATCTCGCTCAGCATTTCAAGGATCACATGGACCTTCTCGGATTTGACCGAGTAGTAGATCGTCTGCGCATCGCGCCGCGTCTTGACGAGGTCCCTGCTGCGGAGCTTGGCGAGGTGCTGGGAGAGGGCCGATTGGCTGATTCCGATAATATCGGCGAGATTGTTGACGGCCACTTCGCGCTCGGCAAGCGTCTTCAGCATCCGCAGTCGATGGGCATTCGCCATCACCAGCAGCAGGTCGGCTTTCTTTTCAAAACTATCTGTATTCATCGCATTCCCTTCACAATCTTGCGGCCGCTATTTATATGACTAATTAAGAATTGTCTTAAGAGTGTGGCCGGGAACAAATTTTTCCTCATGTTTTTAGAAGTGTCAGGAGAAGCAGGGCTCCGTGCTGCAATTGACCGGTGCCGAATTCGCATTTGATCAGTCACCAGGTTCAGAAATCTCCCGTGCGCGCCTATATGCCTGTCAGGAATCATGAGAAGAAGCGTGCAGGCACACTTCAGTTTAAGCGATGGAATCATGAAGAAGATCGGTTTTCTCTCGTTCGGGCATTGGACGCCCTCGCCGCAATCCCAGACGCGCTCCGCCGGCGATACGCTGCTGCAGTCGATTGATCTTGCCGTTGCAGCTGAAGAACTCGGTGCCGATGGCGCCTATTTCCGTGTCCACCATTTCGCCCGTCAGCTTGCGTCACCCTTTCCATTGCTGGCCGCTGTTGGCGCCCGGACCAGCCGCATCGAGATCGGCACCGCGGTCATCGACATGCGCTACGAGAACCCGCTCTACATGGCGGAAGACGCCGGCTCCGCCGATCTGATTTCCCGCGGGCGCCTGCAGCTCGGTATCAGCCGCGGCTCGCCAGAGCAGGTCATCGATGGCTGGCGATATTTCGGCTACAACCCGCCGGAAGGCCAGAGCGATGCAGATATGGGCCGCCGCCATGCCGAGGTTTTCCTCGAAATATTGAAGGGTGAAGGCTTCGCCGAGCCCAATCCGCGGCCGATGTTCCCCAATCCGCCCGGCCTCTTGCGGCTCGAACCGCATTCCGCCGGCTTGCGTGAGCGCATCTGGTGGGGTGCCGGCTCGAACGCTACGGCAGTCTGGGCCGCCAAGCTCGGCATGAACCTGCAAAGCTCGACCTTGAAGGACGACGAGACGGGCGAGGCCTTCCATATCCAGCAGGCCAAACAGATCCGCGCCTATCGCGAGGCCTGGAAGGAAGCCGGTCATCAGCGGGAGCCACGCGTCTCCGTCAGCCGCAGCATCTTCGCGCTGGTGAACGATCGCGACCGCTCCTATTTCGGCTATGGCAATGAAGGGCAGGACAAGATCGGCTTCATCGACGAGAATACGAGGGCGATCTTCGGCCGTTCATACGCCGCCGAGCCTGATGCTCTGATCGAGGAGCTGAAGAAGGACGAGGCGATCGCCGAGGCAGATACGCTGCTTCTCACCGTCCCCAACCAGCTCGGCGTGGAATACAATGCCCACGTTATTGAATCGATCATGAAATATATCGCGCCGGCGCTCGGCTGGCGGTGATCGCATAGCGTGTCGCGCAAAAGTGCGTGCGGTTTTACGATAACGACGTGAGAAAACGGGAGCTTAAAGCGTGGCGGATCTGAAAGATCGCGGCACGCTTTAAGCCGTCGCCGTATCCCTTGTCGAGCGCATCATCACCAGCCCGGCAAGGCTGACGAGGACGATGCCGGTTGCGTAGATGTCTGTGGTCATGCCGTAGCCGATCGACTTGACGAGGAAGCCAGCAAGGATGGCCGGCAGGCTGAAGGCGAGATAGCTCTGGATATAAAAGGCCGAAAGCAGGCCGGCCCGTTCTTCCGGCTTGGCGAGCGGCATGATCGTGCCGATCGAGCCGAGGAAGTTGGTACCAAAACCGGCGCCCGTCAAAAGCGTTCCGATGAGCAGCAGCGGCACGCTGGCAAGATGCACGCCAGCGACGACCGTTGCGATACCCGCTGTCTGGGAGGCCACGCCGAAGACGAGATTGCCCTTCGGGCTGCGGCTGCGGCGAAGGAAAACGGTAATTGCGCCGGACAACATCAACGCTGCCACGACCGCGCCACCCGTCAGCGGTGCGCGACTGCCGGTAGTGGAGACGACCAGCGAAGGTACGAGCGACAGGTAGAAACCGCCGAGCGTCCAGTTGGCGATATTGATCGGCGTCACCAGCGACAGCGGCTTCTTTACCTGTTGCGGAATGAAAATCGTCGGCTTCAGCGAAGTGAAGATGCCGGGCCGTGTGCCGCCGGTTTCTCGCGTCAGCCACAGCGCAAAGGCCTGCACTGTAAAGGCGACGAGAAGCAGGGCGTAGACGAGATGCAGTGGTTCCGGCCCGTACTGGATCAGCGCGCTGGTTCCGATCGCGCCGATCGCCATGCCAGAAAGCGGCGCAATGGAGTTGACGATTTGCCCCTTGGCCCGGTCGACATCGACAAGAGCTGCACCGAGGGAGGCGCCGGCAATACCGGTGGCGATACCCTGCACGATGCGCGCCGCGATCAGCCATTCCGGTCCGCTGGCGATGGAAAATAGCGCCATGGCGATGATCTCCAGCACCAGCGCGCCAAAGATGACAGGTCGCCGTCCGAGATGATCGGAGATGGAACCGGCGATCAGCAAAGTGGCGAGCAAAGCGAAGGCATAGACGGCGAAGATGACGGTGATGAGGATTGGGGAAACGGCAAAGACTTCCTGATAGATGCGATAAAGCGGCGTCGGCGCAGCCGATGCGCCGAAGAAAATGGCCAGCGTCAGTGCGTGGAAGCCCATGGGTGACGAATTCTTGATGGATTCAGGGGCGGCGACCATATATTGATCCATTAAAGCTAAATCGTTGCGTTAGCCCTATTTAGGTTGAGGCGCCGGTAAAAGCAAATAATTTGCGTTAATGGATCGATGAATGTTTCTGATCTATTGGTGCCGGAGCAGTTCCAGCAAGGTGGGCTACGCCCGGACTTGTGGGCAAGCAAAGAGAGCATGTCCCGCAAAACTGGGGAGCGGTTTGCGACCACGGCATGTTAAAACGGGACCAGAAGCATGCTAGGCAACCGAAAGGTCGCGGCGCGCTTCAGGGCTGAGAAAGTTGGGTTGAAATGGCAGTGAAAGAGAATATCCGTCCGGGTGGCAGAAGTGCACGTGTCCAGGCTTCGGTGCATGCCGCAGTGCGTGAGCTTCTTGCGGAGATGAGCCGAACGGAGATCACCGTTCCGCTGATCGCGACGCGGGCGGGTGTCACGCCGTCCACCATCTATCGCCGCTGGGGTGATCTGCAGGAATTACTGGCCGACGTCGCCGTCGAACGTCTGCGTCCCGACATGGAACCGGTCGATACCGGTACCGGCGCCGGCGATCTGGAAGCCTGGGCCGAACAATATGCAGAGGAAATGTCCTCTGGCCCCGGTCGTGAATATATACGCGACGTGCTCGCTGCCCAGACCGGTGATAATGCCAATAAGTGCTGCAACTTCACCCGTCAGCAGATTGAAGCGATCGCCGGAAGGGCGAAGGGGAGGGGCGAGGCCTTTCCCGATGTCGATACGGTGATGGATAGTGTCGTTGCACCCATCATGTACCGCACCCTCTTCGGCGATGCTCCGAACTCTGCTCGTGTACGGGAGCTTGTTGACCACCTTTTCGACCGGCGCAAGGTGGCGTGATCTTCACTCGGCGGCGGCGCGCTTCAGCCCCGAAACCTGGGTGATATAGGCGCGCAGTGCCGCAGGGCGCACCGGCTTGTGCTGCACCGCGATGCCGTGTTTTTCTGCCTCTGCCCGCACTTCCAGCGTCCTGTCGGCTGTGACGAGCAGTGCGGGAATCTCAATACCGAAATGCTGCCGGAGATACAGGATCGCTTCGACCCCGGTTCCGTCGGCAAGATGATAATCGGCGATGACAAGGTCMGGCGGCTGACGCATCGAAAGCGTCTGGACAGCCGAAAGTGAATCCGCTGCCTGCGTGTTGCAGCCCCATCCATCGATCAGCAGCCGCATGCCTTCGAGGATCTTGGTTTCATTGTCGATGCACAGGATGCGCAATCCTTTCAATGGCTCGGCCGTGCGATCGACTGGAACCACGGCTGCACTTGTTTCCGCGCTCTTCGAGATGTCTAGCGGCATGAGAACGCGGAATTCCGTACCCTTGCCATGTGTCGACTGAAGTTCGACCTTGTGGCCGAGCACGCGGGCGATGCGGTCGACGATGGAGAGGCCGAGCCCGAGACCCGATGCGGTCTTGGCGCCTTCGTCCAGCCGCGCGAATTCCTTGAACACCGTCCGGAATTTCGAAGGCGGAATGCCGATGCCGGAATCCATTACCTGGATCATCACCTGATTGCCGCGTCGCCTGACCCCGATCAGCACCTTGCCGCTGACCGTATATTTGATGGCGTTGGAAACGAGGTTCTGTACCAGGCGGCGCAACAGGTTCGGATCGGAGCGCACTCGCAGCGAGGTCGGCATGACCTTGAGCTTCAGCTTCTTCTCGCGGGCGATCGGCGCAAAATCGGTCTCGATACGCTCGAGCAGGTCGGAAAGCGGCACGGATGCCAGCCGCGGGCGCATGGCGCCGGTATCAAGTCTGGAAATATCGAGCACGGCGCCGAGAATGGATTCAACCGATTCCAGCGCGGAATCGATGTTGCGCACGATCGGGCTGTTTTCCGATTGCGCCATGCGTTCGACGAGTGCGGAAGAATAGAGCCGCGCTGCATTGAGCGGCTGCAGGATATCGTGGCCCGCTGCGGCAAAGAATCGGGTCTTGCCAATATTGGCCTCGTCCGCCGCCGCGCGTGCCTCCGCCAGCTCCTTGTTGACGCGCGTCAGTTCCGCGGTGCGCTCCGCCACGCGCTGTTCCAGTGTCTCGTTTGCCTGTTTCAGTGCCTGGTCGGCGGCCACACGCTGGGTAATGTCGGTGAAGGTCGCGACGATGCCCTTGTCCGGCATGGCGTTGGAGCGCACTTCGATGATGCGCTCGCCGCCGGCGAGCACCAGCGGGAAAGGCTTGTCGAGCGTCAGGAAATGCCGCACCGCTTGGCCCTGGTCACCGGGCGCGATGTCACCGCGATGGCTAAGGATACTGACGATGTCAGATAGCGGAAAGCCGACCTGGCCCGCATTTTCAGGCAGGTCCAGCAATTGACGGAAACGCCGGTTCCAGATCGTCAGCCGGTTGGAACTGTCGAAGACGGCAATGCCCTGATCCATCTGCGACAGTGCCGTCTGCAGCATGTCCTGATTATATTGCAGCGCTTCGCTCGCCTGGTCGAGCAGCCATGCGGTATCCGAAGAGGCATCCTCGATCTTCTGCAGGATCAGCGACAGCACCAGCCGTGCGGACGAAGAACCGATGGCGCTGCCGAGCAGCTGCTCGGTGAAATGGATGAGCGCCATATCGGCCGGCTGATCGTCCTCCAGTTTGCGCCCCGAGGTCTGCTCATAGGTCGCAAGCGAGCGCTGCATGCGCTCTTCGCCGAGATAGCGGGCGATGGCCGTTTTGAGATCGCCGACGCTGATGCGGGTCTTCCAGCCGCGCGTGGCAAACTGCGAGCGCGAATGCCGTTTGACGAAGATACCGGCCTGGATGCGTTCCAGCGGCTTGGCATTGCGCGTCAGCGAGCCCACGACGAAGGCGGCAGTATTGACGAGCAGGCTCATCGCCGTCGCATTGACCAGCGGATCGGCATCCGGATCGGTGAAGAGCGTCGTGCCGGGAAAGATGAAACCGAGGAAACTGCTTGCCACATAGGAATAATCCGGCCCGCCGAAGGAGGGCAGGAAAAGCAGGTAGACCCAGATGGTGAAGCCGGAGGTCAGGCCGAGGATGGCGCCGCGCGCATTTGCCCGCCGCCAGATCATGCCGCCGAAGAGGGCAGGCGCAATCTGCGCGATGGCGGCAAAGGAGAGCAGGCCGATCGAGGCAAGCCCCGCAGTGCTGTCAGTCGAACGATAATAGGCGTAGCCGAGCAGCAGTACGGCGAAGATGGCGCTGCGGCGGATATTGAGCAGGCTCTTTGCGAAGTCGTCGCGCTGGCTTGCAAGGCCCGCAAGCTTCCGGCGCAGGAAGAACGGCATGACGATGTCGTTCGACACCATGATGGAAAGCGCCACGGAATCGACGATCACCATGGCGGTCGCCGCGGAGAAGCCGCCGATGAAGGTGATCAGCGAGACGACAGGCATCTGCCCTGCAAGAGGCAGGGTAAGGACATAGAGATCGGCATTGCCGTTGCCGCCGAAGATGAGCAGCCCGCCGATGGCGACGGGCAGCACAAAGAGATTGATGGCGATCAGGTAGAGCGGGAAGAGAAAGCCGGCGAGCCGGAGCTGTTTTGCCGTTCGGTTTTCGACCACTGTGACGTGAAATTGGCGCGGCAGCATGATAATGGCGAAGGCCGAAAGCAGTGTCAGCGTGATCCATCGGCTGAGCGGCGTCTGATAGTCGAGGGCGGCACTGACCAGGGCATTCTCCGATCCTTTCCGCCACAGGTCGCTCGGTCCGTCGAACAGGAACCAGATGACACATATGCCCGCCGTCAGGAAGGCAACGAGCTTCACCATCGATTCCATAGACACCGCGAGGATGAGCCCGTCCTGATGCTCGGTCGCATCGGTATGGCGGGTGCCGAACATGATGGCGAAGCAGGCAAGCACGAGCGTCACGATCAGCGGCAGGTCGAGGAAATAGAGATTGCCGCTGCCGATACCGTAGTCGGACGGATTGACCATGGCCGTGACAGTCGCGGAGATGGATTTCAACTGCAGCGCGATGTAGGGAATGGTGCCGATCAGGCAGATGAGCGCCACGATGGTTGCGACAGTGGAATTCTTGCCGTAGCGCGCCGCAATGAAATCGGCCACCGATGTCAGCTTCTCGGCCTTGGCGAGTTCGATAATGCGCTTCAAGAGCGGCATGCCGAGTGTGAAGACGAGAATCGGCCCAATATAGATGCCGGCAAATTCTAACCCGTGATGCGCAGCGAGGCCGACACCGCCGAAATAGGTCCAGGACGTGCAGTAGATCGCAAGGCTGAGCGCATACACAACAGGCCGGCCGCCCTCCGGCACGCCGAATTTTCGGCTCCGGCGGTCGCCATAGCTTGCCACTGCGAAAAGCAGCAGAAGATAGCCCAAGGCAAACGCAAATATGACCCAGCCTGGAAGCATTGACCCTCCGCCGGCGGACTATCCGCCGTCCTCCCGGAACGGTTTGAAGATTAGGGCAATTCAGCAGGTTTGAAAATTCCCGCGGTCTTGGTCTTAAGTTCTACGCGGAAGGGGATGATGTCCGAATATTTCCAATTGCCGATTGATTAATTGAGATGAAGGTGTAGCTAATGAAAACAATGGCATGTCTTTGAAAAATGCATCGAGGGGAGACAGATCTGATGCTCAATGAGTTCAAAGCGTTCATCGCCCGCGGCAATGTCATGGATCTCGCAGTCGGTGTCATCATCGGCGGCGCGTTCGGCGGGATCGTCAAGTCGCTGGTCGAGGATATCATCATGCCGATCGTCGGCGCGATCTTCGGCGGTTTCGATTTTTCCAACTACTACATTTCGCTGTCGGACAAAGCCGTTGGGCCAACCCTTGACGAAGCCCGCAAAGGTGGGGCCGTTTTCGCATACGGCAATTTCATCACCGTCCTCATCAATTTCCTGATCCTCGCCTGGATCATCTTCCTGATGATCAAGGCTGTGAACATCCTGCGCGAGCAGGTCGAGCGCAAGGAAAAGGCCGCACCGGCAGAGGTCCCGCCGCCGCCGGCCGATGTCGCATTGCTGACGGAAATCCGCGACCTTCTCGCCAAGCGCCCGGCCGTCTGATCTGACGGTCTGATCCGGGTGAGGGCCCGCCCATTCCGGCCGGGCTCATCCATCACGAAAATCGATATGCCATCACGCTTTGTCATGGGATTTGCGCCTGCAAATCCGTTATGAAGGCGTGAACCGGAGATATGCATGTCGATTATAAGCAGCCTCAGCCCGCGCGCCGTCGCAGCGCCAGAAAGCGGGATCGTCGAAGTCGTCAATTATGCCCGCGGCCGTGAGGGCCTTTTGCCGCTCTGGGTCGGCGAAGGCGATCTTCCTACTCCCGATTTCATCAATCAGGCGGCCATGCAGGCGCTCGCCGCCGGCGAGACCTTCTACACCTGGCAGCGCGGCATCCCCGAGCTACGCCAGGCCCTGTCGGATTACTATTTCAGGCATTTCGGTATCCGTCTGGCACCGGAGCATTTCTATGTGACCGGTTCCGGCATGCAGGCGATCCAGATCGCCGTCCAGGCGCTGACTGCACCCGGCGATGAGTTCGTCTATCTCACCCCGGCCTGGCCGAATATTGCCGCCGCCCTTGAAATCGCCGGCGCGCGGTCGGTTGGCGTAGAGCTCCAGTTTGAAGGCGGCACATGGGCGGTCGATCTCAACCGCGTTGAAACAGCCATTACGCCGAAGACGCGCGGCCTCTTCATCAACACGCCGTCGAACCCCACGGGCTGGACCGCGACGAAGAAGGACCTGGCCGGTATCCTGGCGCTTGCTCGTAAACAGGATCTCTGGATCATGGCAGATGAGATCTACGCGCGTTATTTCTACGCTGGCGGTCGCGCGCCGTCCTTCCTGGATGTGATGGAGCCGGGCGACAAGGTCATCTTCGTCAACTCCTTCTCCAAGAACTGGTCGATGACCGGCTGGCGCGTCGGCTGGATCGTCGCCCCGCCGGAGACCGGACAGGTGCTGGAAAACCTCATCCAGTATTCAACCTCCGGCGTAGCACAATTCATGCAGAAGGGTGCGGTTGCGGCCCTTAACGAAGGTGACGCCTTCGTGCAGTCGAATATCGAGAAGGCGACCCGCTCCCGCGATATCCTCTGCGAGACGCTGATCGCCACCAACCGCGTTGAAACGCTGAAGCCCGACGGTGCGCTTTACGCCTTCCTCAAGATCGACGGCGTTACCGACAGCCGCAAGGCCGCGATCGACATCGTCGACAAAACCGGCGTCGGCCTTGCGCCCGGCACAGCCTTCGGACCGGGCGGCGCACTTTTCCTGCGTGCCTGCTTTCTGCGCGATCCGGCACAGGTGGCGGTCGCTGCCGAACGGCTCGCCGACTACATCCTCAAGATTTAAGCGGAACGGCGCATCGCTTCCGGCAAGACCGGAAGCAGCGTCACGTTCCGACCCTCGACGATGATAACTTCGCCGTCCCTGAGCGGCTGAAAGGGCATGCCGGTTTCGTCAAGGAAGTTGGCTGCCTTTTCGGCCGCTTCTGCCTCATCATGAGCCGAGCGATAATGCGGAACGATGGAGAAGTCGACGAGGCCAAGGCCTTCCCAAGGAACGCTCTCGTCATAGCCTGGCGCACACTGCCGCGGATCATCCATGATGTCGATGCCCTTGAGCGAGGGCGTCGCCACGACCGCCCCGGCGCTGAACCCGCCATAGACGATCGCATCGCCGCGCACCAACTCCCCTATGATCTGATCGAAACCGCTCTGCCGCATGGCGCGCCGTAGAAGAAAGGCATTGCCGCCGACGGCCCAGACGAGATCAAAACCGGCGAGCGCTTTTTCAAGAACACGCGGCTCCCCGAAATAATCCCTCAGATCCAGTTCTTCCGCCTCGATCCCCCAATCGGCGAGCTCCTCCTTGGGATCGTAGACATTGGCCTCATAGGCGCGACGCGCCTCGGCCGGGATGAAGTCCAGCGCATTCTGGATAATGGCGGCGCGCCGCCCGCCATTGAGAAGCTTCTTGAGCCGGAAGGCGCTCGCTCCGAGCCGATAGGATGACAGGTAGAGTCTCATCATTGCTGCTCCCTGTTGGAGAGGGGCAGGTCACGAGATATGGAAAGAAGATACTGTGCCACGAGAAGTCCTTGCATGGGGCGGACATCGGGGCAGAAACAAAAAACCCCGCGCGTCCGGCGGGGTTGGATCGGGTAATGTGAACAGTTTCAGGTCACAAGCCGACGCCCCCACCGCAAAGGGTGGTCGTCATGCCCATCGTCATAGCCTGAAACGCGAAGTTGTTCATGGCCTGAGTTTGCCCGGCCGCATGCGTGATGTCAATGAGCGCTGAAAGAGAGGGGCAGGAGGCCTTTTCGTTTCGAAATCGGCCGGTCGCTAAAATTGTAGCAAAGCCGGAAATCCGCCTCTAACCACATGTCGAAACATACCGGCCGCAAAGGCTTTCCGAGGCTGTTTGATAACAAAATCGGAAAGGAAAATCCCGTTCTGATGTTCCCGAAAAAACATAAAACAGGGAATGCAGACATGGCGGTTCTGGTGACAGGTGGGGCTGGATATATCGGCAGCCACATGGTTTGGACGCTGTTGGATGCCGGTGAAGACGTCGTCGTGCTCGACAACCTCTCTACCGGCTTTCGCTGGGCCGTGGCGCCGGCGGCGCGCTTCTATCTTGGCGATGTCTCCGATCCGGATGTGCTGAAGAAGATCTTCATCGAGAACGATATCGAGGCAATCATCCATTTCGCCGGCTCTGCCGTCGTCCCTGTTTCGGTTGCCGATCCGCTCTCCTACTACGATAACAATTCAGGCAAAACGCGCGCGCTGCTGAGCGCTTCGATCAAGGCCGGTATCCGCAACTTCGTCTTCTCCTCGACGGCCGCTGTCTACGGCCAGCAGAAGAGCTCCGCTCCCGTGAAGGAAACGGCACCCCTCAATCCGGAAAATCCATACGGCCAGTCGAAGCTGATGACCGAAATGATGCTTCGTGACGCCGCGGCCGCCTATGACTTCGGCTATGTGGCGCTCCGCTATTTCAACGTCGCGGGCGCCGACCCGCAGCTGCGCGCTGGCCAGTCGACCTCGGGTGCGACCCATCTCATCAAGGTCGCCTGTGAGGCTGCGCTCGGGAAGCGTGGCAGCATTACTGTCTACGGTTTCGATTACCCGACCCATGATGGCACCGGTGTGCGCGACTACATCCATGTCAGTGATTTGACGGCGGCGCATTTGAAGGCACTCGAGCATCTGCGCCAGGGCAGGGGGCCACTTGTCGCCAACTGCGGCTATGGCAACGGCTATTCCGTACTCGATGTATTGAACATGGTCACCCGCTTGAACGGTCATTCGTTCAAAATCAACATGGCGGCACGTCGCCCGGGTGACGCCGCAAGCGTCGTCGCCGATGCGACGCTTGCCCGCCGCGTGCTGGATTGGGCGCCGAGATATGACTCACTGGAAACCATCGTCCGCAGCTCGCTCGACTGGGAGCTCTTCCTGATGAACAAGAGCGTCGACGATCTGCACAGCATTCATCGCGCACTGGCTGCAGCTTCTTTCTGAGATGTAGCCGAACAACTTGCCATTCCGGCGTAGGTACGGGTGGCCCGACGTTACGTGAATAAGGAATAATCAAGCTTTCTCTGGCCAACTTCAGCCAAGGGAATAGGGATCATGAAGAACTTCATAGCCTCGTTGCGGCTGCAAAAAGATAATCCGAAGTTTCTGGTGGCACAGTTCAAGGCTTTGTCGTCACAGATTCCGATTCTCTACGTTCTTCTTGTCATCAATGCGCTGGCTGTGGCCATCACTCACATCAGGTCGGCGCCTCTCTGGCTTTCGCTCTACATTCCCGTCGGGCTCAGCATTGTCTGCGTCTTTCGCCTCTGCTGGTGGGAAATATCAGGCAAGGAAAATGTCACTCCGGAGCGCGCGCTGCGGCTGATGAAAGTAACGCTAGCAGGCGCGGTCATCCTCACCATCGGCTTTGGCGGTTGGGCTATCGCGCTCTATCGATATGGCGATGCCTCGCAGCAGGGGCAGATCGCCTATTTTCTGGTCGTAACCGGCATTTCCTGCGTTTTCTGCCTGATGCACCTGCCGCTCGCCGCGGCAATCACCACGGTCATCACCTTTACGGCCATGATCGTGACCTTTCTCTTCTCCGGCAACCCGGTTTTCGTCGCAACGGCTGTCAGCGGCCTGTTCCTGGTGCTGCCTTTCCTGCGCGTCATCAACAGCTACTTCCAGAATTTCGCGCATCTGGTGCGGCTTGCAGAAGAGCTCAAGCAGAAGCAGGCCGAAGCCGAGGAGCTGAATCGCGTCAACAGCCGCAATGCCCTGCAGGATCAACTGACTGGCCTTGCCAATCGTCGCAGTTTCTTCCTGTCGCTGGAACAGATGCTGCTGAAGGATTCCGCCTCGCCACCGGTCATCGGCATCGTCGATCTCGATGGCTTCAAACCGGTCAATGACGTCTTCGGCCACGCGGCCGGCGACGTCGTATTGAAGGAGACGGCACGCCGCTTCGTCTTGTTGTTGGGCGATCAGGGCATCGTCTCGCGTCTTGGTGGCGATGAGTTCGGCATCATCTTCCCCGCTGACATGACGCTCAGGGCAATTTCCGATCTCGGCCTGGCGCTATGCGCGGCCGTGCGCGAACCCTATGACATCCCGGACGGTTCGGTCCGTGTTTCCGGCTCCTGCGGCATCGTCTATCCTGAGGCGGGCGAGTACACGGCCGAAGACCTCTACGAGAAAGCGGACTTCGCGCTCTATCAGGTCAAGAGCAAGCGTGTCGGCGGTGTGGAATTCTTTTCGCCGGAGCACGAAAAGATCCTCACACAACGCTACCTCATCGAGCTCGAACTGCAGACCGAGAATTTCGCCAGTGAGTTGAAGCTCGAATATCAGCCGATCGTCGAATTGCGCAGCGGCCGTGTCGTCGGTTTTGAGGCGCTTGCGCGTTGGGACAGCGCGCGCTTCGGCCGTATCAGCCCGGATGCCTTCATCCCGGCTGCCGAACGCACCGCCGTGATCGGCCGCGTGACGCGCATTCTCTTCGGCCAGGCGCTCGACGCCCTGAAGATCATGCCGGCGCATCTGCGCGTCTCCTTCAACCTGTCGGCCCGCGACATCTGCGATCACGAAACCTCGATGGCCCTGCTCGCCATGATTAATCGCTCGGGCGTCGACCCAAAACGTATCGAATTCGAGATCACCGAGACGGCGCTGCTGTCTGACTTCGATACTGCCGATCAGGTGATCGGCATGCTGCGCGCCGCCGGCATCTCGATTGCGCTTGATGATTTCGGCACGGGCTATTCAAGCTTGAGCCATATCCATCGCCTGGCCTTCGACAAGCTGAAGATCGACAAGGCCTTCGTGATGAATTTCGACCGCGATGCTCGCTGCATGAACATCACCCGTTCCGTCGCCAATCTTTGCCAGAACCTCGGCATCGCTTCCGTGGCCGAGGGTGTCGAAAGCGAGGATGTGGCCGAGTCGCTGAAAGGCATCGGCGTAAGATTGGCGCAGGGCTATTACTTCTCCCGGCCGCTGCCGCTGGAACTGGCGATCGACTACGCGGTCAGGCGCGATGTTACTGTTTCTCAGTCCCTTTCGGCCTGAATGATCAGCCAGCCACTGGAACCTCGGCCCGACCCCGTTTATTCCTAGGGAAGGAGTGAGGTGGATCATGGACAATAGCAATCAGAGCGAAGTTATCGTTGAACGGCGTGGCACGGCGGGCCTTATCCGGCTGAACCGCCCAAAGGCGCTGAACAGCCTGACGATCCCGATGGTGCGTACGATTGCCGCCGCACTTGACGAGTTTGCCGGTGACCAAGCGGTGGCCAGCGTCCTCGTGATGGGGGAGGGCGAGCGCGGCTTCTGCGCCGGCGGCGATATCCGCGCCATTCACATGAGCGGGCGTTCCGGCGATGGCCTGGCGGAAACTTTCTGGCGCGAGGAATTCCGCCTCAATCACCGGATCGCCAGCTATCCGAAACCCTATGTAGCGCTGATGGACGGCATCACCATGGGCGGCGGCGTCGGGCTTTCCAGCCACGGCCGCCATCGGATCGTCAGCGAGCGCACCCGCCTTGCGATGCCGGAAACCGGTATCGGCTATTTTCCAGATGTTGGCGCCACGTGGCTGTTGCCTCGCACGCCGGGTGAAAGCGGTACATGGATGGCCCTGACCGGGCTCGATATCAATGCCTCCGATGCAATCTATACCGGCCTCGCTGACGTCTATATGTCTTCCTCGCGCCTCGAAGAGGCAGTCCATCGTCTGACGAACCTGTCTGCGGGAAGTTCGTCTGACGATGTGGATGCGGTGCTGCGCGATCTCTCGGAACAAGTGGATGAAGGCAGGTTGCAGGCCAATGCCGCAATGATCGACCGTGCCTTCCATTTCAACCGCGTGGAGGATATCGCTTCCGCACTCGCTGCGGAGGAGGGTGAATTCGCCGCCGAAACCCGCCGTGTGATGCTCACACGATCGCCGACAAGTCTCAAGCTTGCCTTGCGGCTGCTGAGAGCCGGCCGCC
Organism: Rhizobium sp. 05N49; assembly: GCF_056396805.1. Classification (NCBI taxonomy): domain Bacteria; kingdom Pseudomonadati; phylum Pseudomonadota; class Alphaproteobacteria; order Hyphomicrobiales; family Rhizobiaceae; genus Rhizobium; species Rhizobium sp. 05N49. Next base: position 542,713 of record NZ_JBFTME010000002.1, read on the forward strand.
AGAGCCGCACGCTCGGCGAATGCCTGGCCCGCGAACTCGGGGCTTGCATGCACGTCCTGCACGGTCCGGATTTTTACGAGGGCGTTCGCGCAGCCGTCATCGACAAGGATCGCAATCCGAAATGGTCGCCGCCGACGATCGCCCTGGTCAATGATGAAATGATCGGCCGCTTCTTCGAATCGCCCAAGCCGCCGCTTTCGCTCTGACACTGTTTGATCGGGAAAGGCTCTAGCGCCACATGCCCCGCATGCGCGCGCCGACATCGATGCGCACCTGCCGCGCCTGCTGGGCGGCTGCCGTATCGGTCTTGACCTGCGGCCAGCCGCAAACCTCGAAGAATTGCAGCAGCGTGGCCGGAATGAAGCGGCTGCGCGACGCATAGACATGCCGGTCACCCTGCGAATTCTGACCATAGGTGAAGAAGCGCTGCGGCACGACGAGGTCGAGACTGTCCTTGGCGCGGGTCATTGCCACGTAGAGGAGGCGCCGCTCTTCCTCGATTTCCGCCGTCGTCCCGACCGCGAGATCGGAGGGAATGCAGCCGTCGATGACATTCAGCATGAAGACCTTGGTCCATTCCTGTCCCTTGGCCGAATGGATGGTCGAAAGGATGAGATAATCCTCATCGAGGAATGGCACGCCAGCCTGATCCGAGGTTGCATCCGGCGGATCAAGCGTAAGCTCGGTCAGAAAGCGCTCGCGAGAAGCATAACCGCCGGCGATTTGTTCGAGCTGGATGAGATCGGCAAGCCGGGCGCTCGCATCTTCATGCAGCCGTTCCAGATGCGGCTCATACCATTGCCGCACCAGCTCGATCTCAGCGGGCCAGCCGGCCTTGCCAGTCTTCAGCTGCTGCATGGTCGAAACGAAGGAGGTCCAGTCGTCGCCCGAGCGTGGCGGCGCAGGCATGGCGGCGAGGGCCGCAACCGGGCTCGGGTCCTCAGCCATATGGTCCAGCACCTTCTGCGCCGTAGAAGGCCCGACCCCCGGAAGGATCTGCATCAGCCGGAAGCCCGCCACCCGGTCGCGCGGGTTCTGGGCAAAACGCAGTGCCGCCAGCATGTCCTTCACATGCGCGCTGTCGAGGAACTTCAGGCCGCCGAACTTCACGAAGGGAATGTTGCGGCGGGTTAGCTCCACTTCCAGCGGGCCGCTGTGATGCGAGGCGCGGAAGAGCACGGCCTGGCTCTTCAGCTTCACACCCTCTTCGCGATTGTCGAGAACCTTGTCGGCCACATAACGTGCCTGATCATTCTCGTCGCGCACAGTCACCAGTCGCGGCCGTTCCGGCGATTCACGTTCCGTCCAGAGGTTCTTGGTGAAACGCTCGGAGGCAAGGTCAATCACGGCATTGGCGGCGGCCAGGATCGGCTGCGTCGAGCGGTAGTTGCGGTCAAGCGTGACGATGTTGGCGGGCGGGCTGAAGGTGGCCGGAAAATCGAGGATGTTGCGCACCGTCGCCGCGCGGAAGGAATAGATCGACTGCGCATCGTCGCCAACGACGGTCAGGCCCTGGCCGGTCGGCTTCAGCGCCAGCAGGATCGAAGACTGCAGCTTGTTGGTGTCCTGATATTCGTCAACAAGCACATGATCGAAGCGGCTGCCGATATCCTCGGCAATCATGGGCTCGGCCACCATCTGCGCCCAGTAGAGCAGCAGGTCGTCGTAATCGAGCACGTTCTGGCTCTGCTTGGACTCGACGTAACAGGCGAAAAGTTCGCGAAGCTGCTTTTCCCAGGTGGCGCACCAGGGAAAGGCGTCGCGCAGCACGAGCGGCAGTTCCATTTCCGAGTTTACCGCGCGCGAATAGATCGCCAGGCAGGTTCCCTTTGTCGGAAACCGGCTCTCGGTTTTCGAGAAACCAAGATCATGACGCACGAGGTTCATCAGGTCGGCGCTGTCTTCCCGGTCATGGATGGAGAAGGCCGGATCGATGCCGATCTGTTCGGCATAGTCGCGCAAGAGGCGTGCGCCGATGCCGTGAAACGTGCCGCTCCAGGCAAGTGCATCCGCCATGATGCCGGAATTCTTGCCGAGAACCTCGCCGCAGATGCGTTCGACGCGGCGGCCCATTTCTGCTGCTGCCCGGCGGGAAAAGGTCATGAGCAGGATTCGGCGCGGATCGGCGCCTTTGAGGATCAGATGGGCAACGCGGTGCGCAAGCGTATTCGTCTTGCCGGAGCCGGCCCCGGCGATGACCAGCAGCGGACCTGCCACATGACTGCCGTCTGCGAGCGTGCCGTGTTCAACGGCCATGCGTTGCTGGGGGTTGAGTCTCTCGAGATACATCCAGCCGTCCGGTTGGGCTTCACGGGAGAATCAGCACCCGCGAATAAAATCAGATGTTCCTTGGATGTTCTCGATTGGCGCCGCTGTCAAGCAGGCAGGGGCCGCCACGCACTATTGCGGAAAATCCGGCACGATCTGGCGCCGCACCAGCTTCAGGCTGCGGTCGGGCTGAAGAATATAGGTTTCGTAGACGCGCTGGCCCTGCTGATCGTAGAAGTCGTTGTACACTGCGCTGCCGATCGGCGACTTCGTCAGCTTCGTGCGCGGCTGCCCGCCATAGGTGATGCTGCCGGGAATTGGCTCTAGTGCGGGCGCGTCCGCGGCGGAGCAGCCGACCAGAGCGGGTGTGGCCAAAAGGGTCGTCGCAAGAAGGGCAGGCACCAGCGCTTTCATCGTCTTTTCCTCGGCTGCAATTGTTTACGGCGGCTACCGACATTTCCCTCAAGATTTCAGCAGCACCATCGTGATGACTATGCATCGGGCCGACCGCGCGCCGCAACAAACGTCGTCTTCCAGCGTTAAATCCCTATTAGCCAATGTCAGGAACGACCATGGTGCTGCGATTTCACAACTCGCCGACTGACGAGGAAGCCTGGATGAAGAGCCGCAACACGGCCGCCATGCGCGCGTCCGTGGAAAGCGCCCTGCATGCCGCGGGCGATTTCGATGCAGCCGAAATCATCGTCTCCACCATCGGTTCCCTCGTCATTCTCGAAGGTTTCGTGCGCCAATGGAGCGACAGTGAGCGGGCTCGGGCGATTGCCGAGGCTATTGTCGGAAGCGGTTACGTCCATTGCCGCATGCTGGTGAAATAAATCACCGTCCACTTGAAGATTTTCAAGGAACCAACGCCCCGCCTTCGGTGTTGAAAAGCTGATTTCAATGCTGGAGACAATAATGCGAACGCTTATACGCCTCTGGGCCTGGGGCCTTCTTATTGGGTGCGGCGCCTTTGCCGGCTCCGCCTATGCCTCACTCGAAACCGATATGGATTATTCGGCCTTGCCGAAGGACGAAATCGCGCTGAATGAATATACCAGCGCTGCCGTCTGCGAGCCCGCCGAGCCGCATTACCTGCCGTCCTTCATCCGTGTCGCAGATGGCACAATCGTCGGTGTGGGATATATTCAGGTCCAGGATGAGAATACTTCGGATTGCTGATCGAATATTCTAATTTTCTTGCGGACGAGGCTCGTCTGCAGTCTCCCGCAGAGGGTGACGAGCCTCTGACCATCATCATGATGGCTGGCGTCGTTCTATTGATGAACAGATGAGCTGCGCAATATCTTTCGAAACAAAGCCCTGCGCGAGCTCCGTGCAGGGTTAAGTGAAAATTAAGCATTGCTCCGTTTCGGAACGGATTGGACTTTATTTGTCCGAAACCGCCGCTGAAGACTTAATGCACTTTAAGCTTTGCTTCCTCGGCCGCTGCCATAAACTCCGCGCGAGCCTCTTCGACGGTCTTTCTTCCGTCGAGTGCTGCGCGGCAGACGCTCCGTGCCCTGAGGTATTTCAGTCCGCGCATGGCAGGCCAGTGCTCGGCAAGGCACGCCAAGGCGTCGAACGGTCCGTTAACCGTACGTGCTCCGGCCCCTTCGAAACCTACCTTGATCGGACCATTCCATCGTTCAGTTGCCATCGACGCTCCTCCAGCATGTCTCGATAGAAACAGTGATTGAAGCCTCCCGGTTCCTCCGCAAAGACTTCAGAATGCTAATATTCTAGCGAGATTTTTGCCGGCAGCAATGGCGCCGATTGGCGCGGTGGATAATGCTAAAGGAGAAAACTGGTGCTGCCGAGTGGGATTGAACCACCGACCTCACCCTTACCAAGGGTGTGCTCTACCACTGAGCTACGGCAGCAGGACCAGACGCGTGAAGCGAAAACGCTCAACTCGCGTGAACGGGGCGGCTATTGCCACAGGTTCGGCAGGAGTGCAAGCCGCAAATTCCAACTTCTCTGGGAATAACGTTCGGAGCACTTTTGGAATGGCGCGAATTCGGTTACTTCTGGGACATGAACGAAGAGACTGAAAAGGCCCGGCAGAGCCGGAAAGCGGCCATGGAAGCCCAGGCGGCATTGAGGCGCGAGCGGGCTGCCGAAAAGCTGAGAGAAAATCTTTCCAGACGCAAACAGCAGGTACGGGCTCGCCGCTCCGGCCAGGCGGACGAGACGGATGGCTTGCCCGCGGCAAAGACTGCTGCCGCAAAAATGGACGAATCGTAATGTTCGGTCCGCGACGAATTGAAGCGTACGGGGATTTGCTCTAAAGACCCCGACTTCTTGCCTTGCCCCCACAGGCAAAACTTTTTGAGGAAAGGCGGGCCTCGCCCGTAAGTGCACATGGATCGTATCAGAATTGTCGGCGGTAATGAGCTCAATGGCATCATTCCGATCTCCGGCGCCAAGAATGCCGCGCTGCCGCTGATGATCGCCTCGCTTTTGACGAGCGATACTCTGACGCTGGAAAACGTACCGCATCTTGCCGATGTCGAATTGCTGATGCGCATCCTTGGCAATCACGGCGTCGATGTAGCCGTCAACGGCCGCCGCGAGCGCCAGGAAGATTCCTACGCCCGCACGATCCATTTTACCTGCCGCACCATCGTCGATACCACTGCGCCCTATGAGCTGGTGTCGAAGATGCGCGCCTCCTTCTGGGTCATCGGTCCGCTTCTCGCCCGCGAAGGCCATTGCCGTGTTTCCCTGCCGGGCGGCTGCGCCATCGGCACGCGTCCGGTCGATCTCTTCATCGACGGTCTGACCGCGCTCGGCGCGACGATGGAAATCGATGGCGGCTATATCAATGCCAAGGCGCCGCAGGGCGGTCTTATCGGCACGCATTACACCTTCCCCAAGGTGTCCGTTGGCGCAACGCATGTATTGATGATGGCGGCAACGCTTGCCCGCGGTACGACCGTGATCGGCAATGCCGCACGCGAGCCTGAGGTCGTCGACCTTGCCAACTGCCTGAACGCCATGGGCGCCAAGATTTCCGGCGCCGGCACCTCGACCATTACGATCGAAGGCGTCACCTCGCTCTCGGGCGCCCGCCATCGTGTCCTGCCTGACCGCATCGAGACAGGCACCTACGCCATGGCCGTCGCCATGGCCGGCGGCGATGTCGTGCTTGAAAATACCGATGTTGGCCTCTTGGAAACGGCTCTCGAAACGCTGCGCCGCGCCGGCGCGGAGATCTCGTCGACGAACAACGGCATGCGCATCAAGCGCAACGGCGCCGGCATCCAGCCGGTCGATATCGTCACCGATCCCTTCCCGGGCTTCCCGACCGACCTGCAGGCGCAGTTCATGGCGCTGATGACCCGCTCTTCCGGTGTCTCGCATGTCACGGAGACCATCTTCGAAAACCGGTTCATGCATGTGCAGGAACTCGCCCGCCTTGGCGCGAAGATCTCGCTCTCCGGCCAGACGGCGAAGATCGAAGGTGTCCAGCGGCTGAAGGGCGCCCCCGTCATGGCGACCGATCTTCGCGCTTCCGTCTCCCTCGTCATCGCCGGCCTTGCCGCCGAAGGCGAAACCACGGTGTCCCGCGTCTATCACCTCGATCGCGGCTTCGAGCGGCTGGAAGAAAAGCTGACCCGCTGCGGCGCCATCGTCGAACGCGTCAGCGAGTAAGAAAAGGGCGCACATCCGCCCTTTATCCCGGTTGCGTATTTGGCCGCCGCGCCTTATTTCCGTTGTCTGACAGATCGCCGCACCTGCGGCCGAAAGATACGGGATAGAGGCTGGATGACCGACCTGAAACTTGTTGCGCTCGATGCCGAGGACCTGGCGGTCATTTCCGCACATGTGCAGGACAGTGTCTTCAAGGTAGCCGATATAGACTGGTCGCCGCGTGACAAGCAGTTCGCAATTGCCGCCAACCGGTTCGTCTGGGAAGAAGCGGCCCGAAAACGCAAAGGTTTTGAGCGCCGTCGTGCGGCCCTCGTATTCAAGCGCGTGCTATCCGTACGCTCGATCGGCATCGACCGCGCCCGCCGCGATGACGTGCTGTCGCTGCTTGCCCTGCAATTCGAGCAGAAGGGCGAAGGGCCGGAAGGCACGCTCGAGCTCTCGTTGTCGGGCGCGGCCTCCATCATTCTCGATGTCGAATGCATCGAAATGCAGCTTGCCGATGTCGGCGGCGCCTGGGAAACGGGTTCCAAGCCGCGTCATCCCGGCACCTGAGCCCAACAGTTCGAGCAAGAAGGAATTCCGGCCTTGGCAATCTGGCTTAATCAGACATCCCACGGTTTCGAACAGCGCTTCGCGGCCTTTCTCACCACCAAGCGCGAGGTCTCCGAAGACGTCAACGCCGTGGTGCGCGCCATCATCGATGATGTGCGCGCCCGTGGTGATGTCGCTCTCGCCGAATATTCGAAGAGGTTCGACAGCATCGATTACGCGACGGTACCGATGCGCGTCACCGAGGAAGAGATCGAGAACGCCGTCGAGGTCGTCCCCTCGGAAGTGCTCGGCGCCTTGAAGGTCGCGGCTCTCCGCATCGAATCCCACCATCGTCGTCAGCTTCCCAAGGACGATATCTACGAAGACAATATGGGTGTCGGCCTCGGTTCGCGCTGGACGGCGATCGAAGCCGTTGGCCTCTACGTGCCGGGCGGCACGGCGAGCTATCCGAGCTCGGTGCTGATGAACGCCGTACCGGCGAAGGTCGCAGGGGTCGATCGCATCGTTATCGCGGTGCCGGCCACGGGCGGTTCGGTCAATCCGGCGGTGCTGGCTGCAGCCAAGCTTGCAGGCGTCAGTGAGATCTACCGCGTCGGCGGCGCGCAGGCGATTGCTGCCCTTGCCTATGGCACGGAGACGATCGCCCCGGTCGCCAAGATCACCGGCCCCGGCAATGCCTATGTGGCCGCCGCCAAACGCCATGTCTTCGGCACTGTCGGCATCGACATGATCGCCGGCCCCTCGGAAGTGCTCGTCATCGCCGACAAGGATAACAATCCCGATTGGGTCGCCGCCGATCTGCTCGCCCAGGCCGAGCATGACGAGAGCTCCCAGGCGATCCTGATCACGGACGACGAGGAATTCGGCAAGGCGGTCGAAGCAGCCGTCGAACGGCAGCTGAAGACGCTGAACCGCGCGGAAACTGCCGCTGCCAGCTGGCGCGACTTCGGCGCGATCATCCTCGTCTCCGATCTCAAGGATGCCATCCCGCTCGCAAACCGCATCGCCGCGGAACATCTGGAATTGGCCGTCGCCAATCCTGATGCCTTTGTGGAGAAGATCCGCAATGCTGGCGCAATCTTCATCGGCGCCCACACGCCCGAAGTGATCGGCGATTATGTCGGCGGCTCCAACCACGTGCTGCCGACGGCGCGTTCGGCCCGCTTTTCCTCCGGCCTTTCGGTTCTCGATTTCGTCAAGCGCACCTCGATCTTGCGCCTTGGTCCCCAGCAGCTTCGCGACCTCGGCCCGGCGGCGATTGCGCTCGCCGTCTCCGAAGGCCTCGATGCCCATGCGCGATCGGTCGCGATCCGCCTCAACCTCGAAAGGTGAGGGAATGGCGAAGGACGACTTCCGGCTCTGCGACGTTGTCCTTGACGATACGATCGGCCGTTCGACGCCCGATGTCGAGCATGAGCGGGCAGTCGCGATCTTCGATCTGATCGAGGAGAACTCGTTTGCGCCGTCAGGCCATGCCGGCGGGCCGTACCGGCTGAACATTTCGCTGGTCGATTCCAAGCTGGTCTTTGCGATCACCACGGAAAAGGGTGAGGATGTCGCAACCCATATCCTCTCCCTGACGCCCTTCCGGCGGATCGTGAAGGACTACTTTATGATCTGCGAAAGCTATTATGAGGCGATCCGTTCGGCCTCTCCAAGCCGTATCGAGGCGATCGACATGGGCCGGCGCGGCATTCATAACGAGGGTTCGCAGACGCTGAAGGATCGTCTCTCCGGCAAGATCGACGTCGATTTCGACACCGCCCGGCGCCTCTTCACGCTGGTCTGCGTGCTCTACTGGCGTGGATGACGGCGATGGAGCCGCATGTTGAAACCGAGGGTGGAAAGCGGCCGGGCGCCATCCTCTTCATGTGCGGCATGAACGCTATCCGTTCGCCGATGGCCGAAGCAATCGCCCGCAGCATTCTGCCGGCCAATACCTATATACGATCTGCCGGTGTTCGCGCCGGCGAACGCGATCCCTTCGTCGATGTCGTGCTGGAGGAAATTGGCCTGTCGCTCGGCCGCCGGCAGCCGCAGACGCTGGAGGAGCTTGAGGACGATTATTTCGACCTCATCATCACGCTCTCGCCGCCGGCCCATCACGCAGCCCTCGAGCTGACCCGCTCCAGCGCTGTTGACGTTGTCTACTGGCCGACCATGGATCCGACGGTCGCGACCGGCACGCGTGAGCAGATATTGGACGGTTACCGCGAGGTTCGCGATCACCTCGCCGGCCTCATCGAAAGCCGGCTACTCAAGAGAAATGGCATCGCCGCGCAATCGGCGTGAAACAAAAGTCAGAAAGCCCGATCTACGAGGTTCACAAATCCCCGTTGATTGTGTAGTTTCCGCGCAAATTTTCAGGCGCCTTGCGCCTTTTTACCCAACACACAGGAAGAAAACCCTTATATGCCGAAAGAAGAAGTCCTCGAATTCCCGGGCATCGTGACCGAACTTCTGCCGAATGCGACGTTCCGCGTGAAGCTCGAAAACGAGCATGAGATCATTGCCCACACCGCCGGCCGCATGCGCAAGAACCGCATCCGCGTTCTCGCCGGCGACAAGGTTCTGGTCGAAATGACGCCCTACGACCTGACGAAGGGCCGCATCACCTACCGCTTCAAGTAAGCTTGGTCTGCGAAGCTCCCCGGAGCTTTCGCTCCCGCCTGCCGATGGTCGAGGTTCCATGGCGCTGAAATACAAGCTCATTCTGGCCTCGGGCTCGCCCCGCCGCGTCGACCTGCTCAATCAGGCTGGCATCGAGCCCTCGCGCCTCATGCCGATGGATATCGACGAGGCGCCGAAGAAGTCGGAGCATCCGCGCTCTCTGGCGCGTCGCCTATCGGGCGAAAAGGCAGAGGCGGCACTTGCCGCCATCAAGGGCGACATCACCTGGAAGGGCAGCTATATCCTGTCCGCCGATACCGTGGTCGCCGTCGGCCGTCGCATCCTCGGCAAGGCAGAGTTTGCCGACGAAGCCTCAAACTCGCTGCATCTGCTCTCCGGCCGCAACCATGTGGTCTATACGGGCATCTGCCTCATCACACCCGATCGCAAGGTGCGCCAGAAGATCGTCGAGACCAAGGTGCGCTTCAAGCGCCTGTCGAGTTTCGAGATCGAAAACTACATTGCGTCAGGCCAATGGCGCGGTAAGGCGGGTGCCTACGGCATCCAGGGGCTCGCGGGCACCTTCGTGCAGAAAATGGTGGGTTCCTACACCAATGTCGTGGGACTGCCGCTTTATGAAACCATCCTGCTTCTGACCGGCGAGGGCTTCGATGTCCACAGCCGTTGGCCCGAGGGTTGATCTTCAGCTAGAGCGCCGTGCGTCCTTTCGGACGCACAAAGGACGCTTTAGCGTTTTGAATCTACGCATCAGGCTTTCTGAAAATCGCAACGGTTTTCGGACCCATGCTGTAGGAGGAAATATGTCCGATGAAATGAAGACCGGAGGCAAGGTCGAGCCGCTGCGCAAGACGCGTCCCTGCCCGGAATGCGGCAAACCGTCGAACCGCGAGCACTATCCCTTCTGCTCCAACCGCTGCCGCGAGGTGGACCTGTCGCGCTGGCTGACGGGTTCCTACGCCATTCCCGTGGCCGACGACGAGACCAAGGCGGACTACCCCGACGAGGAAAACTAGGTTTTCCACCGCGAAGCCCTTATTTTTTCTCGCAAATTGCCAAAATCTGCTGGACCGTCAAAAAACTATCATTTGATGCTTGCCATGGGCGAACAAGATGCTATAACCCCGCTCGCTTCCGGGGCGAACCAAGGCCCCGACATTCCAAGCCGGAATGTTTTTCGAGAAGCGTGGTTAGCCCAGGTAGCTCAGTTGGTAGAGCAGCGGATTGAAAATCCGCGTGTCACTGGTTCGATTCCGGTCCTGGGCACCATCACATTTCAAACTATTTTTTGTTTTCGGTTGCTTGGATAGACGCGCGCCAAGCCAGTCCACCTTTCTGTCCACCTTCATTTTTCATTGGATGTGCCGCGGCCACCTTTCGCCCGAGGCATTCTTCGACGCATCTCCTCGTCGACAATAGCCTCGCCCACTTTAAGCCACAGCTACACGTAGAATATGCGCCTTGCCTGTCCGTCTTGGCGGCACCTAGCATCCTGTTTGGTCTCGGTCTCGCCGTGGGGGTTGCTTGAGCAGCCGCCAGCGTCCTTCCTTGGAGAAAACCGAATGTCTGCAAAAAGATGATCGATCTCAGGATCGGGTCGCTTGTCGTAGACATCGCCCCGGGACACTCGCCGAGATTAGCTTCAACGTCCGCCGCCAGCGGGAATATGAGGCTCGAACGCCTCGCTTTTGCTGGCCAGAATCAAGAAGTGTGGACGTCCCCGCACGCTAGTAAGCACAACTTTTGTGTGTAGTTAGATGATTCTAACTTGCTTATATGTGGTTGGTACGCATAATCGCCTCGGGAGGAACGGGGATGATCAGTAGCGCCGAAATTGTTGAAATGTATTCAGACTACTACGCTGATGGCGAAGTCGCTCAGAAACGCGCGATCGCAGCAAAGCAGTCTGTGGGACACATTAAGAAAGTTGCAGCGGATCATAGCTTTCAGTCGGTAATCGACATTGGCGCCGGAGAAGGCGCTGTCCTTTCGGAACTTGCCGGCAACGGCTTTGCCAATCGTTTCGCTGCAGTAGAGCTATCACGATCAGGCATCGAGGCCATACGCGCACGCCAAATTAATAGCCTGGCGGCAGCGGACCAATTCGACGGTTATTCAATCCCACATCCTGACAAGGCATTCGATCTCGGGCTTGCCATCCATGTCCTTGAACATGTCGAGCATGAACGAATGTTTCTGCGGGAGGCCAAACGTGTCAGCCGAAATCTCTATGTCGAAGTTCCGCTCGAACTGACGAACGATCTTCCGAAATCCATCCGCGAGTCCGGCCCCTACGGTCACATCAACTTTTATACGCCAGGCTCCTTCGAAAACTTGCTGAAGACGTGTGGTCTAAAGGTCGAACGGCTAATGGTTTTCGCTCATGACATTCAATACGAACAGTATCTAGCCGGACGGGCGAAGGGGTGGCTGAAGTACCAAATTCGCCAAAAACTCCTAAGAATTGCGCCTAAATTCGCGACCAGGAATATGGTCTATATGGCAGGCGCGTTTTGCAAAGCTGATTGATAAAGCGGGGGGGGGGCCTGCCCGTCACGTCACAAGCAGTGAAGATCGCAACATGTTGCGGCGGCGGAGAACGTATAAACGTGCTGGAGGAAGCGGACTGCAACAGTCCGCGCCACATCACTCAAACGGAAATGTCGCGCGGTTCTTCAATCGGACGGAAATCCTTTGGGTGAAAGAATGGTGGCGGTCCGAGGTCGAAGCTTGAGAACCAGCCCGCCGGGCCATACTTGCTTTCGTCGCTGAAATTAGGCGGCGGAAAAAGTCCGGCAAACTTCGCGTAGGATATCATCACACCAAAGAACAGCGTGAGGACGAAAGCGACTTTCTTGGCTCGGGAGACATCTTCTTTATGCATGTGCTTGCCTGCTCATAACGACATCGAACCATTGGTACGAAAATCGTGTCAGGAAATTGTCGAAACGAATATGTGATTGCGGCCGTGAACTCTTGGATGTCACGTCGAAACTTCGCTGGCGGAGGGAATTTTTCGCGTCCAAAGCCCTCCCGGGCGGAACCTCTCGCCACGATTTCCGTTTATGGCGCATGGCCCGTCAAACGTTCTGGAAAGGCTACCTCAAGCTCTCGCTTGTCACAGCGTCCGTTTCACTGACGCCGGCGACGACGGAGTCGAGCAAGGTGCGGTTTCATGTGTTGAACCGCGCAACGAAAAATCGCGTCGAAAGCCGCTATGTCGATAGCGTCACGCATAAGCCTGTTTCTGAGAAAGATCAGGTGAAGGGCTACCCCCGCGGCGAGGACGACTACGTCCTGCTCGAAGACGAGGAGATCGAGGAGGTGGGGCTGGAGAGCACCCGCACCATCGATATCGACAGTTTCGTACCGCGTGGATCGATCGATTGGATCTGGTATGACAAGCCGCATTTCCTGGCGCCGGAAGACAAGGTCGGCATGGAGGCCTTCTGCGTGATCCGCGAGGCGATGCGGGCCAATGATGTGGTCGGCATTGCGCGGCTGGTGCTCTACCGACGCGAAAGGGCCGTGCTGCTGGAGCCGCAGGACAAGGGCATCGTTCTCTGGACATTGCGTTATGGCGACGAGGTGCGCGAACCGGCCGCCGAACTCGATATGAAGGCGAAGGTCGACAGCGAGTTGCTGACCTTGATGAAGAAGCTGGTCAAGGAAGAGACGAAGGAATGGAGCCCTTCAATGGTGCAGGATCCGGTTCAGAAGCGGCTGAATGCGTTGATCCGCGGTAAAGAAAAGAGCCTCAGGAAGGCAGCCCCAGCCCGGAAGCCGGCCCCGGTGAAATCGACGGGCAATGTCATCAACATCATGGATGCACTGAAGAAGAGCCTCGCCGCTGAGGGCGATCGCGGAAAGTCGCGATAGGACTTCTCGGGTTCCGTTCCCCGGAAGGGGAGGGCGGTCGGTCTATGCATCGGCTCGCGCCTATCTTTTCCGCTTCTGCAATGGCTTGGCAGCCGCAAAGAACCCGTCCCAGGGATCCTTGTTAAGCGCATCGAGCCGCGCCGGCGTATTGTCGACGGTAAAATAGGCGGGGCCCATTTCGGTGGTCAGCTCACTCCACTCCAGCGGCATGGAGACGGCGGCACCCGGCCGGGCACGCGTGGAATAGGCGGCAACGGCGGTGTTGCCGCGGCCGTTCCGGAGATAGTCGATGAAGATCTTGCCGCTGCGCTTCGCCTTTGTTGCGGTCGCAAGGTAGCGGTCGGGATCATCTTTCGACATGCTGTCCGCCAGCCATTTGGCAAACCCCTTCACGTCCACCCAGCTGGCCTTCGGCTCAAGCGGCGCCACGACATGCAGGCCCTTGCCGCCGGAAGTCTTGACGAAAGCTGCAAGGCCTTCGCCTTCGATGCGCTCCTTCAGTTCGTAAGCGGCCGCTATCACATTTTCCCATGGCACGTCCTCGCCGGGGTCGAGATCCATGGTGATCATGTCCGGCTTTTCCCAGTTGTCCGTCGTCGTGCCCCACGGATGGATTTCCAACACCGCCGATTGCACCAGTGCCACGACGCCATCGTAATCGCCAATACGCAGCAGCTTCTCGCCACCCTTGTCCTTGGGGTCGGTAATCTGCTCGATATGATCATTCATGCCCTTCCAGGCATGTTTCTGGAAAAAGCGCTGATGGCCGGAAATCCCATCGGGCAGACGCAGGAGCGCTAGCGGTCGATTGACGACATAGGGCGCCATGAAACGCCAGACCTGCGCATAATAATTGGCAAGGCCCTCCTTGGTGACACCCTCATCAGGCCAATAGATACGGTCGGGATGGGTGAGCTGCACGGCCGATGTTGGCAGGTTTTTTGCGGTCGTCTTTTCCATCTCGCGCACAACATCCTTTGCCTGCTTGTCCTCCCGCAATCCCCGGAAGGCTGCGTGGCGCAGGTTACCATCGGCCGACCATGCGCGGAACTCCACTTCGGCAACAAGCTGCGGCTTGACGTAGTGCAGGCCGCGCCGCTCCTCCGCGGTCAGCTTGTCGTCGAAGGAATTCTGTTTCATCTCCATGGCCGACAGCCGCTCGTAAAGCATCTGTGCCGTCGTGACCGTATAGCCGGTGCCGACGCGGCCGACATGTTTCAGTGCGCCGTCCTCGTAATAGCCCATGGCGAGCGAGCCGATGGCATTTTTCATCGCGGTCGAGGGCACGTAGCCGCCGATGACGAATTCCTGCCGTTGTGAGCATTTCGATTTGATCCATTCGCCGTTGCGACCGGAGACATATTTGCTGTCGCGCTGCTTGGATACGACACCTTCGAGGCTGAGCCGGCAGGCGTGATTCAGCACCAGCCCGCCATCCTCGTTGAAATGCGCACTGTAGCGCAGTTTGCCGCTATCATCGGGCAGCAGGCTTTCGAGCAAATGTTTGCGTTCGAGGAGGCTTACGTTCAGCAGGCTGTAGCCATCGATATAAAGCAGATCGAAAGCATAAAAGACGAAGCGATCATAACGGCCTTCGCTGAGGTCGTGCTGCAGTGCGGAGAAATCCGATGCGCCGGTATCACGCTCGACCACGAGCTCGCCGTCGAGAACAGCCGTTTCCACCGCAACGGAGCCAAAGGCATCGACAATGTCCCTGCCGAATTTTTCCGTCCAGTCCAGCCCGCTGCGTGTCAACATCGTCACACGTCCGTGCTCGATCTTAACCTGCAGCCGATAGCCATCGAACTTGATCTCATGAATCCAACCCTCGTCGGTCGGCGGCTTCGGTTTGAGTTTGGCAAGCTCCGGCTCGGTAAAGCCGGGCATGACAGTCTTTTTCGCTCCCTTCGGCCAATCCCGCTTCTGCGCGACAGCAGGCTTGGCCTTTCTGGCCGGCGCCCTCGCTTTTGCGGCAACAGCCTTGCCGCCCTCCGGTCTGGAGTGCCAGGTTGCGTCTGGATTTTCGGCCACCTCTTCGAGTTGCCGACCGGTTTTGGCGGATTCGGGGCGCTCTTCAAGGATATCGGGTCCGCCCTCATGCCGGGCTTCTTCATCGTCGCCTTTAATGAGCAGCCAGTTCTCACGTTTCTCGCCGGGTTTTCCATGCATGCGCACCAGGTGCCAGCGGCCCTTCAGCTTCTCCCCGTCGAGTTCGAATTCCATGTGGCCCTTGCGATAGGCCTTGCGCGCGTCGCCAAGCGGCGTCCACGTGCCGCGATCCCAGACGATCACGGTACCGCCGCCATACTGGCCCTTCGGAATGATGCCCTCGAAATCGCCATAGGAGAGCGGATGGTCTTCGACATGAACGGCCAGGCGCTTGTCTTCGGGATTGAGGCTCGGCCCTTTGGTGACGGCCCAGCTTTTCAGTACGCCGTCCATCTCGAGCCGAAAGTCGTAATGCAGCCGTGTGGCGTCATGTTTCTGGATCACGAAGCTGTTGCCCTTCGCCTGGCCTTGTTTGCCGCGCGGCTCTGGCGTGATCTTGAAATCCCGCTTGGCCTGATAGGTTTCGAGCGCCATGATCAGCTTGCCTTCCTGCTGCTTCTATCGGCGGTCTTGCGGGCGGCGGGCTTCTTCGTCGGTGTCTTGCGGTCCATCTTCGCGCCCATTTTCGCACTTTGGCGCAATGCCTCCATGAGATCGACCACCTTGCGCTCGGGCTCGCGCTTGCGTTTCGGCGGCGCACGGCCTTCGATCTTGGCTTTCACCAGCTCGACGAGTGCTGCCTCGTAGCGGTCGTGATATTGGCTCGGGTCGAAGCTGCCCTGCTTGGTGGCAATGATGTGCCCCGCAAGCTCCAGCATCTCCTTGTCGAACTTGATATCGGGAATGTCCTTGAAGACGGAGCTTGCCGAGCGCACCTCATAGTCGAAGTTCAGCATGGTCGCGATGACATGGTCGTCCTGTACGCGGATGAGCAGTGTGCGATTGCGGCGGAAGAGCACGGCTTCGGCAAGGGCTGCCATTTTGCCGTCAAGCATGACCCTCGCAATCAGCGCCAGCGCTTCCGCATCGTGCGCGTCGACCGGCGCCAGATGGTAGGGGCGGTCGAAATAGAGTTTGTCGATCCCATCGCAGGGAATGAAGCCCTGCACATTCAGCACTTTGTCGCTTTCGGGCATGATCTCGGCAATCTCATCGCCTTCGATGAGAATGTAGTCGCCGCTCTCCATTCGGTAGCCTTTGACCTGGTTGTCCCGCTCCACCGGCTTGCCGGTTTCGCTGTCGACGAACTGCCGCTCGACGCGGTGGCCGGTCCTGCGGTTGATGATGTTGAAGGAGACGCGATCTGACGAGGAGACGGCTGTATAAAGGCCGACGGCGCAAGCAAGATCGCCGACCTTCAGATGGCCCTTCCAGCTTGCGCGTGCTGCCATCGCCCCCTCCGTTCAGAGCCTGCCGTTGCCTTTGTCGGTTTCAAGTGGCTGGAATTTCCAGCCGTTTCCATCTGGCGCTGGATAGGCGAGCAGCGCATCGCCATTGCCGATCTTCTGGCGAGCAGCGGCGTTTCTTGCGCGATCCATTGCCTGTTCAGCGGTAGCGTAGGGTTCGGACAATGTGTCGCCGAGCTTGTAAGCCCAACCATTGTCGTGGGGAACGATCTGATAGGTGATGTCGGCCATATGCTTTCCTCCTTGTCAACCGTTCTGGTCATTCATTGCCGGGACGGGCGGCTACGCCGCTCGTCAAGCGCGATGATCTTTTCGAGCGATGCGATATCCTCGCTGGTCACGACCGGAACCGGATCGCCGGCAATCGCCTCCAGTACTTCCTTGGATACTGCACCGTTGCGGATTGCCCATTCCAACGTCTCGCGTGTTTCCCGCTCAGCCTTGAGTTGGGCGTAGAGCGCAACGATCAGCCGGTCGCGAGCATCCATAGTTTTGTGCTTGCGGTCGATGTGGCGAGCATTAGGCATGGAGAAACCGTGCCTCTTCATGAGGTTACTTTGGAAAAAAACTGCTGAGAAGTAGAAAAGTTCCGTTCCGCAGCGCTGAGTGAAAATCAAATCACCGCATTGCGGCTCTGGACCGGAACCACTATCTGAAAGCTATATTCGATAGAGGATTTCAAAATGGCCGATCTCAAGGCTCGTCCCCGTCCCACCGGTGCAAAGGCTGTTCTCGGCCGTGTCGGTTTCCCGCATGTCACCTCGGTTACCGGCGGCGAGATCGATGTCGTCACCAGCCCGTCGCAGCCGGGCTTCAATCCGCTCGATCTGCTCTATTCCTCGCTTTCGGCCTGTCTCGTGCTCAGCGCCCGTATGGCGGCAAGCCAGCTCGGCATCCTTGACAAGGTCACGGAGATCACCGCTGATGTGACCGGCGAGAAGGCTGTGGAAGGGCTGTCGCGCGTTGCGAAATTCAACATCGCTTTCTCCATCAAGGGCGATATTGACGAGGAAACGCGTCGCAAGATCGCCCATATGGCCGAAGACGAAATCTGCACGGTCAGCAACACCATCCGGGGCACGCCGGAATTTGCAACCACGATTTCCGGATGATCGCATTGCTGCAGATTTCTGCATAAAAATTATAGACAATGGGACCGAAGCATTGCGTGGCCGTCGTGCTCCACATATGCTTTGGTATCCATTGAAATGATGCCGGCTGAGATGCAGTTTCAGACAGAACTTTCGACCGAACAGAAATCCCGGCGGCCGCTTGTCGCCATTATCGGCGGCGGTGTTTCAGGAGCGGGTGTCGCCTATCATCTGTTGAAGCTTGCCGGCAACGATGTGCCCGAGATTGTGGTCTTCGAGCCGCGCCCCATGCTGGGCCGCGGTCTTGCCTATGACACTGTCGATCCGGCGCACCGCATCAATGTACCGGCCGCCAAGATGAGCCTGCAGCCGGACGACGTGGAAGAGTTCCAGCGCTGGATCGAGATGAACAATGCCGTGCGCGACGATCCCGAGGCCGCGCGCGAGAATGGCCAGCTGTTCCCGCGCCGGCGTGTCTTCGGTGATTATGTCGGCTCGCTTCTGCAACCCTTCCTGAAATCGGGTGCCATCACACATCGCCGCGCCCTGGTGACGGCCATCCGCCGCAAGGGTGATGGATGGGTGATCCTCGACGCCAAGGGTGGTCGGACGCAAGCCGATATCGTTGCCATCGCTACCAGCCATCCCCCCCCGGTTGCACCGGGCAGGCTCGCGGCTATTCTTTCAAGCCATCCTCGTTTCGTCGCCGATACCACGAAACCCGGCTCCCTGGAGATCGTGCGGCCGCAGGACAGGGTTCTCGTCATTGGCAACGGTCTGACGGCGGCAGATGTGATCGCCTCGCTTGCACGCAACGGCCATGAAGGTCCTGTCGTCGCGATTTCCCGCCGCGGCCTGCGCTCTCGCGGCCATGCTGCGGCTCCGCAGGAGCCCTTCGGCGATTTCATCGCCGATCCGGGATCCTCTGCAGTCGCATTGTTGCGCAGGATCCGGCTGACCATTCGCCAGGCGGCTGAGCAGGGCTTGAGCTGGCATGCCGTCATCGATCAGGTGCGCTCCCAGGGCCACGATCTCTGGCGTGCTCTGCCTGTCGCCGAGCGGCGGCGCATCGTCCGACATCTCAGACCATATTGGGATGTTCATCGTTTCCGCATCGCCCCGCAGGTGGAGGCTGTGCTCGATTCGGCAATCGAAGCCGGCCGGCTGGAAGTAATTGCGGCATCCGTCGCCGATGCCAAGGTCGAGGGTGAAACGATCCGTGTCACCCTGCAGCCGCGGCACGCCCGCGAAAGATTGGAACGGACGTTCGACGCCGTCGTCGTCACGACTGGTCCGGCGCATGGCGGCATCTTGCAGACACAGCCTTGGCTGGGAGAACTCGCGCGCGAAGGCTGTCTCGTCCTCGACCCGGCCGGTCTCGGGCTTGCTTGTTCCGAGCATTCCGAAGCGCTCGGAGCGGATGGTCAGGTGATCCCCACCTTGCTCATTTCCGGTCCGCTTGCACGCGGCACCTTCGGCGAATTGATGGGATTGCCGCAAATCACCGAGCATGCGGTCTTCGTCGCCCGCGAGATCGCAGAAAAGCTGAAAGCCGCGGCCGAGGGATAATCACGATCTATTTCTGATCGATCTGTCGTTCACCGACTGTCATCGAGGCGCGACTTCTGATAGTCGCTGCGTCAGTCGCGGCTTGCGAGATCAGCCGTGCAGAAAGCATCGAGATCATGTCGCAGGCCGCTTCCCCCGTTTCCGAAACTCCGTCTTCCAGCCGCCTCCCGCTCATCGCCCTCATTATCGGTGGTGCGGCGATCGGCGGATCGCCAATCTTCGTACGGCTTTCCGAGGTCGGGCCGATGGCAACGGCCTTCTGGCGTGTGGCGCTGGCACTGATCCCGATCTTCATCTTCTCGCTTCTGCGCAAGGATACCGGTCCCAAGCCGAAGAGCCTTGCCGATTACGGTATGCTGATCCTGCCGGGCGCCGTGCTGGCGCTTGATCTGTCGGCCTGGCATCTGTCGATCACCATGACCTCCGTCGCCAATGCGACACTGCTTGCAAACCTTGCCCCGGTCTTCGTCACCGCTATCGGATTTCTATTCTTGGGCGCCAAGGTTACCCGCGTCTTCGTGCTCGGTCTGGTCCTGGCATTGGCCGGCGTAATCGTGCTGAAGGGCGGGCCTGCTGCCTTTGGAAACGGCGACCTGCGGGGTGATGGGGTCGCCATGATCGCCGCCTTCTTCTACGCCTGCTACATCCTGGCAATCGGCGCGCTGCGCAGTCGTTTCGATACGATCCGCATCATGCTGTGGAGCACAGCCTCTGCCGCGGTCGGCGTCTTCCCGCTCGCGTTTTTCTTCGAAGGCCACATGCTGCCGGCAAGCCTTTACGGCTGGTCGGTGGTATCGGGCCTTGCCTTCGTCAGCCATGCGGGCGGGCAAGTGGCGATCGCCTATGCGCTTGCTTACCTGCCAGCCGCGTTCTCCTCGCTGACCCTGCTTCTCCAGCCGGTCGTGGCGGCCATTCTCGCCTGGGCGCTGCTCAACGAGTCGATCACGGCAATGCAGGCCCTGGGCGGCCTCATTGTGCTTGCCGGCATCATGATCGCCAGGCGAGGGTGACCCGCTTAAAGGAAGCTTGACCATTGGCTGCTAGACCTGTCCCCGAGTTCGGACAGGATTGGCTATGGCGAACCTTGATCACATATTTTCAGCTGAAGTCCACGGCGCGGTAAAGCAGCAGGACGTGACTGTCCGGCAGGCGTCGACGGCGCCTCTGCTCGTGTTCATGGGTTTTGTGGCCATTCTTGTCGGCCTGTTCAAATTTCCGCCACTGCTCGACTACGCGAACCATTATGCCCGGATGTGGCTGCTTGCCGGCGGCATAAGGGAAGCACTATTCCCCGAGATCTACGCGATCGAGTGGAACCGCACCTTCACCAATGTCGGCATCGATCTGCTTGCCCGTTTCATCGGTCCTTTCATCGGCGTCTCGCTGCTCGCCCGCACCCTGCTGTTCCTGGCCATTGTTCTGCCGCCGCTTGGCGCAATCGCTCTGCATCGCCGCTTGTTCGGCGGCAGCTACTATTGGCAGATCGGCATGCTGTATTTCGCCTGGTGTGCCACGCTGATCGGCGGTTTCATCAATTTCCAGATCGGCCTCGGCCTCGCGTTACTGTTTTCAACGATGGATCACCGGCTGCAGTCCGGTTCCGCGGTCAGGCTCTTCCTTTGGCGGGTGGCCGCGTCGCTGTTTCTCACCGTCGTGCATATCTTCTCGGTAGGCTTCTTCCTGGCGATCGTCTGCGGGCTGGAATTTTCCTGGCGCTTTGACATTCTCGCATCGCGCACGGCGGTGTTGCGTCTCGCCGGCAGACTTGCCGCTGCAATGGCTGCCTGCCTGTTGCCGCCGCTGGTGCTGGCACTGACCGCCGCAGAACTCCCGGGCAGTCATGCTGGCGGCATCCTGGCGGCCTGGAATAACGGGCCGGTACTGCTGATTTTCAACCTGCTGTCGGCCGTCTGGACCTATGTTGCGATCGTCGATGTCATTTTGCTCGTACCGATTCTGCTCGTCTGCAGCAGGGCGGTTGCCGCAAAGGACATGCGCGTTCATGCGGGGCTTGTGATCACCGCGGCCGGTCTTCTTGTTCTAGCCATCCTTTCACCACGGCATGCCTTCGGTACCGGCTGGATAAGCTGGCGCTTTCCCATCATGGCTGCCCTTGTCGGCATGGTGATGATCTGCCCCTTCCAAAAAGTCGGCCGGAGTCAGGCCATCGTCCTGTTCATCGCCTTGAATATCGCTGTCCTTGGCCGAACCGCCTGGATCGGTTTCAACTGGTGGCAGGGGCAGGCCGATGTTGCCAGCGTTGAGAAGGTGCTTGAAGCTGTTCCTCCCGGCGCAGCGATCTTGCCGCTGCAGCACGATCCGGCCTTTGCCGAGATAAAACTCGATCAGCGGCATTACGCATTCACCGAGGATACATTTCGGCATCTGCCGACATTGGCGGTGCCTCTGGCGCATGCTTTTGTCCCGACGCTCTTCAGCGCGCAGGGCAAGCAGCCTCTTGCCGTCCTGCCCTCCTGGTCAGACCGTTCGGTACCGGAAGGAAATCTCTTTTCAACCGGTGTTCTGTCCTGTCCGGGCCTGATGGCGGAGGCTGCCAGCTTCACGCCCTATCTCGTCGACTGGCGCAGCAAGTTTGATTTCATCATGGTCGTCAACGCCGATACCGTCGATCAGAACGTCGGCGACGTCATGCCGGCAGGTACCCGCCTTCTGCGAGACGCTGGCTTTGCGAGGCTTTACGCGATCGATCGCAAGGCGCCGGCGGCACTGGAGGCCGTGCCGGCATCATGCCCAGACAGTTTCCACTGGTAGCTTACTGGGTTTCCTGCAGATTGTTTTCCTGCAGCAGCCATTTTTGAATGATCGGCACGTCGGCATCGCCGAGATCGTGACCGCCGGGGATGACGTCGGAATCGACAGTCGCCCCCGATGTCTTCAGCCGGGTTTCCAGTTCGCTCGCATATTTGCCATAGGCATCCATCTTGCCGCTGATGACGAGCAGGTCCGTGCCCTTCAGGTCGGCATGAGGATAGGTGCTGAGCACCGGCATGGAGCGAAGGAGCACAGCCTTGTGCACCAGGTTCGGGTGCAGGTAGAGCAGCGAATTCAAAAGGTTCGCGCCGTTGGAATAGCCGACATAGACGACCTTCTTCGGATCGAGGCCGTAGGATTTGACCGCGCCTTCGATGAAGGCGGCAAAGGCTTCGGCCTCGTTCTTGATGTCGTCCTGGTCGAAGGAGAAAGGCGTGATGCGCTTATACCAGCGCGGGAAGCCTTCTTCGGTCGCACGACCGCGCACGCCGAGGAGTGTGGCGCGTGGAGCGACCTTGTTCAGGAGCGGCATCAGCGTCGTCTCATTGCCGCCGGAGCCGTGCAGCAGCACGAAGACGCTGCCGTCCGGATCCGGTGGCGTATAGAAACGATGGACGAAAGGCAGGTCGCGGTAATTGATACGCGGCTGGCCGGGCATGGAAAATTGCGGCAGCACGACCTTGAGGTCGCTGAGACTGGTAATCGAATCCTTCGGTGGGATGAAAAGCTTGCT
This sequence comes from Rhizobium sp. 05N49, assembly GCF_056396805.1. Lineage (NCBI taxonomy): Bacteria > Pseudomonadati > Pseudomonadota > Alphaproteobacteria > Hyphomicrobiales > Rhizobiaceae > Rhizobium > Rhizobium sp. 05N49. Next base: position 565,317 of record NZ_JBFTME010000002.1, read on the forward strand.
GCCGAGGGTAGCCTTCGGCTCATCCACCAGCATGCCTGGCTGGTTGGTGGCAAGCTCTATGAGCGTGCCGCCGGGTTCACGGGCATAGAGCGAGTGGAAGTATTTGCGATCGTGCAGGTTGGTCGCCGAAGCATTTTCCTCTTCGAGCGCCGTGTGAACGGCAAGCACGGCTTCGTCGTCATCGGCGCGGAAGGCCACATGGTCGAACGTGCCGGTGCCCGGCGCGCCGCCCCAGAAGCCACGCGCATCGCGCACGTCGATGACGTCACCCGACTGCGAGACGAGACGATCGATCGTGCCGCGATTTGCCTGGAACCTGTAGCCGAAATGGCTTTCGATGAAATGGCGGCTCTCCGCCGGCTTTTCAGTCAGCATGGTCGCACCACGCACGCGCTGCACGGCATGCTCGATCGGCACCTCGCCGCCATCCCAGACGGTTGGCGATTTCAGATCCCTGGCGCCGGCGAGCTTCACGATGACATTGTCGGGATCCTTCAGCCGCAGAACCGGCTCGCCGAATTCATCTGCCGGACCTTCCGAGCGGAAGCCGAAGCGCATCGCGCGCGTCAGCCAGTAACCGATGCTGGAGGGATCGATCGCCAGCGACATTTCGCTGATCTGGCCGTAGCCGGCGCGGCCGGGCGCTCCGTCCTCCCAGACGAGGAAAGTCACGAGCGAGCCCGGAGTACCTTCGGCATCACCATAGAAGAGATGAAGCTGTGTGGCGTCCTCGAAACCGGCCGTCTGTTTGACGAGCCGCATACCAAGGAATCCGGCGTAGAAATCCACGTTCGCCTGCACCTTGCGGGTGATCAGCGTGATATGGTGTATGCCTGAAGCCATGGATGAAAGCCCGAATTGAAAAGGCGAGGCCAGGAGCGCGAGTATGAGGGTCGTTGCTAGCGTCATGCCGTTGCCAATGGCCTTCTCTCTAATTTTGTTCCGCAAAAAGTACAAGTGCGTCACCGCGCGGCAGGAGTTCCAGCGTCTCGACTTCCTCTAACGCTTCCTCGAGTTGCTGCAGTGTCGGCGGCTTGACCATGTAGGCGAGTGCGCCGAGATCCTTAGCCCGTTGCATGTCGCTTTCGTCGCTTGATGTGCTCAGCACGCAGACTGGAATCCGGTTCAGCCGTTGATCGGATGAGAGCGCATTCAGCACTTCGAAACCGTCCATGATCGGCATGTTGATGTCGAGCAGCATCAGGTCGATCTGCGGTTCGTCCGCGATACCTGCGCGTTGCTCCAGGAGCCGCATCGCCTCACGACCGTTGGTGGCCACATGCAGGTTGAAGTTCACCTTCTCGCGGCGCATCAGCTTGATCTTCAGAAGCTGGATATCGGCCGGGCTGTCTTCCACCAGCAGCACTTCGGCGAGCCTGCCGCGGCTTTCGCTCGCATGGTCGGATGCTTTTGCCGTCGGGGACTGTTTGCGAGTGATCGGCTGTCCGCCCGATGTCTCCGCGAGTGGTACTTCGAGCAGGAAGGTCGCACCTCTGCCGGTCTTCGCCTCGCACCAGATAGAGCCGCCATGCAGCTGCGCGATGCGGCGGCATATGGCAAGCCCGAGCCCCGTGCCTTCGATGCCGCGGCCGACGAGGCGCTTGAAGGGTTGGAAGATCAGCTCACGATGGTCGGGGTCGATACCCGGCCCGTTGTCACCGATCGTCAGGCGGCAGACTCCCCTGTCTGCTATGGCCGAAATGCGCACTTCCGGAACGGTATCCTCACAATAGCGGATCGCATTGGAGACGAGGTTCTGCAAAAGCTGGATCAGCAGCGTCGCGTCGCCCATCACCTCCGGCAGATGGCCGCGGATAAGGATTGCCTGCCGGCTTTCGATCTGCTGGTGCAGATTCTGCTCCACCTGATCGAGCACTGCCGACAAGGGGACGGGCTTGAGCTCGAGTTCGCTCGAAACCTCCAGCCTCGTAAAGCTCGAGACCTTGACGATCAGGTCTTCCATGTGATCGGCGGCGCTCAGTATATAATCGAGAAGCTCGCGGTCTTCGGCCGGCAATTCGGCCGAGCCATGCAGGATGCGGCTGAAGGACTTGATCGTTCGCAGCGGCTCCTTGAGATCATGCGCCATGGCGCGGGTGAAGATTTCGAGCGACTGCCGCTTCTGCTCGAGCTTTGCTTCCAGCGCGCCATGCATCATCGCATTCTGGATGCAGCGATGCAGGGTTTCGGGCGATAGCGCATCCTTGGTGAGATAGTCGCGCGCACCGCTTTTCATCACTTCAACGGCGACGGTCTCGTTACCCTGGCCGGTCAGCATGACCACATTGGCGGCGGCATCCTGGGCGAGGAGTTCCGAGAGCACGCCAAGGCCGTCGCGGCCGGGAAGCGAATAGTCGAGCAAGATGCAGTGAGGGTGCCTCTGGCCGCTGAGGGCCAGACCCTCGTCACCGGTCTCTGCCTCGATCACGGTATAATTCGTGCCGGAGACGCGTGCCAGCATGCGGCGATAGACTTCCCGGTCGTCTATGTTGTCATCGATGATGAGAACGCAGCAGTCTTCCGCCAAACGTCAGTCCTCTAAAGGCAGGATTGCGATTTCGAACCAGTATTCCTTGAGCCGCTGGATAGCGGCGAATAGTCCATCGAGATCGACTGGCTTCTGTACATAGGTGTTGGCACCGAGCGCATAGCAGCCCTCGATGTCGCGCTCGTCGTCCGATGTCGTGAGGATCACGACGGGGATCTTGCGCCAATGCGGATTGGACTTGATCGCCTCAAGGGTCTTGCGCCCGTCTAGGCCCGGCATATTGAGGTCGAGCAGGATGAGGCCGGGCTTCGGAGTCATGGTGGCGAGCACGTCGAGTGCTTCCTGACCGGAGGCGGCCCAGCGGATGGAGTTGCGCAGATTGGTGCGCTTGAAGGCGCGCATCGTCGCTTCGAAATCATCCTCGCTATCCTCGACGATGAGGATCGGTTGCGTATCACGCTGCTGCATTCTGGCCCTCGCGCTTCCTTCCCAGGGTAAAATAAAATGTAGTGCCGACGCCGATATCCGACTCCAGCCATATCTCACCATTGTGACGCCCGATGATCTTGCGCACGAAGGTGAGCCCTGCGCCGGTGCCGTCCTCGGAATCCTGCGATTTTTCAAGCCGTTTGAAAATGCGGAAAATATCCTCGTAGAATTCTTGGGGTATGCCCTTGCCGTTGTCCTTCACGTAGAAGACGTTGCGGGCTGTCGTCCCGTCCCTGCCGACATAACGTTCCAGATAGCCGACGCTGATGAGCGGCATGGGCTTGTCGTTGTATTTGACCGCATTTGTGACGAGATTGCGGAACACTTCGGTCAGGCGCGGCGCATCGCAGACGACTTCCGGCAGCAGGCCGTCGATGACGACCTTTGCATGCCGTTCCTCCAGAAAAAGCTCCATGGTGGCGGCGACGTCGCGGACGATCGAACCGATATCGGTTCTTTTGACCGCGAGCTGCTGGCGGCCGATGCGCGAGAAATAGAGAAGATCGTTGACGAGCTTTTCCATGCGCTGGCTGAGCCGAACCAGCCGGTTGAGCCGGCGCACGCCGTCATCGTCGAGCTTCTCTTCGTAGTCTTCCAGCAGGAAACGCGAGTGATTGTGCAGGCCGCGCAGCGGTTCCTTGAGATCGTGCGAGGCGATATAGGCGAACTCGTCGAGATCGTGGTTGGAACGTTCGAGATCGGCTGTGTATTCCTCAAGTTGGGCAAGCGTCGTCTTCATCCGCTCTTCCTGCCGCACACGCTCGCTGATATCGCGCACGATGCCGACGAAGGTCTTGCTCGAACCGGCGACGACGGCGCTGACCGAGAGGTCGATCGGGAAGACGACGCCGTTCCTGCGCCGGCCGGAGACCATGCGCGTCGTACCGATGATCCGTTCCTCGCCGGTGCGCCGATAGTTGCCGAGATAGGCGTCATGTTCGGAATGATAGGGTTCCGGCATCAGCATCTTGATGTTGTTGCCGATCGCTTCCTGCGATGTATAGCCGAACATGGTCTCGGCGGCCGGATTGAAGCTCATGATCCGCCCCGCCTCGTCGATGGCGATCACCGCGTCGGGCGTATTGCGCACGAGCGCGCTAAACCGGATGCGTTCGGTTTCCAGACGCTGGTTGTTGCGCATGAAATAGAAGACGAAAATGGCAATCAGCCAGAGCGTCGCTGCCGTGATCGACCGATTGGCGGCTTCGCGCCAGAATTCGTTCTCAGCATGGTTGACGGCGAAAAAGCCGAGCAGGATCAGCACAGTGCAGACGAAAGCGAAGAAGATCGGCGCGTTACGATTGCCGAACCAGAGCGCTGTCAGCACAAGCGGGACATAGAGAATGCCGCTTGCCACGCCAAGTGGCGTGTAGAGATCGACAATGAGGCCGGTAAAGCAGATCGACGCCGGTATCCAGAGGGGGATCTGTGCCCGGTTGGTTGGCAACATCCACCAGGATCTGGCGAGAAGCCCGCAACCCAAAGCCACCAGACCGATAGCTGTCGGCAGGGCCATCGCGGCATAGGGACCCCAGCGATATCCCTGTTCGGCATTGGTGATGTATCCGGCAAGCGCGATCATGCCGAGCGTGATCACGATATAGCTGGTGAGTTCCTGTACGAGCTGGCCGCGCCGCTCCTTCCCATAGAGCGCAAGGAGAATGGAAAGATTTGATATCAGGAAGATCAGCGCGGTGTTCGGCCCCATGCCGCCGCCGATCTGTTCGGCAAAGCTTGGAGAGATGAGAAATTGCGTCAGGAACACATCGACATTGTGTATCGTGCGGCCGAGCGTGATGATCTCTGTCAGGCGCACCGCGGAAAGCAGAGCGGCAAGGCCGCAAGCGATGAGGGGCACGATGCGGCCGGGCTTGCTTTTTCCCATCGAAGCGGCGAGCCCGATACCCGACAGAACGAAGCAGATGGCGGTATTGAATGCCATGGAGGGAAAGCCGGGCACGATCGAGATGATGATTTCGATCTCGAGCAGCCACCCGGCTACCACCGTCAGCCCAAGCAGGACCAGCAGGTAGCCGATGACGATCGCGACCATGCGGTAGTGACCGCTTTCCGTCCCGTCTCGTCCCGCATTGCCAGCATCCCGCACCCGCACCACCTTTCCGCCATGTCCTTGTTGGACAGCCATCTTTTCCGAAATCGACGAATACTCAATAGCCAGATTGTTGGGCAAAACATGCTTTTTCGACAACAAATCATCAAAGGTCGATATCGAATTTTAGCGAAGTGGCGTTAAAGTCTCAGTCAAGGACAGTATAGAGCCGCCGAAACAATATCCCGATTGTGGTGCCAGATGCCGATCTTGTTTTACGTCGACGATAGCAGGGATGATCTCTTCTATATCGACTATATCCGAAAGAAACAGAAGGTGGATGTTGATCTATTCTGCTTCTCCACCGCACAGGCGGCATTCGAGGCGCTCGAGGAGCGGCTGGAAAGAGGCGAAGGCGTACCGGATATACTCATCGCTGACCTCTATATGCCTCTTGACAGCGGCAGCGGGCTGATCGCGCGGCTGCGGGGGGAGGAGCGCTTTTCAGCCATGCGGCTCGGCGTTTGCAGTGGTTCTGATGCAGCGGAGGACCGGGAACGGGCGCTTGCCGCTGGTGCCGATTTCTACCTTGAGAAACCGTTGGACTTTGCCAGCATCACCGGCAATCGATGATTGCGGAAATGCGGCGGATCTGCATCCCTGAAGTGCCCGATCTGTGCGACAAAGCACAATTGACAAGCCCGGCAGCGCATTTCAAAATGCAACCCAAGAGAAGAAAATCAAAGAGCACTGAGAGAGCCGCCCGATCCATGTTCGCCGCCACGAACGTCAGCCAACCCCTTAGCTGAATGGCCCGACCGGCTCTCCCGCGCTTACTTCCGGCACTGTCTTCCGCATCCATGGATGTTGAATGCAGAGAGATTGCGATACCTAGGTAAGAGCTACTATTCGAGTAAACTGCCCTATGCATCACCTGTAGTTGAGATGTCTCCGCTTGCGATATTGAAAGTCCCCATTTCGCTATCGATCATCAACCGTCTCGCAATTTTTGTAGCTGTTCGCGTTTTAGACGTATATCCCAAGATTTCGGGATCGCCGGAATGAGAATTGGGGAGGAGGAAGAGTCGGAATGACCAGTGCTGCCGCAGTTCCCTTTCATGCGGGTCCGGAACTGAGCCGGGCGATCAATCGCACGGATTTTTTTCGCCTGCTGAAGGCGGCCGCGCAGCATTACAATTTCGACAATTTTACCCTGGCGCGTATCTCGGAGGCTGCAGCGCCTTTCGGCGAACGCGATGTCGTCATCACCAATGTCGCCGAACGGCGCATGAGCCTCTTTGTCAAGACTCTCAAGGAAGCATTGGGAACTGCCAAGGCGCGGACGGCGCAGTTCCTGACGACGCCGGTACATGGGAAAAGTGCGGCGATAGAAGGCTACCCTCCAGACTTGGTCTTCAACGAATTCAGCGGCAGTACATTTCTTTTCATCCCGCTGTTTACGCCGGAAGGACGTCGCTACAGCCTGGTGCTCAGCGGCCCGCGTCCGGAGCCGGACCAGGGCGAGGTGGCGGATATTCTGCTCGATGCCATGCGCATCTTCGACAAGCTGTATGAGGAAATCCTGACGCAGGAAATGTCCGGTCGGCTGACACAGCGCGAAACCGAAATCGTCAAATGGACGAGCGAAGGCAAGACTTCCGCGGAGATAGCCATCATCCTCGGTCTTTCCGAACACACGGTCAATTCCCATATTACGGCCGCAGTCCGGAAGCTTGATGCCGTCAACCGCGTTCATATGGTGGCGATTGCGTTGCGAAACGGTCTGGTTTCGTGAGCCGGTTTCACGTCGGGGAAAGGTGAAACGATGAGTGCGGAAGCAACGCGCAGGAATGCGGTGAAGGTATTGTTCGTCGATGACGAGTTCATCGAGTTCCGTTCGCTCAAAAAGAAGATCGCAGACCTCTCCGAACCGCCCGTCGACGTCGAATATTCTCAATCGATCGGTGATGCGCTGGACAAGATAAGGACTGCTCGCTTCGATCTCGTCCTTCTCGACAACCGCCTGCTGCCAAACGCTGATTTTCGCGAGACGGTGCCTGAACTCCGGGGTATTGGCTATACCGGCCCGATTGGCGTCATCTCGACCGACATATCAGGCAATTATTTCCAGGAATTTCCCGATTACGGTGTCGATTTCCGTATCGGCAAAGACGAGATCGACGTCCAGACGCTGCAGCACATCATCCGCGAATACGTGACATATGATGTCCCGGATTTCTGGAAGGATGATTACAGCATCTGACGAGGAAGCTCTATGCGGGCAGGCGGATCGCAAAGCGGCTGCCGCTCTCGTCGGAATGGTCGAGCCTGATGTCGCCGCCGAAGGCGGCGAGCAGGTCGCGCGTGGTCGTGAGGCCAAGCCCCGGGCCGGGCACGCTGCCTGCTTTCGGCAGCTTCCAGAAGGCATCGAAGATCTTCTCCCGATAGGCAGGCTCGATGCCGCAGCCGTTGTCGGTGACGATGATGCGCCAGTCAGCAGCTTCTCGTGCGGCCGTCACGATCACATGCGGCGCGGCGGCGCCGTGGTATGTCAGCGCATTGGAGAAGAGGTGTCTCAAAACAATAGTCAGAACTGCCGCATCGCTGCGGATGAGGGGCAGATTGTCGGCATCGAGTGCGGCGCCGCTCACGGGAAATTCCTCCACCGATTGCTTCCAGGCCTCCTGCGCAACATCGGTGAGGCGCACGTCGCTGATGGTGATCTGGGGTGTCGTTCCTGCAAGGCTGATCAATGCCTTGGTAAGCCGCTGTGCCGTCTGGGCCTTGTCCATGATCGTTCTCAAGCTCTGCAGCTGTTCGCTGTCGAGCGTCGGTTCAAGATCGTCGAGCAGCATTTCCGCATACATGGCGATATGGCGAAGCGGTGATTGCAGGTCGTGCGAAGCGGTCGCGAGGAAACGTTTGATACGCTCCTCCTGATTATCAGTGGAACCGGTTTCCGGCTTTTTCGCCGTCGGGTTGGAAGACATGTGGCGGTGCTCCCGATCTCTTTGAACCGAACATAGAAAGAGGGCGCCGGCTGTGCAACCGGCGCCCTCTCCAAGTCCGTTAAATATCGGCGGTTTAGCCTGCCGTTTTGCGCGGCTGGCCTGCATCCGGCGGAATGATTTCCACGGCTGCATCGTTCGAAGCCGCGACTGCCTTGGCATGGCGGCGGCGCCAGTCGCCGAGGAAGAGCAGGATCGGTGCTGCGATGAAGATCGACGATGCAGCGGCAACGAGAATGCCGAAGGCCATCGGGATCGCGAAGCTTTCCACGGCACTGCCGCCCCAGATTGCCATCGGCAGCAGAGAGAGGAAGGCCGTCGCATTGGTATAGAGGCTTCGGGCCAGCGTCTCATTGATCGACTTGTCGATGATTTCGCGCAGCGGCATCGACTTGTAGAGGCGCATGTTTTCACGCATGCGGTCGTAGACGACGACCTTGTCGTTCACCGAATAGCCGACCAGCGTCAGGATGGCTGCGATGGCCGTCAGGTTGAAGTCCAGTCCCGTCAACGCGAAGAAGCCGATCGCCTTGGTCACGTCGAGCACCAGAGTGACGATGGCGCCGACCGCGAACGGCCATTCGAAGCGGAACCAGATGTAGAACAGCATCGCAAGGCTTGCGACGACGACCGACAGGATACCGGCCCAGGCAAGCTCGCCGGAAACCTTCGGACCGATGACGTCGGTACCGGTCACGGTCGCCGACGGGTCGATCTTGACGATCTCGGCCTTCAGTTTGGTCACCGCGGCCGTCTGTGCTTCCTCACCACCGTCCTGGCGCTGCGCGCGCACCAGCATGGTCTTGTTGTCGCCGAAGGACTGCAACGCGACTTCGCCGAGGCCAAGGCCGTTCAGACCTTCGCGGAAGCGGCCGAGATCGGCAGCGTCCTGCGTCTTCACCGACATCTGGATACCGCCACGGAAGTCGACGCCGTAGTTGAGGCCCGGATAGATGAACAGGGCAATCGAAGCGATCGACAGCAGCGCGGAGACGGTCACGCCGAAGAAGCGTGCTTTCATGAACTGGATATGCTTGTCGTAGGGGCTGAAGGGGATCAGCGGCCTGATGTTCAGGACCTTCAACTTCCGACGACGGGCGATCTCGATCATCGTGACACGCACGAAGGCGACCGAGGTGAACATCGAGATGATCAGGCCGAGCGCCATGGTCACGGCAAAGCCGCGAACCGGGCCGGAGCCGAACCAGAACAGGATGGCGGCAGCGATGAGCGCCGTCATGTTGCCGTCGATAATGGTCGAGTAGGCACGGCGGAAGCCGGTGTCGATAGCCGCAAAGGCACTCTTGCCCTTGCGCGTTTCTTCACGGATGCGTTCGTTGATCAGGACGTTCGCGTCGACCGCAAGGCCGATGCCGAGCACGACGCCGGCGATGCCGGGCAGGGTGAGCGTCGCCCCGACAAGCGTCAGTGCCGAGAAGGTCAGGATCGTGTGGATCAGAAGCGCGATATTGGCGAGAATGCCCCAGGTGCCGTAGAGCACGAAGATGAAGGCGGCGACGAGCACGAAGCCGACGACGCCGGCATAAAGGCCCATCTTGATCGCGTCCGCGCCGAGGTCGGCGCCGACGGTGCGTTCTTCGATGACGGTCAGCTTGGCGGGCAGGGCGCCGGCGCGCAGCATGGCCGCGAGCGTATTGGCGCTCTCAGTCGTGAAGTTGCCGGAGATCTGCCCCGAACCGCCGGTGATCGGCTCGCGGATGACAGGCGCGCTCAGCACCTTGTCGTCAAGCACGATGGCGAAGGGATTGCCGACATTCTGACGGGTAATATCCGCAAAGCGGGTAGCACCGGCGCTGTCGAAGCGGAAGGTAACGACCGGYTGCTGGTTCTGGTCGAAGCTGACGCGGGCATCCGAGAGGCGGTCGCCGGAAATTTCGACGCGGTCGAGAACCGGATAGGAGTTGCCTTCGTCGTCCTTCATGATCGTCACGCCGGGGCCGGCCTGGCCGTTCGGGGCGAGCATATGGAAGGACATCTTGGCGGTGGAGCCAAGAAGTTCGCGAAGGCGGGACGGATCCTGTGCGCCCGGAAGCTGGACGAGAATACGGTTGGAGCCGATGCGCTGGATCGTCGGCTCGGCAACGCCGACCTGGTCGACGCGCTGGCGAATGACTTCAAGGCTCTGTGCGACGGCATTGTCGACATTGGTTGCAATACCGGCCGGCGAGAAGCCAATGGTGATATTGCCGCCATCGGCCGTGACCGCAAGGTCGGACTGGCCGGCGCTGATGCCGCTGGAGATCACATTGCCAAGGGTGCGAAGTTGYGTGACGGCAGCATCGCTCTGCGACGGATCGGCGAGCGAAACAACGATATTGTTATTGTTGCGGACGATCGACTTCGGCTGAATGTTCTTTTCGCGCAGCACGCGGCGCGCGTCCTGCAGCAGCGAGTTCAGGCGCTCCTTGGTGAGATCGGCCTCATCGACTTCGAGCACGAGGTGCGAACCGCCGCGAAGGTCGAGACCGAGGGAGACCTGGCTATGCGGCAGCCAGGCAGGAATGCGCTGGAGCACGCTTGGCGGCAGCGCGTTTGGAAGGGCGATCAACAGGCCGAGCACGATGATCACCGTATAGGTGAACACCAGCCATGGTGAATTGCGCATGTTTTAAGTCCTTGGATAATGCTTTGGCCCGCGCGACCGCGCTGCGGCATGTCTACATGTCTATTTGATCAGAAGCACCCGAAGGTGACGTGATTCAGGCAGCCTGCGGCGGTGCGCGGGGCTGGTGAGCCCGGGCTGTGGCAGGCCGCAGCGGGGCTTCGAACTCAGGTGCCGGGGCGGCCTGGCGCCAGTCGGCAATATGCAGTGCGGGCGCAGCGTTCAGCGATGCCGGGCCGGCATCGTGGACCTGCTGTTTCGGTGCCATCTTGCGGTCGCTGATCAGCAAGCCGCGAATGGCGTCGCGCGCAGTCACCTGCGTCTGCTGCGAATCCCGGCTGGAAGACGACAGGCTGTTCGGCGCCGACGACGGGCCGATGACGATATTGCCGCCGAAGAGCAGGCCGAGATAGGCGAGAAACGCGACGACAACGGAAGCGGCAATACGACTTGCCAGACGGCGCTGACCCAGCTCCGTCTCCCCTGTCTCAGCGATTTCACTCCCAAATCGGCTCAAAGGCGCGCCAATCTCTCATTCTTTTCCCGGCGGAGGCTCCACCGACGGCACGATTGTACCAGCCGAAGGTCCGTCTTCATAGGGTGCACTGTCATGATGCACTTGAGCGAGCCGGTCAACCATGCCAAGCGCAATTTCCCGCTCACCCATGATCACGGTATCGGCGCCGTATTGCCGCAGTTCGTCTACCTCGGCGTCGGAATGAGCGCGCGCAACGATCAGGATCGATGGATTGATGGCGCGGCCCTGCTCGGCAATGCTGCAGGCTTCGAAGGCATTCGGAATAGCGATGACGAGGCTGCGGGCGCCGGCGATATTGGCGAGGCCGAGTGTTTCGCGGCTGACGGCATTTCCGGAGAGCACTTCGATTCCCTGCGCACGCAGCTCTGCAATGCGCTTGTCGGAATCCTCGATGACAAGGAAAGGRGTGCCTGCGGACTTGAGGTTCTGGCCGACAATGCTGCCGACGCGGCCATAGCCGACGAGGATTGCGTGGCCGCTCAGTGCCGTCGGGTGAACGTCGTCCGCGTCAACGTGTTCTTCCACATGTGCTGTGACGGTATCCGTTGCCGGAACTGGAGCTTCCGCCGGCTCCTCGCGCTTTGTTTCCAGGAGCGGCCGCATGCGGTCACAGACGAAGAAGAGCAGCGGGTTGAGGATGATCGAGATGATCGCGCCGGCAAGGATCAGGTCTCGGCCTTCCTCCGGCAGAAGGCCGAGGTCGACGCCGAGGGCGGCGAGAATGAAGGAAAATTCGCCGATCTGCCCGAGGCTCGCGGAGATCGTCAGCGCCGTGCCGACCGGCTTCCTGAAAAGCAGGACGATCAGGAACGCCGCCACGGACTTGCCGATCACGATGATGAAGACGGTCGCAAGTACCGGCAGCGGCCGTTCGATCAGGATGTTCGGATCGAACAGCATGCCGACGGAGACGAAGAAGAGCACCGCAAAGGCATCGCGMAGCGGCAGGCTTTCCTGGGCGGCGCGATGGCTGAGTTCGCTTTCGGCGAGAACCATGCCGGCAAAGAAGGCGCCGAGTGCCAGCGACACGCCGAAAAGCTTGGATGCGCCAAAGGCGACGCCGAGTGCGATGGCCAGCACGCCGAGACGGAAAAGCTCGCGCGAGCCCGTATGGGCGATGCGATGCATCGTCCAGGGAATGAGCTTGCGGCCGAAGACCAGCATGAGCGCGACGAACAGCACGACCTTGACCAGCGTCATGGCGATGATGCCGCCGACGCCAAGATCGAGGCCGAGAAGCCGGTTGAGGCCCGCCGAAAGAGGTTCGACCGGACCATGACCATCGCCGGTGATACTGGCAGCCGCCGGAATCAGCACCAGAGCCAGCACCATGGCTAGGTCTTCGACGATCAGCCAACCGACGGCGATACGCCCGCGTTCCGTTTCGACAAGACGCCGCTCCTGCAGGGCTTTCAGCAGCACCACCGTCGAGGCGACGGAAAGCGCAAGGCCGAAGACGAGGCTGCCCCCCGTCGGCCACCCGAGAAATGCACCGAGACCCCAGCCGAGCAGCGTGGCAAAGCCGATCTGTACGACAGCACCCGGCACCGCGATGCCTCGCACGGAGAGCAGGTCCTTAAGGGAAAAATGCAGGCCGACGCCGAACATCAGCAGGATGACGCCGATTTCCGCAAGCTCCGGCGCAAGGCTTTGATCGGCAACGAAACCCGGCGTATGGGGGCCGACGAGGACACCCGCGACAAGATATCCCACAAGAGGAGGAAGGCGTAGGCGATTGGCGATCGCGCCTAGAATAAATGCCAGCACGAGGCCGCCGACGATCGTCGAAATCAAAGGCGTATCGTGGGGCATCACTCTCTCCCGGTGTGGAAATCCTGTTTAAAACATGACATATATGATCTATATTGACCAATATGGGTGGTTTGGAATTATGGGTCAAGGTGCAAAAGAAACAATTCTGACGCCTGCTTTGTGCCGAGCGGCTCGCGGGCTGCTTGATTGGACTCAGACGGATCTTGCTGACAAGGCAGCCGTCTCCCGCAGCACGATCCGCGACTATGAAGGCCGTCATCACGAAATCCATCGCGCGACGGAGGCACAGTTGCGCCTTGCCTTCGAGGAGGGCGGCGTAAAATTTATCGAAATAGAAGGCTGCGGAACCGGCCTCTGCCTGCCCGGCTCCGTGAATTGAACTTCCTCAGGGCCGCATCAGGCAGGCCGCGCCGACCTTGTAAACATAGATCGTATCGCCTTTGTAGTTACCTTTTTCCGGCTGCCAGCTTTTCAGCATTTCCGGCGTTTCGTTTGCGCAGTTCAGCGGCTTGGAAGTCAGGAATAGGACCTGCCCGCGGGTATCGGCCGGCAGGGCGAATTCCTGCTCGTAATAGCTGTCCGGCAAATCGGCCGGCGGACGGGCATAGATCTTGTAGGACGTATCCCGCAGAGTGTGGAAGAGGTCGGCGACCATGTCCCTGTTGTCGGTGACGATGATGCCGGCGCCGGCCTGCGCCGCAAGATCGGCAGCTTCACGGCTGACTTCGGCTCGGCCGAGATAGCGTTCCATGACTTCCTTGCCGTTGGGCAGCACCAGTTGATGCGAGAAGATCGTTGCGAAAGGGAAGAGCAGGCAGGCAATGCCATTGATGGTGAGCGATGTTCTGAGACCCTTCGGCCACAGCCGATAAAGCACCCAGACGGCCAGCACGATGCCTGCCACATAGGCCGTTACGGCCCAGTTGGCATAGGCTTTGGCAATTGTCGCCTGCAAGGTAATGAGCAGCACGACCGGGATCGACAGCCAGACGAGTATCTTCTCGCGCGGCTCGCTGCGGCCGCGGATCATGTTCCAGACGGCCCAGAGCATGGCAAAGAAGACGATCGGGCCGACGACGCCAAATTGCGCCGAGAAGAATTCCAGCCCGCCGCGGATATTGATGCCGAGATCGCTCCAGTGGGCGATATCCTGCGTGTGGCGCACCGTCGTATTGTTGTTCTGGAGGTTCCACCAGAGGTTCGGGACGGCGACGACTGCCGATGTAACGACCGCGATGATGAAATCGCGCACCGAGATGCGCGCCGCCGGAATGAGCAGCATCGCGATCGCGCCGCCCGGCACAAGGAAGAGCACGGCATATTTCGTCAGGAACGCCAGCCCGACGCCGATACCCATGAGGAGAGCCAGCCCGACCGAGCGACGCCGCATCAACTCGAAATAGGCAATGAGCGCAATGCCTATGAAGAAGAGCAGGATGACGTCGGTGGAAAAGAAGACAGAGGAAAGCGCAACCGCCGGCAGCGTGATATAAGTCGCGCCGACCCAGCCTTCGATCTCCGGCCCGATGAAGCGCTTCGCCGTTTTCATCAGCACCAGCGCGGTTGCCATGTGGAAGAGAGGGCCGGGGAACCGCAGCCAGTAAATGTCGCTGGAGCCGGCAAGCTCGGTAAAGATCCTGAGCACCCAGGCAATCATCGGCGGTTTTGAATAATAGCCGAAATCGAGATTCTGAGACCAGAACCAGTATTGCGCCTCATCGACGAACAGATCCGTCGTATCAAAATGAAGCGTCACGAGGCGGAAAATCGTGAACGCCAGAATGATGAAGAGGCCGGTCCGAGCTGACATTAATTGGTTACTTCCGCTGACACAGGAGCGCGTGTCGATACACCAACGGTATCGGGCTGCCAACGGGAAAGGTAAGAAGCGTCGGAGGGCGGCGTCTTAGAAGACGCGAAGAGTGCGGCTGTCGCGGTGTGCCGCGATCACATCGAGGAGGGTGATGGCCGCGGCGATCGCAATCGCGATCAGGCAGGAACCCATTCCGAGAACTATCATTTCTCTTTCCTTGTTGACATCATGTCAGGCTCTTCAAATCGGCTCTATAACATAGAGCTTGCGTGTGCCTTGTAGCAGCGATGCAACTCTGTGCCAGTATTTACTAGGTCAAGTCTGGCGAATTGTTTCAAAAGCTATCGACGCGAAGGGCTTATTAACCTTCAAGCAAGGAATTAACCATAAACATTGGGTTACACGTCGGAATGGGAAGATGCACTCGTTCCCACCAGGCATGACGCCGCCCCGCCGTACCGGGTCGATCCGGTATCCATCTCTTCAGGCAGCTCCGAAACAGAATTGCTGATCAGGAGGCTTCAGTCCGTCGGTCGTTACCGATGGCGAAGACGGTCTCCATGCGTAGCGTTCTTCGGAAACGTCAAAAGTTTTTGGCCGGGTTAGCCCGGAAAGTGGTTGGGGACAGGCGTTGGGGCAGGATATGCCATCAGATCAGGCTCGTGGAGCACAGGCAGGCAGCCTGCGTGACCGCCTGCGCTTTGCAGGTCTCGACACCGACCAGTGCGAGATGGTCCGCCGCAATCGGCCTGCCCTTGAAGCTCATCTGAAGGCCGGCCTGCGCGATCTCTTCCATCGTTTCCAGTCTTTCCCGGATGCCGCGCGCAATTTCGGAAGCGAGCGTCAGATCGAGCGCCTTCACGACCTGCAATCCTCACACTGGGATGTGTTGACGGATGCACGTTTCGACAGCCTCTACGCGGAACGCGTCAAGGTTCTCTCCGATACCGAAAGCAAGATCGGCCTGGATCCCCGCTGGCACATGGCAGGCCACGGCGTCATGCTGGAGCACGTGATTTCCGGTCTCGCCGATGAACTGGCCGGCCGCCCGGTCCTGCCATCGGCCAAGCGTCGTGCTCGTGAGATCACCGACCTGATGACATCGATCATTCGTATCGTCATGGTCGACGTCGAAATCGCCGTCTCGCTGCGTTTCAATGCGCTGCGCACCACGCAGCAGCGGGCACTCGCCGATCAGCGTGCCGAAGGTGAGGCGGAAATCGCCCGTATCTTCAGTGACGTCATAGAAAGCCTGTCAGCCCGGGACTTGACGCAGCGCGCACCGGTCGATGGCGCTCACGCCGACATTGCTGCAGCGCTGAACGCGGCCCTCGACAACCTCCAGACGGAATTTGCTGCGATTGCCGAGCGCAATGCGAAGGCGGAAGCTGCAACACAATCGCTTGCCGGCGCATCCCGCAGCTTTGCCGGCAATGCCTCCGGTCAGGCCGGGCGCCTGCAGCTTTCCGCTGCCGCCCTTGCCGGCATTGCAGAGCGGGTCCGCGAGGGTGCAGCGGGCAGCCGGGCTGCCGAAAAGGCGGCCGCAGCCACGCGTGCCGCCGTCGAGGAAAGCGGCGAGGTCGTCGGCCGCGCAATCAACGCCATGGCTGATATCGAACAGTCTGCGGAGAAGATCGGCCAGATTATCGGCGCGATCGACGAGATCGCCTTCCAGACGAACCTGCTTGCCCTGAATGCTGGCATCGAAGCCGCACGCGCCGGCGAATCTGGCCGCGGCTTTGCCGTCGTGGCGCAGGAAGTGCGGGCACTCGCCCAGCGCTCCGCAGAAGCGGCCCGTGAAATCAAGACGCTGGTGACCACCACCAAGACGCAGGTCGACGCCGGCGTGCAGATGGTCGGACGCACGCAGGATTCGATTGCCAGCATCGTCCGCCAGGTGACTGACATCAACGCCGCGATCGCCAATATTGCCAGCGAGACCGGTGAACACGCCGCCGGCCTCGAAGCTGCGACTGCCGATGTAAAGGGTCTCGGCGGCGAAGTGGCAGACAATGCAAGCTTCGCCGAGCGTTCTGCCGAAGGCGCCGATCACCTCTACACGGTCATTCTCGAGCTTGGCCAGACGATCCGTGAGTTCCGCATTGCCCGTGAAAACACTTATGCAACCCGGCTGCAGCCGGCACGTGCCGCCCAGCCCCGGCAGGTTGCGATCGCGGCGCGTCCGGAAGCGGTCGAAGACGAATACGAAAACGACGATTTTACCATGCCGTTGCCTGTCGCGAGAGCGGGAGGTGGGCGGAATGTTTACTAACCTATCGGATTATGACGCCGGCTCGCTTTCGCGGGTTGGGGACAAGGGGACAAGGAAAAGCTGATGGCAGCAAAGAAGAGTGCCAAGACGCTGGAGTTGCCAGCGGTTCTTGATCTCAATGAGGCGTCCGCATTGCGCGACAAGCTTCTCTCCATGCGCGGAAACCCTCTGGCGATCGATGCTTCGGCAGTCGAACGCATTGGCGCTCTTTGCGCCCAGGTTCTGATGGCCGCCGAGAAGACCTGGGACCAGGACAAGCAGTCGATCACCTTCTCGAAGGTGTCCGACGCATTCACGAAAACCATGCAGTTGGTTGGCGTCGACATCGACCACCTGCTTGCCAAGGAGATCCGGCAATGAAGAAGAAAGTATTGACGGTGGACGATTCCCGTACCATCCGGAACATGCTTCTCGTAACCCTGAACAACGCAGGTTTCGAGACGATCCAGGCCGAAGACGGCGTTGAAGGCCTCGAGGTTCTCGAAGAGTCCAACCCTGACGTCATCGTCACCGACATCAACATGCCGCGCCTCGACGGCTTCGGCTTCATTGAAGGTGTCCGTCGCAACGAGAAGTACCGTGCGATCCCGATCCTGGTGCTGACCACTGAAAGCGACGCGGAAAAGAAGAACCGTGCCCGCCAGGCTGGTGCCACCGGCTGGATCGTCAAGCCCTTCGACCCCGCCAAGCTGATCGATGCCATCGAGCGTGTAACCGCCTAAAAAGCCCAGGATTTGCTCCTATGGATATGAACGAAATCAAAGAGATCTTTTTCCAGGAGTGCGAGGAACAGCTCGCCGAACTGGAATCCGGTCTCCTGAAAATGAATGATGGCGATCGCGACCCGGAAACCGTCAATGCGGTTTTCCGCGCGGTCCATTCGATCAAGGGCGGTGCCGGTGCCTTCGGTCTGGATGACCTCGTCGCCTTCGCCCACGTCTTCGAGACCACACTTGATTGCGTTCGTTCCAACAAGCTTGAGCCGAACCAGGACGTCCTGAAGGTCATGCTGAAGTCGGCCGACGTGCTCGCCGACCTGACCAATGCTGCCCGCGATGGCGGCAGCGTCGATGAAAGCAGAAGCCGCGGCCTCGTCAAGGAACTGGAAGCGCTTGCCCATGGCGAGCTGCCGTCTCCTTCGGCGGTTTCCGAGGCGCCCGCACCGAAGCCGGTTCCCAAGGCCGCTGCTGCTCCGGCTGCCGTAGCCCCGACTCCGAAGCCGACCGACGATAGCGGCTTCCAGCCGATCCCTTTCTCCTTCGACGATTTCGGCGGTGAAGAGAAGCCGATCGATCTGCCGGCCTATGAAATCATCTTCAAGCCGCGCTTCGAACTCTATTCAAAGGGTAATGACGCCACTCTTCTGCTGCGTGATCTCTCCCGCCTCGGCGAGATGAGCATCTATTGCAACACCGATGCTCTGCCCGGCCTCGATGAGATCGATCCGGAAGGCGCCTATTTCTTCTGGAACATCACGATCAAGACGGACAAGGGCGAAGACGCCATCCGCTCGGTCTTCGAATTCGCCGAATGGGATTGCGACCTGACCGTGAGGCCGGCAGAGGACAGCAAGCCCGGCGACACCAACGAAGAACTGCCGATGATCCCGGTCCCGTTCGATCTCTCGATCCTGGATGATGGCGGTACCTCCGAAGCACCGGCTGCGGCCGAGACCACGGCCGAGGATACGGCGGCGGCCGTTGCTGCTGCCGAAACGGCGACCAACGTCACGCAGATGGCTGCTGCTGCCGCCCGTGTCGAAAAGAAGGAATCGGCTGCCGCCGCTGCGGCTGCAGCAGCAAGTGCTGCCGCCCAGAACAATGCCGCTGCCAGCGCCGGCCAGACGATCCGCGTCGATCTCGATCGCGTCGACCGCCTGATCAACCTCGTCGGCGAGCTTGTCATCAACCAGGCGATGCTCTCCCAGAGCGTCATCGAAAACGATACGACCGGCACGTCCTCGATCAATATGGGCCTCGAAGAGCTGCAGCAGCTCACCCGCGAGATCCAGGACTCGGTCATGGCGATCCGCGCCCAGCCCGTGAAGCCGGTCTTCCAGCGCATGTCGCGTATCGTCCGCGAAATCGCCGACATGACCGGCAAGTCGATCCGACTGATCACAGAAGGTGAAAACACCGAAGTGGACAAGACGGTCATCGACAAGCTGGCCGAGCCGCTGACGCACATGATCCGCAACGCCGTCGACCACGGTATCGAAACGCCTGAAAAGCGTGCTGCTGCCGGCAAGAACACCGAAGGTACGGTCCGCCTGACGGCAAAACATCGTTCCGGCCGCATCCTGATCGAACTGGCCGACGACGGCGCCGGCATCAACCGCGAGAAGGTCCGCCAGAAGGCGATCGCCAACGAGCTGATCTCGCCTGACGCCAACCTGTCGGATGAGGAAATCGACAACCTGATCTTCCTGCCGGGCTTCTCTACGGCCGACAAGATCTCCGACATTTCCGGTCGCGGTGTCGGCATGGACGTCGTCAAGCGCTCGATCCAGGCGCTCGGCGGTCGCATCAACATCACCTCGAAGCCGGGCCATGGTTCCGTCTTCACGATGAGCCTGCCGCTGACGCTCGCTGTTCTCGACGGCATGGTGGTCACGGTCGCCGGCCAGACGCTGGTCGTGCCGCTGACGGCGATCGTCGAAACCCTGCAGCCGGAAGCGGCCGCGATCCACTCCTTCGGTGCGAACCACCGCCTGATCTCGATCCGCAACTCCTTCTGCCCGCTGGTCGATGTCGGTCGCATCCTGAACTTCCGCGCCACCCAGGCAAACCCGGTCGAAGGTGTCGCCCTTCTCGTCGAATCCGAAGGCGGCGGTCAGCGCGCCCTCATGGTCGATGCGATCCAGGGGCAGCGTCAGGTCGTTATCAAGAGCCTCGAGGCGAACTACACCCACGTTCCGGGCATCGCTGCCGCAACCATCCTCGGTGACGGTCGCGTGGCCCTTATCCTGGACGTGGATGCGGTGGTCGGCGCCTCGCGCGGACAGTCCCTTAAGGCGGAAATGTCTCTGGCGGCAGTAGGATAAGAGGCAATGTCGTACACGGCGAAAAATCTGACCCTCGGCGGAAACGAGCTTATCGCATTCCGCATCGGCGATCAGGAATTCTGCGTGAACATCATGGCGGTCCGCGAGATCCGGGGCTGGACCCCGGCGACCGGAATGCCACACTCGCCATCCTATATGGTGGGCGTCATCAATCTGCGTGGTGCAGTGCTGCCGATCATCGATCTGTCGGCCCGGCTCGGCATGAAGCCGACCGATCCGAGTGCCCGTCACGTCATCATCGTCGCCCAGGTCCACCACAAGGTGGTGGGCCTGCTGGTCGATGCTGTTTCCGACATCCTGACCGTCACTGACGATGACATTCAGCCGACACCCGAGATTTCCTCGGACCTTCAGCGTCAGTTCGCTCGCGGCATTCTCTCGATCGAAAAGCGAATGATCTGCCTGATCGAACTCGAAGCCCTGTTCCCAGATACCGAAAGCGAAGCCGCATGAATGCACTTGGCGTAAAAGATCAGAGGCAGCCTGGTGCCGACGAGGTTCTGGCGAGCGGCGAATACCCGCTGACGCGCCGCGATCTCTCGGAAATCGCCGCCATGATCTATGCGGATGCCGGCATCTTTCTCAATGAGACGAAGGCTTCGCTGGTCTACTCTCGTCTGTCGAAGCACATCCGCAATCTCGGCCTTTCGGGCTTTCGCGAATATTGCGATCTTGTCGCCTCGCCGGCCGGTGCTGCCGCCCGGCGCGAGATGCTGTCGCACCTGACGACAAATTTCACGCGCTTCTTCCGCGAGAACCATCATTTCGAACACTTGCGCGATCACGTCCTGCCCGATCTTCTGAACCGGGCGCGTGCCGGCGGCCGTGTGCGGATATGGTCGGCTGCGTCCTCGGATGGGCAGGAGCCCTATTCGATCGCGCTGACCGTCCTCTCAATGATGCCGAATGTCGCCGACTACGACTTCAAGATTCTCGCGACCGACATCGACCCGAAGATCCTCGCGGTCGCCCGCACCGGTGCCTACGATGAAAACGCGCTGGAAACCGTCTCACCTGCCATGCGTAAGCAATGGTTTACCGAGGTCGAGATGCAGGGGCGCCGCAAGTATCAGGTCGACGACCGCGTGAAGCGTCTTATCACCTACAACGAGCTGAACCTGATGGCCCAGTGGCCGTTCAAGGGCAAGTTCGACGTCATCTTCTGCCGCAATGTCGTCATCTACTTCGATGAGCCGACGCAGATGAAGATCTGGCAGCGCTTCGCCGGCCTGCTGCCGGAAGGAGGGCATCTCTATATCGGCCACTCCGAGCGAGTCTCGGGCGAAGCCAAGAACGTCTTCGACAATATCGGCATCACCACCTATCGCTATACGACCAAGGGTATCGGGAGGAAGGCATGAGCGCTCCGGCAAGAGTTCTCGTCGTTGACGACTCGCCGACCATGCGCGGCCTGATCTCGGCCGTTTTGAGCTCGGATCCCGAAGTCGATGTCATCGGTCAGGCCGGCGATGCCCTGGAGGCGCGCGAGGCGATCAAGCGGTTGAACCCGGATGTGGTGACGCTCGACATCGAGATGCCGAACATGAACGGTCTCGAGTTCCTCGAGAAAATCATGCGCCTGCGGCCCATGCCCGTCATCATGGTCTCGACGATGACACATCGCGGCGCGGAGGCGACACTCGCCGCCCTCGAAATCGGTGCCTTCGATTGCGTCGGCAAACCGCAACCGGGTGAACCGCGCCCGTTCGGCGACCTTATCGAGAAGGTGAAGGCCGCCGCCCGCACACAGCGCAATTTCGCCAAGCCGGCCATGCTTGCCGCCGTCACGCCGACCGCAGTGGCCGATTTCCGCGTCGGTCGCAAGATCGTCGCCATCGGTTCTTCGACCGGTGGCGTGGAAGCCCTGATCGCCGTGCTGCAGAAATTCCCGGCGAATTGCCCGCCGACCGTCATCACCCAGCATATGCCGCCGACCTTCACGAAGAGCTTTTCCGAACGGCTGAACCGCCTCTGTGCGCCGGTCGTGGAAGAAGCGACCGATGGCGCCCGTCTCGAGATCGGCAAGGTCTATCTGGCACCCGGCGGCGAACGTCATCTGCAGGTCTCCAACGCATCGGCGCCCTGCTGCCGGCTGGTGGAACGGGCGCCGGTCAATGGCCACCGCCCGTCGGTCGACGTGCTCTTCGATTCGGTTGCCGAACTCGCCGGGCGCAATGCCGTTGGCGTTATCCTTACCGGCATGGGGCGCGACGGCGCTGCCGGGCTGTTGAAAATGCGCCACGCAGGGGCAAGAACGCTCGGTCAGAACGAAAAAACCTGCGTTGTTTACGGAATGCCAAGAGTTGCCTACGAACTTGGCGCAGTTGAGCAGCAGCTACCGCTGACTGCTATCGGCGAAGAAATACTGAAAATGACAGCCGCCCGAAAGGAAGGGACAGAATAATGTCGATCGCGGAGAAAATCAAAGTTCTGATCGTTGACGATCAGGTTACAAGCCGCTTGCTGCTCAGCGACGCACTGACGCAGCTGGGCTTCAAGCAGATCACCTCTGCCGGCGATGGCGAGCAGGGCATGAAGATCATGGCGGAGCAGCCCCATCATCTCGTCATCTCCGACTTCAACATGCCGAAGATGGATGGCATCGGTTTCCTTCAGGCCGTGCGCAGCAACCCGAACACCAAGAAGGCGGCCTTCATCATCCTCACCGCACAGGGCGACCGTGCACTGGTGACCAAGGCAGCGCAGCTTGGCGCAAACAACGTTCTGGCGAAGCCCTTCACCATCGAAAAGATGAAAGCGGCCATCGAAGCCGTGTTTGGAGCCCTGAAATGATCACTGAGGGTGCGGCCCGCCGCGTGCACATCATTCAGGGTGAATACAAGGTCTTGAGTGATCCGGATGCGGTGCTTTCGACCATCCTTGGCTCGTGCGTGGCAGCCTGCCTCAGAGATCCCGTCGCAGGTGTCGGCGGCATGAACCACTTTCTGCTGCCGGGGACAGGCAACACCCCGATGACCGGCGGCGATGCCACGCGCTACGGCGTGCATCTCATGGAACTGCTGATTAACGGCCTCCTGAAAAAGGGCGCGCGGCGCGACCGGCTGGAGGCCAAGATCTTCGGAGGAGCGAAGACGATCTCGACATTCTCGAATGTCGGCGAGCAGAACGCAGCCTTCGCCATGCAGTTCCTTCGAGATGAAGGCATTCCGGTGGTCAGCTCCAGCACGGGCGGTGAGCATGGACGCAAGATCGAATACTGGCCGGTGTCCGGCCGGGCCCGGCAATACCCCCTGACCGGCGCCGAAACCCAGAGAACTGTCGCTCTCGAGCAGCGCCCCGCCGCTCCGCAAAAGCCCGCCGAGACCAGTATCGAATTCTTTTAATGGCGAGGATTTTTATATGACTTTTACACCGATGATCGAGCCGCCATCGCCGGTTGAGGCGCTGAGCGACGTCTTGATGCGCATTGTCTCCGAGCTTCACGACGTTGCCTACCTGATCGAACGGATCGAACCTCAGCTGATCGAACTGGGCGGCTCCGAAATCCTCAATTCTCCCGATAGCATGAAGGTGATGCAGGGTATCGATCTCGCCGTGCAGAAGTCGCGCGGCCTCGCCGAGTTCATCGACACCATCACCGGTGAAATTCCGCATAACTGGTCAATCGATGTCGCGACCGCACTAAGCCTCGTCAAGCTTGCCGAGATGCAGAAAGCGCTCGGCGGCGGTACGCGCCACGGCCACTCCCAGCCGCTCAGCAAGGCTGCCGGCGACTTCGATTTCTTCTGATACTGCAATTCTCCTAGATGCGCTGAACGAAACGCTCGCACAAGTTTCGGCGTCTATTCGTCAAATGAGGCAATAAGCCTGCTTTGTCTTTGACGGATCGTGCGAGAACAGAATGAATCTGTTAAATCAATTAGTTCAGATTATTAAGAACTTTGGTTCCCTTGGGCGGACGCGTTTGATGATCCTTGGTGGGGTCGGCGCCGCTTCCATCGCAATCATCCTGGCGGCCGCAATTTTCGTCAACAAACCGGCCCAGGAAACGCTTTATGTCGGCCTGGAGACGACTGATCTCAATCAGATCAGCATGGCGCTCGCTGAAAGCAATGTCGACTTCCAGGTCGGGACCGATGGCTCCAGCATCACCGTACCGGCCGGCATGACCGGCAAGGCCCGTCTGCTGCTTGCAGAGCGCGGCCTGCCGAACAGCGCCAATGCCGGCTACGAACTCTTCGACAATGTCGGCTCGCTCGGCCTCACCTCCTTCATGCAGGAAGTGACCCGCGTCCGTGCGCTCGAAGGTGAAATCGCCCGCACCATCCAGTCGATCTCAGGCATTACCGCCGCACGCGTCCACATCGTCATGCCCGAGGTCGGCAACTTTCGGAAGGCCGAACAGAAGCCGACGGCTTCCGTCATGATTCGCGCCAGCGCCGCGACGGGACGAAACGCGGCCACCTCGATCCGCCATCTCGTCGCCTCGGCCGTGCCGGGGCTCGACGTCGCTGACGTGACGATCCTCGACTCGGCCGGCCAGCTTCTCGCTTCCGGCGATGATGCCGCCAATGGCACGCTGAACCGCTCGCTCAACATCGTCCAGAATGTCCAGCAGGAAGTCGAATCCAACATCGACAAGGCGCTCGCACCTTTCCTCGGCATGGACAACTTCCGCTCCAGCGTCACGGCCAATCTCAACACCGACGCCCAGCAGATCCAGGAAACCACCTACGATCCGGAATCCAAGGTCGAGCGCTCCGTTCGCTCCACGAAGGAAGCACAGCAGTCGCAGCAGAATCAGTCCGACAATGCGACGACGGTCGAGCAGAACATTCCGCAGGCGGCCCCGCAGGCCGGCGGCGCAAATGGTCCGCAATCGCAGGACAAGTCCGACAAGCGGGAAGAACAGACCAACTACGAAATCAACAGCAAGACCACGGCCACCACGCGCAACAGCTACCGGGTCGAAAAGCTCTCGGTCGCCGTCGTCGTCAACAAGGGCCGTATCGCCAAGATGGTAGGCGAGCCCGCCGACCAGGCCAAGATTGACGCCTATGTTGCCGAGATGCAGAAGATCGTCGCCTCGGCCGCCGGCATAGATCCGAACCGCGGCGACGTCATCACCGTCACCCCCATGGATTTCCTCGAAAACCAGCTGCTCGACGATGCCAACGGCGGTGTCCATGTCATGGATATGCTGAGCCGCAACCTCGCAGGCATCATCAACTCGCTGGCCTTCGTTGCGGTAGCCTTCGTGGTGATCTGGCTGGGCGTGCGTCCTCTCATCCGCACCGTCAGCGGCTCGGGTACATCCTCCGCCGCAGTCTTCGGCGACGCCACTCCGGAATCGGCCGGCCTGGAACTTCCCGACTTCGCACCGGCGGGTGCTGCGGCGGGCGGTGCTCTCATGGATGGCTTCGGCTCCGACTTCGGCTTCGACAGCACCGAGGATCTGCTCAGTCTCGGCGACGACGACGGCAACTTCAACCGCCGCGTCAAGGAAGGTCCGGAACGCAAGCTTGCCCGTATGGTGGAGATCAACGAGGAACGCGCTGCGAAGATCCTCAGAAAATGGGCCATCGACGAAGCTGCATGATAACAAAGGCCGGGAAACCGGCCTATTTCTTTTTCAGCTGTGGATAGACCGATCAGTAACGGAAACGTTATCGGCACCGGTAGCCGGCCCGTAAGGACCCGATTACTTTGTAACGAAGAATTCGGATGTAGAGATCCTGCGGCAAAGGGATGGCGTCGTCTTCGCGACGCTGAAGCCTTGAATAAGGCGGACGACGTAAGTATGCTTCCAATAGAACAACAGGTCGTTGCTTTCACGCGTTTGATATTTGCTTCCGTTGGGCGATCGGTTTCGGCGCGTCCCTGGCCGGAACTGTGATAATTACGCCATTCAGACCGATAATTCCGCGCAGCCCCACTCGCGCATAAGGCGAGGAACATTGCGGCCAAAGCCAGAATCATCCTACTTTATCTATATTCGCGAGAGTGGAGTGGTGGTCGAATCACCGCATGGAAGGCCACAAAAGTAAATCCCCAGAAGTCGGAGATGGTGATTTGCGGTGGTTGGCTTACCCTTAAGTGATTCGAAATGGGATTCGCGTGGGGCATGTGTTTGAATCCTTTTCCTAAAACAGAACTTCTTTGCGAGAATCGATAGTTTCTCAGCCGCAGGTCACTGCTAATGGATATGGACACATTTCAGGCGAATAGAGGCGAGAAGCAAATGGCGAACTTCGTCGGCGCCAATGTGCCGGATCTTCTGCCGCGCCACGAGCTGATCAATCGTCTGCGCATCATCGCCGAAACCGGCAAGTTGCAAGCCGGCTTGCAGGCGCTGACAGAATATGTCGGTGCCATGCATTATCTGATGGCGCGCTGTGACCTCATCCAGGAAAGCGGTTTGGACTTTATCGTGTCGTCCGACTGGCCTTTCGATCTGGTGAAGGAGGTCGCCAATGACCTGGTATCCGGCTATGCGCGCTCGACCGAATTCGAAAAATGCATGCAGGTGCTGCAGCCGGGCTTCGCGCTTTTGCCCGACAGCGTTGAAGTGCCACACGGCGCAAGCCGGCAATATTGTTCTCTGACCTTCAATGTCGGCCGATCTCGGTTGGCATTGATGTTCCTGTTCAGGGAAGGTTTCGTGCTTTCGCCGGAACGTCTCCGGGACGTGGGCCTTCTTGCAGGCTATTTCGCAAGCTTCCTTCGGTGCGGGGGCACGAAGGTCGATCGCGATTTCGAGCTGACGGAGCGGGAGCTGGAATGTCTCTTCTGGATCGCGGAAGGCAAGACAAGCGACGAGATCGCCATGATCCTCGGTATCTCCCGGAATACGATCAATAACTATATAACCAGCGTGATGCGCAAGACTGCAACGAAGACGCGTTCCGAGGCGATAGCCTTCGCCGTTCGCAACAATCTCGTTTGAGGGGAATTATGGGGCATCAACCAGGCAGGGCGATAGGCAATACGGACCAGATGCGCATGGTGCGCGTGAACAGGATTTCCAGCCGGTCTGACCTTTTTCCGCGCCTGATTGCCATGCAGAAGCTCGCGGATGCGCAAGGTTTCGCTGTCTTTCGTGTCACAGGTTCCGGCGTGCCGGCAAAGCAGCGACTGATCTGCGAGCTGGAAAACTGGGGTCCCTCGAATGCCGGCTTCGGCAAGGCCTTCGTCGATGCCCATGGCGAGGCTTTGCTCGATCACATCGATCGTTCGCTGCTGCCGCTGTTCTGGGCGGGCAGCCATGATCGCGCGGCTCCGGGTCCTGCCGACTTCTCACCTTTCATGGTGAGGCTGAAAGACGGGGTGGTTCCTTTCTCCGGTCTTGCCTTTCCGGTGCGTCTCGGCGCTATCGGCAACGGCTTCGTGCTCTTCACGGGCGACGATCTCGATCCCCTGAGCGACACGATCATCGAGCTGCACGGCCGATGCTGCAATGTCATGATGGACCTGCTGTCCCTTGACGAACGTCGTGCGGCGGCAACGGAAGCGCTGAGCGAGCGTGAGATCGCCTGCCTTCAGCTTGCCGGCGACGGCCGTATCAGCGAAGAAATCGCCGACAAGCTCGGCCTTTCCGTCCACACGGTGAACGCCTATCTCGGCTCGGCCACCATCAAGCTTGATTCGGTCAACCGTATCCAGGCGATCGCCAAGGCGATCCGGCTCGGCTACATCAGCTAAAGAACGGCAAAGCCCGGCGCCTTGCGGGCCGGGCCTGATATTCCCAAGCGTAAACTGCTTTAGCCGGCGAGCGCCTGTGGCTTTGCCACGATATAGCGCGCTTCGTGCAGGCTTCTTTGCAGAAAAGCCGTGTTTGCGTCCGGATCGCTGGAAGCGTTCTGGAAGGAAATATGATTGATCTCGATACCGGCATGGTCCTCGGCCAGCGTCAGCTGCGCATAGACGGTCACGCCGCGCGGCTTGATTTCCAGATCGAGCACGACTTCGGGCTTGCCGCCCCATTCCAGCGTATAGTTTCCCCCCAGGCCGAAATTGACGGTGCCGGGATGGAAAAACAGTTCCGCTGCGGAGGCGACGAGGTCGGCGAGATTGCCGTAATACTCGAAACGCAGCAGAGAAATCAGATCGGATGCGTCCAGAAGCCTGAGCTCGGTTGCGACCGGGCTGATTGCTTCTGCAAGGATTTTTTCACGCTGGGCAGAGTAGGGGCATTTTTTCATTCGACTTATCTTACCCGTTTGTTCTTGGCCTCCGCGGCGTAAACCCGGTGAATGAGTTCCGCGACGGCCTTATAGAAGACTGACGGTATGACACTATCCACCGAGACTTGCGCAAACATGGAGCGTGCGAGAGGTGGATCCTCGAACACGGGAATGCTGTTCTCTTCGGCGATCTCTCTGATTTTCAACGCAATAAGGTCCTGGCCCTTGGCCAGGACGACCGGCGCATCGTTTTCCTCGCGCACGTAGCGCAGCGCCACGGCATAGTGCGTCGGGTTGGCGATGACGAGGGTGGCGCGCTGAACGCTAGCGATCATGCGCCGGCGGGCGCGGTCACGCATGACGGAGCGCTGTCTGCTCTTGACGAACGGGTCGCCCTGCGACTGCTTGTTTTCTTCCTTCACCTCGTGCTTCGTCATCTTCAGTTCGGTGAACCAGTGGTAGCGCGTCCAGAACACGTCGGCGATGGCGACGATGGCGGTGGCGATCAGCATCACGATGATGATCTTGCGCATGGCCGTCATCATGCGAACCATGATCGTCTGCGGGTCGGAGAACATCGCATCGATCGAGCCGAAATATTCGCTTCTAAGGACGAAGAAGAGAATCACTCCGACGACGACCACTTTGAACAGCGACTTGCCGAATTCGACGAGCCCCTGGACGCTGAAGAGCCGCGACCATCCCTTGACGGGCGAAATACGCGAAGCCTGAGGACGGATGCGTTCGAGAACCGGTGTTGGCAGGTTCTGGAAGACGGACGAGGCGATACCGAACACTATGAACATGATGAAGGCCGGGGCAAGAAGCGCCGCAACGGCCCAGCCGAGCTTCACAAAGAGCGAGATGACGTCAGGTCCGGTTTCGATCTTCCACTGGTCTGGCTGCTCGAAGATGTCGCGCAGGGTCTCGGCCATGTGCGACGTTGCGCTGGGAAGGAAGAAGACGAGGTAGATGAAGGTCGCGAGAATCGTCGTGAAGATCGAAATTTCACGCGAGTGGGGGGTATTACCTTTTTCGGCAGCATCAGACCGCTTTTTCGCGGTAGGGGCTTCTGTTTTGCTGTCCTTGTCTTCATCGGCCAAGTCTGCGGCCCTCCGTCAAAGAAAAAGGCCGCTGCTAAAGCGCGGCCCGTTTCCAGGAAGGGTAGACGTGTGCGTCTTGTCGATCAACCGCCGCCTTGCCGGCCAGTCGAATTGTCAACAGCTGCGATGATTTAGGCGGCCGCCGGACCGCCTTCCTTTTCCTTGAGCTCGATCTGGCCGGCATTGGCCAGGCGAATCGCTTCCTGCGCCACGGCGCGCCGTGCAATCGCGATCTCGCGCGGGTTGACGCCGGCCATGCCGCTTTGAAGATCCGATTCGATCATGCGGCGCTGGCGCGGACTGATGGAAGAAAGAACCGATTCGCGGATTTCCGCCGATGCACCACGCAAGGCGACTGTGAGGACGTCGGTCGAGATGTCGTTGAGCAGCATGACGCGGCTGCGCTGCGGCATGAACATAAGATCTTCGAAAAGGAAGATCTTCGGACGAACCTTGTTGACCGCTTCGCGATTGATCGATTCGAGCGAGGTGAGCAGCGTATCGACCTGCGGCTTGTCCATCTCGTTCATCAGGTCGGCGACCTTGGTGGAGCCCGATGCGTTGCGTTCTGCGTCGATCTCGGCAAGCAGCGTCATCACCTGGTTTTCGATGATTTGTGCAGCCTTCGGGCTGACACTCTTCATGTTGACCGTACGGTTCATGATGTCGGCACGACGGTTGTCGGGAAGCTGCAGCAATACCTTCGCGCCGAAGGACGAGGGCATCATGGATAGGATATACGCAACGGTCTGGGGGTGTTCGCGCAACAGGAACTGGGCGACGAAAGCAGGTTCCGCCTCGGCCAGACGATCCCAGATGGAGGTTTCGTAGGCTTGGAAAGCGGTGCGGCGGCCGAGAAGGCTGTCGACTTCGTCAGGGGTCAGCCCTTCCTCGAGGATGGCCTCGATCGCCTTGGCGTTGTCCATCAGACCCGCGCCTTCGGTGAAGAGATCTTCGAATTCGCTGACGAGCTGGAGGAGCTCGTCAGGCGGGATGGCACGAAGCGCCTGGGCAGATCCGATAATGGTCTGCAACTCGGCCTGCGTAAAATATTTCAGCAGCCGGCCGGCGACCCCCTTCCCCATAGCGAGAAGAACTGCCGCCGCCTTTTCAGCCTGGGTCAACGGTTTCCCGGCAAGTGCGCCGCCGAAATCGTCAAAGTCCATCATGGTCTAACCTCTCCGTCCCACACAGGGATCAGGCTTTTTTCGTGCTCAAAACTTCTATCAGTTTTACACCGAATCGCGTGTCGTCGTTATCAAGAACCGTAATCTCGCCGCGTGCAATCCTGCGGCCGTTCACCATTATTTCGACCGGCTCGCCGATCTTCTTGTCGAGCGCGATAGTGGCACCCTCGGTGAGGTTCATCAGGCCGGAAACCTGCATGCGGCTCGTCCCGAGCACGATCTGGACATCGATCGGAATGTCCATGATCAGGTCGAAGTTCGAGTTCAGCGCGCTGCCGAGCGGTGCCGGAGCGGACTGGAAGGAATTGCCGCCGAAGCTCGGCGCAGCGTCGAGGCTGGGAAAGCCTGCTGCACCGGTGCCGGCAGCATCGTCGCCGAAATCGCCGCCCCCGAAATCGCTTCCTGCGAAATCGGCACCGCCGAAGGATGTTTCGCCGGCATCACCGCCGAATGGCGAGAGGTCCGTTCCTGCTGCGAAAGCATCGTTCTGCAGGTCGTCGCCGAACTGCGGAAAGTCGCCGTCCGTATCTTTCTTCAACACGCCGCGCAGATCGTCGATAGCCTGATCCAGATCGGCTTCATTGCCCGGCATGTCCAGGGAGAGGTCACTATTCTGCTGTGTCTTCTTCGTAGCCATGAAATCACTATTCCAGTTGAAACTTGCCTCAAACTGCCTTTGTGGCGCTGAGAGCGAGAGAACCGATTAATTCATTAAGTGCCGGATCAGCTCGTCATCCGAATTCATGGTGTCTTTCACGCGCACCATGTAGTTGTCGCCTGAACGCCCGAACTCGCACACATACAATTCCCGGCTGTTGGCGCTGACTTCAACGCGCACGTCGCCACTGTCCCGGAAAGGAATGACATCGCCAGCCATCAGCTTGGAAATCGTCCGTAATGTCAGGTCCTGGAGATGGATCTTCGCTTCGAGGGTGACCTGCGAGCGGCGAACCTGGTCGCCGATCTGCTCGGTGAACTCGGGCGATTTGCTGGGCTGCTTCTTCGGCTTCGGGGCCGAAACCGTCGTCTTGAGCAGTGCCGTCTGCGGCACGATCAGGCTGAATTCGGAAACGATGCCGGCAAGCGTGATCGACATGTTGATCGCAGCGGCAAATTCGTCGGTGCGATCTTCCGGCGGACGCACACGGGCCTCATGCGCGAAGGGCGCCGAGAGGCTGGGCTCGAATCCGCCCGGCGCATTCACGGCCGAGCGCAGCACCTTGGATATCTTGTCGAACACCATGCCGGCGAGATCGAGTTCGATAATGGAGAGAAGCCGGTCGGCCGGCTCCTCGATCGTTTCGGCAGTGGCCCCAAGCAGGTGCTCCATCAGGGTGATGATGAAACCGTTGCCACAGCCGATGGTGATGTTCTGCGACCAATTGCGCAGCGTCGCATCGACGAGCGTCATGTTGGTGCTGAGATCGTCGATCAGGTGATTCTTGTAGCCGATCTCGCAGCCAAGATAGCCGACTGTCACATCGAGGCCGGTTTCGCTTTTCAGAACGTCGGGAAAGAATTCGCTGTATATGTCGCCGAAGGAACTGCAGAGCTTGGCAACCCTGCCCCTGTCGCCGAGACCGCCGGTCAATTTGGCAAGAAGGGCGGGATCCATTGTCTGGTTGTCATGCGAAGCATTGCTCATAGTCATTTAAGCTGCCTTGTTTTCGCCACCTGGGTTCATCATTTCCTGTTCCACTGCGTCGATCGACGGGCGCTCATACGCCGAGATCGTCTTGCGGCCGTATTCGAGGGCGACCTGCGGCACCGAGCCGTTCATGTAGGCAAGCAGGGTCTGCTTGACGACAACGTAGAGGCGGTGCTGCTTGGAGCGGACGACCTTGATCTGGGAGACCAGCGGGGAGCAGACGCAGTAGGAAAGCAGAATGCCGAGGAATGTGCCGACGAGTGCCGAACCGATGAGGTGGCCGAGCACTTCCGGCGAGTCATTGATATGCGCCATGGCCTTGATGACGCCGAGAACCGCCGCGACGATACCGATGGCGGGGAACGAATCGCCCATGATCTGGATCGCGTGGTAAGGCTTCATCTTGTCATGAAGGATGGTGTTGATTTCTTCGTCCATCAGCGCCTCGATCTCGTGGGAGCGGGCATTGCCGATGATGATCAGGCGCACGTAGTCGCAGATGAAGGCCGTCAGTTCCTTGTTCTTCAGAACTGTCGGAGCCTGCTGGAAGATCGTCGATTCAGCCGGGTTGTCGATATGCGCTTCGATTTCGTTGCGCGATTTCGTACGCAGGTCGCGCATCAGCGAATAGAGCACACCGAGCGTGTCGAGGTAGTTGCGCTCCTTGGGAACGGAGTGCTTGAAGGCTTCGCCGAGCGCCTTGCCGGAGTCCTTCACCACCTTCATGGGGTTCGCCATGATGAAGCTGCCGAGGCCGGCGCCGCCGATGATCAGGAATTCGAAGGGCTGAAAAAGAGCATCGACTTCGCCGCCCATGGCCATGAAGCTACCGACGATACAGCCGCAGACAACTACAAATCCGATAATAATATTCATCGTCAGCCCAATCTGAACGTTGCTTTTCTTTGCGACGGATAGGATTTGTGCCTTGCGTGAGGCTGATGAATGCCGTTTTGGCGTATGCATTTGCGCTGCCAGTTTCGCGCAAGGATTTGCCTTCATATTGAACGTGACGAGTGGGCCTATGCGCGCCCATGTCTGAGATGCCGCTCAGCGGAACCCGTGGCCGAACGAAAAGGAGCCCGGTGTTTCGTCCCGTTTATCGCCAATGTGGAGCTTACCGACATGCAATCCGGTCTTTACGTTTCCCTGTCGTCCCAGATGGCTCTCGAAAAACGCCTGACGACGATCGCCGACAATATGGCCAACGTGAATACGACCGGTTTTCGTGGCACCGAGGTAAAGTTCGACGAAATGATGGCGAACAACGAGAACAAGACGAACACCAAGGTCGCCTTCGTCTCCCAGGGCAACGACTACATGGACACTTCCCATGGTGAGATGCAGCACACCGGCAACATGCTCGATTTCGCCATCAAGGGCGATGCCTGGTTCTCTCTCGACACACCGGCGGGCCGCGTTCTGACAAGGGACGGCCGCTTCACGATGYGCGATACCGGCGAACTGGTTTCCACCCGCGGCTATCCGGTTCTCGATGCGGGTGGTGCGCCCATCGTCCTCAACACAGCCGGCGGCGAACCGAAGGTCGGCACCGACGGCATCATCTACCAGAACGACCGCCAGGTCGGTTCGCTTGGCCTTTTCGAAGCGGATCTCAACAAGGGTTTCCTGCGCTACGAAAATAGCGGCGTCATGACGACAGAGCAGCCGCGTGCCGTCGTCGATCGCTTCGATGTCGGTGTCGAGCAGGGCTACCTCGAGAATTCCAACGTCAATGCGATGCATGAGATGACGCAGTTGATCGAAGTGAACCGCGCTTTCGAAAGCGTCTCGTCCCTGATGCGCGACAGCGAAGATTCCTTCAAGGAAGCGGTTCAGACGCTGGGCGGTAGCCGCTAAGGCAGGGCGTGAAGCATGAACACCACGCTGTTGACCGAAGACGCACTCTCGCCGAAGCTGACGCATCTCGGCGCCCTTGCAGAACGCTATGCCTCGCCAGAATTCTCGGTGACGCATGGCGGCCGCGTTCATACGATCGCAGCCGGTCACTATACCGTGCGCGGCCTTTCGAGGTATGTGCGTCTTGGCGAGTTCGTCGCCCATAAATCCGCGACGGGCATACATCTCGGCGAAGTTGTCCGGGTAGAGCCGGATCTGATCTATGTCTGCCCGATCGAACCGGGCGAGCCGATCGGCATCCATGACGTCGTCATCCGCAAGGGTGCCTTCCGCATCTCCCCGTCGGACAGTTGGTGTGGTCGCACCATCAATTCCCTCTGCGAGCCGATCGACGGGCTCGGCCCGATCACCGAAGGCCTGGACCGCCGGTCGATCTCGAATACTGCGCCGCCTTCGATGACGCGCCAGCGCGTCGAAAAAGGGTTCAAGACCGGCGTGCGCGCGATCGATATTTTCTCGCCGCTCTGCCTCGGCCAGCGTCTCGGCATCTTCGCCGGTTCCGGCGTCGGCAAATCGACACTGCTGTCGATGCTGGCTCGTGCCGACGCTTTCGATAAGGTGGTGATCGCGCTGGTCGGCGAACGTGGTCGTGAAGTCCGCGAATTCATCGAGGATACGCTCGGCAGCGACATGAAGAAGGCGATTGCGGTCGTTGCCACCAGTGACGAGAGCCCGATGCTGCGCAAGATGGCGCCGCTGACGGCCGTAACCATCGCCGAGCACTTCCGCGACAAGGGTGAAAACGTCCTCTTCATCGTCGACAGCGTTACGCGCTTTGCCCATGCAATCCGCGAAGTCGCGACCGCCTCCGGTGAGCCGCCGATTGCGCGCGGCTATCCGGCCTCCGTCTTTACCGAGCTGCCGCGTCTTCTGGAGCGCGCCGGTCCCGGTGCGGAAGGTGCGGGCACCATCACCGCGATCATTTCCATCCTTGTTGATGGCGACAATCATAACGATCCGATCGCCGACTCCACGCGCGGTATTCTGGATGGTCATATCGTTCTGCAGCGAAGCCTGGCGGAGGAGGGGCGCTACCCGCCGATCGATCCACTCGCATCCATCTCGCGTCTTGCCCGCAAGGCCTGGACCCCGGATCAGGAGAAGCTGGTTTCGCGCCTCAAGGTGCTGATCCATCGGTTTGAGGAAACGCGCGACCTGCGTCTTATCGGCGGCTACCGTCCGGGCGCTGATGCCGATCTCGACATGGCGGTCAGGCAGGTGCCGATCATCTATGACGTCCTGAAACAGTCTCCCGGAGACCGAGAATCGCTCGATGCGTTTGCGGATCTTGCCGGTGCTCTGAAGGCCGCCGCCGGCGTGCCCACTCCGAGTGCGCCTATTCAAAGGAGGGCCTGATCATGGCCGATTTCGAAGACGAACGGATAGCCGCACTGAAAGAGCGCAACAAAGGCGTGCTGCTCGACCGCGCGCTGACCTTTTTGGGTCTGGCGCTTGCCGGTGCGTCCGCCTTCTTCCCCTGGTACGTCTTCTTCAACGAGGACAAGTTCGGCATCAACGTCGCCGACAGCAATGCCTCCCGCGATTTGCCGGACTGGCCGGCGCGCAACGTCTTCAGCGTGTCGCCGCTCGCCATGGTCAACAAGAACGATGAGGGCAAGAAAGTCCCGCCGATCGACAATTTGACGACGGCAACCGTTTCCGAGCTCGGCAAGGAGCGCAACGGCGACGCCTTGATGGAGGACCAGCCTTTCCCCGGCAAGGGTTCTTTCCGTTTGCTGCACGTGGCCAACGGCCGGGCCCTCATCGAGGATCCCTCCGGCATGTATGTCGTGCGCGTCGGCTCGATCCTGCCTGACGAAAGCCGCCTTGCCACATTGGAACAGCGCGATGGCAAGTGGGTGATCGTTACCTCCAAGGGTGAGATCTACCAGAACAACTGAAGCATGCCGCGCAAAACCGGGCAGCGGTTCTGCGACAAAGACGTGCGAAATCAAAGCCTGAAGTGTTGGTGGCGAACCCTGAGGATCGTGACACGCTTCAGTTCAGACAAAAGGTGAATCGCTGCAGGCCCGTGTCGGAGAAACGGTCGGGCGACGGTTGGTCGATGTCTGCAAGTAACCTCGAGCAATGGCCTGCAAATCCTGCATTTACCGTAAGTCCCACGCAAGATTACCGCCCTAGGTTCGGCCTAGTAAAAACGGAGAGTTCTCATGCAACCGATTCAACTTTTCGACTTGGCTTCAAAGCAGGCGGAATGGCTGACGATCCGTCAGGAGGTTGTTGCCGGCAACATCGCGAATGCAAATACGCCGAAGTTTCGTGCAAAGGATGTGACGCCTTTCCAGGCCGTGCTCGACCAGTCGGACGTGACCATGGCGCGCACCAATCCGATGCATCTGAGCGGCAACGATTTCAGCACGAGCGGCGATATCGACGTCAAGGACGCCGCGCTCGATCAGGAAATCGGTGTCCAGGAATCCGGCAACACCGTTGGTATCGCCGAAGAACTCTCCAAGTCGGGCGAGATCAAGCGTCAGTATGACCTGAACACCTCGCTCGTCAGTTCCTTTCATCGAATGATGTTGATGACGGTAAGGAAGTAGACGGATGGATCCGCTTTCAGCAGCAATGAAAATCGCAGGCTCCGGGCTCGAATCGCAGTCGACACGTCTGCGTATCGTCTCGGAAAACATCGCCAACGCCCGTTCGACCGGCGACACGCCGGGTGCCGATCCCTATCGCCGCAAGACGATCACCTTCGGCCAGCAGCTCGATCGCACCAGCGGCGTCGAGACTGTCAACGTCAAGAAGATCGGGACCGACGAAGGCGATTTCACCAAGGAATACGACCCGAGCAACCCTGCTGCGGATGACAAGGGCATCGTCAAGATGCCGAACGTCAATATCCTCATCGAGATGGCCGACATGCGTGAAGCCAACCGCTCGTATGACGCCAATCTGCAGACGATCAAGCAGACTCGCGACCTTATCTCCTCGACGATCGATCTCCTGAAGAGCGGACAATAATGATCAGCAGCGTACAGAATGTCAGCAATCTTTCGATGACCCGCGCCCTCGGCGCCATCGATACCGAAAATTCCGCCTCCTCCACGACTGCGGCCTCGTCTGCTGCGGCCGGTGCATCCGGCGGCCTGAGCTTTGCTTCCGTCATGGGCAACATGGCGACCCAAGCCGTCAGCAGCCTGAAGGGTGCGGAAAACATGTCCTTCGCCGGCATCAAGGGCACGGCTTCCACGCGCGAAGTCGTCGATTCGATGCTGCAGGCGGAACAGACCCTCCAGACGGCAATCGCCATTCGTGACAAGGTCGTTTCGGCCTTCCTCGAAGTCACCAAGATGCAGATGTAACTGATTTGAGGACGAACACATGAGAGCGCTCGCCATCGCAGCAACGGGCATGGATGCCCAGCAGACCAACCTGGAAGTCATCGCGAACAACATCGCGAACATCAATACGACCGGTTTCAAGCGCGCCCGCGCAGAATTCACCGACCTTCTCTACCAGACGGAGCGCGCCAAGGGTGTCGCCAACCGCGCCAACCAGGCCATCGTGCCGGAAGGTGCCAATATCGGCCTCGGCGTTCAGACCTCCGCCGTTCGCAATCTGCATCTCCAGGGTGAACTGACCCAGACCGGTAACGACCTCGACGTCGCAATCGTCGGCAAGGGTTTCTTCCAGATCCAGTCGACCGATGGCACGACGCTCTATTCCCGCGCCGGTGCGCTGAACAAGAACGACCAGGGCCAGTTGGTCAACATCGACGGTTATGAGGTCATCCCGGGCATCACCATCCCGCAGGGTTCCACCGAACTGACGATCAGCCGCTCCGGCGAAGTGACCGCCAAGCTGCCCGGCCAGACCGATCCGACGACGCTCGGTCAGATCACGCTTGCCGACTTCGTCAACGAGGCCGGCCTGAAGCCGATCGGAGACAACCTCTTCCAGGAAACCCCGGCATCCGGCGATGCCGTCATCGGCAATCCCGATGAAGACAACATGGGCTACCTCAAGCAGGGCTACCTGGAATCGTCGAACGTCGACCCGGTGAAAGAAATCACCGAACTGATCTCGGCCCAGCGCGCCTATGAAATGAACTCCAAGGTGATCACCACCGCTGACGAAATGGCATCCATCGTCAGCAAGAACCTGAAGTAAGAGGGAAGGGCCGAACATGATGTTTCGCCGGGCAGGATACGTCCAGGGATGGGTGGCTGCGGCCACGATCGCAATCGCCGGCATGTTCGTGCCGGTCGCAGCGGATGCCGGCATGGGTTATGCCGTCGTCCCGACGACGATCATTTACCCCGGCGACACGATTTCGAACTCTCAGCTTCAGGAAGTCGAGGTCACCAATCCCAACCTCGCCGGAGACTACGCAAAGTCCATTTCCCAGGTCGAGGGGTTCGTTTCCAAGCGCACGCTCCTGCCGGGCCGGACGATTTCGATCTCCGCCCTGCGCGAACCCTATACCGTGACGCGCGGTTCCAACATCCGCCTGGTCTTCCAGCTCGGCCAGATGACCATTTCCGCTGCCGGTTCGCCCCTTGAAGATGGTGCGACCGGCCAGATGATCCGTGCACGCAATATGGACTCCGGCGTCATCGTCAGCGGCACCGTGCTCGCCGATGGTACGGTCCATGTGAGGGCAAAATGAGTTTCTTCTTTCGTATTCTGAGCCTGGTTGCGGTTCTGGCGATGAGCCTGACCGATGTCGCGCCTGCCTGGGCGTTGACGTCCCGCATCAAGGATATTGCCTCGCTGCAGGCCGGCCGTGACAACCAGCTTATCGGTTATGGCCTTATCGTTGGTCTGCAGGGCACAGGCGACGGCTTCCGTGCTTCGCCCTTCACCGAGCAGTCCATGCGCGCGATGCTGCAGAACCTCGGCATTTCCACCCAGGGCAGCCAGTCGAATGCCAAGAATACGGCGGCTGTCATGGTCACTGCCAACCTGCCGCCCTTCGCAAGCCCCGGCAGCCGGATCGACGTGACGGTCAGCTCGCTCGGCGACGCGACGTCGCTGCGCGGCGGTACGCTCGTCATGACGTCGCTCTCGGGCGCCGACGGCCAGATCTATGCCGTCGCCCAGGGTGCAGCAATCGTCAACGGCTTCCAGGCCCAGGGACAGGCGGCGACCGTGACCGAAGGTGTGACGACGGCCGGCCGCGTGCCAGGCGGTGCCATCATCGAACGCGAGCTGCCATCCCGCTTCAAGGATTCGGTCAATCTGGTCCTGCAGCTGCGCAACCCCGACTTCTCCACCGCGATCCGCATCGCCGATATCGTCAATGGTTATGCCAAGGCCCGCTTCGGCGGCCCGGTCGCGGAAGCCAAGGATTCGCAGGAAGTCGTCATCGAGAAGCCGCGTGAGGCAGACCTCACGCGCCTGATGGCCGATATCGAAAATCTCGTGGTCGAAACCGACACGCCGGCCAAGGTGGTCATCAACGAACGCACCGGCACGATCGTCATCGGCTCGGATGTCCGCGTCTCGCCGGTCGCCGTCAGCTATGGGACTTTGACCGTGCAAGTGACCGAAACGCCGCAGATCATCCAGCCGGAGCCGTTCTCTCGCGGCGAGACGGCTGTCCAGCCGCAGACGGATATCCAGGCCCAGAAAACGGGCGGCCGGGTTGCGATCATCGACGGTCCTGACCTGCGCACCCTCGTTGCCGGTCTCAACAATATCGGCGTCAAACCGGATGGCATCATCGCCATTCTCCAGGGCATCAAGTCTGCAGGCGCCCTGCAAGCGGAGCTTGTGCTGCAATGATCAAGGTCAAGAGCGAGAATCCTGTCGTCCAGCTGTTGCGCCGGCTGTCCTTGCCGGCCGCCGGCCTCGTACTACTTTCCATTCCCGGCGCCTTCGCCCAGGAAGTGGCGCCGGCAGGCGACATCACCTCGACGGACGAGGTCAAGCAGTTCTGCACGAATATCGCCGATCCGGCTCGCGATCAGCGCTATCTCCTGCAGAAGCAGGAGCTCGAAAAGCTGCGCGCCGATATCGACAGCCGCGTTGCCGAAATGGACAGGCGCAAGGCCGAATACCAGGACTGGCTGAAGCGGCGCGACGATTTCCTCAAGCAGGCCGAGGCCGGCCTGACGGACATCTATAAGAAGATGAAGCCGGATGCGGCAGCCCTTCAACTGCAGGACGTCAAGCCAGAACTGGCCGCAGCCGTCATCATGCGGCTTGGGCCGCGCCAATCCAGCCTGATCCTGAACGAGATGGATTCCACCAAGGCTGCCAACATCGCCAGCATCATCGCAAGTGCATCTGATCCCAATACCTCGAAGGATCCTTCATGAATAAGCGTTTACCGGCTGTGATCGCCGCTGTTGCCCTCCTTGCTGGCTGCCAATCCACGGCAGTCAACGAGATCGGCCGCGCGCCTTCCATGAGCCCGATCGGCAGCGGTCTTGCCTATGGCCAAACGCCGCAGATGGCGCTTTATCCGAAGCAACCGCGCGCGGTTGCGCAGGGCTATTCGCTGTGGAGCGATTCTCAGGCCGCGCTCTTCAAGGATGCGCGCGCGCTCAACGTCGGCGATATCCTGACGGTCGATATCCAGATCAACGACAAGGGCTCCTTCGACAACGAGACCAACCGCAGCCGCAAGAATTCAAGCGGGATGAACTGGGACGTCAACGCGCAGGTCTTCGGCTGGACGCCACAGTCCAAGACGGATCTGACCTACGGTTCCGACACGAGCACGGACGGCAAGGGCAAGATCGAGCGCACCGACAAGCTCAACCTGTTGGTGGCGGCGGTCGTTACCGGCATCCTCGAAAACGGCAACCTGGTCATCAGCGGCTCGCAGGAAGTGCGCCTGAATCAGGAACTGCGCATCCTTAACGTCGCCGGTATCGTACGTCCGCAGGACGTCAATTCCGACAACCAGATCTCGTATGACAAGATCGCCGAAGCCCGCATTTCCTACGGTGGCCGCGGCCGCCTGATGGAAGTGCAGCAGCCGCCGCGCGGCCAGCAGGCCGTCGATCTCTTCTCGCCGCTTTGAGGCTGAACCAAAATGGCAGACAACGAAACGGACGAAGGCAAAAAGAAGAAGTCGGGCACGGTGATGACGATCATCGGCATTGCCGTCCTGACGCTTGTCGGCGCCGGCGGCGGCTGGGCGGTCGGCAACATGGTAGCGCCGAACATCCGCAGCGCCACCGAGGCCGAACAGGCGAAGGAGGCCGAGGCCAAGAAGAAGGCCGAGGGCGGCCTTCCGAAAATCGCCACGGAAGCCAACAACATCGTCGTGCTGGACCCGGTCACCTCGAACCTGGCTTACCCCTCGGAAAACTGGATCCGACTCGAGGTGGCGCTGATGTTCAACGGGCCGCCGGATGTCAAGGTCGCCGAGGATATTCACCAGGATATCCTCGCTTATATCAGGACCATTTCCCTTCAGCAGATCGAAGGGCCGCGGGGCTTTCAATATCTCAAGGATGACATCCAGGAACGTGTTGACCTTCGCTCTCAAGGGCGCGTATCGAAGGTCATGTTCAGGACCTTTGTCATCGAATGATTCGACTCATAGTTTTCCTTGCCGCCATGATGGCGGTGCCGGAACTGGCGGTAGCACAGCAGCTTCCGACTGATCTGTTGAATATCCCGGTCGACGGCTCCGCCGCCGCCTGGATCATCAGGACATTTGGCCTTCTGACCGTGCTTTCGGTCGCGCCGGGCATCCTCATCATGGTGACGAGCTTCCCGCGCTTCATCATCGCCTTTTCGATCCTGCGTACGGGCATGGGCCTGTCTTCGACCCCGTCGAACATGATCCTTCTCTCGCTCTCGCTGTTCATGACCTTCTACGTCATGTCGCCGACCTTCGATAAGGCCTGGCAGGACGGCGTCCAGCCGCTGCTTGCAAACCAGATCGATGAATCAACGGCGGTTCAACGCATCGCCGAACCGTTCCGCACGTTCATGTCTGCCAATACGCGTGAAAAGGATCTCGCGCTCTTTGCCGACCTAGCCCGCGAGCGCGGCCAGAATATCCAGACGACAGACCCGATCGACTACCGCATCCTGCTGCCTGCCTTCATGATCTCGGAGATCCGGCGCGGTTTCGAAATCGGCTTCCTCATCGTCCTGCCCTTCCTCGTCATCGATCTGATCGTTGCGACGATCACCATGGCCATGGGTATGATGATGCTGCCGCCGACCTCGATCTCGCTGCCATTCAAGATTCTCTTCTTCGTGCTGATCGACGGCTGGAACCTCCTGGTCGGAAGTCTGGTGCGCTCCTTCAGCTGACGGGCAAGGTCAGGCTCCCAGTCAGTTTGCCGCATTCCCTTTCTCACAAACACGAAGCCCGCCGGATCGCTCCGGCGGGCTTCGTGTTTGCAATGACGATGGCCTCAGTCTTTCGAGCCGAAAGGCTCGGTGCGCGACGGTAGGGCGGGAACGTCGATGTGGTCGGGGGTGAGGCCGTTTTTCCGCCGCTCGATGATCAGCTCGT
Organism: Rhizobium sp. 05N49; assembly: GCF_056396805.1. Classification (NCBI taxonomy): domain Bacteria; kingdom Pseudomonadati; phylum Pseudomonadota; class Alphaproteobacteria; order Hyphomicrobiales; family Rhizobiaceae; genus Rhizobium; species Rhizobium sp. 05N49. The sequence goes on from NZ_JBFTME010000002.1 coordinate 607,892, forward strand.
AGCCGCGCTCGAGATGATGGCAGAAACGTTCCGCATCGAAGAGCGGCGCGATGTAGCGCTTGTCCCTCAGATGGTTCTTGTAGCCCGCGACACGTTCCGGATTGAGCGCGAGCTCGACGGCGAGATCCTCGTAGGCACCGAGATCGTCGGCGACGAGTTCCGGCAGATCGATTGCCTTCAGCAGGCTTTCGCTGACGCGTGAGGCGAAGTTCGTGCCCTTCATCGTCAGAACAGGAAGGCCGCCCCAGAGCTGTTCCGAGGTGGTCGTGTGTCCATTGACAGGGAATGTATCGATGCCGAGATCGGCCGCCTGCTGACGGCTTATATGCACTTCATAGGGCGCACGCGGGCAGAAGATGATCCGTTTCGCCGAGATACCATTGGCCTGGAAGCGCGCCAGCAGATTGTCCTTGTTGCGGGACGTATTTGCCATCAGCCAGAGCACGCTGTCGGGCGCACGCTTGAGGATCCTGGACCAGCTGTCGACGACCTCGGAGGTGATCTTTCGGTTGCCGTTGAACGAGGCGAAGATGAAGGCATCTTCTGGGAGGCCCAGCTCTGCCCGCGTGACAGGCTGCGGCCGCGGGCGGTTTGCCGGATCGTTCGGCTGGTAGCTTTCCGGCATGCGCAGGAATTTCTCGTGATAGAAAGGCTTGGCGACGTCAGGCAGCACCGAGTGATCGCCAATGACGTAGTCGAGATCGATATTGACCGTGCTGCCGGGAAAGCCCAGCCAGGCGACCTGGATCGGCGCCAGCGGCTGATTGAAGGACGATGCGCGGCTTCCCGAGGTGTGGCCCTTGAGGTCGACCATGATGTCGATGTTCTCGGCGCGAACGGCATTCAGGACAGCGGCGTCCGACAGGCCGTATGTGTTGACGATCTTGCCCCAGCGGCTGCGATCGGCGACGTTCTTCTCCAGAAACTCGGGCTGGGTGTGATCGAAGAGCGTGATTTCGAACCGATTGCGATCATGAAGCTCGAGAACCCGCTGTAGCAGCTTCATCGTCGCGTGACCGTCCCACAAGTCCGAGGACATGTAGCCGATGCGGATCTTGTCGGACCAGGTATGCGGCAGACCGCGTCGATAATCCACGCGCACCGGGTCCAGCGGCTGCGTGCCGATCGTCGCGTAGCGATTGAAATCCTCGTCGCCGCACCAATGCAGATGATAGAACGGGTTGTCCTTCCTCAGCGTGTCGATGTCGCCCTTGGCAAGGGCAGCGTCGATAGGCGCCTGATGTTTGTTCGCCTCATCGAATTCGTTGAATTCGCGCACGCAGACGAGATACAGAAAACGGAAGGCGAGGTTGCCYGGGAAGCGCCGGAAGAGGTTGCGGGCGAGCTGCTGGTTCGTCTCGTCCATGAGGTCGTCGTTAAGCAGCAGCGCGGCAAGGCGCATATGATCCGGGTTCATGCTCTCGGACAGGATTTTCTTGAACGGGCGCAGCAGATCCCGCCGCTGCCGGCGTACATAGATCGTCGAGATAATGAATGCGAGTTCGGCATCTTCCTGAGCCTTGCCGAGATTGCGCATCGCGATCAGCAGGGCGTCGTCGTCGTTGCCGGCTTCCAGGTGGAGTTTGGCGGCAGTCTTCAGGAATTCGAACCCGCCTTGCCCGGCGCAGTCGGCTGCGAGGCCATAGGCCTTGGCTGCATCGGACTTGAAGCCCAGTTGCAACAGGTTCTTGGCGAGGAGGGCGTAGGTCTTGGCGTCCTTCTGAGTGTCGATGAGCTGGTTGAGCGTCGCCAGAGATTGTGTATAGCGGCCCGCCTGATAGTCGCGGGATGCCGCCGAGAACGAAACTTTGCTGTTCAAAACCTAACTCCGTGAGGAAATGTTCCGGCATGAAATGGTGATCGACGGGCGCGCAATCGGACGGTCCCGCTAAAAGCAGGTTGCCCGACGATACTATCCCGGCTTCTGCCATACTGGCATTCGAAGCTTGCTTGAAACCGGTGCAGTCGCACACCCGCTTTCCGGGAAAGCTGCTTCCTGGAAGACAAATTCAAGTAACATTAACCATGGAATTGAAGCGACTTGGCCGACCCCTCGGCTTTTAAGAAGTTGGCAAGTATTGGCTGCGAGATTGCCCTCGACATGACGGGTTTGGGCCAAGAGATAAAGGCACCGAGTGGCATGAAGCTGGTCCGTCATCGCCGGTATTTATAGTCCGGTATGTCCTCCTTTTTGTATCTAGTTTTTCTAGGGGACACACTTATGACGAGCATTAACACGAACACTTCCGCCCAGGCCGCTCTCCAGACGCTGCGTAACGTCAACCAGGGCCTCAACACCACGCAGAACCACGTTTCGACGGGTTACCGCGTTGGCAAGGCTTCCGACAACGCTGCTTACTGGTCGATCGCAACGACCATGCGTTCGGACAACAAGGCTCTCGGCGCTGTTTCGGACGCCCTCGGCCTCGGTGCTGCAAAGGTTGACACTGCCTACACCGCCATGGACAGCGCTATCGACGTCGTCGGCGAAATCAAGGCCAAGATCGTTGCCGCTACCGAAAAC